>NZ_JBEXMW010000102.1:0-1085 GCF_040610775.1 Nonomuraea sp. NPDC003709 | reverse complement strand
TTGCTGTCTCAGAATCACATAATGGACGCGAGCAACGACTAGAAAAGTCTGCTTTGTGGTCAAGTCCTCGGCCTATTAGTACCGGTCAGCTCCACACGTTACCGCGCTTCCACCTCCGGCCTATCAACCCGGTCGTCTACCGGGAGCCTTACCCCCTCACAGGGTGGGAGACCTCATCTCAAGGCAAGCTTCCCGCTTAGATGCTTTCAGCGGTTATCCCTCCCGAACGTAGCCAACCAGCCGTGCACCTGGCGGTACAACTGGCACACCAGAGGTTCGTCCGTCCCGGTCCTCTCGTACTAGGGACAGCCCCTTTCAAGTCTCCTGCGCGCGCAGCGGATAGGGACCGAACTGTCTCGCGACGTTCTAAACCCAGCTCGCGTACCGCTTTAATGGGCGAACAGCCCAACCCTTGGGACCTACTCCAGCCCCAGGATGCGACGAGCCGACATCGAGGTGCCAAACCATCCCGTCGATATGGACTCTTGGGGAAGATCAGCCTGTTATCCCCGGGGTACCTTTTAGCCGTTGAGCGACACCGCTTCCACACGCCGATGCCGGATCACTAGTCCCAGCTTTCGCTCCTGCTCGACCCGTCAGTCTCACAGTCAAGCTCCCTTGTGCACTTACACTCAACACCTGATTGCCAACCAGGCTGAGGGAACCTTTGGGCGCCTCCGTTACCTTTTGGGAGGCAACCGCCCCAGTTAAACTACCCACCAGACACTGTCCCCGATCCGGATCACGGACCAGAGTTAGACATCCAAAACGACCAGAGTGGTATTTCACCAATGACTCCACCCGAACTAGCGTCCGAGCTTCCCAGTCTCCCACCTATCCTACACAAGCCGTTCCAAACACCAATGTCAAGCTGTAGTGAAGGTCCCGGGGTCTTTCCGTCCTGCTGCGCGAAACGAGCATCTTTACTCGTACTGCAATTTCACCGGGTCTGCGGTTGAGACAGCGGGGAAGTCGTTACGCCATTCGTGCAGGTCGGAACTTACCCGACAAGGAATTTCGCTACCTTAGGATGGTTATAGTTACCACCGCCGTTTACCGGCGCTTAAGTTCTCACCTTCGCCAAC
>NZ_JBEXMW010000101.1:0-1141 GCF_040610775.1 Nonomuraea sp. NPDC003709 | reverse complement strand
GAAGAAAGCTGGGGTTATTCTAATAACTCATGATTTAGGCGATGTAGCTGAAGTAGGTGATACAGTCGCGGTGATGTATGCCGGACAACTCGTCGAAAAAGCTTCTGTTGAAGAGCTTTTTCAAAATCCCAAACATCCATACACCCAGTCACTTTTGCGTTCAAATCCATCTGCCGAAACAGTTTCGGATGATTTATATGTGATTCCAGGGTCTGTGCCTTCTCTGTCAGAAATTGAGTATGACAAAGATTTATTTCTCGCTCGAGTGCCTTGGATGAAAGAAGAAGCTCAAAAAGTAATTTCGGAAAAAATGACTGAAATTTCTTCAAATCATTTTGTTCGAGGTCAGGCTTGGAAAAAATTTGAATTTCCAGATCAAAAATTGAAAGGGGGTAAAAAGTGAGCGAAATTCTTAATTTAAAGGACTTAAAAGTTTATTATCCTATTCGATCTGGTTTCTTTAATCGAGTGACAGATAATGTTTTAGCCGTTGATGGAGTAGATTTAACGATTCATGAAGGAGAAACTGTCGGTTTAGTTGGTGAATCTGGCTCTGGAAAATCAACGATTGGCAAAACAATTGTTGGTTTAGAACAAATGACATCAGGACAATTGATTTACAAAGGACAAGATGTCAGCAAAAAAAAGATAAGAAACCAGCTCAAATACAATAAAGATGTTCAAATGATTTTTCAAGATGCATTTTCGAGTTTGAATCCACGGAAAACAATTTACGATATCATTGCGGAGCCTATTCGAAATTTTGAAAAAATAGATGCTAATACGGAAAATAAACGGATTCATGAATTATTGGATATTGTTGGACTACCTAAACAAGCTTTAGAACAGTATCCTTTCCAATTTTCTGGAGGTCAACAACAAAGAATTGGAATCGCACGGGCAGTTGCTACTAATCCTAAGTTAATTGTGGCCGATGAACCAGTTTCAGCATTAGACTTATCTGTTCAAGCTCAGGTTTTGAATTTCATGAAGCTCATTCAAAAGGACTTGGGAATTGCATTTCTTTTTATTTCTCATGATTTAGGGGTTGTCCGCCATATGACTGATAATATTGCAGTCATGCACAACGGTCGAATTGTCGAAAAAGGAACACGAAGAGATATTTTTGATGAGCCACAGC
>NZ_JBEXMW010000100.1:0-1166 GCF_040610775.1 Nonomuraea sp. NPDC003709 | reverse complement strand
AAATGAAAGTTCGGGGTGTCATCTCGATCTCAGGTCTGTGATCAGGCCGGTGTGTGCCAGGAAGGCGTCTAAGAGCTTGGGGCGGTACTGCATCTGCTTGAGACGGCTGCGGATGACCGCGGCGAGGTCGTCGAGCGTGCCGGGTGCCAGATTGCCCAGGCCACGTTTGAGGTGCGACCACACGGTCTCCACCGGATTGAGCTCGGGCGCATAGGTCGGTAAGTAGAACACCGTCAGCCACGGGCGCGTGTCGATCAGGCTGCGCATCAGGGCGTCGACGTGGATGTTGACGTTGTCCCAGATCAGCACGATCGGCCCACCGAGCTGCTGATGGGCGGCGTCCAGTAGACGGGCGTAGTCGCTCTCGTTGAACCCTTTGCGTTCGTTCTTACGACGCCGGTAGATCCTCATGCGGTAGATCAGCCGGGTCCGCTGCCCCGGCTTGAGGCAGATCAACCCGGCCAGGTTGACGCGCCCGGAGCCCTTGCCCGAGACGGTGACGGTCGGGGTGCATCCACGGCGGGACCAGGTACGGGCCTTGGGAGGCCTCAGCGACTGGCCTGCCTCATCGGCGAAGCAGATCCACGCGTCCTGATCCCGCGCCGTTGTTCCACGAGCGGCCAGGTGTCCTTCACCCAGGTGGCGATCGCCTCTTCATCGCGCTCGGCGGCGCGGCGCTGGGGAACCTGCGGACTCCAGCCCATCCGATGCAGCAGATAGGAGATCCCGCGCGGGGTGTAGGACAGATGGAACAACCTGCCGACCAGCACCGTGACCCGCGCCAGCGTCCAGCGCTGATCCTCACCCCACCCCCACACGGCCGGACCGGCGTCCAACGCGGCCTCCAACCGCTCCACCTGCGCATCGCTGAGCCGGCAGCGCTGCCCACCCGGCCCTTTCGACTCCAGCGCCTCGGCCCCTGCCGTCCGCCAGGCCTTGTGCCAGACATAGGCCGACTTGCGTGAGACCCGCAGCCTCTTGGCCACCTGGGGCGGTGACATGCCAGAGGCGAACAGCCCGGCAGCTTCCAAGCGGACCTGTTCACGCTTGGCTCGCGCCGCCGGGGTCAGACCACCACCATCCGGATAACGCATCCCACCGGCATACTCCCGAACCCCGCCACGAGCACGCAACCACGCCGTGTTACCTCAGACTTTCAAGCGCTG
>NZ_JBEXMW010000099.1:0-1169 GCF_040610775.1 Nonomuraea sp. NPDC003709 | reverse complement strand
CCGACGTCCTCGTCGAAGGAGGACGAGGGGGAGATGGGCAACCCGGACAACCAGGTGGACGTCCCGCCGGTGTCCACGCTGGCGGCGCCGAGCTTCCAGCTCCCCTTCCCCTGCGGCCAGACCTGGACGGGTAACTCCAGCGGGAGCAGCGCGCACAAGTCGTACGAGATCGACTTCAACCGGGGCAGCACCGCCGACGCCGACCGTGGCGACACCGTCGTCGCCGCCGCGGCCGGCACCGTGGTCATCTCGGCCCACCAGGGCTCCACCAACGGTTACGGCAACCTGGTCAAGATCGACCACGGTGGCGGCTGGACCACGTACTACGCGCACCTGACCGTGCGCTCGGTCTCCGCCGGCGCCCAGGTCACCCAGGGCCAGAAGATCGGCACGGTCGGCAACACCAGCAAGCCCGGCAACAACATCAGCCCGCACCTGCACTACGAGGTCCGCCAGGGCACCAGCTACCCGAGCAACATCCGCAAGGCCACCTTCAACGGCGCCACCTTCGGCTACCCGAACGCCAGCGTGACCTCCAAGAACAAGTGCGGCGGCGGCAGCCCCGGCAACCCGCACACCGCCGAGTCCGTGTGCGGCGCCGGCTACAAGGTGATCGATTCGGCGGCCCTCGGCTCCAGCGGCACGGTCTACCTGACCTTCAACTCCGCCAACGGCAACAACTGCGTGGCCACGATCAAGAAGGCCTCGCTCGGCAAGGCCACCGCCACCACGGCCTATCTGGAGGTCGCGGGCAAGGCCCGGGCCACCGACACCGGCAACTTCGAGTACTACGCCGGGCCGGTGCGCGGCGCGGCCGCCGGCAAGTGCGTCAAGTGGGGCGGCAAGGCCGGATCCAGCACGTACAACAGCCCGTCCGAGCACTGCGGGAGCTGAACCCTCGTGAACCTGCGCATTCTCCTGACCGGCGCCGCCGTCATCCCCCTGTCGATGCTGGTGGGGCAGCCGGCCGGCGCGGCGGCCGCCGATCCGATGACCGACGCGTTCACCAAGGCGGCCTCGACGTATGAGGTGCCTCGTGACCTGCTGGTCTCGGTGGCCTACTCCGAGACCCACCTGGACGGCCACCAGGGCCAGCCGAGCGCCGACGGCGGGTACGGCGTGATGCACCTGGTCACCGCCAAGACCCTCGACAAGGCCGCCACGCTGAC
>NZ_JBEXMW010000098.1:0-1269 GCF_040610775.1 Nonomuraea sp. NPDC003709 | reverse complement strand
AAATTTCGTTCTTCATTTTTATTCTGATCATAGTAATTATCGTAAGCAGAAATTTGTTTTTGAGTAATCATCCCTGCACTGAGCAATTCTGACAGACTCGGCTTCTCATCATCATGATCTAATTCATAAAGTTGAGCTTGACTTTCTACTATTTTGACAACTGCCGCTTCTCCAGTTTTTTGAACTTGTGATTTTTCTTTAACGCAAATTGCAAGTCCAAGTTAGCCAGCCAAGCTCATCTCATATGAACTCTTATAGTTGAACATTTTTCTTGGATAATGGTTCATCCAATACTCGATAGCGGCGACTTCTTCAGGGGTCGTCTTTGTTGTGCCTTTTGGCAGATGCCTACGAATCATTCGGTTATGGTTTTCATTCGTCCCTCGCTCAAAGCTCGCGTAGGCGTGTGCATAGTAAACTGGACAGCTTACGACCTCAGAGAGCCTTGCAAATTCATGGCCATTGTCAGGGGTAATGGATTTGAAGTCATAACTTTTTTGAAGTTCCACCAGCTCATCATTGACCGCCTGTGCTGTTTTCCCATCAATCAAGCGAATGATCTCCGTGCGGTATTTTCGCTCTGTGAGCGTCAAAAGCACCTTGTTCTTAGCTCTCGTAAGAATGACCGTGTCAATCTCGTAATGCCCCACTTCTAAGCGATTGTTAATGAACTCAGGCCGTTCTTCAATAGACTTGCCAAAAGGATGCTTTGGCGCACGAGGTTTGATTTTCTTTGCCGCCTTATACTGCGGATAGAAAAGATGATGACGCTTGGCTTCTAACCAGCCCCAGTTGACCCAATTGTAGAGGCTGCTCAGAGAAACTCCTTTTAGAGCCTGATGAATGACTTCCAAAGAGTCCTTGTCTTCTTTAAGACGTGTACTCACATAACAATCAATCTCAGTCGTGAGTTTACTCGGACGAACACTGTGAGCCCTCAATCCTTCATAATTTTCTTGAGCCTTTTTAGCAGAGTATTTTACCTTCCGCTTGAGCTGGATTTCCCCTCGCTTCATCTCTCTGTCAATCGTCCCATGAGCTTTATTCAATAAGCGCGCAATCTCACGGTTGCTCAGTCCTTCTTTATTGTGCCAACGTTCAATGTTTAAACGGTCTTGATTGGTCAGGTGTTTCCCTTTGCTCTGGCTTGTGATAGAATAGTCTTGCATCTGAATTTCCTTTTTATACTATTTGGTCGAACTTCTAGTATAAGAGATTCAGATGTTTTTTGCTTGACTCAAGGTGGCTAACTTCATTTTACAATTTGCG
>NZ_JBEXMW010000097.1:0-1300 GCF_040610775.1 Nonomuraea sp. NPDC003709 | reverse complement strand
ATCTCGTTGTATCCAGAATGAGATTAGCAGTGCCAATAGATCAAACAAAATAAAGGCAGCTAATGTCAAAGTATAATTGTGGAACAGTTGATGTGTTAATGATAATAGTAATGGTCCAACAACTCCGGCAGCAGCCCATGCTGTCAGTACATATCCATGAACAGCTCCTAATTCTTTAGTACCAAAGACATCACCTAAGTAGGCTGGGATGACAGAAAAGCCTGCTCCATAACAAGACATCAACAAGCATAATGCAATGACAAATAGGAGCGGTAATTTGAAGATGAGCATGGCTGAAAGCATTACAATATCGAGAATAAAAATGGTACTGAAAGTAGCAGGGCGCCCGATATAATCAGACAAAGTTGCCCATATCAAACGTCCAAAGCCATTGAAAAGGCCTATGATTCCAACCATAATTGCGGCTGTTTGGACAGACATGCCGGTCATACTTTGAGCCATGGGGGATGCAGCTGAGACAAGGCCGATCCCGCATGTAATATTGATAAATAACATTATCCAAAGAAAAGTGAAGGATTTAGTTTTGAGGGCTTGGTTAGCTGTTAGCTCCGGTCCTCGGGTTAGACGTGTTCCCTTTTTTTGAGAAATGCTATTTTCAGTAGTGCTTGATAGTGCCAGATTTGGACGAACAATAAACTGTGCAGCGAGCAGCATAATAACAAAATAAAATGTTCCTAAGAGATAGAATGTTTGTTCAAGACCAACACTAGCCATTAGCTGTTGAGCAACAGGACCAGTCAGCATTGCTGCAAAACCAAATCCCATAATAGCTAACCCCGTTGCTAAACCGCGTTTGTCTGGAAACCATTTAATAATTGTTGATACAGGGGTAACGTATCCTGCTCCCAGTCCTAAGCCGCCTATGACACCATATGAGAGATATAATAGCCAAATTGAATTTTGATGGATAGCCCAACCAGTCATAAT
Organism: Nonomuraea sp. NPDC003709; assembly: GCF_040610775.1. Classification (NCBI taxonomy): domain Bacteria; kingdom Bacillati; phylum Actinomycetota; class Actinomycetes; order Streptosporangiales; family Streptosporangiaceae; genus Nonomuraea; species Nonomuraea sp. NPDC003709. Next base: position 352 of record NZ_JBEXMW010000097.1, on the reverse strand, counting down.
GGTTCCAGTTCCGTAAAGAAAGCTAGCAATAGTTCCCGTTAGTCTAGGGCCTATTTTTTCAACGACTTTGCCCATAAAGGCGGCTGACATTCCCAAGAAGAAAATAGCGATACTAAATGCAAGAGCGACTGAGGATTCTGCCCAACCATTTTGTTTTGCAATTGGATTAGTAAAAACACTCCAAGCATAAACGGAACCAATCATTAAATGAAACATGACACCTGCAAACGCAACAACATAGCGATAACAATTCAATACAAATTCATCCATTTTTGATAGAATACGAATAAGTATAAGAATAATTTAAACGATGATAACAACCATTCTAGTCATATAATAATAAAATCACATA
>NZ_JBEXMW010000096.1:0-1311 GCF_040610775.1 Nonomuraea sp. NPDC003709 | reverse complement strand
ACAACCTATGCTCAAATGAGTGATTTTAATAAGAATACAAATAAAAATGGCACGCAATCGGGAACTAAGTCAAGTCCGCCTAGCGACCATAAAGTAAATAGATCATCAAAAAGGAATAAAAGATAGGAGTTCAGGATGGCTAAAAATAAAAGAAGCATAGACAACAATCGTTATATTATTACCAGTGTCAATCCTCAATCACCTATTTCTGAACAATATCGTACGATTCGTACGACCATTGATTTTAAAATGGCGGATCAAGGGATTAAAAGTTTTCTAGTAACATCTTCAGAAGCAGCTGCAGGTAAATCAACCTCGAGTGCTAATATAGCTGTTGCTTTTGCACAACAAGGTAAAAAAGTACTTTTAATTGATAGTGATCTTCGTAAACCGACTGTTAACATTACTTTTAAAGTACAAAATAGAGTAGGGTTAACCAATATTTTAATGCATCAATCTTCGATTGAAGATGCCATACAAGGGACAAGACTTTCTGAAAATCTTACAATAATTACCTCTGGTCCAATTCCACCTAATCCAGCGGAATTATTAGCATCTAGTGCAATGAAGAATTTGATTGACTCTGTGTCCGATTTCTTTGATGTTGTTTTGATTGATACTCCACCTCTCTCTGCAGTTACTGATGCTCAAATTTTGAGTAGTTATGTAGGAGGAGTGGTTATTGTTGTACGTGCCTATGAAACAAAAAAAGAGAGTTTAGCAAAAACAAAAAAAATGCTGGAACAAGTTAATGCAAATATATTAGGAGTTGTTTTGCATGGGGTAGACTCTTCTGACTCACCGTCGTATTACTACTACGGAGTAGAGTAATTGGAATAAACTTGAATCAAATAAAAGACAGAAATTTGTAGAAGAGGAGAGCAAATGATTGATATTCATTGCCATATTTTACCGGGTATAGATGATGGAGCTAAAACTTCTGGAGATACTCTGACAATGCTGAAATCAGCAATTGACGAAGGGATAACAACTATCACTGCGACTCCTCATCATAATCCTCAATTTAATAATGAATCACCGCTTATTTTGAAAAAAGTTAAGGAAGTTCAAAATATCATTGACGAACATCAATTATCAATTGAAGTTTTACCCGGACAAGAGGTGAGAATATATGGTGATTTATTAAAAGAATTTTCTGAAGGAAAGTTACTGACAGCAGCAGGCACTTCAAGTTATATATTGATTGAATTTCCATCAAATCATGTGCCAGCTTATGCTCAAGAACTTTTTTATAATATTCAATTGGAGGGACTACTACCTATTTTGGTCCACCCTGAGCGTAATAGAGGA
>NZ_JBEXMW010000095.1:0-1374 GCF_040610775.1 Nonomuraea sp. NPDC003709 | reverse complement strand
ATGAACGTCACCGGGCAGTCCGTCTGCACGCCCCGGTCGAACACGATGACGGGCACCTTCCCGCAGGCGGCCGTCACGGCGGGGGTGAGCGTGGCCGTGGTGTTCGGCGAGACGATCAGCGCGTCGCAGCCCTTGGCCTGCAGCTCGGCGATGTCGGAGATCTGCTTGTCGTCCTTGCCCTCCGCGTCGAGGGCCGTGAACTTCTCGATCTCCTTGTGCAGGCCGGCCTCTGCCTGCATCGTCTTCCAGCCGACCTGGCGCCAGGGGTTGTTGACCGCGGCGTTGGAGAAGCACAGGTGGTACGGCCCGTCCTTCTTGTACTTCGCCGTGTCGACCATCTTCGGGGCGATGGCCTGCTCCCAGGGCTTGTCCGTGGGACCCTGCGGCGTCTGGGAGCGCATCGCCAGCTGGGCGTCGAAGTCCGCCTGCACGAAGAACTTCGACTGCGCGCCCGTACCCGAACCCTGAGCGCTCGTGGCGGGCGCCGCGGACTGGGTGGTGGCCGTCGGCTTGTCGGTGGTGCAGCCGGCGAGGGCCAGCGCGGCGAACACCGCGACTGCGGCCTTATGACGCGGCATGTGCGTCTCCTCTTCGGGGGGTGAACTTCCGGGGAAGCCGGATGGCTCCCGCCGCGACCGCGGCGATGATGATGACGCCCTGCACGGTGAACTCCAGCGCTCCCGAGATTCCGTACAGGTTGAGCAGGGTGAACAGCGCCTCCAGCGTGAAGGCGCCGGCCATGGCGGCCGGCACGGAGCCGCGCCCGCCGCCGAGCGCCACGCCGCCGAGGACGACCGCCGTGATGGCGGAGAACTCGAGTCCCTGGCCGACCTGTGCCGAGACTCCGGCGAAACCGCCGAGCAGGATCGCCGCGACGGCGGCGGCCAGACCGGAGAGCATGAAGGCGAAGATCTTGGCCCGGTCGACCCGGACCCCGGAGAGTGCGGCAGCACGCTCGTTGTCGCCGGTGGCGATGAGGGTCTTGCCGAAATCGGCACGCATGAGCCAGATCGCCGCCGCGCCCACGGCCAGCAGGATCAGCACCGACCACGGCAGCGGCCCGAGGCCGCCGCGACCGAACATCCGGAAGCCCTCCGACAGCGCGCCACGCGGCGCGCCGCCGGTCCAGAGGAAGACCGCCCCGCTGAGGACGAGCAGCATGCCGAGCGTCACGATGAACGACGGCACCCGCAGCTTGGTGGTGAGCACGCCATTGACCAGCCCGACGAACAGGCCGACGACGATCAGGAGGACCAGGACCGGCCACGTGGCGGACTCGTCGCCGTCGATGAGCCGCGCGGCGATCACCACTTCGGCCGTCACCAGCGAGCCGACCGACAGGTCGAACTCGCCGGAGACGATGACGAAATACTG
>NZ_JBEXMW010000094.1:0-1408 GCF_040610775.1 Nonomuraea sp. NPDC003709 | reverse complement strand
GATTCATGGTATCTCCACATACATATTATATACCTTAAATTATACCATATTTAATGATGTTATCCTTAAATCTTAGAGTCACTATTGTATAATTTAGACAAAGGACAAAAACATGAAAAAACGCTACTCAAAAGAATTTAAAGAAACCCTTATCGCCTTCTATCATTCTGGTCAATCCGTCACCCAGCTGTCTAAAGAATACGACGTGGCCCCTGCAACAATTTATAAATGGATAGACCTCTACTCTAAATCTAATGAAAGCTCCGTCTCTAAAGCTGATTTTCTAGAATTAAAAAGACAACTGGTTAAAGTTAAGGAAGAACGAGACATCTTAAAAAAAGTATTGACCATATTCGCCGAGAAAAAGAAGTGAGTGCTGCGGATATGGCTCAAACCATACAAACTTTAGCACTCAATGTCAGACTAAGCTGTCAACTCCTTGATGTTCCTGAATCAAGTTATTATGAACGGATTAACCGACATCCATCTAAAACTCAATTAAGGAGACAATACCTGTCACTCAAAATTTCTCAACTCTTCAATGCTAACCGAGGAATCTATGGTGCTCCTAAAATTCATCATCTTCTACTTAAACAAGGGGAAAAAGTCGGGTTAAAACTGGTACAGAAGCTAATGAAGCAACTTCAACTCAAGTCTGTAGTCATTAAGAAATTTAAGCCTGGATACTCACTAAGTGATCACATCAATCGAAAAAATCTTATACAGACTGAACCTACAAAGAAAAATAAGGTTTGGTCAACCGACATTACTTATATTCCTACTCAACAAGGATGGGCTTATCTCTCAACCATTATGGATCTTTATACTAAAAAAGTCATTGCTTGGGATTTGGGCAAGCGAATGACTGTAGAATTAGTGCAAAGAACTTTAAATAAGGCCATTAAATCACAAGACTATCCAGAAGCTGTTATTCTTCATTCTGACCAAGGAAGCCAGTATACGAGTCTAGAGTATGAAGAGTTGCTTAAGTATTATGGGATGACTCACTCTTTCAGTCGAAGGGGATACCCTTATCATAATGCCAGTCTTGAATCTTGGCATGGACATTTAAAAAGAGAGTGGGTGTATCAATTTAAATATAAGAACTTTGAAGAAGCCTATCAGAGTATTTTCTGGTACATCGAAGCCTTTTATAATTCAAAACGAATCCATCAAAGTTTAGGGTATCTTACACCTAATCAATTTGAAAAGGTAAGTGCTTAAAATAAATAGATTAAAATTCTACGTTTGTTACTCTAAAAACTTGACTTAACGTCATATAATGGCTAATATATGGAGTGTAATTATATTTTTGCACGTGTGCGGGGACGTCGCCATCTGAGGCGTACCCGGTCATGAGGGCGGTCCCGCTCGCACCCGGACGAGCCGGGCCGCCGCACCACGCCTC
>NZ_JBEXMW010000093.1:0-1424 GCF_040610775.1 Nonomuraea sp. NPDC003709 | reverse complement strand
CGGTCACGTCCACGGACGTGGTGTATGAATCGATCTTCGCGTGATCCTGTTTCTGCAGGTTAAGCGGTGAGTGTCTGCGGGAGTGGGTTCTGGGCCGGTGTGTCGCTAGCGACGAGGCGGACGCGGGCCTTGGCCAGGATGTCCAGGCCCATGTAGCGGCGGGCCTCGGTCCATTCATCGGTCTGCTCCGCCAGCACCGCGCCGACCAGCCGGATGATCGCTCCTCGGTCGGGGAAGATACCGACCACGTCGGTCCGGCGGCGGATCTCCTTGTTCAGCCGCTCCTGCGGATTATTCGACCAGATCTGCCGCCAGGTCTCGCGCGGGAAGGCGGCGAAGGCCAGCAGGTCCTCCCGGGCGGCGTCCAGATGCTCGCACGCGGCCGGGTACTTGGTCTCCAGGGCATCGATGACCCAGGCGTGCTGGGCGCGGACCTGTTCGGCGGTGGGTTGGTCGAAGATGGTGCGCACCAGTGTGGCCACCCACGGCTGCGCCGACTTGGGTACGGTCGTGAGCAGATTGCGCAGGTAGTGGGTGCGGCAGCGCTGCCAGGCCGCGCCAGCCATGCTGGCGCCGATCGCCTCCACCAGCCCGCGATGAGCGTCGGAGACGACCAGCTGGACACCGGACAGACCGCGGGCAACCAGACTGCGCAGGAACGCCAGCCAGCCGGCGCCGTCCTCGGCCGAGGTCACCTCCAGGCCGAGAACCTCGCGCTGGCCGTTGGCGTTGACGCCGGTCGCGACCAGGCAGTGCACGTTGATGGTGCGCCCGCCCTCACGGACCTTCTGCGTCAGCGCGTCCAGCCACACGAAGGTGTACGGGCCTGCGTCCAAAGCGCGCGTTCGGAACGCCTCGACCTGCTCATCCAGCGTCTTGGCCATCTGCGAGACCTGGCTTTTGGAGATGTGCTTGATGCCGAGCTGCTCGACCAGCTTGTCGACTCTGCGCGTGGAGACGCCGAGCAGGTAGCTGGTGGCGACCACACTGATCAGTGCCTGCTCGGCCCGACGGCGCCGCTCCAACAGCCAGTCCGGGTAGTACGAGCCCTGCCGGAGTTTCGGGATCGCGAGCTCGATGGTGCCGGTGCGGGTGTCCCACTCGCGGCTGCGGTAGCCGTTGCGGGAGTTGGTCCGTTCGTCGCTGCGTTGACCGTAGGCCGCCCCGCACAGGCTGTCAGCCTCGGCCGACATCAACGCTTCGGCCATGGTCTTCACCATGGATCGCAACAGATCCGGGTCGTCGGTCTCGATCTGCCGCGCCAGCCACTGCGCGGGCGTCACACTGTTGTCTACGGCCATCGCCTGGTTCTCCTTCGAATCTTGATCTTGCTACTCGAAGGATCACGCGATGGCCGTCTTCATTTCACGACGCCACGCCTGTGACCAGGCCAAACTCGTACACCACTCCCGTGGACGCAACCC
>NZ_JBEXMW010000092.1:0-1531 GCF_040610775.1 Nonomuraea sp. NPDC003709 | reverse complement strand
AAAGAGAAAGTGGTAAATCTTATGTCAAAAGTAATTATGAGACTCAATGAATTAAGCTGCCCATCTTGTATGGCAAAAATCGAAGCTGCAATGACTACAACTAAAGGCGTAGCAAATGCAAAAGTACTTTTCAATGCATCAAAAGTTAAAGCAGAATTTGACGAAAATGTTGTCAGTACTGATGAACTTATCAGCAAGGTTGAGAAACTTGGATATCCTGTTTTGAGTAGCAAAGTAACTGTTGTGTGATTTATACCAGGAAAGATACCACTATAAATTGAATAAAGGAAAAAAATGATGACTAAATTAATGATTGATGAAAAATATGCTAAAGAACTTGATAAAGCAGAGATTGACCACCACAAACCTACGGCTGGTGCGATGCTAGGACATGTCTTATCCAATTTGTTCATAGAAAATATACGACTGACTCAAGCAGGAATATACGCGAAAAGCCCAGTTAAGTGTGAGTATTTACGTGAAATTGCACAAAAGGAAGTTGAATATTTCTTTAAAATTTCGGATTTACTTCTTGATGAAAATGAGATTGTACCAAGTACAACTGAAGAATTTTTAAAGTATCACAAGTTCATTACCGAGGATCCAAAAGCCAAATATTGGACTGATGAAGATCTGCTTGAAAGCTTCATTGTGGATTTCCAAGCACAAAATATGTTCATTACGCGAGAAATCAAGCTAGCAAACAAAGAAGAAAAATTTGCTTTGGCGGCTGGTGTAGTCGAACTTTACGGCTACAATCTTCAAGTTATTCGCAACTTGGCAGGTGACTTGGGTAAAAGCGTTGCTGATTTTCATGACGAAGATGAAGATAATGATAATTAGTTTTTACGAAACTGTAGGCTTTAGTTGAATGAGGCTTGCAGTTTGATAATTTTAGCGCGATAATAAGATAAGGAGAATCCCCAAAATGAGTAAGTATAAACATCATTTTAGTCATCATGAACACCACTGTGTACAGCTCGTGCCACTATTTGGTTTACTTTCAGAAAGTGAATTAGTGCAAGTTGAGCAGGTTGTTAATCATAAAATTTTTGAAAAAGGTGAAACAGTCATCAGCCCCTTTGCAGTGCCTCAACTTGCAATTGTGGCGCATGGTACCTTGAAAATATACCAGCTTTCTAGTGCTGGTAAAGAGCAGTTACTACGTGTGATTGAACCTGGTGGATACGCAGGTGAAGACGCCTTGTTTGGAGTAATGAATGATAATCTCTATGGTGAAACATTGGAAGAAACGCAAATTTGCTTTTTGCGACAACAAGATTTCAAAAATTTGTTGTTAAAATATCCCGAGCTCAGTTTGAAATTGCTTGAAACCACCGTGAGAAGAGCTGCGGAAATGCAATATCAAGCACAATTTCTCATGATGGAAGATGTTGAAAGTCGAATCGCTAATTATCTTTTGCAACTCGTCAAAGTAGTAGATTCAAATTCTGTTATGATTCCAATGAAAATGAAAGATCTTGCAACGTTCATCGGAACAACTCCCGAAACTATTTCTCGTAAGTTCAAA
>NZ_JBEXMW010000091.1:0-1533 GCF_040610775.1 Nonomuraea sp. NPDC003709 | reverse complement strand
CGGCGTTGCGAGCTTTCCTGCACGGCCTGCCCGGGGTTGACCGGGTCGGCGCGGACCAGCGGGCGGCGATGCTCGGCACCCGTTCGATCAAGACCACCGCCAAGGCACAGGCCATCGACCTGGCCATCTCCATGGTCGACCTGACCACCCTCGAAGGAGCCGACACGGCCGGCAAGGTGCGGGCGATGTGCACCAAGGCCGTCCACCCCGGCGGCGGCGCCGGCCCGGTGGCGGCCGTGTGCGTCTACCCCGACCTGGTCGAGGTCGCGGTCGGGGCGCTGGCCGGGACCGGGGTCAAGGTGGCCTCGGTGGCCACCGCCTTCCCCAGCGGCCGTTCCTCGCTGGAGGTCAAGGTGAGCGACACCGCGCTGGCGGTGGCCGCGGGCGCCGATGAGATCGACATGGTGATCGACCGGGGCGCGTTCCTGTCCGGCCGCTACCTGAAGGTGTGGGAGGACATCGTCGCGGTCAAGGCGGCCTGCGGCGACGCGCACCTGAAGGTGATCCTGGAGACCGGCGAGCTGGCCACCTACGACAACGTGCGGCGCGCGTCCTGGCTGGCGATGCTGGCCGGCGCCGACTTCATCAAGACCTCCACCGGCAAGGTGGTCCCGGCCGCGACGTTGCCGGTGACGCTGATCATGCTCCAGGCGGTGCGGGACTTCCGCGAGGTGACGGGCCGGCAGGTGGGCGTCAAGCCCGCGGGCGGCATCCGCACCACCAAGGACGCTGTCAAGAACCTGGTGCTGGTGCACGAGACGGCCGGTGATGACTGGCTGTCGCCGCAGTGGTTCCGGCTGGGCGCCTCCTCGCTGCTGAACGATCTGCTGATGCAGCGGCAGAAGCTGGCCACCGGCCGGTATGCCGGTCCCGACTACTTCACCCTGGACTGATGATGGCGATCTTCGAGTACGCCCCCGCGCCCGAGTCGCGTGACCTGGTCGACCTCAAGGCGTCGTACGGGCTGTTCATCAACGGCGAGTTCGTGGACGGGGCGGGCACCCCGTTCAAGACGATCAACCCCGCGACCGAGGAGACGCTGGCCGAGGTGGCCACAGCCTCCTCCGATGATGTGGACCGGGCGGTGCAGGCCGCCCGCAAGGCGTTCGGCGGCTGGTCGGCGTTGCCGGGCGTGGAGCGGGCCAAGTATCTGTTCCGGATCGCGCGGATCATCCAGGAGCGGGCGCGTGAGCTGGCGGTGCTGGAGTCGCTGGACAACGGCAAGCCGATCCGCGAGTCGCGGGATGTGGATGTGCCGCTGGTGGCGGCGCATTTCTTCTACTACGCCGGCTGGGCCGACAAGCTGCAGTATGCCGGGTTCGGGAGCAAGCCGCTGGGGGTGGCGGGGCAGGTGATCCCGTGGAACTTCCCGCTGCTGATGCTGGCCTGGAAGATCGCGCCGGCGTTGGCGTGCGGGAACACGGTGGTGCTCAAGCCGGCCGAGACGACGCCGCTGTCGGCGTTGTGGTTCGCCGACATCTGCCGGCAGGCCGATCTGCCGCCGGGGGTGGTGAACATCGTGACCGGCGCGGG
>NZ_JBEXMW010000090.1:0-1634 GCF_040610775.1 Nonomuraea sp. NPDC003709 | reverse complement strand
TCTTCCGACCCGCACCGCCTGGGACGGTACTGGCTGGTCGGCCGTCTCGGCGCGGGCGGCCAGGGCGTCGTCTACGAGGCGTACGGCGAGTCGGGCGAGCGGGTCGCGATCAAGGTGCCCAGGTCCGAGGGCGCGCAGGCGCGGGCCAGGCTGGCCAAGGAGGCGTCGGCGGCCCAGCGGGTGGCCTCGTTCTGCACTGCCAAGGTGATCGAGGCGCAGGTCGAGGTGGCTCCGCTGTACATCGTCAGCGAGTACGTCCCCGGCCTCAGCCTGCGGCAGGTCGTGGCCGAGTCGGGCCCCTACGAGGGCGACCGGCTGCGCCGTCTGGCCGTCGGCGTGGCGACCGCGCTGACCGCCATCCACCAGGCCGGCATCGTTCACCGCGACCTCAAGCCGGACAACATCATCCTCGGCCCCGACGGCCCTCGGGTGATCGACTTCGGTGTCGCCAGGGAGGTCGGGCCCACCACGAGCGGCCCGGTCATGGGCACGCCGAACTACATGTCGCCGGAGGTGTTCGACGGGCGCGCCGTGACCGAGGCGGCCGATCTGTGGGCGTGGGGTCTGGTCGTGTTGTTCGCGGCTCGGGGGGCTGAGGTGATCGAGCCCGGCGACCCGATGGCGGTCATCGGGCGGTTGCTCGACTTCACGCCGGACGTGGCCGGGCTGCCCGAACCGCTCGGCTCCCTCGTGGCGGCCGCCCTGTCCAGGAGCGCCGCCGACCGGCCGGCCGCCAAGCAGGTGCTGCTGCACCTGCTCGACGACACCGTCGCAGTCGGCACCGTCGCTGCCGGCACCGTCGCGGCCGGCACCGTCGCGGCAGGCGCCGCTGAGGAGGACCCGCTGGTGCGCGGCGGCACGCTGGCGGGCACGCTGAAGGGCCGGGCGGAGCCGGATCTGGGCGCGATCGCCGAGGAGCTCTACGCCGAGCTCACCGAGACCGAGCGGGCCAGCGTGCCCGAGGTCTTTCTGCGGATGATCGACGGCGACGCGCTCCGGCCGGTCGGCCGGGACGAGCTGCCTGAGACGGCGGCCGTTGACGCGCTGCTCGACGTGTTCGCCGCTGCGGGCATCGTCACGCGGGCCGGGACGGCGTACGCGCTGGCCATGCCGGGCCTGCTGCGCGCCTGGCCCCGGCTGGGCGAGTGGGTGGCGGGCAACAGCGCCGGGCTGCCCGTGCACCGCAGGCTCGCCGCCGCGGCCGCCGAGTGGGACGGCCACGGCCGCAAACCCGCCGACCTGCTGCAGGGCACCCACCTGGACCGGACCTTGCAGTGGGCGGCCACCGAGCGCAAGGACCTCACGCTCACCCGCCGCGAACGCGACTTCCTCGACGCGGCCGCCAGCCAGGCCCGCCGGCGCTCCAGGACGCGCAACCTGATCGCGGCGGTCCTGGCGGTCCTGCTGGTCGCCGCGCTCGGCGGGCTCGGCGCCGCCGAGTACCTGCGCAGGCAGTCCGACCGGCAGCGCGACGAGGCCCTGGCCAAGGAGCTGGCCCTGCGCGCCGACGGCCTGCGGGAGCAGGAACCGCGGCTGGCCCGGCTGCTGTCCGTGGCCGCCTGGCGGCTCGCGCCCGCGCTGACGGAGACGCGCGGCGCGCTGTACGAGTCGGCCTCCCGGCACACGAGCGACGT
>NZ_JBEXMW010000089.1:0-1640 GCF_040610775.1 Nonomuraea sp. NPDC003709 | reverse complement strand
ATGAACGTCACCGGGCAGTCCGTCTGCACGCCCCGGTCGAACACGATGACGGGCACCTTCCCGCAGGCGGCCGTCACGGCGGGGGTGAGCGTGGCTGTGGTGTTCGGCGAGACGATCAGCGCGTCGCAGCCCTTGGCCTGCAGTTCGGCGATGTCGGAGATCTGCTTGTCGTCCTTGCCCTCCGCGTCGAGGGCGGTGAACTTGGTGATCTCCTTGTGCAGGCCGGCCTCGGCCTGCATCGTCTTCCAGCCGACCTGGCGCCAGGGGTTGTTGACAGCGGCGTTGGAGAAGCACAGGTGGTACGGCCCGTCCTTCTTGTACTTCGCCGTGTCCGTCATCTTTGGTGCGATGGCCTGCTCCCACGGCTTGTCGGAGGGACCCTCCGGGGTCTGGGTGCGCATGGCCAGCTGGGCGTCGAAGTCCGCCTGCACGAAGAACTTCGACTGCGCGCCCGTGCCCGAGCCCTGGGCACTCTGACTGGCGCTCGGGGCGGAAGCGGCGGGTTGAGTCGTGGCCGTCGGCTTGTCTGTGGTGCAGCCGGCGAGGGCGAGAACGGCGAACACGGCGACTGCGGCCTTATGACGCGGCATGTGCGTCTCCTCTTCGGGGGGTGAACTTCCGGGGAAGTCGGATGGCTCCCGCCGCGACCGCGGCGATGATGATGACGCCCTGCACGGTGAACTCCAGCGCTCCCGAGATTCCGTACAGGTTGAGCAGCGTGAACAGGGCCTCCAGCGTGAAGGCCCCGGCCATGGCGGCGAGCACGGAGCCGCGGCCGCCGCCGAGCGCCACGCCGCCGAGGACGACCGCGGTGATGGCGGAGAACTCCAGCCCCTGACCCACCTGCGCCGATACTCCGGCGAAGCCGCCGAGCAGGATCGCCGCGACGGCGGCGGCCAGACCGGAGAGCATGAAGGCGAAGATCTTGGCCCGGTCGACCCGGACTCCGGACAGCGACGCGGCGCGCTCGTTGTCGCCGGTGGCCATCAGCGTTTTGCCAAAGTCGGCGCGCATGAGCCAGATCGCCGCCGCCCCCATGGCCAGCAGGATCAGCACCGACCACGGCACCGGTCCGAGACTGCCGCGGCCGAAGGTCCTGAAGCCCTCAGAGAGGGCGCCGCGCGGTGCGCCGCCGGTCCACAGGAACACCGCTCCGGACAGGATGAGCAGCATGCCGAGCGTCACGATGAACGACGGCACCCGCAATTTGGTGGTGACCACGCCGTTGACCAGCCCGACGAGCAACCCGATGACGATCAGCAGGGCGATGACCGGCCAGGTCGCCGGTTCCTCGCCGTCGATGAGCCGCGCGGCGATCACCACTTCGGCCGTCACCAGCGAGCCGACCGACAGGTCGAACTCGCCGGAGACGATGACGAAATACTGTCCCGCGGCGAGGATCACCAGCGGCGCGGCCCGTTTGAGGAACGCCAGGAACCCGGCGGGCTCCAGGAAATGGGGGTTGGCGACCGCGATGGCGGCCAGCAGCACCACGAGGACCGCGAGGATGGGAAGTGCCCGCTTCATGCCGACCGTCCCTTGATACGCCGGGCGTAGGCGGCCACCGCGATGACGATGACCACGCCGCGGACCACGTCCTTGACGAAGGAGTTGATTTCGAGCTGGTTGAAGATGCTGTC
>NZ_JBEXMW010000088.1:0-1659 GCF_040610775.1 Nonomuraea sp. NPDC003709 | reverse complement strand
CCTCGATCTTTCTCGGCCTTGAGCTGGTCGGCTGAGGGTTTCGGCTGGAGATCGATTGCCCCGCTGTGGTCAGCGTGGATGCCCGGCTGTCGCGCCGGGTGAGCGGGGTTCCACAGGCCCGCAGGTCTCCTTTCCTGATCGTGGGACGGGTTGGTGCTGGTCAGGTCGGTGCCGGCAGGGCGTGCAGGCGTGCCAGGGCGGTGATGATCTGGCGGGCCCAGGGCCATCGTGCCGGAATGCGGAGATGCAGGCGGCGGCCTCCGTGCACCAGTCGGCCCGTGACGGCGAACAGGCGGAGCCGCAGGCGTTTGGGCTCGTAGCGGCGGGCGTCGATGCCATGCAGGGCGAGCATCTGCATCCATGCGGTGAGTTCGCAGGCCAGGGCGACGATCTCGAGCCAGATCTGGTTCTGGGCGAAGTCATGCAGGGGCAGGTTGCGCAGGCCGGTGTCTTTGGCGGCGCGGATGCGGTCTTCGGCGCGGGCGCGGCGGCGGTGGCGGAGTTCCAGGTCGGCGAGCTGGCCGCCGGGGGTGCCGGTGACGAAGCAGGTGAAGCGGTGTCCGTCGAGGTCGGTGAAGCGCAGTTGGGCGCCGGGGTGTGGGCGTTCTTTGCGGACGATGACGCGCATGCCCTTGGGCCAGCCGGTCAGGTCGAGTAGGCCGGTGAGTTCGGCGACCCAGGCGCCGGGGCGGGGCTGGCGGTCGGCGTTGTAGGCGGGGGTCCAGGCGGTGGTCGGGAGCTTGAGAATCGCCTGCGCGATGTCGTCGGTGATGGTGAAGCCGATGGAGTATTTCAGCCATCGCCCGGGGCGGGTGAGCCAGGCGAGGAACTCGTGGGTGCCGCCGCCGGAGTCGGTGCGGATGAGGACGTTGCGCCGCAGGTGCTTGGGGAGCTGGGGCAGGGCGAGGCGGGTGGTCTCGATGTGGTCGGCGGCGGTGTTGGAGCCGGCGTTGCCGGGCCGCAGCAGCAGGGCCAGGGGCTCGCCGCCGCCGTCGCCGGGGTGGTCGGCGAAGGCGGTCATCGGGTGGAAGCCGTAGCTTTTCTTCCAGGTCGGGGCCGCGTGCTGCTTGTCGGAGTGCGAGATGACGATGGTGGCGTCGAGGTCGACGATCACGGGCTGGCCGTCGGTTCCGGGGGCGCGATGGCCGGCCAGGTGCCAGGCACGCTGGCGTGCGGTGGCGCGGGCGGCGCGGATCGCCTGCAGTGCGCGGGCCTCATCGGTGGCGAGCCGGTCGATCAGGCGTGAGACGGTCGGGTCGGAGGCGACGGTGCCGAACAGCTCGGGCTGGGAGCGCAGCAGGGCGATGTCGGCCAGGCAGTCTCCGCCGAGTGCCAGGGTGAGGGCCAGATCGGTGATGATCTTTGCGGGGTCGTGGACGGCGTGGCTGAGCCGCCAGCGCTCCAGTTGCTGTGACAGGGCCTTGTCCAGTCCGGTGATACGCAGCGTCTGCATCAGCAGCAGACCACCACCATGGGAGACCAGCCCGCGGCCGTCTGCGGACACGGTGATCTTGCGATGTGAGGCGGTAGAGTTCACTCGGAAAGTGCCTTCTGATCTGGGTTGGACGGGGCCTTAGACAAGTCCGATCCTCCCAGCTCAAGGGCACTTTTCTTATGTGAATGATCAGGTCGGCTCAAATTCGCCGTGAAAGCCGCAGG
>NZ_JBEXMW010000087.1:0-1679 GCF_040610775.1 Nonomuraea sp. NPDC003709 | reverse complement strand
GCGACGCCCTCAGCCTGCTCGATAAGACCGGTGGCGTGCAGGGAGGCGTCCAGCAACGCCGGGTGGATACCGTAACCGCCGGCCTCGGCGGCCTCTCGCTCGTCGAGCTCTACCTCGGCGAACACCTCGTTGTCGCGGATCCAGGCCCGCTTGAGTCCCTGGAACGCCGGACCGTATCCGTATCCGGTGCTGGCCAGTGTCTCGTAGTGGCCGGATACGTCCACCGCCTGCGCTCCCGCGGGCGGCCACTGTTCGCCAGCAGGACTCGGCGTGCTGCTTGTTGCGGTGAGGGTTCCGGTGGCGTGGCGTGTCCAGGGTCGCTGGCTGGTGCGGGCGTGCACCGCCACCTCACGCCGCCCGTGCTCGTCGGCTACGGACACCGCCACCTGGATCTGGACCGCCTCGTCGCCCTCGATCACCAGCGGCGCTTCAAGCGTCAGCTCCTCCAGGACCGGGCAGCCGAGCTCATCTCCAGCCCGCACGGCCAGCTCCACGAAGCCGGTGCCGGGGAACAGCAGCGTCTCCCCCACCCCGTGATCGGCCAGCCAGGGATGTGTAGCGGTGGAGATCCGGCCGGTCAGCACCAGCCCGCCGTGATCGGGCAGCTCCACCGCGGCTCCGAGCAGGGGGTGGTCCACGCGGGCCTGGCCCAGCCCGCCCGCGTCCGACACACCGGTCGTTGCGGGCTCCAGCCAGTAGCGCCGGTGCTGGAACGCATACGTGGGCAGCTCGGCGCCTGCGCCGGTCACGGTGAGGAGCCGTTCCCAGTCCACCCCGACACCGGCGGTGAACGCCTCGGCCGCTGAGCGGAGGAACCGGTCGGGGCCGCCCTCGCCACGACGCAGCGATCCCACGGCAACGCCCGATGTGCCGGTGGCGTCCAGGATGTCCTGCACCGCCATCGTCAGCACCGGATGCGGGCTCACCTCGATGAACGCGGTGCGGCCATCGGCCAGCAACGCCCGCACCGCCCCCTGGAAGTCCACCGGCCGGCGGGCGTTGGCGAACCAGTACTCCGCCCCCAGCTCCGCGCCCGCCAGCACACCGCCCGTCACCGTCGAATACACCGGCACCCGCCCCGGCGCGGGCTCGATGGGGCCCAGCATCTCCAGCAGTTGCTCGCGCAGCGGCTCGACCATCTGCGAATGCGAGGCCACCGTGGTGGCGATCACCCGCGCCCGCACCCCCTCACCACGCAGACGCTCGACAAGCTCTTCCAGTGCCTGGGTCGGTCCGGCCACCGCGCAGGAGGCAGGCCCGTTGTCCGCGCTCACTTCGAGCTCCCCGTCCAGCGAGGCGACACGTTCGCGCACCACCTCAGCGGGCAGCCCCACAGCGGCGATCGCACCGCGACCCCACAACTCCGCAGCGAACAACCGGCTGCGCAACACGACCACCCGCACCGCGTCGGCCAGCGACAACACCCCGGCCACATACGCCGCGGCCACCTCGCCCTGCGAATGCCCGATCACCGCTGTCGGCCGGACCCCGACCGACTCCCACAACGCCGCCAGGGCCACCCCCACCGCGAACGCCATCGGCTGCAACACCTCGATGGACTCCAGCCCATCAGCATCGGCCAGCACCTGGGCCGGGTCCCAGTCCACCCACCGCCGGATCTCGGCGAAGCACTCCTCCAGCCGGGCGGCGAACACCGGCGACGCCTGCGCCAGCTCCAC
>NZ_JBEXMW010000086.1:0-1732 GCF_040610775.1 Nonomuraea sp. NPDC003709 | reverse complement strand
TGCTGGTGTTCCCGGGTCAGGGGGCGCAGTGGGCCGGGATGGGGGTGGAGCTGGCGCAGGCGTCGCCGGTGTTCGCCGCCCGGCTGGAGGAGTGCGGGCAGGCGCTGAGCGAGTTCGTCGACTGGGACCTGCTCGACGTACTGCGCGGTGCGGACGGAGCACCGACCCTGGACCGGGTGGACGTCGTCCAGCCCGCCACCTGGGCGGTCATGGTTTCCCTGGCGGCATTGTGGGAGTCCGTGGGGGTCCGCCCGGCTGCGGTGATCGGGCATTCGCAGGGCGAGGTGGCCGCGGCGTGCGTGGCCGGGGCGCTGTCGCTGCGGGACGCGGCCCGCGTGGTCGCCCAGCGCGGCAAGGTCATCCGCAGGGAGCTCGCCGGGACGGGCGGCATGCTGGCCGTGCTGCTGCCGTACGAGGAGCTGGTGCGGCGGCTCGAACCGTGGAGCGACCGGCTCTCGGTAGCCGCCGTGAACGGCCCGACCTCCGTCGTCGTGTCCGGCGGCGCCGCCGACCTGGACGAGTTCTTCGCGGCGATCACCGGTGAGGGCGTGCAGGCTCGAAAGATCAAGGTGGACTACGCCTCGCACTCCGCCCAGGTGGAGGGGCTCCGCGAGACCGTCCTCGCCGAACTGGCCGGGCTCGAACCTCGCTCCGCCGACGTGCCGTTCTACTCCACGGTCGTGGCGGAGTCGCTGGACACCGAGCGGCTGGGGGCCGACTACTGGTACACCAACCTGCGCCAGCGCGTGCGTTTCGAGGACGCCGTACGAGTCGCGATTCGCGACGGTCACGACTTCTTCCTCGAGGTGAGCCCGCATCCGGTGCTGACGATGGCGGTGCAGGACATCCTGGACGTCACCGCCCCGTCGGGGGTCGCGGTGGCATCGCTGCGGCGCGGCGAGGGCGGGGCGGGGCGGTTCGTACGTTCGGCGGGCGAGGCGTTCGCCGCCGGGGTAGGGGTGGACTGGCTACGACTCCTGCCCGGCACCAGCGTGGGTGCCGAGCTGCCCACGTATGCGTTCCAGCACCGGCGTTACTGGCTGGAGCCTTCCGTCGCAGGGGCTGCGGACGCCGGTGGGCTGGGCCTGACGCGGGTGGACCATCCGCTGCTGGGTGCGGCGGTGGAGCTGCCCGATCAGGGCGGGCTGGTGCTGACCGGGCGGATCTCGACCGCTACGCATCCCTGGCTGGCCGATCACGGGGTGGGGGAGACGGTGGTCTTCCCCGGCACCGGGTTCGTGGAGCTGGTGGTGCGGGCGGGTGACGAGGTCGGCTGCCCGGTGGTGGAGGAGCTGACGCTTGAGGCGCCGCTGGTGATCGGGGGCGACGAGGCGGTCCAGCTTCAGGTGGCGGTGTCCGCTGCTGGTGAGGACGGGCGGCGTGAGGTGGCGGTGCACGCCCGTACCGGCCGGCGGCCTTGGACGCGTCACGCCGCGGGCACCCTGGCCGTGACGAGCAGTGTGGCCGGTTCTGCTGATGAGCAGTGGCCGCCGGCGGGGGCGCGGGCGGTGGACGTGTCCGGTCACTACGAGGCGTTGGCTCGTGCCGGGTATGGCTATGGTCCGGCGTTCCAGGGGCTCAAGCGGGCCTGGGTGCGTGGCGCACAGGTGTTCGCCGAGGTGGAGCTCGACGAGCGGGAGGCCGCCGAGGCCGGCGGTTACGGTATCCACCCGGCGTTGCTGGACGCCTCCCTGCACGCCACCGGTCTTATCGAGCAGGCTGAGGGCGTCGC
>NZ_JBEXMW010000085.1:0-1954 GCF_040610775.1 Nonomuraea sp. NPDC003709 | reverse complement strand
TGATCTAATCCAAGATACGTTAAGGTCATGGCTTCACTTGAATGGTTTAATAAATGCATCACTAAACCAATATTATAGTTTGACTGGGTATAGACCTTATAAGCGCCTGTTTTACGCATGGTATGCGTTCCTAGATAGTTAATTCCTACTTATTGTCGGCGGAGCTGGACGCTTCTTTCACAACCTCTATCCTCGATCTTTTTGGTCATACACTTCTTTGACGTTGATAAATTGATCAAGTATTGGATTTTCTCCTTTTAGGTCAGCTTCGAAACGGATACCGTCAATATTGATTCTGGCGTTACGGTAGTAGTCAGTTCCTAGTTGTCCCCATGCAGGAGTTGAGGCATCGACATTGCAGAAGATATCAAATCCTTGTTGTTTCAAGTAAGCAAATTTTTGATTTGCTTCAGAATAAGGTTGCCAATCGCTGATGTCAGCGCCAAATGGGTAGATCAAAATATTTGTTTTGCCTAAAATAGGTGCAACTTCATTTTGCCAACGTTCATTATCTTGTTGGATATCGGCTAAAGAAGCTTGTGTCATATTCAAGTGTCCCCAAGTATGAGAAGCAAAACTCCAACCATCTTTCTTTAATTGATCAGCAACTTTTTTGGCTGCTTCGATTTCTTTGTTTGTTTTTTCGTTATCACCATATTCTGATTTTGATGTACGGTAACCTAATACACCATTATAGCCTGTTAAAGCTAATGTTCCTTTGGCGCCTTGATAAGAAAAATCGGGATGTTTTTTAATGAATGAATCGATCAATGGAACCATATCATAGTCACCAACAGTTTCCTTCTTATTGTCGATATAAATATTCTTGATTTGGTTCTGTTTATCGACAATCAACTTACTTGGAAATCCTGAATTGTCCATGTATTCATAATAGCTGACATCGTCTTGCGAAAGAATTAACGGTTTCTTTCCTTCTGGAAGAGAAACACCTGTAAAGGTCAGTTTTCCATCTGTTCCTTTTTTGACTAATCCATTTAGATTAACAAGAACATAGTTATTTTTATATAACTGATCAATGGTTTTATTGAATTCGGAAATAGTGACCATATAATCTTTATACCCTTGTGCTTGCTGGGTATGAAAAGCCTTAGCTGGATCAACAATCAGACTATGAAAGAAGACGTGTGAGATTTTGGTCGGGTCTTCCCATTTTACCAAGGATTCTTTTTCTTTTTTCAAAGTTGCTAACAATTGTTGCGCTTCTTTGGCGTCGTCTTTTTCAAGTAAGGCGATGGCTTCATCATAATGATAACTTGCAGCAAGCTGTTTTGCTTGATCAAGCTGTTTCGTCGTTTGTTTATCTTCAACAGGTTTTGAGCTGCTGCTTGAGTGTTGAGTTGTTTGACTAGTGTTTTCTAATTTATTGTTTGTTACTGCTTGTGTAACAAAAAAGATACTTACACCTAGAATAATAACAGTGCATACAGAAGTGACAGCCAATATGATTTTGTGTGTATGTTTCATTTTATCGTCCCCTACTACTTTTTGATTTCAAAAACCCCCGTAAGCTTTTCTTAACCTTTTGAAAAACTTCCCATAACCATTGTAACGAATATAGGGTTCTGTTGCAAAGTTTTAAATCTACTATCAAATAAGGTAGAATAATAGAAAAAGATAGCAGGAGGAATGACGATGAATCATTTTAAAGAAAAGCAATTTCAGCAGGATGTGATTATTGTAGCCGTGGGCTACTATCTTCGTTATAACCTTAGCTATCGTGAAGTTCAAGAAATCTTATATGATCGTGGCATTAACGTTTCTCATACGACGATTTATCGTTGGGTGCAAGAATATGGCAAACTACTCTATCAAATTTGGAAAAAGAAAAATAAAAAATCCTTTTATTCATGGAAAATGGATGAAACGTACATCAAAATTAAAGGAAAATGGCATTATTTGTATCGAGCCATCGATGCAGATGGTTTAACCTTGG
>NZ_JBEXMW010000084.1:0-1983 GCF_040610775.1 Nonomuraea sp. NPDC003709 | reverse complement strand
GAAAATTTATTAAAAAGTTTTCATAATAGAGATTAATATTCTGCTTAATTTGAGTAAATTTATGTAAAGGGATTTCATCATCAAAAACTTCAAGTAAGTTCAACCCCAAAGGCGCAATAAAAGAACGTTCAAAAGTCAAATTCAACAAATTTTCACCTCTTTGGTAATATTTTTCCTGAAGTTTCAACCATTTTGGTGAACAATAATAAAGTTGCCGACGAATAAATTCCGCTAGTTTAAGATCAACAATAAGTGGTATTGTCAGTAACTTTTGTGATAAAAAAGGCAGTCGTAATTGCTCAATAAGTCGTCCTTCCCCAAAAGGAATTTCTTCTTGTAAATAAATAATTTTTCCACTCAAATCTTCATGAATCAGTGTCTTCAATCTCAGCTTCTGAGTTTTAAAATCTAATTCCCAATAATAGAAACCTCTATTTTCTGAAAAATAGACTAAATTTTTTTGAAGGTTTGTTATTTGGTCTTTTAACCATAAATTTTCCCCCATAAGCCAAAGCACCGTAAATCCGTGTACTTGATAATTTTCTGTCCGTTCTTTTAAACGTTTCATAGAATGGACTATTATCAAATAAATAGACATAAAAAAGAAAAGCGTTTGGAAAGGTTATAATAAACTAGACACAAAGTTAAGAGAAATCGTGGAAAGGTTTATTATGGCAAGAAGAAAATTCGATAAACAATTTAAAACTTCTGCAGTAAAACTCATTCTTGAAGAGGGTTTCTCTGTTAAAGAAGTCAGCCAAGAGCTTGAGGTTCATGCCAATAGTCTTTATCGCTGGGTTCAAGAAGTTGAAGAATATGGAGAAAGTGCTTTTCCAGGCAATGGGACAGCCCTAGCTAATGCCCAACATAAGATTAAATTGTTAGAGAAAGAAAATCGTTATCTTCAGGAGGAACTTGAACTTCTAAAAAAGTTCCGGGTCTTCTTGAAGCGAAGCAAGTAAAACGTTTTGAATTTCTCTTGAAACATCATGGGAAGATAAAAATTAAACATGCAGTAAAAGTTCTTAAGGTTTCTCGCTCAGGTTTCTATGAATACATGCATCGTCGTCCTTCAAAACAACAAGTGGAGAGAGAAATTCTCTCAGAGAAGATAAAAGCTGTCTTTCATGAGCATAAGGGACGCTATGGTGCGGTTAGAATTACCAAGGTACTTCATAATACTGGTATTATGACCAACACGAAACGTGTTGGGAAACTGATGCACTTGATGGGACTTTATGCCAAGGGAAGCCGTTATAAATATAAACATTACAACAGAAAAGGAGCTTCGCTTTCAAGCCCCAATTTAATTAATCAGATCTTTAAAGCAACAGCTCCTAATAAAGTATGGCTGGGAGACATGACCTATATCCCTACCAAAGAAGGCACCTTATACTTAGCCGTGAATATCGACGTTTTTTCACGTAAGATTGTAGGCTGGTCAATGTCTTCACGGATGCAAGATAAACTGGTGAGGGATTGCTTCTTACAAGCTTGTGGGAAAGAACATCCTCAGCCTGGCTTGATTGTCCATACTGATCAAGGGAGTCAATATACAAGCTCTCGTTATCAATCTACTCTTCGTCAAGTCGGTGCTCAATCTAGCATGAGTCGTAAAGGAAATCCATATGACAATGCAATGATGGAGTCTTTTTATAAGACGCTAAAGAGGGAGCTTATTAATGATGCTCATTTTGAGACAAGAGCTGAGGCTACTCAAGAAATATTTAAATACATTGAGACCTATTACAATACAAAAAGGATGCATTCAGGTCTTGATTACAAGTCTCCAAAAGACTTTGAAAAATATAATTCTTAAATTCTCTTAACTCCGTGTCTAGTTTTTCGTTGACTTTCCAGAAAAGTCTATATTTTGGGGGTCACTACATTCTTCGGTTCTTTTTATATATTCCTCGAAGGGTCTCCATGCCCTTAATCGTGGAAGAGGCTGTACGGAGACTTTGATAAAATTTATTCCGTCGT
>NZ_JBEXMW010000083.1:0-2065 GCF_040610775.1 Nonomuraea sp. NPDC003709 | reverse complement strand
CCATCCACGACGACGAACCACTCGTACCGCTCGAACCGCTCGTACCGTGACGTGCTGCGCGACAAGCGCGTGGCCGGGCTGCTGCTCGGCGACCTCTAAAAAAATATAGTATCTGATGAGCACATAAGTAACGATTGCAATTGCTATAAGGATTTCCATATTCGCTAATAATTCTAAATTCAGGAACTGAAAAACGCTGAGTTTACTTGTTAAATTTACCGCAGTTGCAGAAATAACGAGAGGAAATGTAAAGGCAGCATAACTAGAATAAAAGGCACTTCTCAAAAGTTTTGTCAGCAAGCCTAAAGTTATAAAATAGATAGCTTGCGATAAAATAAATAAAAAGATAACGAATATTTTAGATTTTGCTTCTACAACAGTGAGGTATCCTACTAAACCAAGTGAACCTGGTGCCGTGATATTTGTAATCAAAGGAAGTAAAGATTTGTGCATTTTTCGTAAAATGAAAACTCTATGCATAACAATGGGAAGAAGAATAAAGTAAAAGAGTAATGTTATCCAAACCACAACTTTACCCACTTCAAGACCGAAATCTGGTGATGTTGCCGATATTACCCCAATGCCTACAAAAGTAATAAACCAGCTTGGATAAACATCATGTATTTTTAATTCTTTTGGTAGTACATGAAGATAAATAAAATACATCATTAAGATAAGATGCAAAATTAAAGCAGTCCACCAAGTAACATTCGCAAGAAGACTAAAGGCGGACAAACGTTTTAAAAATACGCTTAGTACCATTAAAGACATCGTAAAAGTTGGTGAAACAGAGGCTACAATTGGGTCATTCAAAGTCGAAATTGTATGTTTCATTGCCAGTACTATCTTGAGCAAAATTAAAAACATCAGGAATAAACCTAACATATCGTAAGAATTTCCTAAAATAGGGTAACCTTTACTGTAAAGGAGATTCCCTAAGGATATTAAACCCAAAATTAAGCCACATATCGGGAGAGGAATTTGTTTTAAAAATGATATGAATTTTGAATACATCATAAACTTCTCTTTCTATATTTTTTATTAATTCGTCTTAAATAATTGATTCGGTTCTGTTGCGAAGTTTGAAAATCAAACGCGCCCGCTCTGAACTCCAAATATCTTAGGCTGGTATTCCCATTAATACCTTGATTTCAGTAGACACCGAAAAGCCGAAGAGCGTTCCATTTCTTCGGTTCTTTTTATATATTCCTCGAATGGTCTCCATGCCCTTAATCGTGGAAGAGGCTGTACGGAGACTTTGATAAAATTTATTTCGTCGTTTAATAGGTCGATGGTCTTGTTCTATTAAATTGTTAAGATACTTCACAGTTCGGTGCTCTGTCTTAGGATATAAACCCACACTCTGTAACTTTCTAAAGGCGGAGCCAAGAGAAGGTGCTTTATCGGTCACAATTGCTTTCGGCTCACCAAACTGTTTATGGAGTCGTTTTAAGAAAGCATAGGCTGCTTGCGTATCCCGTTTCTTTCGTAACCAGATATCTAAGGTTAAGCCGTCCGCATCAATTGCACGATAAAGATAATGCCAACGTCCCTTAATTTTGATATAGGTTTCGTCCATTTTCCATGAATAGAAGGATTGTCTATTTTTCTTCTTCCAAAGATAATAGAGGACTTTGCTGTACTCTTGCACCCAACGATAAATCGTAGTATGACAAACATTTATTCCACGATCATATAACAATTCCTGAACTTCACGATAGCTTAGATTGTAACGCAGGTAGTAACCAACAGCGACAATAATGACGTCTTTTTTGAATTGTTTGCCTTTAAAATGATTCATTACTCTGTCCTCTCTGTCTTTTTTCTCAATTTTACACTAAAATAGATTTTTTGGAAAACTTTGCAACAGAACCCTTTCGGTTTTGAACCTCAAGGGGAACACTCGTTTGATAAAGCGTCTCAATGGTTGTCAGTAAATAAACAAAAACTTTTGGAAGTGTGCTATTATAAGTCATATAAGTCGTGAGCTTTCTAATGCTTAGTGCTTTAAGATTAGGATAGCACGACTTATTTATTTTCCAATGAAATTAACTAGCAATTCGGG
>NZ_JBEXMW010000082.1:0-2104 GCF_040610775.1 Nonomuraea sp. NPDC003709 | reverse complement strand
TGAAGAACAATACAATAAGCTGAAAATTTCAGGAGAAACATATGGACTCTCTCCGAATCTTTATGCGAAAAAATTAGCACAAAAATCTCATTTAAAAAAACCTTATCTCGAACATGACCAAGCGAAATCTTTATTATTAGAACTCTCAAAACAAGGAACCAATTTAAATCAAATCGCCAAGAAACTCAATCAATTCGATCGGATGGACAACCAAGATAAAGAGCTGATCGTGGCTTTACGCTATACATACGGAGTACTCGCTCAAGCTCAAAAGGGGTATCAAGAGTTATGGCAACAATTGCAAAAATAAGCAATGGCGCAAGTGCAGCGAGCGCCCTTAATTATGCTTTAGGGCAAGACAGACCCATGCATGAAAAAACTGAACAGTGGCTACAAGACCATCAATTGGAACGTCCTGTGGAGCTGACAAATTGTCGGGCAGTTGCCGTGGGTGGAACCAACGGGATTGATCCCTTTATCGCCAAAGAACAATTTGATGTCATTCGACAACTTCATAACCAAACCAAAGAATCCAATCAAGTCTTGCGTATTACCCAATCTTTCGCCTTAGATGAACTGAATCCGAAAGTTCAAAAAGACTGGCAAAAAGCCAATGATTTAGGCGTTGAATTAGCAGAAAATCTCTATCCTAACCATCAAAGTGCTGTGTATACGCATTTAGACGGAAAAAATCACGTCTTACACAACCACATCATTGTCAATAAGGTCAATTTAGAGACAGGCAATAAATTAAGAGAACAAAAAGGAGAAAGCGTTCAACGAGCACGAGAAATGAATGATCGACTCGCTTCTCGAGAGAACTGGCACATTTTAGAGCCACCAAATGAGCGCCAAACAGAGACAGAAAAAGAACTAATCGCCAAAAATGAGTATTCTTACATGGATGATTTGAGAGAAAGAATCAATAAATCGCTTCAAGATGTCTCTGTGAGCTCATACGAAGCGTTTAAGGAACGATTATCTGACAATGGGGTAATTCTATCAGAAAGAGGCCAAACGTTCTCATATACCTTTTTAGACGCCAATAACAAGCAAAGACGAGCACGAGAGACCCGATTGGGTTCTGATTTTGGAAGGGAGACCATTTTACATGAGTTGGAAAACCGAGCAAGACAAAACGAATTTAGAGCTGTTGAACAACGAGAACCAGCGATTACTCCGCTTGAGCGAGACACTCAACAAAGAGAATCAGAAATTGTTAGCCTTGAACAAGCAATTGAACCAAGAAAATCAGAAGCTCTCAAGCGAGAATCAAAAATTAATCGATTTATTGACACAATCAAACAGCTTGCAGGACGAGTACCAGAACTTACTCAACGCGTTACAAGAAAATTAAAGCAAACAAAAGAGAAAATCCTCGATGATTTTGAACGTCGCTTTTCAAAAGACATGAAAAATTACGAGCAAGAACAACAGAAAAGCCTAGAAAAACAAGTGAATAGAGACGTACAGTCTGAAAAGAAACCAACAAAAGATCATGATCGGGGGATGAGTCGATGAATAAAGATGAACAACTCGTTGTTCAAGTATTAAATGCTTATAAAAATGGTAAAATTGATTTCAGTCACGTTCCAGAACTAGACCGCTTAGTCCGTCAAGAAGTTAATAAAGACTTTCGGGGCTACCAAGAAAAAATAGAAGCTGTTGCGAGTCAAAAAATGGAGTCTGCCATTCAAGAACAACTCCATCGTTTAGAGGCAGAAAACTTAAAAGCGACCATACTGAAAGACATTCAAGTTGAAAAACAAGCATTACTCGCTTTGAAAAAAGAACTGAATGAACAAAAAGAGCAGATAAAAGCAGATCGCAAACGTGAGATTGTCGAACGTTACAGTATTTTGATTGTGAATATTATCTGCCTGTTCTGTTTCTTAGTTGTCGGTATTCTCATCGGACGATGGATTTATAAAGGTATCTGGGATGGTTGGGGTTTGCATATTTTGTATGACACAGTGATGGAAATACAGCCTAAACATCCTTATGGGGCAGTCGTTCTTGGATTAGGTGGTTTTGGTTTAATCGGTGCTGGAATTTATGGCAGTTTTCGATTAATGTATACCGCTTCAACATGGTTTGATCAACG
>NZ_JBEXMW010000081.1:0-2286 GCF_040610775.1 Nonomuraea sp. NPDC003709 | reverse complement strand
GTGACATCGGGCGGACAACGCGCGCACATTCGGCGCCAATCGTAGTTCGTCATGGACGAACCACGCACCATCCCCCTTCGGCCCCGAGACCGGCTGTATGCCGTGGTCACGCTGGTGCTGGCCGTGCTCCTGCTACCTGCGGCGTTCCTCCGCCGCCCCGGCCAGGCCCGCGAACAGGCCTGCCACTGGGCGTTACGGATGCGATTCCCCGCCGAGGACCTGACCGGGCTCACCGACGGCGCCAGGGCCGCGTTCACCGCGGCCCGCACCGAGGCGCTGTGGCGTCACGGCCAGCTCCTCGGCCTCACCTCGGGCTACCGCGACCCCCTCGTCCAGCAACAGATGTTCGAGGAAGAGGTGCGCCGCCGCGGCTCCGCGACCTTGGCACGCATGCTCGTGCTCCCACCGGCGGAATCCTCCCACGTCAAGGGCATCGCGCTGGACGTGCGCCCCCACGAAGGCGCGCGCTGGCTCGAGGACCACGGCGCCCGCTACGACCTGTACCGCATGTACGACAACGAGTGGTGGCACTTCGAACACCGCCCGGACCGCCGCGGCCGGCCACCACGACGACGGCCCCACCCCGGCGTGGGCTACATCATCGACGACGAGGACTAGACGTACTCCAGACCCGTCAGGCTCGCTGGGATCAGGCGGCGCCGGTCGCGCGGATGCTGTGCGTCAGGCTGCGGCACATGGCGTCCGAGTCGGCGATCCACAAGATCATGAACTTGTATCCCCGGGCTTCTCTGGACTCGGCGTCGGCGCAGAACTTCGGTGCCGGCGGGCCGTCGGCGCGGAAGCCGACGTCCGGGAGAAACGGCACCTGCTTCAGCAGCAGGCAGATGGCCTCCTCCGCAGCGGCTTCCAGATCCCCGCGCACCACTGCCACCAGGCCCACCGACCAACCGTAGTTCGGGTCCTGGTAGATCGACACCGCCAGGTGGTCGTTCTCGTAGGCGCAGTCCACCGCGTCGGCGGCCGCAGTCACCCGGGTGGCGAAGGTCCTGAGCCCCTGACGGAAGGAGCGCAGTTCCGCTTCGTCGGCCATCTTCTGCTCCGGGATGACATCCAGAGCCATGCCGATCAGGCCGTTCACACCGAGGCAGGGGTTCGTGGCGATCCGCTCGACTCCCTCGGGGGAGGGAAGCAACGACCGGGTGATCGGGCCTGCCGCGGGACAGAAGCCCTTCTTGGGCGGCGCCTTCGTCTGGGCTGCCTGAGGGGGTGTGTCTTGTGGAGGGAAGTCCTCGCACGCGGTGACGAAACTCAGCGCGAGGATGGCGGTCAGCAGCATGCTCAAGGGGGAGCGACGGGACATGGGAGTCCTTCCGGCACCGGAGGCAGTCCTATGGATGCTTCCTGGCGACGGCGGAAATGGCATGAGTAGCCCCTACTCATGTGCCCGTGTGTGAGCCGGCCGCCTCGCCCACCAGGGGTCCGGGTCGAACGGCCGGCTGGTGCTGCGGCGGGCGGAGCCGTCCTCGGGCCCGAGTGGCGGGACGGCTCCGCCCGGGGTGCCTACGCCCAGGGTGAGGCGACGACCCAGCTCACGTCGTCGGCCCACGAGGTCGCACTGTCGAAGGTGTTCGATCCGCCCTCGCTGCCGATGTAGACGATGTTGTTGTAGTGACGCAGCAGGCGGTTCGGGAAGTTGAAGGAGGCCCACGAAAGGCCCTGGCCGTTCATGCCGGGCTGCGGGCAGAAGGTGGCGTCGTTGGCGAACAGGGCGCTGCCGTCGTTGGCGTTGCGGTAGAGCTGGTAGTTACTGTGCCGCAGGTAGCTGCCGGGGTAGTTCTTCGACTCGAACGACACGCAGGAGCTGTAGGCCAGGCCGTTGCGCACGATCCACGTGGCGTCGTTCTTGTCCAGGGACGAGCTGCTGGAGGTGATCACGGACGTGACGGCCTGGTCGTTCTGGTGGCGGAGGTAGCGGCCGGTGCAGCAGGCCGTCGTCGCGCGCAGCGAGATCGACGTGCCGGCGGCGGGTGTCCCGCTGGGACGGGCGGCCGTCGTGTAGCCGGCGGCGACGATGCTGGCCTGGACCGCGTTCTCGGTGGCGTCCGTCGGATAGCCGGAGGTCATCACGCCTTCGTAGAAGGTGCCGGCGGAGCCGTTGCTGTTGTCTCCGCCGATGCCGAGGATGATGGCCCCTTCCTTCTTCATCGGGTTGTAGCCCGCGACGTTGGGGCGTGCCCCGTTGTAGTAGGTGGACAGGTTGCCCGACTGGGCATTGCCGGCGCGGATCGACCAGTGGTTCGGCTCGCCCTTGACGATGGCGGTCAG
>NZ_JBEXMW010000080.1:0-2520 GCF_040610775.1 Nonomuraea sp. NPDC003709 | reverse complement strand
GCCTCGTCGGGTAGCTCCGGCGCTTTGCAGCGCCGGAGCCCCCTCAGAACCGGCCGTGCCCGCTTTCCAGGCAACCGGCTCAGGCAAGCCCTGAAGGCTTGCGGGCAGGTAGAAGTGCTGGCTTCATATCGTCGTCGCCGGGTCGGTGACGACAGTGTGTGTGAATGAGGTGCGGCGTGGTGTGATCGTCCGGGTTGCTGGACTCCGCGATGGGCGTGATCGCGCGTTGGCGAATCGCCTTGCGGGTGGCCGTGAGCCAGTGTTCCCACTCCTGTGGGCTTTGTGGCTCGCGGTCGGCGTGCAGCAGCAGCCCTCGACATAGCGGGCATCGGCCGTGTTGCTGGCGCAGTAGTCGCCAGAGGGCCGTGTCCATCGGGGGTTTGGAGCGGCGGCGCCGTTCGGCCCAGTAGGTGGTCAGTGCTGGGTTGTCGGGTGAGGCCCGTCCTGCCACCATCCGGTGCCGGACGATCTTCGTCCAGATGAACTTGCGGAGGTAGAAACCGCTCTCCCGGCTTCCGAATACCCACTTGTCCTGTCTGGCGGAGTTGAACATGCCGAAGTAGCGGGCGATCACCCATCGTTTCGGCTTATTCGGGTGGGAGATCGTGGCCCATTTGTGGACCAGTCTCCACACGTGGGCGTCCAGGGCGTTGAATGTGCGCTTGGACACCCCGATCCGGTAGTAGGCGGCCCAGCCCCTGATGATCGGGTTGAGCTGGGCGATCACCGCGTCAGCGTTGGCGCCGCGCAGGGCCTTCACCTCTGCTGAGAGCCGTTTGCGGATCCGCCGCACCGCCTCCTTGCTCGGCTTGGTGAGCAGTTTCCCGCGAAAACGCCGGATCTCGAATCCCAGAAAGTTCACTCCCTGGTCCAGGTGGGTGATCCGGGTCTTGTCCTCGTTGAAGGTCAGACCCCTGGGAGCCAGCCACGCGGCCAACTGGTCCTTGACCTGCTGTGCTCGCTCATGGGTGTGGCATAAAGCGAGCACATCGTCGGCGTATCGCACCAGAACCGGGGAACTGGGCGTGGTGCGCATGGTGTCGCCATCCCAGTACCTGATCCCGGCGGCCTGTTCCATGCCGTGCAGGGCCACGTTCATGAGCACCGGGCTGATCACCCCGCCTTGAGGGACACCCTCGCCGGTCGAGGTGAACCGGTCATTCTCGATCACGCCCGCCGTCAGCCACTGCCGCACCAAGCCCCGAGCGGGGAAGGTGCCCAGCGACGCGAGGATGTGATCATGACCAAGCCGGTCGAATGCCGCCTCCAAATCGGCGTCGAGCACCCACAGCCGTTTGGCGTCCTTGCGGCTTGCCGTGGTGTGGATGGCCACGATCGCATCATGGCAGCCGCGGCCCGGCCGAAAACCATAAGACTTCGGCTCGAACCGTGCTTCCCACTCCGGCTCCAGCGCACCCGCCACCAGAGCTTGCAATGCCCTGTCGGCGATCACTGGAATGCCGAGCGGGCGGCGGCGCCCGTTGCTCTTGGGAACATAGACCCGCCGGACGGGACAAGGTGACCACGACCTGGCGCCGTGTTGCACCCAGGCGGCCAAGTCGGCCTTCTCCTGGGACAACAGCGCCACCTTGCCGTCCACCCCGGCCGTCCTGCGGCCAGCGTTGACCTCCGTCACCCGCCGCACGCTGATCAGCGCGTTGCTGCGAGAGCGGAGCATCAGCTTCTGCAAGTTGCGGACCCTTTTCCGGTCCCCTGCCCGCGAAGCCGCGAAGATCCGCTGCCTGATTCGCCTTACGTCCTCTTCGACCTGGCCCCAATCGATCGAGTCCCAGTCCAGCAGGTCGTCCTTAGGTCCGTTCACCTCGACGGTGTCCAACTTGTCCCTCGGCTCGGGCGTTCCTGACATCTTGCCTTCGCAGGCTCACCAGACCCGCGTCAGCACCCTTTCAGATCAGGGCAATCGCCCCTATCCGGCCAGTTATGCCGGGACCGCTGGCGGAGGAGCCAGCCTCCGGTCCCGTCTTTCCTGTCGCCTTTCGGCTGCCGGCCTTGGCTTTTCGGGTCTTCCTGCGCCCGCTGGGGAGTTTTGCCTTCCTCACGGTCGGCCTACCGGGCGATACCTCGACCGGACCCCATCGGGGTTGTCACGTTCCGCATGAATGAGATGCGACCGGGGTGGGTGCCCTCTGAACCCCGGGGACGGTGATGCGCTCCTGACCGGCCCAATCCCTCCGGTCAGCACCTGCCGCCCTTCTGCGGCCGGTCCCTATCTCCCGCTGCTGCTACCCGTCGGCGAGAGTGGCAATGACGAGGCGTCATCGAGGATTCACTTGCGTTCACCCGTCCGGTCTTCCCCAGCCTGTAACTCCTGGACGGAACAGGAATCCTTGGGCACTTCCCCGGGCTTCACACCCCGCGGTTACCCACGACGCATGCCGAGGCGGGGA
Organism: Nonomuraea sp. NPDC003709; assembly: GCF_040610775.1. NCBI lineage: Bacteria > Bacillati > Actinomycetota > Actinomycetes > Streptosporangiales > Streptosporangiaceae > Nonomuraea > Nonomuraea sp. NPDC003709. The sequence continues at coordinate 112 of NZ_JBEXMW010000080.1, read as the reverse complement.
CGGTCCTTGCGCACGGGACCGGAAACTACACGATCGACATCAGCCGATCCTCCTTCCGTGTCTTCCACTCACTCCATGCGACCTCGTGTCGCACGATCGGGTTGGCCCAGGA
>NZ_JBEXMW010000079.1:0-2624 GCF_040610775.1 Nonomuraea sp. NPDC003709 | reverse complement strand
CTAAAAGAAAAGATCAAACCCTCTCTTAGGACTTTCTTGGATTCCCTCTAATTGCTCGTATACGCTGTTTTAACTATTTGACTAGCTAAATACTCATACTTTGCAATCAAGCGTCTTACAGACGGTCAGGGCAAGCCCTAACAACCCTTAAATGGAAAACCTATACTTTGTTTAACTTGTTTTTTTACAACTTAAAACAAGCTATTCAATTCAAAATCACTTTAAACCCACTTAAAAGCTCGTTTAAGCATTCTTAATGTTCCCTTTGAACAAATAGACAGTTTCGAATTAAAGTCGCTTAAATCGAGTTTTAGAGCGTTTTAAAATAGAATGATGAAAAACTAAAAAGTTTCAAACGCTGGTCGGCTTGTTTCGTAAAAAAAGAGTGCAATGCGCACTTACACATCACTCTAAAAACGAGTGATGTAATGGCTAAAAATCGTGTATCAGAAGTTGCTTATCGCAACAACAAAATTTCATGCTAGTAGCGTCTCTTAAATGAGTGAGTCTTTGTTTCAATTTGTGATACATTTTTCTGATCCATCAAGAACTTCCTCAAAGATAAAATGCCCCAGCGCTCATTCCTCAATCGCCCTTTGTCATTGATTTTGTAATAAGCATTGCGCCCTATTCGGTTACAATCCTCACAACAAAATAGCAAATATAAACCCATAAATACTGCTGTAAGCTATCACATTGTAATACAAATTACTTCGTTCTTGTATTACAATGTGGCTTGAAAAGGGGGAAGTTTCACTTTCCCCTTTTATCCCCTTTGGATTGTGTCGATTTGCTTTACGCAAACGCCACCTACCCATTTTATAAAAATAAAATGGGCAAAAGATCTTTCTTTTTGTCATACAAAAAGAAGAAAAAAAAGGACGATTTTCTTCTTCCGAAATCGTCCCTCTTTTTGGATGAACGAACAAAAAATCTCTCGTATTTTGTTTGTTCATCCACTAAAAATATGCGAACAGTATGGCTTCATTCAATCCTGTTCTTACAAGTCAAAAGCATCGAATCGTCCAAGGACGATTCAACAAAAAAAGTAGTCGTTTTTGGACGACTACTAAGTTCTAAACATTCATTACCCAAAATCAATTTGGTCTAACATCGTTTCTCGACTAGCTTGATCTAATCCAAGATACGTTAAGGTCATAGCTTCACTTGAATGGTTTAATAAATTCATCACTAAACCAATATTATAGTTTGACTGCGTATAGACCCGATAAGCGCCTGTTTTACGCATGGTGTGTGTGCCTAGATAGTTGATACCTAATAGATCACCAACACGTGACAAGACCCGGGTTGACCCCAGAGCATAAGGCAGAAAATCCAGTAACGAACAAAAAACGTTCGCTACTGGATTTTTTGTCTTATGTGGCCGGGGTCAGGGTCGTCGGAGCGTATTTCAGAAGCCGAAGGGTGCTCAAAATAGCATAACTGCTCAACTATACACATTCCAAAAAAGTCCCCCACCCAGCAGCAAGTCACTCACCCATCACATCTTCCGCCAGAACTTCAGCATAATCAGCATCGCCACAATCAAGGCGACAGAAATCCCCAAAGTCAGCATCCAAGCATCTTGCATCCCGGCTAACGGGAGTTTCTTCACGTTCATCCCATAGAATCCGGTAATGATCGTTGGCACAGCCATGGTCAGTGACCAAATTGTCAAAAATTTCATTGTATCGTTCAGGTTGTTATTAGCAAGGCTGTTGAGGGTATGATCGATTCGGTCAACGACTTGGGTTTCAATCTCAAACATCCGTTGGACCTGTTCTCCTTCAATTTGCACGTCTTCGAATAAATCAATTTTATCTTGGTCAGCACCGACACCAAAATGGGTCTTTGGCAAACGATCGAGTTCACTGAGATTGGTTTGGACCGCGCTGGACAAAAAGGTCAACGTCTGTTGAAGATATGAAAGTGAAACCAAGTCACTGTTCTTCGTCTTCCGGTTCAACATTTTATCCAAATAGTTGCGTTTCTTGGTAATGGCGCGAGAAATTGGGATAAAACTGACAACAACTGTAAACAGTGTTTGCAGAATAAATGCATCGACGCTCTTAACCTCGGGATTATCCAATGCCGAGTAAAGTGCCGTGTTGACTTCAGGTATGCCGCTTTGATTAAACGTGAATAAAACGCCCTTATGGAGCAACATGCCAAATGGCTGGGTAATGTATCTCAGCGCATCTTTGTCGAGGGCATACGGCGCCAGAAAGATGAATAATTGGTAGTCCTCATTGATATCATAAACATAATTAGTACTTTCATCATTATCAGTGACGTACTCAATAATATCTTCATCGATGCCATACTGATCTTCGAGGGTTGCCCGTTCTTCGGCATTGATTTGAATCGTTTCAATCCATTTGGTTCCATTGATTGTCTTTTCGGGTTTGATCATTTAGTAATTCCCCTGTTAGTTATTAACCTCTATTTTAGACTAAAAGAAAAGAAGCTGCAGACAAATTTTTAAATTGTCAACGATTCCCAACTGCTAAACACTTTTATAAAGAATATAACGGAAGGCCCAGACCTTTGTCATTGGGCCCGCCCGGCCCGGTGGGCCAGAACACCTTCGTGGATATTTCCAGGCTTTCCCGCCGCTGTCCTTT
>NZ_JBEXMW010000078.1:0-2761 GCF_040610775.1 Nonomuraea sp. NPDC003709 | reverse complement strand
CTTTTAGAAAGCCCTTCACCATGAAAGAAAATGTGCAAAACACGTTTCGTCTATTCTCAAATGAAAATCAAAACTTTGATCAACTGATTCCAAGAGAATATGAAGAAGTCAAAAAAGAATTTATCGAATGTTCAACACTTTATAAACAAAGCGAAGCCGACCTATCGGATAAACCCAATGATCTTAAAACGATGATTGCGCAAGTGAGTGCTTATCAAAAGCTAGAAAAGAGTTATAAAGCGCTCCGAAGCTATGATCAATACGAAGAGGACTTTGAAGCATTTTCAGAAGTAGTGGAGCAGATGCCACAATATCAAGGTAAAACGGAAAATGTTAAAACAAAGATTAAAGAAATGATCGAGGATGAGGAGCATCCTGAGGAAGACTTCGAGAAGCTTTTACAAGAGATTGCTTTTTCTTCGCAGCTCAATGCGACACATAAAGACATCGTGGATAGTTTTTATATTAATCAACTTTTGAAAGCGATTCAATTAAACGAAGCAGGGGCCGTTGAAAAATTTGAAAAAGAAATCCAACAAAAGGATCCTCAAATCCAAAAGATGTATCACACCTTGAAAGATCAACTCGTCAATACTACTGAAGAGATCGATGTGGCTCAATTAAAAGAGACTTCGATTCAAAATGAAATTCAAAGACAACTTCAAAAAGAAGCCGAAGAATTTGGATTATCCTTCGACTTTTTACAGTCTGCAATGAATGAATATCAAGGCGATAAGAAAACGATCCCTTATTTAACTCATTTACTGGATTCGATGACCCTTAGTAAAGAAGAGTTTGAAGCCAAAACGGGTGAAAAATACAGAAGAAGAACAAAAGTTTTAGAAGAACGACTACAACAAAACTTTGAACAACTTCAAAAATGGAAAGAAGAATTATAATGGCGACAGGTTTAAATCAACAACTATGGGCTTCTGCGGATATCTTACGTGGGAAGATGGATGCAAGTGAGTATAAAAACTACTTACTGGGATTAATTTTCTATAAGTACTTGTCTGATGCGCAGCTGAGAGAAGTTTATGAACAAGAAAATGGCAAAACAGATACCTTCCCAGAACGTTCCACTCAGTATGCAGGCTTCATGGAATGGTACGAAGAAGACAAAGACGATTTAATCGAAAATATCCAACCCAAACAAGGCTACTTTATCCAACCCGATCAATTGTTTTATCACTACCGCCTCAAAGCTGATAACTATGAATTTAACTTGACCGACTTACAAGCAGGTTTTAATGAGTTGGAACGTCAAGGAGAAGAATTCAGTGGATTGTTTGCGGATATTGATTTAAACTCCACAAAATTAGGCTCAAATGCACAACAACGTAATGTGACGATTACTGAGGTCTTGCGTGCTTTAGATGAGATTGACTTATTTGAACACAATGGCGATGTGATTGGGGACGCTTATGAGTATTTAATTGGGATGTTTGCGGAAGGTGCGGGTAAAAAAGCAGGCGAGTTTTATACCCCACAAGCTGTTTCACGCATCATGTCAGAGATCACTTCAATCGGCCAAGAATCTCGAGCACCTTTTCATATCTATGACCCTGCGATGGGTTCAGGTTCTTTGATGCTTAATATTCGTCGCTATCTCATCAATCCAAATCAAGTGCACTATCATGGACAAGAGTTAAATACAACGACCTTTAACTTGGCACGTATGAACTTAATTCTTCATGGGGTGGATAAAGAACGCATGAACCTGAATAACGGAGATACTTTAGATGCCGATTGGCCCTCAGAAGAGCCTTATCAGTTTGATTCCGTAGTCATGAATCCACCTTATTCTGCAAAATGGTCAGCGGCAGATCAGTTTCTCTCTGACCCTCGTTTTGAGCGTTTTGGAAAATTAGCGCCTAAATCTAAAGCTGACTTTGCCTTTCTCCTTCACGGTTTTTACCATTTGAAAGAATCGGGAACAATGGGAATTGTCCTTCCGCATGGCGTGCTCTTTAGAGGAGCCGCAGAAGGAACCATTCGTCAAGCCCTTTTAGAAATGGGAGCCATTGATGCGGTCATTGGCTTGCCGGCCAATATTTTTTTTGGAACGAGTATTCCGACAACGGTTATTATTTTGAAGAAAAACCGCTCTCATCGTGATGTCTTATTTATCGATGCTTCTCAAGATTTTGAAAAACAAAAAAATAAAAATGTCCTGTTGGATGAACATATTGATAAAATTGTTTCTATCTACAAAAAACGAGAAGATATTGAAAGATATGCTCATGTTGCAAGTTTTGATGAGATCCAAGAAAATGACTTTAACTTAAATATCCCTCGTTATGTCGATACCTTTGAGGAAGAGGAACCGGTTGATTTGGTTGCAGTAAATACCAATCTCCTTAAGGTCAATGAAGAATTAGTTCAACAAGAGCAAGTGCTCTTATCGTTGATTGACGATTTTTCAGAAAGTGAAGAGAATCAAGCCTTAATTGATTCGATGCGTCTTCTTTTGAGAGGTGGGCATGATGAGTAAAAAGAGTCCACAATTAAGGTTTGAAGGTTTTACGGATGATTGGGAAGAGCGTAAGTTCTCAAATTTAGCTGAAGTAAGACGGGGCTTAACATATAAGCCATCCGATGTCCAAAAATATGGTATTAGGGTTCTTCGTTCTTCCAATATTGCAGAAGATACTTTTTTAATTAAATCGGACGATGTCTTTGTAAATAAAGAGGCAGTTAAAATTGACAAAGTGAAAAATGGGGATATTCTTATCACTTCTGCAAATGGATCTAGCCGTTT
>NZ_JBEXMW010000077.1:0-2942 GCF_040610775.1 Nonomuraea sp. NPDC003709 | reverse complement strand
GAACAATTCGTTTAACTTTTTCTCTAAAAGGACCATTAAGTATGGTATATGCAAAATTAGAATCAAAGTTTTCTTTCGGAGAAATAATTTCAGTTCGTTGATTGATAACATATTCGTTATCTTTTTCTACCAGTAAAGTTCTTCCAATAATTGTTCCATTAGCAGTTTTATCATTTAGCACCATGGTGAGCTCTCCAGAATTAACAACTCGTCCATCTGTAATTTCATTTGATATTGCGCGAATATTTTGATCAACGTATTGGCTATTTAATCCATAGCTACCAATTGAAATAACTTTGTATACACCATATTTGTCAAAATACTTTTCAATAGCTGTTCCGCCTCTGTGATTAGCTACGTCAGATAACTTACGCTCTTCCCAATCGTCAGCAAACCCCGCAAATCGCAATTCAGGAACTTTGGCACCATTTTTAGGGAACATCTTTTGTAAAAAGCCTTTTTTCTGTTCTTTCAATAAATCTAACTTACGTTGATGAAGAGCGATAGTATCGTCTAACTGTTTAAAGAATGACCCGATTTTTTGTTGTTCTGAAAGTTCAGGTACCATAATCGACATTTTCGACATTTGCTTACCTGAAACCTCAACAAAAGTAGATCCTGCACCGGTGACTTCCCCATATCGCTTGAGCTCATTAGTTCTTGAAAAAATAAAATAACTATCAAGTTTATTTTGATCAGGAACAATTGATTGAAACCCTTGATTAGTTGTAGCTTCTTTGGCTAATATAGCGGTGTTTCCGATACCAGCACGAGAAGTAAATAAGACGGTTCCTACTGGTAAAATTCGAGCTGAACTCTTCTTTAGACCTAGTTCAGTAATAGTCTTTTTACTTTTACTAACATAACTTTGTTCTCCAATTTCAGCTGGTGCATACCAATCAATATCACCGTCCCAGTATTCAGGGTTCGATGTACTTGGTGTTCCACCACCAACAATATTAGATAATTCTCCTAACTTACGCTCTTCCCAATCATCCGTAAATCCCGGAAACCTTAATTCTGGAACTTTCTTTTTAACTGAATCATCTATTTTCGCCATAGTCCCCACCATTTTCTTGGTTTTTCTTGTTCTTCTATCCTTTTTTGATCTTTGATTTGTTCCTGCAAATTTTCCAACTTCTCTTTAAGAGCGTTCACTTCATCTTTATATTGATTGTCTAAGTGTTTGAATTCTGTTTCCTGTGAGGGCATTTTGAGAGCTTTTAAGCTGTCATTTTCTGCTTTGTATTCTTCTAACAACTTTTTATCTTGTAAGGCTAGTCGTTGTTGCTGATCTAAAAGATTTTGAGTTTGTTTTTGTACGTCTACTAAACTTTTTATCTGTTCGTCTTTAACAGATATTTGATTATCTTTATTCTTTATTTGCTCTTTTAGATAATTGATTCGTTCATTTTTTTCATCAATTAAACTTGTATTTACGGTGTCTAATTTGGTATCTAAATACTGTCTATTTTGGACACCAACACTATCTAATTTAGTTTTAGGGACATATCCAATATTCCCTTTAATCACTTTTATAGCAGCGTTGTTAAAATAGATAGTACCGTCTAATCTCTGTATCAAATTACTATCTAATTTAGATACTTGATAATGAATTTTCTTTTTTGATACACCCAACTCATCCGCAAGCTCTTTGATCGTTTTTAGATTCTCACTCATGGCTTGCTCCTTTACCTCGAACACTTGCACGTTCTGGTTGGTCAAGGTCTTGTAATTTCACAGTTGGCAAATACTGATCAACTGCCTTTTTAAGATACTTTGCAACGTTCCCTTTTGAATAAGGTTCTTGCTTCTCACGAACGTATGAGAGGTGCTTTTTGACCCCCTCAAGTCCTCGTAATGTTTTGAGTTCGTCATACTTTGGATAAACATTTTTTTGCAAGCCAGCCATAAGTGATGTATCTGTCATTTCATAAGGCGATAAAAGGAAATTTTCAAGCAATAACCTTGTATATCTACTTTCTAACGCTTTACCTGCAAGTGTTTGGTTTGATAATTCTTTTTCGGCTTTCGCTTCCTTGTAGGTCTTGTCCTCTAGCTTATAACTGTTATCGTCTGCTCGACGTTTTTTCGTGATATGAAAGACAATAGAATCAATGCTTTTACCTTTTTTCACTTTCTCATAGGCAATATTAAATGAGGTCCGATCATTGATTTCTTCAAGGGGTTTATCTAAAACTTTCTTGCTAAAGTTAGTGAATAATTTGTATTCATTGACCGTGTCCGTCATTTCTCGTAATTCTCGCATGGAAATTGAAGGATTGCGGTAGGCTTCCACTTGTTCTTCTCGGCGCCCGCCCTTGTAACTATAATGCTCGTACTGGTTATAATTCATAGATAACCAGCGATACAAGATAATGGAATACTTGCTATTGAGTTCTGCAAGATCAGACAAAGCGTGTTGCGTGAAATTTTGTTTTAAATTGATTAAATACGGCATAATTTCAGGACTAAATCGGATCGTTACCTCATCATGATAATCCGTCCACTTAACATAGGGAATCGGCACAATATTTTCAAATTCAAATCCATGTTCTTTTTTTTCTTTAATTTTGAAAAAGGCTTGTTTCTGCATATTCTCGACTGCCTGTTTAAAACGTGTGTGTTTATTGCTGTCGTCCACTTTAAAAAAGGCAAACAGTTCTGCTTTTGACAAATAAACCGTATGATCTTTTGGTGGTTCTTCTGTATCAATGCACGATACGGCTAATTCAAACATTTTGAGTGGGGTTTTATCCATTTTGGCAATAGATGTGATTAAAGAATTATGCTCGACCACTTTACGTTTTGATAATTCGTTCAAGATTTGCACCTGCTTCTGATTTTGTTCATTTTTTGGTATACTAGACATAGAAATACGCTCCTTTGAGTGATTTTAGATACGCATGAAGATTCTCTCGACGATAAGTGTTTCTTCATGC
>NZ_JBEXMW010000076.1:0-2218 GCF_040610775.1 Nonomuraea sp. NPDC003709 | reverse complement strand
TTGGACACACTGTTGGGTCCTGAGGAAACGGGCATGCGTGTTCGGTTCTTCTGGAGTACAGGGCCGCTGAAGGGTTCAGGTTGATCCTGGGCTTGGATGCGGTTGCTGTTTGTTGTTTGAGATTTGCATAGTGGACGCGAGCATCTTTGTGGCCAAGTTTTTTAGGGCACACGGTGGATGCCTTGGCATCAGGAGCCGATGAAGGACGTGGGAGGCTGCGTTAAGCCTCGGGGAGTCGCCAACCAGACGTTGATCCGGGGATGTCCGAATGGGGAAACCTAGCACCAGTCATGTGGTGTTGCCTCCGCCTGAATGTATAGGGCGGTTGGTGGTAACGCGGGGAAGTGAAACATCTCAGTACCCGTAGGAAGAGAAAACAATAGTGATTCCGTGAGTAGTGGTGAGCGAAAGCGGATGAGGCTAAACCGGGCGTGTGTGATAGCCGGCAGGCGTTGCATGTCCGGGGTCGTGGGACCCTCTTGAGATAGCTGCCGTTGTCTCGAACAGTAAGAAATCGATGGGGTAGTTGAAAGCTCTGGGAAGGGCTGCCGTAGACCGTGAGAGCCGGGTAGGCGAAACCTTGTCGACTGTTTGAGGGGATCCCAAGTAGCACGGGGCTCGAGAAATCCTGTGTGAATCTGCCAGGACCACCTGGTAAGCCTAAATACTCCCTGATGACCGATAGTGCACGAGTACCGTGAGGGAAAGGTGAAAAGTGCCCCGGTGAGGGGTCGTGAAATAGTACCTGAAACCGTGTGCCTACAAGCCGTAGGAGCTTACAGAAGCTTGCTTCTGTGTGATGTGACTGCGTGCCTTTTGAAGAATGAGCCTGCGAGTTATGGTGTGTGGCGAGGTTAACCCGTGTGGGGGAGCCGTAGCGAAAGCGAGTCTGAATAGGGCGTTGAGTCGCATGCTGTAGACCCGAAGCGGAGTGATCTACGCATGGGCAGGTTGAAGCTCAGGTAAGACTGGGTGGAGGACCGAACCCACCAGGGTTGAAAACCTGGGGGATGATCTGTGTGTAGGGGTGAAAGGCCAATCAAACTCCGTGATAGCTGGTTCTCCCCGAAATGCATTTAGGTGCAGCGTCGCGTGTTTCTTGCCGGAGGTAGAGCACTGGATGGCTAATGGGCCCGACAAGGTTACTGACGTCAGCCAAACTCCGAATGCCGGTAAGTGAGAGCGTGGCAGTGAGACTGCGGGCGATAAGGTTCGTAGTCGAGAGGGAAACAGCCCAGATCACCGACTAAGGCCCCTAAGCGTGTGCTAAGTGGGAAAGGATGTGGAGTCGCAGAGACAACCAGGAGGTTGGCTTAGAAGCAGCCACCCTTGAAAGAGTGCGTAATAGCTCACTGGTCAAGTGATTCTGCGCCGACAATGTAGCGGGGCTCAAGTACACCGCCGAAGTCGTGGCATTGACGCACATGTTGTGTTGATGGGTAGGGGAGCGTCGTGTATGCGGTGAAGCGGCAGAGTGATCTAGCCGTGGAGCGTACACGAGTGAGAATGCAGGCATGAGTAGCGAATCGAGGGTGAGAAACCCTCGCGCCGGATGACCAAGGGTTCCTGGGGCAGGCTAATCCGCCCAGGGTAAGTCGGGACCTAAGGCGAGGCCGACAGGCGTAGTCGATGGACAACGGGTTGATATTCCCGTACCCGCTTTAACGCGCCCATATCGAACCCCTTGATACTAAGAGTCCTTAAGTCAGCTGGTCCTTCGGGACCGGTGTTAGGCCGAACGCTCGACCTGATTGGGTAGTAGGTAAGCGATGGGGTGACGCAGGAAGGTAGTCCAGCCCAGGCGATGGTTGTCCTGGGGTAAGCATGTAGGGCGGAACGTAGGCAAATCCGCGTTCCTTAAGCCTGAGATGTGATGCCGAGCCGATTGTGGTGAAGTGGATGATCCTATGCTGCCGAGAAAAGCCTCTAGCGAGTGTTGTGGCGGCCCGTACCCTAAACCGACTCAGGTGGTCAGGTAGAGAATACTAAGGCGATCGGGTGAACTGTGGTTAAGGAACTCGGCAAATTGCCCCCGTAACTTCGGGAGAAGGGGGACCTCTGCTGGTGATGAGTCTTGCACTCGGAGCTGGTGGGGGTCGCAGTGGCCAGGGGGAAGCGACTGTTTACTAAAAACACAGGTCCGTGCGAAGTCGTAAGACGATGTATACGGACTGACGCCTGCCCGGTGCCGGAACGTTAAGGGGACCGCTTAGTCAGC
>NZ_JBEXMW010000075.1:0-3683 GCF_040610775.1 Nonomuraea sp. NPDC003709 | reverse complement strand
GGCGTGCCGGATGATCACATCGCTTCCTCCCGCGACCTGGATTTCGCCGATGCCTTCGCCGCGGTGATGGGCGGGGCGGGGATGGATGTGGTGCTCAACTCGCTGGCGGGGCCGTTCACCGACGCCTCCCTCGACCTGCTCGCCCCTGGCGGGCGGTTTATCGAGATGGGCAAAACCGACCGGCGCGATCCCACCCAGGTGGCCGGCACCCATCCGCAGGTGCGGTATCGCAGCTTTGACCTGATGGACGCCGGGCACGACCGGATCGGCCAGATGCTCGCCGAACTGCTGGACCTGTTCACTGGTGACGGGCTGGCGGCGTTGCCGGTGCGGTGCTGGCCGGTGCAGCAGGCCCGCCAGGCGTTCCGGCACATGGCCCAGGCCCGCCACACCGGCAAGATCATCCTCACCATGCCCCGCAGCCTGGACCCCGACGGCACGGTACTGATCACGGGTGGCACGGGCGGTCTGGGTGCGATCTTGGCCCGCCACCTGGCCGGGGAGCACCGGGTGGGGCGTCTGCTGTTGGCCTCCCGCCGAGGAGACCAAGCCCCCGACGCCGACCAACTCCGCACCGACCTGGAGACGGCGGGCGCGACCGTCGACATCACGGCCTGCGATCTGTCCGATCCCGAGCAGGTAGCCGCGCTCCTTGGCCGGGTCCCGACCGAGCACCCGCTCACGGCGGTCTTCCACACCGCCGGAATCCTCGACGACGGCGTGGTCACCTCCCTCACCCCCGACAAGATCGACCGAGTACTGAAGCCGAAAGCGGACGCCGCCTGGCACCTGCACCAGGCCACCCGCCACCTCGACCTGGCCGCGTTCGTCCTCTACTCCTCCTCAGCCGCCACCCTCGACAGCGCCGGACAGGGCAACTACTCCGCCGCCAACGCCTTCCTCGACGCACTCGCCATCCACCGCCACACCACCGGCCTACCCGCCCAAGCCCTCGCCTGGGGACTCTGGCACCAACCCAGCGGCATGAGCGCCCACCTCACCACCACCGACATCACCCGCATCGAACAAGCCGGCTACCACCGCATCACCACCACCCAAGGCAACCAACTCCTCGACACCGCCCTCACCACACCCCAACCCCACCTCCTCCCCCTCCCCATCAACACCCACACCCTCAGCAACCGCCACGACGGCGTCCCGCCCATCCTGCGCGGGCTGGCTCGCACGCCCGCGCGTCGCACCGCCCGCACCGAACCTGTCTCCGGCAGCGGGTCGGCACTGGAACGCCGCCTGACCGGCCTGCCCGCGGCCGAGCAGGAACACGTGCTGGTGTCGCTGGTCTGCGCCGAAGCCGCAGCGGTCCTGGGGCATGCCTCCGGCGAGGCGATCCAAGCAGGACGCCCGTTCAAGGATCTGGGCTTCGACTCCCTGACCTCCGTCGAGTTGCGCAACCGGCTCAGCCGGGCCGCCGGGATGAAACTGCCCGCCACCCTTGTGTTCGACCACCCCACCCCAACCGCGCTCGCAACGCACCTGCTCCAACGCGTCACCGGCAACGGCACGGCCGTCGCGGCCGAGCCGGTGCGGGCCGCGTCTGCGTCCGCGGGGATTGGGGAGCCGATCGCGATCGTGGCGATGGGCTGCCGCTACCCGGGCGGGGTGAACTCGCCGGAGGACCTGTGGGACATGCTCGTGCAGGGCCGTTCGGGGATCTCCTCCTTCCCCGAGGACCGGGGCTGGGATCTGGAGGCGTTGTATGACCCGGACCCGGACCATGTGGGGACCACGTATCTGCGTGAGGGTGGGTTCCTGAAGGACGCGGCCGGGTTCGACGCGGCGTTTTTCGGGATCAGTCCGCGTGAGGCGATCGCGATCGATCCGCAGCAGCGGCTGCTGCTGGAGACGTCGTGGGAGGTTCTGGAACGGGCCGGGATCGACCCCGACACCCTCCGCGGCACCCCGACCGGCGTCTTCATCGGCGGAACACACACCGGATACGGTGCGGATTCACCATCGGCCGACGTCGAAGGCTACTTGGTCACGGGCACATCCAGTTCGGTGATGTCAGGACGGGTGTCCTACAACTTCGGCCTCGAGGGTCCGGCGCTGACGGTGGACACCGCCTGCTCCTCCTCTCTGGTCGCCATCCACCTGGCCTGCGAGTCCCTGCGCAGAGGCGAAAGCACTCTGGCACTCGCAGGCGGCGTGACCGTGCTCCCGAACCCCGAACTGTTAATCCAATTCAGCCGTCAGCGTGGTCTGGCGAGAGACGGCCGATGCAAGGCGTTCTCGGATGAGGCTGACGGCACCGTCTTCTCCGAAGGCGTGGGCATCCTGCTGCTGGAGCGGCTCTCGGAAGCGCAGGCAAACGGCCACCGGGTCCTGGGCGTGATCCGCGGATCGGCGGTCAACCAGGACGGCGCCAGCAACGGCCTGTCGGCCCCCAACGGTCCCTCGCAGGAGCGGGTGATCCGCCAGGCGCTGGCCAATGCCGGCCTGGCCCCCGGTGACATCGATGCGGTCGAAGCCCACGGCACCGGCACCAAACTCGGCGACCCCATCGAGGCCCAAGCCCTCCTCGAGGTGTACGGAGCCCGTTCCGAAGAACACCCCTTGTGGCTGGGCACCGTGAAGTCCAACCTCGGCCACACCCAATGCGCCTCCGGGGTGGCGGGTGTGATCAAGATGGTCATGGCCGCCCGCGAAGCCCTCCTCCCCCAAACCCTGCACATCACCACCCCCACCACCCACGTCGACTGGGAACAAGGCCAGATCCGCCTCCTCCAACACCCCCAAACCTGGCCCGCACACAGCGACAAACCACGCCGAGCCGCCATCTCCTCCTTCGGCATCAGCGGCACCAACGCCCACCTCATCCTCGAACAAGCCCCCCACCCCACTCCCACAGGCACAGGCCCCAACGCGGGCACCAGCACAAGCACCGCCGCAGGGGCTCAGGCAAGCACCGGTACGGGCGCTAACGCGGGCATCGGCACGGGCGCTAACGCGGACACCGGCACTAGCAGCGGCGCTGGCAAGAGCACCGGCACGGGCATCGAAGCTCCGCAGCCCCTGCCGCTGATCCCGGTAGCCCTATCCGCCCGTGACCAGACCAGCCTGGCCGCTCAAGCCGCCCGCCTGGCCAGCCACCTCACCACCCACCCCGACCTCCCCCTGCACGACATCGCCCTGTCGACCGCCACAACGCGTGCCCATCTTGAGCACCGCGCCGTCATCCTGGCCCGCAACGCCGACGACCTTCACCACGCCCTCGACCACCTCGCCGGCACCAACACCGACGACAGCATGGGCCTCGGCGCGGGTGACGGCACAGACAACGGCGTCGCCAGGAGCAGCAGCAACGGCAATGGCAATGGTGACGGGACGGGCGCCGGCAGTGGCGCCAACCTCGGCACCGCCACAACCAACGGCACGGGCAGCGACGGCTCAGACGCTGACACGGCCGGTGAAAGCGGCATCAGCACCGTCAACGGAGCGGGCTCAAACGCCGCAACCGAAGCCGCGACCGCCAACAGAGCCAGCACCCGCTCCGACACCCGCAACGGCGTTGGGGTGGGCGCAGGAGTCAACGTGATCACCGGGCGTGCCCGACCCGGCAAAACCGCATTCCTCTACTCCGGACAAGGCGCCCAACACCCCGGCATGGGCCGCCAACTCTACGAAACCTTCCCCACCTTCGCCACCGCCCTCAACAACACCCT
>NZ_JBEXMW010000074.1:0-3973 GCF_040610775.1 Nonomuraea sp. NPDC003709 | reverse complement strand
ATAATATACTTCCAGGTATTTTAGTGTTTGTAATCACATTTTGCTTTTTCATGGTACTAAATAATTATAAAAAGATTTATGAAAAAATTGGAATGATAGTTGTAAAAACCAATAAATAACTTAGTAAAAAATAGCTTCTAATTTAATAATAAAAGCTCCTTTATGAAACTAAAGGAGCTTTTAAATATTTACAACGATTAAAAGAACGGTTAATCAATACTAGGCTTCTAGTAAGGGATAAGGAGATTGAGAAAATTTTCATTTATTTATATACCTATAAATCGTTGTTCTTGACACTCCCCAAGAATCCGCAATCGACTTAATCGGCGTACCACTTTCTACCAAGGTTTTAAGAAGCTTTACGTCTTGCTCCGAAAATTTCTCAGGTCTTCCTCCAAGTCGTCCTCTTGCACGTGCGGCTTCTCTACCAGCGGCAGAACGCTCCAAAATAAGATTTCGCTCAAATTCCGCAAAAGCCGCAAACAAATGAAACATCAATTGTCCAGTCGAACTTGATTTATCCATTGTAATATTTTCTTGTAAACTATGAAAACTTACCCCTTTATTATTAAGAGAATTAACAATATTAATGAGATCTTCCATATTTCTACCTAGTCGATCCAATCGCCAAACAACAATCGTATCTCCAGGACGAGAAAATTCGATGGCGGATTTTAATCCAGGTCTATCTTTTTTACTTCCTGACATATGGTCAGTAAATATTTTTTCACAGTTATATTTTTTGAGACTATCTTTTTGTAAATCCAAATTTTGAAGTCCAGTTGAAACTCGTGCATATCCGATATTCATTTTTTTCTCCTTCATTTTAATTTATTGTATCATAACTTAGAAATATATATATAAATGAACATAGAATAAATTACGGGTTAATGAACAAGGAATGTAAATGATTTTGAGAAATTTAATAGGAAAAGAAGAGTGTTCAGAAAATGACCATTTTATGGACGCTCAAATATAAAAGAACATTGACCTACCCGAATTGCTAGTTGATTATTTAGCCATGACTTGATACCCGATAGAATATCTTAAAGTCTCTGGTTCCAGTGATTTAGCTGATTTTAACAGTAAAGAATACGCTAAAACTATCATCTCTAATTTCAATTGAAAACCTTGAGGCGAATGACTTTTACAACGCTCAGCTCCTAGATTTGTCAAAAAAGAGAAAACTCGCTCAATCACTTTTCTACGTTTTGAAAAATTAGGGAAAAGGATTTTCTTTTGCTTCATGTTCTTCCTGACAGGTGTAATTAGATCAATTCCTTTTAATTCCAGCCTATCATGCAGTGACTGACCTAAATATCCCATATCTCCAAGGACTGTTGGTGTCCCAAATTGACTCAACACTTCCTCGGTCATTGAACTATCAGCCATTGAAGCAGGAGTAATTGTGTAGTCTATGACATAGCCTGATTCACTGACTAAAGCATGACATTTACATCCATAGAAGTACTGTCCCTTTGTAGAATTGTAGCCAACATTTGCATAATCTCCAAGAACTTTGCTTCTGAAGTTACGAATAGGCTGACACAAAGGAATGGGGAAGCTGTCAATAATGGATACACTCATTCCTTCAACCTCTTTAAAGACGAGTGCTTGGCGAATGACTTGGATACTCGGTAAGAGGGCATTACAACGGCGGACAAAGCGAGAATATTCTAGGAAATTAGGAAATAAACTTTGAGCCAATTGGTGCTTAGCTTTAAGTGTTTCACTAAAATGCAGTACGCCCCATAGGTAACAAGCGATAACTAAGCAATCTGATGTTGCGAGATGGACGTTCTTTCGGTTTTGAACCTCAAGGGGAACACTCGTTTGATAAAGCGTCTCAATGGTTGTCAGTAAATAAACAAAAACTTTTGGAAGTGTGCTATTATAAGTCATATAAGTCGTGCGCTTTCTAATGCTTAGTGGTTTAAGATTAGGATAGCACGACTTATTTATTTTCCAATGAAATTAACTAGCAATTCGGGTAGAAAGTTTAGAGGTATCATATGAAACTACTTAATAATTTGTTGACTAGCTTAACACAATATGAGAATGAAATGATTCAAATTAGGCGTCATCTTCATCAATACCCAGAAATTTCTTTTCAAGAAAAAGAAACATTTAAGTATATTATGGGCTTTTATAAAGAACTTGACTGTGAACCAAAACTTATCGGAAAGGGATTTGGAATCATCGTTGATATTGAAGGTGGAAAATCCGGAAAAACTCTTGCGTTGAGAGCAGACTTTGATGCTCTTGCTATTTTTGAAGATAATGATTTAAGTTTTAAATCGGTCAATCCAGGAGTAATGCATGCCTGTGGACACGATGCACATACTGCATATTTGATGGTACTTGCTAGAGAACTAGTAAAAATAAAACAAGAACTTCCGGGAAGAGTTAGAATTGTCCATCAACCAGCAGAGGAAGTATCTCCTGGTGGTGCCAAAGGTATGATTAAAGCAGGAGCTCTTGACGGTGTCGATAATATGATCGGGGTTCATGTGATGACTACAATTAAAACAGGGGTCATTGCCTATCATAATAAAGAAACTCAAACGGGACGTTCTAATTTCACCATTACAATCAAAGGAAACGGAGGTCACGCTTCTATGCCACAATTAAGTAATGATGCAATAGTAGCCGCTAGTTACTTTGTAACTGAACTCCAAACAGTAATTTCAAGAAGAATAGATCCATTTGACATGGGTACTGTAACTATTGGATCATTTGATGGAGCAGGAAGTTTTAATGCTATACAAGATAAAGTAGTGTTAAAAGGGGATGTTCGGATGATGAAAGAAACAACTAGAAAAGTCATCCGAGACCAAGTGAAACAAATTGCTAAAGGCGTTGGAGTAACCTTTGGGGTTGAAGTGATTGTAGATTATGACTATAACTATCCTGTACTCTTTAATTCAGAAAATCTCACTCACTTTGTAGTTGACAGCTTAAAAGATCAGAATATTTCAGAAGTCAATAATATAGTCGATTTAGGACCACAAAATCCTTCTGAAGATTTTTCATATTATGGGCAAGTTGTACCAAGTACTTTCTTTTACATTGGTGCACAGCCTGAAGACGGCGGAAATTATCCCCATCATAGCCCTTTATTTAAAATGAATGAGAAAAGTATTTTAATCGCGGCTAAAGCAGTTGCAAATGTAACTATAAACTATCTATTTTTCAATAAAAAAATGTAGATTTACAAATAGCAAGATTTGTAGCTAAAGTTGCTCCTTCGTTATTTAATAAACTTATAAAAATATTTCTATCCTCTGTCCAGAAAAAGGTTGTATTATGGACGAGATTTAATTCACCGTCCGTCAAACTACGATACTGCGATGTCACTTAATGACAAGGTTTTGTATGTGTCCACAAATTCCGAGTTCTCTGTCTTGATGACAAATAACGTTCCAGAATATGCGTTGCTTACGTCCGGTAAAGGTTTTTTGAAGAATTTGGAAGATACGACAGGGCTTCTTGACGTTAAATATGACAATGTAGTAGGCAATTATGATATTGATAAGGCTGACATTGTTTATTATGTGTATGGTTTGCTTCATTCACCCGAATATCGGGATATGTATGCCAATGATTTAAAAAAGAGCTTGGCGCGGATTCCGCTAGTCCGAAATAAAGAAGCGTTTATTCGGATTGGAAAGGAGTTATCTAATCTGCATCTGAATTACGAGAAACAAGTGTCATACCCTGGAGTGACGGTGTCAGTTAGCTCTGATGATTATAAAGTGACTAAGATGAAACATCCTAAAAAAGGAGCCTTAGACACTATTATTTTCAATAATTCAATAACTATCTCGAACATACCAGAGAAAGCTTATGAGTATGTGGTTAGTGGAAGGCCAGCTATCGAATGGATTATTAATCAATATCAAGTAAAAACAGATAAAAAATCAGGAATAACGGATGATCCTAACGAATTTAGTGATAATCCTAAATATATTTT
>NZ_JBEXMW010000073.1:0-4372 GCF_040610775.1 Nonomuraea sp. NPDC003709 | reverse complement strand
AGGGTGTTGTTGAGGGCGGTGGCGAAGGTGGGGAAGGTTTCGTAGAGTTGGCGGCCCATGCCGGGGTGTTGGGCGCCTTGTCCGGAGTAGAGGAACGCGGTTTTGCCGGGTCGGGCACGCCCGGTGATCACGTTGACTCCTGCGCCGACGCCGACGCCGTTGCTGTTGCGGGTGTTGGAGCGGGTGGGGGTGTCGGCTCTGTTGGGGGTCGCGGCTTCGGTTGCGGCGTTTGAGCCCGCTCCGTTGACGGTGTTGATGCCGCTGTCACCGGCCGTGTCAGCGTCTGAGCCGTCGCTGCCCGTGCCGTTGGTTGTGGTGGTGCCGAGGTTGGCGCCACTGCCAGCGCCCGTCCCGTCACCATTGCCATTGCCGTTGCTGCTGCTCCTGGCGGCGCCGTTGCCTGTGCCGTCACCCGCGCCGAGGCCCGTGCTGTCGTCGGTGTTGGTGCCGGCGAGGTGGTCGAGGGCGTGGTGGAGGTCGTCGGCGTTGCGGGCCAGGATGACGGCGCGGTGCTCAAGATGGGCACGCGTTGTGGCGGTCGACAGGGCGATGTCGTGCAGGGGGAGGTCGGGGTGGGTGGTGAGGTGGCCGGCCAGGCGGGCGGCTTGAGCGGCCAGGCTGGTCTGGTCACGGGCGGATAGGGCTACCGGGATCAGCGGTAGGGGCTGCGGAGCTTCGGTGCCCGTGCCGGTGCCCTTGTCAGCGCCGGCGTTGCCAGTACCTGCGCCTATGCCATTGCCCGCGTTAGCGTCCGTACCGGTGCTTGCCTGAGCCCCTGCGGCGGTGCTTGTGCTGGTGCCCGCGTTGGGGGCGGTGCCTGTGCCTGTGGTGGGGTGGGGGGCTTGTTCGAGGATGAGGTGGGCGTTGGTGCCGCTGATGCCGAAGGAGGAGATGGCGGCTCGGCGTGGTTTGTCGCTGTGTGCGGGCCAGGTTTGGGGGTGTTGGAGGAGGCGGATCTGGCCTTGTTCCCAGTCGACGTGGGTGGTGGGGGTGGTGATGTGCAGGGTTTGGGGGAGGAGGGCTTCGCGGGCGGCCATGACCATCTTGATCACACCCGCCACCCCAGAAGCGGCCTGCGAATGCCCGAAGTTGGATTTGACCGACCCCAGCCACAACGGGGCCGCCGGATCCCGATCGCGCCCGTAGGTGGCCAGCAGAGCTTGGGCCTCGATGGGGTCGCCGAGTTTGGTGCCGGTGCCGTGGGCTTCGACCGCGTCGATGTCACCGGGGGCCAGGCCCGCGTTGGCCAGCGCCTGGCGGATCACCCGCTCCTGAGAAGGACCGTTGGGGGCCGACAGGCCGTTGCTGGCACCGTCCTGGTTGACCGCCGATCCCCGGATCACACCCAGAACCCGGTGGCCATTGGCCTGCGCCTCCGACAACCGCTCCAGCAGCAGGATGCCCACACCTTCGGAGAAGACGGTGCCGTCAGCCTCATCCGAGAACGCCTTGCATCGGCCGTCTCTCGCCAGACCACGCTGACGGCTGAAGTCCACTAGGAGCTCAGGCGTCGCCATGACCGTCACGCCACCCGCGAGCGCCAGAGTGCTTTCGCCTCTGCGCAGGGACTCGCAGGCGAGATGGATGGCGACCAGAGAGGAGGAGCAGGCGGTGTCCACCGTCAGCGCCGGGCCTTCGAGGCCGAGGTTGTAGGCCACCCGCCCCGACATGACGGAGCCGGCGTTTCCGGTCTGCAGGTATCCCTCGATCTCCTCGGGGTACGGTCCAGGCCCTGAGCCATAACCCGTCTGAGTTCCGCCGATGAAGACGCCGGTCGGGGTGCCGCGGAGGGTGTCGGGGTCGATCCCGGCCCGTTCCAGAACCTCCCACGACGTCTCCAGCAGCAGCCGCTGCTGCGGATCGATCGCGATCGCCTCACGCGGACTGATCCCGAAAAACGCCGCGTCGAACCCGGCCGCGTCCTTCAGGAACCCACCCTCACGCAGATACGTGGTCCCCACATGGTCCGGGTCCGGGTCATACAACGCCTCCAGATCCCAGCCCCGGTCCTCGGGGAAGGAAGAGATCCCCGAACGGCCCTGCACGAGCATGTCCCACAGGTCCTCCGGCGAGTTCACCCCGCCCGGGTAGCGGCAGCCCATCGCCACGATCGCGATCGGCTCCCCAATCCCCGCGGACGCAGACGCGGCCCGGACGGGTGCGGCCGCGGCGGTTGTGCTGCTGCCGGTGACGCGCTGGAGCAGATGCGCTGCGAGCGCGGTCGGGGTGGGGTGGTCGAACACCAGCGTCGCGGGCAGCTTCATGCCGGCCGCCCGGCTCAGCCGGTTACGCAACTCGACGGAGGTCAGGGAGTCGAAGCCCAGATCCTTGAACGGGCGTCCCGCTTGGATCGCCTCACCGGAGGCATGCCCCAGGACCGCAGCGGCTTCGGCGCAGACCAGCGACACCAGCACGTGTTCCTGCTCAGCCGCCGGCAACCCGGTCAGACGGCGTTCCAGCGCCGACCCGCTGCCGGAGACAGGTTCGGTGCGGGCGGCGCGACGCGCGGGCGTGCGAGCCAACCCACGCAGAATCGCCGGGACACCGTCGTGGCGGTTGCTGAGGGTGCGAGTGTTGATGGGCAGCGGTACGAGGAAGGGCTCCGGCATGGTCAGAGCGACGTCCAGGAGCTGCATGCCCTCGTTGGCGCCCATAGCGGTGAATCCCGAACGGGACAGCCGCTCCAGATCGAGTTCCGCCAACTGGTTCGTCATGCCACCCGTTTCAGGCGCCCACAATCCCCAGGCGAGAGATTGAGCGGGCAGGCCGCTGGCGTGGCGGTGGATCGCCAACGCATCCAGGAAGGCGTTGGCCGCCGAGTAGTTGCCCTGTCCGGCGCTGTCCAGCGTGGCGGCTGAGGAGGAGTAGAGAACGAACGCGGCCAGGTCGAGGTGGCTGGTGGCCTGGTGCAGATGCCAGGCAGCGTCGGCCTTGGGCCGCAGTACCCGGTCGATCTTGTCGGGGGTGAGGGAGGTGACCACACCGTCATCCAGCACCCCGGCGGTGTGGAAGACCGCCGTCAGCGGGTGCTCGGCGGGTACCCGGTCAAGGAGCGCGGCTACCTGCTCGGGGTCGGACAGATCGCAGGCCGTGATGTCGACGGTCGCGCCCGCCGTCTCCAGGTCGGCCCGGAGCCGGTCGGCATCAGGAGCCTGGTCTCCTCGGCGGGAGGCCAACAGCAGACGCCCCACCCGGTGCTCCCCGGCCAGGTGGCGGGCCAAGATCGCACCCAGACCGCCCGTGCCACCCGTGATCAGCACAGTGCCGTCGGGATCAAGGCTGCGCGGCATGGTGAGGATGATCTTGCCGGTGTGGCGGGCCTGGGCCATGTGCCGGAACGCCTGGCGGGCCTGCTGAACCGGCCAGCACCGCACCGGCAACGCCGCCAACTCCTGGGAAGCGAACAGGTCCAGCAGCTCGCCCAGCATCTGCCCGACCCGCTCATGCCCGGCATCCATCAGATCGAAGCTGCGGTAACGAACGTGAGAGTGAGTGCCCGCGACGTCGGCCGGCTCACGCCGGTCGGTCTTGCCCATCTCGATGAACCGGCCACCCTCGGCAAGCAGGTCCAGCGACGCGTCGGTGAACGGCCCCGCCAGCGAGTTCAGCACCACATCCATCCCCGCCCCGCCCATCACCGCGGCGAAGGCATCGGCGAAATCCAGGTCGCGGGAGGAAGCGATGTGATCATCCGGCACGCCCAACGCCCGCAGCACGTGCTGCTTGGCGGGCGAGGCGGTGGCGAACACCTCCGCACCCAGATGCCGGGCGATCTGGATCGCGGCCATGCCGACCCCACCCGCGCCGGAATGGATCAGCACCCGCTCCCCCCGGCTGAGCCCGGCCAGGTCGACCAGCCCGTACCAGGCGGTCGCGAACGCCACCGTCACCCCAGCACCCTGAGCGAACGACCAGCCCGCCGGAAGCCCCGCCAGCAACCGCTGATCCACCACCACCCGAGGACCGAACGCGGCCTCACCCAGCCCCATCACCCGATCGCCGACCCGCACCCCTTCCACCCCAGGTCCGACCTCGGAAACGACACCGGCGAACTCGCCACCGATCGGCTCCCCCTGCTCGGGCACCATGCCCAACGCCACAACCACATCACGGAAGTTCAACCCAGCCGCACGAACCTCCACCCGCACCTCACCGGCGGCCAACTCCCGGTCCGCCTCCGGCGCGGCAACCAACGCCAGCTCCTCCAAGGACCCCTTGGCCGGGCAGTCCAACCGCCACCCACCCGCACCCCCGGGCACCACCAGATCACCGGCGCGGTCCGCGCGGGCCAGACGAGGCACCAGCACCTGACCGGCCCGCACGACCAGCTGCGGCTCGTCTTCCACGCCCAGCAGGCAGGCCAGCGCGGTGA
>NZ_JBEXMW010000072.1:0-2500 GCF_040610775.1 Nonomuraea sp. NPDC003709 | reverse complement strand
GCCCTTATTAACTTTGCCATGATGATTTATAATCATCGTTTTTCAAGTATAAGTTTGTAAATTCTTTAAAATTCACAGCTTTTGGTTTATTTATCGTTATTAGATATTGTTATTTAGTTTTCAATGTTCAAGTGATTTTAACGTCTTGTCTGACAATGGAGCCTAGCGGGATCGAACCGCTGACCTCCTGCGTGCAAAGCAGGCGCTCTCCCAGCTGAGCTAAGGCCCCACAATCAAGAATTTGATTCTTGCTTAGGTTTATCACTAAACCCCTCAAAACTGAATAAAGTTGAATGCTCACGTCTTTGTATATATTCCTTAGAAAGGAGGTGATCCAGCCGCACCTTCCGATACGGCTACCTTGTTACGACTTCACCCCAGTCATCGGTCTTACCTTAGGAAGCGCCCTCCTTGCGGTTAGGCAACCTACTTCGGGTACTCCCAACTCCCGTGGTGTGACGGGCGGTGTGTACAAGGCCCGGGAACGTATTCACCGCGGCGTGCTGATCCGCGATTACTAGCGATTCCGACTTCATGTAGGCGAGTTGCAGCCTACAATCCGAACTGAGAATGGTTTTAAGAGATTAGCTAAACATCACTGTCTCGCGACTCGTTGTACCATCCATTGTAGCACGTGTGTAGCCCAGGTCATAAGGGGCATGATGATTTGACGTCATCCCCACCTTCCTCCGGTTTATCACCGGCAGTCTCGTTAGAGTGCCCAACTTAATGATGGCAACTAACAATAGGGGTTGCGCTCGTTGCGGGACTTAACCCAACATCTCACGACACGAGCTGACGACAACCATGCACCACCTGTATCCCGTGTCCCGAAGGAACTTCCTATCTCTAGGAATAGCACGAGTATGTCAAGACCTGGTAAGGTTCTTCGCGTTGCTTCGAATTAAACCACATGCTCCACCGCTTGTGCGGGCCCCCGTCAATTCCTTTGAGTTTCAACCTTGCGGTCGTACTCCCCAGGCGGAGTGCTTATTGCGTTAGCTGCGATACAGAGAACTTATAGCTCCCTACATCTAGCACTCATCGTTTACGGCGTGGACTACCAGGGTATCTAATCCTGTTTGCTCCCCACGCTTTCGAGCCTCAGTGTCAGTTACAGGCCAGAGAGCCGCTTTCGCCACCGGTGTTCCTCCATATATCTACGCATTTCACCGCTACACATGGAATTCCACTCTCCTCTCCTGCACTCAAGTCTACCAGTTTCCAATGCATACAATGGTTGAGCCACTGCCTTTTACACCAGACTTAATAAACCACCTGCGCTCGCTTTACGCCCAATAAATCCGGACAACGCTCGGGACCTACGTATTACCGCGGCTGCTGGCACGTAGTTAGCCGTCCCTTTCTGGGTAGTTACCGTCACTTGATGAGCTTTCCACTCTCACCAACGTTCTTCTCTACCAACAGAGTTTTACGATCCGAAAACCTTCTTCACTCACGCGGCGTTGCTCGGTCAGACTTTCGTCCATTGCCGAAGATTCCCTACTGCTGCCTCCCGTAGGAGTTTGGGCCGTGTCTCAGTCCCAATGTGGCCGATCACCCTCTCAGGTCGGCTATGTATCATCGCCTTGGTGAGCCTTTACCTCACCAACTAGCTAATACAACGCGGGATCATCTTTGAGTGATGCAATTGCATCTTTCAAACTTAAAACTTGTGTTTAAAGTTTTTATGCGGTATTAGCATTCGTTTCCAAATGTTGTCCCCCGCTCAAAGGCAGATTCCCCACGCGTTACTCACCCGTTCGCTGCTCATCCAGTCGGTACAAGTACCAACCTTCAGCGCTCAACTTGCATGTATTAGGCACGCCGCCAGCGTTCGTCCTGAGCCAGGATCAAACTCTCAAATAAAGTATTTAAGTCACCTTAGTGACTGGCTTGTCTTTCATTATTGATTGACAGATTTTTGATGTATCTTACTACATCACATGAGTCATTCTTCTTTATTCAGTTTTCAATGGTCTAGCTTATCGCTTCAAGACCCTCGTCTCTTGCGACAACTATTATATTCTATCAAACCTAACTAAACTTGTCAAGAATTAACTGTGACTTTTATACCTTTTTTTATCTTACGTTCGCTTTTTCCCTCTCCTGTATTCGCTTTATTTCATGCCACCACTAGCTTTGGTAAATTAAAAAAATTAGTCTTTTTTAACTTGCTTTTTTCTTCTCTTATCAAAAAACTCCCTATTTTTATTAAAATAGGGAATTCCTCTTCACTCTTCGTCTTCTGAAAATAAGATGGCCTTTATTTTTTCACGAAGGCGATACCGTTGCATGCGAGTTAGTTCTTCTCCTCGCATTTGTCGAAGTAGTAAGTCTTGATAATGTGCGCTCAAACCTTCATATACTTCTGCCAGCAAATGATTGAAGACCACTTCATTATCTGGACTAGTATCACCTGAATTTATCCAGTCTGAGCATTCATAAACATCTAAACCTATAAAATGGTCATGGCTTCGTTTCTTTGCATTACTTCGTC
>NZ_JBEXMW010000071.1:0-7531 GCF_040610775.1 Nonomuraea sp. NPDC003709 | reverse complement strand
CTGTCGGGGCGGCACGTCGTGAGGATGTTCACCGCTGTGGCCAGGCGCCGCACCCGGTATGGCAAGCCGATCAGCGCGGCCACCCTGGAAAGGATCCGGGCGACGCTGCGGGCCGCGTTGAACGAAGCCCTGCGGTAAGACGTGATCCGTGACAACCCGGCTCGAGGGCTACGGCTTCCGTCGCCGCGCCACATCCACCCCGTAGTGTGGACCCCGCGACGCGTGGCCGCTTGGCGGCGCACCGGCGAGCGCCCCGCCGTTGCGGTGTGGACGGTCGAGCAGTTGGCCGAGTTCCTCGCCTTCGTCCGTGATGACCGGCTGTTCGCGCTGTGGTGGCTGATCGCTCTACGAGGTCTGCGGCGCGCCGAGGTAGCCGGCCTGCGCTGGATCGATCTCGACACCGACCGGCGCGAACTCACCATCGCCCGCCAACTCGTCCACACCGACCATGGCCTCTCCCCGTGCCCGCCCAAGAGCGCCTCCAGCCAGCGCGGTATCGCACTGGACCTCGACACGCTCCGGCTGCTGCACCGCCACGAACGAGCCCAGCGAGGTGAAGAAGGCAACGACTGGTCGCCAACAGACCCGATGTTCACTCGTGAGAACGGTGGGGCGGTCGATCCCGACTACCTCACCCACCGCTTCCACAAGCTGGCCTTGGCCAGCGGCCTTCCCCCAGTGCGGCTGCACGATCTGAGGCATGGAGCGGCGACACTGTCTCTGGCGGCAGGAGCGGACCTGCGAGTGGTGCAGGGCATGCTCGGACATGCCAGCATCGTGCTCACCGCCGACACGTACACGTCGGTGCCGCCGCAGCTGTATCACGACAGCGCCCGGGCCACTGCCCAGCTTGTTCTCCAAGCAGCCCGCAAGACCACCCGCAAGGTGAACAAACGCGCGCGCTCGTACGTGACTCACATGTGTCTCACCGTGACTCACGATCAGACGACTCGACTACAGAATCGTGGGAAACCGCAGGTCGGAGTGGTAGGGCGCCCGGGGCTCGAACCCGGAACCTACGGATTAAAAGCGCCACCACCGACTGGACCGCCGATCCGGAAAGCCAAGAACTGATCCCCCACGCACCTGCGATGTAGACCTCAACACCATGAGACCCTGTCGGCGTACTTGATGTCCCGGCTCACCACATCACGGACCGCTAACAAGCGAAGAAGTCGCAGGTCGCTACCGCCAATTTCTGCACTCAGCTTCCACGGGCCGGATCGCCGATGCGGACATGCAGGTTCGTCAGCACGCGGAATTTCCAGCCGTGCAGGTTGTGCGGCTGTTCGGGGTCCAGGGAGAGCCGTGGGTGTTGCTCGAGTAGCACGTCCAGCAGGGCCGCGATGATGGTACCGACGACTGGGGCGGCGAGGCATGCGTGGCGGGAGTATCCGAGGCCCAGGTTGGGGAAGGGGTCCCGGTTGATGTCGAAGGTGTCTGGGTCGGTGAAGATGCTCTCGTCCCGGCCTGCCGAGGCGATGGCCGCCATGACGGTCGCTCCGGCGGGGATGATCTGTCCGGCGAGGAGCACGTCTTTGGTCGCGCGGCGGCTGAGCGCGCCGTTTGGTGATAGCCAGCGCAGCGTTTCGTGGACGGCCTTGCGGATCAGGCGCGGGTCATCGCGGATGGCCTGCATTTGCGTGGGGTGCTGGAGCAGCGCGAGCAGCGTGAGCCCGGCGCCGGCCGCCGGTTCCAGGAACGCCGAGAGGATCTCGATGAAGGTGGGCATGATGTTCTCGGCGGATCGGACGGTATCGGCCGGGCAGCCGCTGTGGAGCAGCTGTGACAGGACTGAGCCGTCGGGCCGGTCTGTGGCCTGCCGGGCGAAGGGCTCGATCGTCTGGCGGATCTCGGTGGCGGTGGCCATCGCCTGTTCGTGTACGGCCGGGTCCGCCGTGAAGTTGCTCATTCCGGCGCTGAGGTTGCGGGCCCAGCGAATGAGCGCGCCGGTGTCCACGTCCGGCAGGCCGATGAAATGGGCGAGGGCGGTGCTCGCGGCGGGTTCGAAGTAGCTGGACATCAGCTCGTCCCGGCTACTGAGCTTGGTGGCGTACGGCCGTGCAGCCTCGCGGGTGACTGTGGTGGCCCGTTCGATGCGTTCGTGGGCGAATCGCGTGTCAACGGCGGCTCGCAGATCGGCGTGGGCGTCGCCGTCAACCTTGAGTACGGACCGTTCCCCGAATATCTGCGTGGCCAGCGAGGGGAAGGCGCTGGTGTACGACTCGTAGGCACTGAGGACCTGGCGCACGTCATCCCAGCGGGTGACCATCCACAGCTCGAGCTTCGGCAGCAGGACGACCGGCGCTTCGCGGCGGAGCCTGGCGAAGATCGGATAGGGGTCACTGCCGAGCTGGTCGAAGGTGATGGACGCGGCGAAGTCGTTCATCGACGTCACCCTCCCGTCGGCACACCCGGCTGCTCGGCGGCCGCCGCGTCGCCGCCGCGGCGAGGGCGCGGAACCGGATTGTCGCGCAGGTACTCCACCTCGGCGCGCACGTTCGCCAGCAGTTTGGCGGCGATGTCCTGGCTGAAGCCGTTGCGGATGACGAAGCGGATGACGGCTATGTGCTCCAGGTCGGGCGGCAGGTAGTACGTCGGGGCCTGCCAGCCGTGCATCTTCAGCCGGGCGGCCAGGTCGAAGACGGTGAAAACGTCGTAGCCGGGGGCGGTCCGCACGGCGAGCACCGGCAGTTCCGAGCCGTCGGCGATGAGCGAGAGCTCGGGGAGTTTCGCGATCTCCTCACCGAGGTAGGTCGCCACGTCCCGGCAGGTCTGCTGGACGGCCCGGTAGCCCTCGAAGCCGAGCCGCAGGAAGTTGTAGTACTGCGCGACGACCGGGGCGCCGGAGCGGGAGAAGTTGAGCGTGAAGGTGTCGATGTTGCCGCCGAGCAGGTCGCAGGAGAGCACCAGGTCCTGCGGCAGGGCGTCCGGCTCCTGCCAGACGATCCAGCCGACGCCGGGGTAGACCAGACCGAACTTGTGCCCCGAGGTGTTGATCGACTGCACCCGGGGAAGCCGGAAGTCCCACACCCTGTCGGGTTCCAGGAACGGGGTGATAAAGCCGCCCACGGCCGCGTCCACGTGCAGCGGTATTCTCAGCCCGCGCTCGGCCTCCAGCCGGTCCAGCTCGGCCGACATCTGCTCGATCGGGTCGTACTTGCCGCATTGCGTGGAGCCGAGCACGCCGATGACGCCGATGGTGTTGTCGTCACAGAACTCGCCGAGCCGGGCCGGGTTCAAGGTGAAGGCCGGCTCCTCGATCGGTATCCAGCGCGGCTCCACGTCCCAGTACTGGCAGAACTTCGGCCAGCAGGTGTGGACGGCAGTGCCCATCACGAGGTTGGGGTTGGCGGTGGACAGCCCGGCCGCCCGGCGCCGCTCGCGCCACTGGAACTTCATCGCCAGCGCCCCGAGCATGGCCGCCTCACTGGAGCCGCCCGTGGAGCAGCCGACGCTGGAACCGTTCGGGTCGCCCCACAGATGATCGAGCATGTTGACGCAGCGCGCCTCGATGTCGGCCGTCCGCGGGTACTGGTCGTGGTCGACGAGGTTGCGGTCGAGGGTTTCGGCGATGAGTTCGCGGGCCTGGGGCTCCATCCAGGTCGTGCAGAAGGTGGCCAGGTTGAGCCGGGCGTTGCCGTCGAGCAGGAGTTCGTCGCGGATGAGCGCCTGGGCCGCTGTGGGATTCATCGGGCCGGCCGGCATCTTGAACCGGGGCACGCCGCCTTCCGGCACCAGCCCGTTGTAAAGGGGATTGACATCGAGTGATTCTTGCCACCGGCCGGATTCGACTCGTCTGAGCATGAGCTTCACCCCTCGAAAGAGCTTTACGCCACGTCAAACACTCACGGTAGGCAATTGTTTACTATGAGTCAATATTGTGGCCGCGCTGACGTCCACGTGGGTGAGCGTGTGGGTGCCCGAAACTCGGCCGTTGGGGTTGACCTGGCTGGGGGTTGGTGTTCCGTTCTGGTGGGCATGATCGCCATTCATGGCGCTGCGGTTGCTTTATTTGATCTTCGTCCGGCTCGTGGGTTGGGTGGTGTTGCTGCGCAGAGGTCGAAGGACGTGGAGATCCTTGTTTTGCGTCACCAACTCGCGGTGTTGCGTCGGCAGGTGGCAAGGCCTTGGCCGTCGTGGGCGGATCGGGCGGTGATCAGCGCGCTGGCGCGTCTACTGGCGGTGTCGGGGCCCGCCGCGAGGGCCGCGCCCAGGAAGCCGGTGAAGGCGTCGGACGAATCTAGACTCGGCTCGATGAACCCAACGAAAACCCCCGCCACGGCTCCGCATGGAGCGACCCCGGTGATCACTTTCATCATCTTCGGCATCGCGGCCGTCACGGCCCTGGAGATCGCGCTCTGCCTGGTCCTGCTCGGCCTGGCCGCCGGCGCGCGGCACATCTGGCCCGCCGCCAAGAGCGCCGCCAAGAGCGCCGTGGCGGGGCGCTGGGTGGCGCGCTAACCAGCGCCGGGACTGCTCCGGCTGGAAGGTTCGTCCGTCCTGGCCGGTGCCGCCTGGTAACGCAGGTGCAGGCGCTACGCGCTTGGCCGATCCTCGACCGGCGAGCGGCCCGCTGCCGCCGAGTACCTCGCCGACCTGCTGGTCTGCTCGGTCGTACAGGCAGGCCGCGCTGGCCGGGACACCTGCGGGGCCCGGAACCGTAAGCCTTTCCCAGCCTGAATGGCGGCCTCTTTGATGAGTTGCAGGACGAGGAGATTGCCTGGCCGATCGGGGTGGCGCGGTGCGGGCGACAGCGCAGTTGAGCCTGGAATTTGCAGGTCAAGGCGGCAATGGCGCGCGGATGATGCCGGCGTTGGCGGGGGCGTGCGCAGCACGACGGCACATGTGCTAGTCTGGGCTCAGTTGCAGTTGTGGTACCCATAAAGACTTGTGTGCACCTGACGGTATGTAGCCTCAGGTGCATTTTTTGTTCTCCGGTCATCTCCGGGTGTGTGGTCCTATCGCGGCGACGCGGAATCCGTTCGATGCGGATTTCGGCTTTGCACCCATCGAAGGAGATCAACATGGCTACTGGCACCGTGAAGTGGTTCAACGCGGAAAAGGGCTTCGGCTTTATCGAGCAGGACGGCGGCGGCGCCGACGTCTTTGCGCACTACTCCAACATCGTCGCCAACGGCGGCTACCGTGAGCTGCGCGAGGGCCAGAAGGTGGCCTTCGACGTCACGCAGGGCCAGAAGGGCCCGCAGGCCGAGAACATCGTTCCCGCCTGACACTGCGCACCACGTAGCCGGGGCTCGCGCCGCAGGGCGCGGTCCCCGGCGCGTTGCTTTTGTGGCATCCATCGTGCCGTGATGACCTCACAACCCGAGAAGCACAGCGTGTCTGTTCTTCCGCCGCACACCGGATGCACCACCGATGGCTCCGGTTCGGGCATAGGCCCGCTCCACTTCTACGGCGCCGCATCACAGCCGCGTTCTTCCCGGCGAAAGCCGACCATTTCGACGTACGAGCCCAGGCTGTTTCCGCCGGTTCGACTCGTCTTTCTTCGGCTCGTGCTAGCTGTTCTTGTGCCGCTCATCGCGCCGAGGATCCTGACACGTGCCGCATCGAGGAAGGTTCTGCATGAACCACGCAACTCGCGCGCACGATCGCAACTCTTCGCCCCGTACGGGCGGCTCCGCCCGAAGCAGGGGCGGCCGATTCAGCCCTCCGGCTCAGGGCCGTTCAGGCGCCTCCAGCCGGTCCGGCAACGGGCGGCGTCCCGCCGCGCTCCAGAGAGAGTTCGCGCTGCCGGTCACCGTAACCCCGGCCCTGCCGGCAGCCGCGACGTTCGCTGAGCTGAGCATGCCGCCCGCACTGCTGAAGGTGCTCACCGGCCTGGGCTTGAACGAACCGTTCCCGATCCAGGCGGCCACGCTGCCGAACTCCCTGGCCGGCCGGGACGTCCTGGGGCGGGGGCGCACCGGGTCGGGCAAGACACTCGCCTTCGGCCTGGCCCTGCTCGTCCGCACCTCCGGACAGCGGGCACAATCGCGGCGACCGCTTGCCCTGATCCTCGTCCCCACCAGGGAACTGGCCCAGCAGGTCACCGATGCGCTCACGCCGTACGCCCAAGCACTGAAGCTGCGGCTGGCCACGGTCGTCGGCGGCATGTCGATCAGCCGCCAGGCCCATGCGCTGCGCAACAGTGCAGAGGTCGTCATCGCGACCCCGGGACGGCTCAGGGATCTCATCGAGCGCGGCGACTGCCGCCTGGACCAGGTCGGCATCACCGTGCTGGATGAGGCCGACCAGATGGCCGACATGGGCTTCATGCCGCAGATCACCCACCTGCTCGACCAGGTGCGCCCAGATGGCCAGCGGATGCTGTTCTCCGCCACTTTGGACCGCAACGTCGACCTGCTGGTCCGCCGCTATCTGAGTGACCCGGTGGTCCATTCGGTCGACCCCTCGGCGGGCGCGGTCACCACGATGGAGCACCACGTGCTGCACATCCAGGGTGCCGACAAGCAGGCCACCACTGTGGAGATCGCTGCTCGCGACGGTCGGGTGATCATGTTCCTGGACACCAAGCACGCTGTGGACCGGCTCACCGAACAGTTGCTGAACAGCGGAGTGCGCGCCGCCGCGCTGCACGGAGGCAAGTCCCAGCCCCAGCGCACCCGCACCCTCGCCCAGTTCAAGAGCGGCCACGTCACGGCGCTGGTGGCGACCAACGTCGCGGCCCGCGGCATCCACGTCGACAACCTGGACCTCGTCGTCAACGTCGACCCGCCGAGCGACCACAAGGACTACCTGCACCGCGGCGGCCGCACCGCCCGCGCCGGCGAGTCCGGCAGCGTCGTCACCCTGGTGCTGCCCAATCAGCGCCGTGACATGACCCGCTTGATGGCCGACGCCGGTATCGTCCCGCAGACCAGCGAGGTCCGTTCGGGCGAGGCCGAGCTGAGGCGTATCACGGGCGCCCAGGCTCCCTCAGGCATCCCCGTGACCATCACCGCACCGGTTGTCAGTCGTCGGTCGGGACGGAACGGCAGACGATTCCGGTAGCAGCGGATGGGGGCTCGCCCAAGGCCAGGTAGTTAAGGCTTTTGGGCTGTTGGCAAGAGTGCTGAAGAGATTGGCCGGGCGGTGTAGATACCCGGCCCGATCTTGCGGATGAGTTGGCTGCTGGCCCAGCGAGACAGTTGCCGGTACATGGTGTTGAGGGTGACATCGCGGAGGTGGCGGGCGATGTCCGGGGCTGGTCAGGGGCGGTTGGGGTCTTGGTGGAGCAGGGCCAGGACCTGTTGTTGTCTGCGGCGCTCGGCCGGGGCGATGGACGACCGGCTCAAGGTCGAGAAAGATCGAGGCTAGGAGATCTACCTGATCTTCGTTGGACGTAGATGCTGTTGTTGCCGTCATCTCACGTGACCCAAGTGAGGGAGTGAGTGACGATGACATGCGTTCAAGATCGCCACGTGGTGAATCGGCGTTGTGGCTGTGCCGACGCGGTGACAGGCAAGCGGCTGGGAAGTCGCTGCGCCCGGCTGGTGGATCCTGTCCATGGCAGTTGGTATTTCGCCGT
>NZ_JBEXMW010000070.1:0-8216 GCF_040610775.1 Nonomuraea sp. NPDC003709 | reverse complement strand
TCGGGAGCCTGCTCCACGACCACGTGCGCGTTCGTCCCGCTCACCCCGAACGACGACACACCCGCCCGCCGCGGCCGGCCGTCCGGCTCCGGCCAGTCCTGTGCCTGCTCCAGCAGCCGGACCTGGCCCTGCTCCCAATCGACGTGGGTCGTAGGAGCAGACACATGCAGCGTCTGCGGCAACAACCCGTGCCGCATCGCCAGCACCATCTTGATGACACCGGCCACCCCCGCAGCCGCCTGCGTGTGCCCGATGTTCGACTTCAAGGAGCCCAGCCACAACGGCTGCGCCGGGTCACGATCCCGCCCATACGTGGCCAGCAGCGCATGCGCCTCGATCGGATCACCGAGCGCGGTTCCCGTGCCGTGCGCCTCGACCGCGTCCACTTCCGCACCCGACAACCCCGCATTGGCCAGCGCCTGACGGATCACCCGCTCCTGCGAAGGACCGTTCGGAGCCGTCAAACCATTACTGGCCCCGTCCTGATTGACCGCCGACCCACGGATCACCCCCAACACCCGATGACCAGCGGCCACCGCATCCGACAACCGCTCCAGCACCAGCATGCCGACGCCCTCGGAGAAGCCGGTGCCGTCGGCGTCGGAGCTGAAGGCCTTGCAGCGGCCGTCGGCGGCGATGACGCGCTGGCGGCTGAAGGCGGTGTACGTCCCCGGCGCGGACATCACGGTCACCCCGCCCGCGAGCACCAGCGGGCTCTCCCCGGTGCGCAGCGACTGGCAGGCCAGGTGGATGGCGACGAGCGACGCCGAGCAGGCGGTGTCCACGGTGACGGCGGGCCCTTCCAGGCCCAGCGTGTACGCGACCCGGCCGGCGACGACACTCGGCGCGGCGCCGGTGACGAGGTAGCCCTCGACGTCAGGGGGCGCCTGGTGCAGGCGGGGGCCGTAGTCCTGCGGTTCGGCGCCGATGAAGACGCCGGTCTGGCTCTGGTGCAGGGTCTGGGGGTTGATGCCGGCCCGTTCGACGGCCTCCCAGCAGGTCTCCAGGATCAGCCGCTGCTGCGGGTCCATCGCCACGGCCTCACGCGGGCTGATCCCGAAGAACGCCGCGTCGAACTCCGCGGCGTCGTGCAGGAAGTGGCCCACCCGGGCATAGGTGGTGTTGCCGGCGTCGGGGTCGTCGTCGAAGAGCCGGTCGAGGTCCCACCCCCGGTCCGTCGGGAACCCGGTCACCGTCTCCCGGCCCTCGGTGATCAGCTCCCACAGCTCCTCGGGCGTGGCCACGCCGCCGGGGTAGCGGCAGGCCATGCCGACGATCGCGATGGGCTCGTCGGAGCCGACGGCGGCCGTGATCTCGGCGGTTCGCCGTTCCCCGAGCCCGAGCGCCTCGGTGAGCAGGTAGTCGGCGAGAGCGGCCGGCGTCGGGTAGTCGAAGGCGATGCCGATCGGGAGCTCGGCGCCGAGCTCGGCGGCGAGCCGGTCGTGCAGTTCGACCGCCGCGAGGGAGTCGAGCCCCATGTCCTTGAAGGTCTGCTCGGCGGAGACCGTCTCCAGCAGCCCGGGCAGTACGGCGCTCATCACGTCGAGCGTCGTCCGGCTCACCAGTTCGATCAGGGACGCCCGGCGTTCCGCCATGGAGAGGTCAGCCAGCCGAAGGGTGAAGGCCGTCGCTCGTCCGGCCCTCGTCGTCGGGGTGCCGCTGGCTTCGAATTCGCTGTTTCCGGACTGGCTCATCTGTTTGACTCTCCATATGAACCGCAGTGATCCTGTCCGCGGCGCTTGAGCCGGGACAGCCGACGATGGATACCTGCAGGGCAGGCAGGTGGTTCTACTCGTACATGCGGACGAAAAGCACGTGGGACGAGGAGACGACCTTGTCGCCGCGCATGACGACCTCGCTGGGCGCCGGGCGGCCCAGGAACATGAGCAGGCTGGCCGTCATGCCGTAGGCCCCCGCGTTCGGGATGGTCACCACGTCCCCGGGGCGGAGATCGGGTACGGCGACATTGCGGCCGAGGATGTCGCCCGGGGTGCAGAGCGGGCCGACGAGGCTGGCCGGTGCCACGGGCTCGGCGGACTCGAACTGGACGGAGACCGGCAGCAGCCGCCCGAGCCCGGACATGCCGCCCAGCGTGTTGATCCCGGCGTCCAGGATGATGAACCTGCCGCCGCGGCTCTCCTTGACGTTGGTGACGGTGCACACGAGCCGGCCGCAGTCGCCGACGAGGTACCGCCCGGATTCGCAGGCGACCTGGGGGCTGCCGTCGCGCCAGCCCGGGAAGTGCGAGTCGAGGACCTCCTCCAGCGCCGCGCGGAGTCCGCCGTAGACGGGGCGTTCGCCGGGGGAGAGGTAGGGGGAGGCGAAGCCGCCGCCGATGTCGAGCAGCTCCGGCTCCAGGCCCGTCGAGTCACGCACCTCGGCCGCCGCGGTGATCGTATGCTTGAACTCGGCGATCAGGGATTCCTCGTCCTTCGCGTTGCTCAGCGAGAACAGGTGCATCCCCGACAGACGGGTGCCGGGCACCGATCGAAGCTCCGGCATGAGCTCGGGGAGCGTCTCGCTGTCGAAGCCGAACTGGGAGGGAGCCCCCGTCATGCGGATGCTGGTGGTGGCGCCTGAGGCGGTGCTGTTCACCCGCAGGAGGCAGTCGGCGACCGTGTCCTGTTCGCCGGCGGCCTGCCCGATCCGGCGCAGGTCGTTGACCGACTCGACGGAGAAACGGCGGACGCCGGCCTCCAGAGCGGCCTCCACCTCCTCGGTCGTCTTGCCGGGCCCGGTGTAGAGGATGTCGAGCGGGTCGAAGCCCGCCAGCAGGGCCGCGGCGAGCTCGCCCGTGGAGCTGATCTCGGCCTTGCACGCGGAACCGCCGCCCTCGCGCAGCGCCTCGGCGATCTCCGGATGGGGATTGGCCTTGAACGAGAAATAGACGACCGTCCCCTCGGGCAGGGAGGCGCGGAGGTCGTCATAAGCGGCGACGGCACGTTCGAGGTCGTAGACGTAAAGCGGCGATCCGTAGCGAGCAGCGAGCTCGGCGTCGCTCTTCACGATATCGGTGGCGTCGTTCAAGATTTGTCTCCTTGGGCAAGGGCATGAAGAGCGGCGGCCCAAGTCAGGCCAGGCCGGCGAGGAATTCGAGCATGACCCGCCGGAAGAGCTCCGGCTCCTCCAGATGCGGCGAATGGCTGGAATCCTCGAAGACCTTTCCGCGGGCCCCGGGAATGAGCTCGAGGAAAGGCCGGACCGACTCCTGGGTCACCTCGTCGTGCCGGCCCGAGACCACCAACGTGGGCACGTCGATGCCGGGCAGGAGGTCCAGGACGTCCCAGTCCTTCAGGCTGCCGATCACGTGGAATTCGCACGGCCCGTTCATGGCCTGATAGACGGTCGGATTGCTGAGCGTGTCCATGAACGTGGCCTTGAATTCGCGTGGCCACGGCCGCGTACGGATCACGTGCCGGTTGTAGAAGACCATCATCGCGTCGAAGTATTCGCGGGTGTCCGTCGTCCCGGCCGCCTCGTGGGCGAGCAGCGTCTCGTTCACCCCGCTCGGCAGCAGGTCGCGCAGGATCTTCAGCTCTTTACGCCATTCCGGGTACGAGGCCGGCGAGTTCGCGATGACCAGGCCGCGCAGCCCGGACGGCCGCTCGGAGGCGTGTTTGGCGGCCAGCAGACCGCCCCAGGAATGGCCGAAGAGAACGTAGTCGCCGGCGATTCCCAGGCGGTTCAGCAGATTGCCCAGCTCGGCGTCGAACAACTCCGGCGTCCAGAATCCCGGATCCGCGTCGTCCAGGTGCGTGGAACCGCCGTTCCCGAGCTGGTCGTAATGGACGACCGGCCAGCCGGCGTCGGCGAGCCCCGCCATGGGGAGCAAATAGTCATGGGTGCCGCCGGGCCCTCCGTGCAGGGCCACGACCGCCGGCTTCCCCTTTCCCGGGGTGCCGGTCACCCGGTACCAGGTCACGTGGTCGCCGAACGGCAGGGTTCCCCTGGCGCTGGGGGCTCGGGCCAAGTCAACCACCTCATCACGTTCGGCGCGGAGCCGGCGCCCCACGCCCTGGGCCATTCATCGAAATGCCGCACAATGCGCAGGTGAGCGGCCCTGCCGACGCTAGGTGAAGGCCGATCGAGGGCGGACCCCTATCCGACCCGTGCGTATCCCCTATAGGGCGGGATTCCGTTCCCCGGACCCGCCGCGAAGCCCCGGCGTCCGTATACCGTGCCGTTGCGAACATTCACCCCGAATGGCGACCGCCGGCCGCGGCGTCGCTTTTTCCGAGCCCGAGTGAACGCAAAATCAAAGCCGAGGTCAACCTGATGAAGCACCTGCTGTTACGCCTTTCCGAACTCGACGCCCACGCGGGTGACGAGCTCAGGGTGATCAGCTTCTTCGACGTGCTCCTGCAGAACGGCGCCGATCTGGAGCGGCTGCTGCTGGAGGCTTCGCGGCTCGCGGAATGCCCCGTAGGGGTGAGCGTTCCCGGTCTGGGGGTGTATCGGCGGGTGAGCGCCGGCGGCGGCGCACTCGACGGGCCCGCCGACCCGGGTGCCAGGAGGCACGAGCTCGTGAACGGCGGCGAGGTGTGGATCGAGCGGCGCGGCGACGCGTACCCGATCGACGCCATGCTCGTCGAACGGTTCGCCATCGCCTGCGCCGCCGTCCTGGGCAGGAGGGAGCCCGCCCCGGCGTTCGGCGACCCGGCGCTTGTCGAACTCGTCCTCGGCTCGGCCGCCGACGAGGCCGGACGCTCCCGGGCGCTGAAGCTCCTCGGACTGAGGCCGGATCGTTCCGTGCAGGTGTTCGCCGTCGCCGGAGACGCCTCCGGGCTCGGCGGCAGGGTGGCCCGCCTCGGGCAGGTGTACGGGGTCATCGTCTCCGGCCCGCCCTGGCCCGACGCCCTCGCCGGCACGAGCTCGGCGGTCGGGGTGAGCCCGCGCGTTCCGTCCGCGAGCGCCGCGCGGGCCTGGCACATGGCGCGTACGGCACTGCGCTTTGCCGGCCCGGGGGAGCTGTGGGGCAGGGTCGTGCACTGGGACCGGCTGGGCGGCTTCGCCCTGCTCGCCGAGCACCTGCCGGACGAGGCCATCGGCGGATCCCCGGACGTCGCCGCACTGGACCGCCTGGCGGAAGCGCCCAACGGGGACTCCGTCCTGGCGACGCTGGACGTCTTCGCGGCCAGCGACTCCATCCGCCAGACCGCCTCCCGGCTCTACATCCACCGCAGCTCCGTCGCCGCCCGGCTGGCCCGCGCCGAGAGCGAGCTCGGCTTCCCCGTGCAGCCGGCCGAGGGCCGCGCCCGCCTGACCCTCGCACTCACCCTGCGACGGCTCGGCGAACACCCCAGTACGGCCGAAGTCCGCAGGGGGGCCTGAGGGGTGATCTAGGGGTCGGTGCCTCTCACGTGGCTGATTACTGTCTCGTGAGAGTCGATGGGGCTCTGGCGGACCTGCTCACGACACCCACCTGTGAGCGGAAGGGCGCATTGCGCGCCGCCGCCCGGCCGACCTTGTACCTGCCGGAAGGATGCGGAATGCGCGTCGTTGTCACCCAACTCGCGGCCAGCGCTCATCTCAACCTCGTGGTGCCGCTCGGCTGGGCGCTCAAGTCCGCGGGCCACGACGTCGTGATCGCGGCACAACCCGACATCATGCCCCTGGTGCGGCAGACGGGACTGATGGGCGTCGCCGTCGGCGACGAGGCGCGCTACGCCGAGCGCGTCGCGGCGATGGCGCCCGAGGAGACCATCTACGGGTCCGGGTACTCCATCACGGAGATCCGGCCCGAGGTCCTCACCTACGAGTACGTGCGCGACTGCCTCGCGGCCTTCGCCTCCCCGATGGCGCTGGACGTGAACACCGACGAGTCCGTCTTCGACGGCATGGTCGCCTTCTGCCGCTCATGGCGCCCTGACCTGGTCATCTGGGACAGCATGACGTACACGGGACCGGTGGCGGCGGCCGCCTGCGGCGCCGCGCACGCCCGGACGACCATCGGCCGCGACCACTGGGGCCGTTTACGCGAGCTGTTCCTGCGCCTGCGGGCCGAGCGCCCGGAGGCCGCCGGCGAGGACCCGGTACGCGACTGGCTGACGGCCAAGCTGGAGAAGTACGGCTGCGAGTACGACGACGACCTCGTCCTCGGCCAGACGACCATCGACTCGATCCCCTCCTGGCTGCGCCTGCCGGCGGAGTACGACTACCTGCCCGTGCGCTACGTGGCGTACAACGGCCCCGGGACCATCCCCGACTGGCTGCGGACGGAACCGGAGCGGCCGCGGGTCTGCGTCACCCTGGGCAACTCCTACCAGGAGGTGTGGGCCGGCCGCGCGAAGCTGGGGTACCCCGACCTGTTCGAGGCCGTCGCCGACCTGGACATCGAGGTCGTCGCCCTGCTGGGCCCCGCTTCCGTCCCCGCCGGGGCCACCGTCCCCGACAACGTCCGGATCCCCGGGTTCGTGCCGCTGGACCCGCTGCTCAAGAGCTGCTCGGCGATCGTCCACCACGCGGGGACCGGCAGCACCCTGACGGCGCTGCTCAACGGCGTCCCGCAGCTCATCATCCCGCACGCGCTGCACGACGAGGACCAGGTCGCGGACGCCATCGAAGCGCACGGCGTGGGCGTGCACCTTCCGCCGGACCGGTTCTCGGCCGACACCCTCCGCACCGAACTGCAGCGGATCCTGAACGACTCCACCTTCACCGAGCGCGCAAAGAAGACCAGTCAGGAGATACGGGAGACCCCGACCCCGCACGACCTGGTCAAGGACCTGGAAGAGCACGTGCTCCGCCACCGGAGGACAGCCGGCTAGACCGCGCCGGCCCGCGTCCGTCCCGTTCCGCCTCACTACCTCAAGGCTGGTTGAGAATCCCATGGCCACTGACGACAAGTTCCGGGACTACCTCAAGCGTGCTACCGCCGACCTTCAGCGCGCCCGCCGGCGGCTGCGCGAGGTCGAGGCGAAGGATCGTGAGCCGATCGCGATCGTGGCGATGAGCTGCCGCTACCCCGGCGGGGTGAAGTCGCCGGAGGACCTGTGGAACATGCTGGTGGAGGCCCGCTCGGGGATCTCCTCCTTCCCCGACGACCGGGGCTGGGACCTCGAGACGCTCTACGACGAGGACCACACGGCCGGCGGTACGACGTACGCGCGGGACGGCGGTTTCCTCGAAGGGGCGGGCGACTTCGACGCCGGCTTCTTCGGGATCAGCCCGCGCGAGGCCCTGGTGATGGACCCGCAGCAGCGGCACGTGCTGGAGGTCGCCTGGGAGGCGCTGGAACGGGCCGCGATCGACCCCGGCACGCTGCGCGGCACCCCCACCGGCGTCTTCGTCGGCGGGACGCAGACCGGCTACGTCTCGGGGCTCGGGCCGTTCCCCGAGGGCGTCGAGGGGTATGTGCAGACCGGCAACACCAGCTCCGTCATCTCCGGCCGGGTCGCCTACAGCATGGGCCTGGAGGGCCCCGCGGTCACGGTGGACACCGCCTGCTCCTCCTCGCTCGTCGCCATCCACCTGGCCTGCCAGTCGCTGCGCAGCGGGGAGAGCACGCTCGCGCTCGCGGGCGGCGTGACCGTCATGCCGACGCCCGAGCTGATGGTGGACTTCAGCCGGCAGCAGGGGCTGGCCCGCGACGGCAGGTGCAAGGCCTTCTCCGACGACGCCGACGGCACCGTGTTCGCCGAGGGTGTCGGCATGCTGCTGCTGGAGCGCCTGTCCGACGCGCGGGCCAACGGCCACCAGGTCCTGGCGGTCATTCGGGGCACGGCGGTCAACCAGGACGGGGCCAGCAACGGTCTGACCGCGCCCAACGGTCCTTCGCAGGAGCGGGTGATCCGCCAGGCGCTGACCAACGCCGGGGTGACGGCCGCCGACGTGGACGTGGTCGAGGCGCATGGCACGGGAACCACGCTCGGCGACCCCATCGAGGCCCAGGCGCTGCTGGCCACGTACGGGCGGGACCGTGACGCGGCGGCGCCGCTGTGGCTCGGGTCGGTGAAGTCGAACATCGGGCACACGCAGGCCGCCGCGGGCGTGGCCGGTGTGATCAAGATGGTCATGGCCACCCGCGAGGGTCTCCTGCCCCGGACCCTGTACGTGTCCGCCCCGTCCAGCCATGTCGACTGGGAGGAGGGCCAGGTCCGGCTGCTGGAGCAGGCGCGAGAGTGGCCGGAGCCGGACGGCCGGCCGCGGCGGGCGGGTGTGTCGTCGTTCGGGGTGAGCGGGACGAACGCGCACGTGGTCGTGGAGCAGGCTCCCGA
>NZ_JBEXMW010000069.1:0-8218 GCF_040610775.1 Nonomuraea sp. NPDC003709 | reverse complement strand
GGCCGGCGCACCGCCGCCACCACGCGGTCACCCGCCGCGAGCGCCGCCTCGGCCAGCGCGCGTCCGAAACCCCGGGACGCGCCGGTGATGATCCAAGTCTTTGTCGTCATGCCGGCGACGCTACGGCTTCGAGCGCGCTCGAACGCAAACCCGTAGCCGGTCCGAAGGAATCCATAACTCCGCCGCCCCAGGGTGAGGGTCAACCGATCGCCGCACCGCGGTGTTCTTGCCGACGTCCCTCCCCCGGTCCCCTGGAGCCCTTCATGACTACCCGCCGCTGGGCGGCACTGCCCGTGCTGCTGGTCGCGGTGTTCGTGACCACGCTGGACTTCTTCGTCGCGAACCTGGCCGTCCCGTCCATCCGCGCCGACCTGCGGGCCGGTGACGCCGCGGTGCAGTTCGTGGTCGCGGGGTACGGGCTGGCGTACGCGGCCGGGCTGATCACCTCCGGGCGCCTCGGCGACCTGTACGGGCACCGGCGGATGTTCCGCGCCGGGCTGGCGCTGTTCACGCTGGCGTCGGCGGGGTGCGGGCTCGCGGGAGACGCGGCCTGGCTGGTGGCCGCCAGAGTCGCGCAGGGCGTGGCCGCGGCGCTGCTCGCGCCGCAGGTCCTCACGCTGCTCGGGGATCTCTACCGGGGCGCCGACCGGGCCACGGCCTTCCGCTGGTACGGCACGGCCGTCGGCCTGGCCGGGGTCAGCGGCCAGGTGATCGGCGGCGTGCTGGTGGCCGGCGATCCGCTGGGGCTGGGCTGGCGGGCCTGCTTCCTGGTGAACGTACCCCTCGGCGCCGCGGCGCTGGCCATGACGGGACGGCTGCTCCCCCGGCCCCTGCCGTCGCCGCCCCGGCGAGCCGCGCCCCACACGCCCCGAGCCGGGCTCGACCTGGGCGGGGCCGGGCTTGTGACCGCCGGGCAGG
The DNA here is from genome assembly GCF_040610775.1 of Nonomuraea sp. NPDC003709. Lineage (NCBI taxonomy): Bacteria > Bacillati > Actinomycetota > Actinomycetes > Streptosporangiales > Streptosporangiaceae > Nonomuraea > Nonomuraea sp. NPDC003709. The sequence goes on along the minus strand of NZ_JBEXMW010000069.1, from coordinate 7,300 downwards.
TGGCGATCGTGCTGCCCCTGATCGAGGGCCGCGAACAGGGCTGGCCGCCGTGGGCCTGGTGGTGCCTGGCCGCCTCCGGCCCGATCCTGGCCGCGTTCGTGCGCCGTCAGCGGCGGCTGGCGGGCTCGGGGCGGATCCCGCTGCTCGACCTCGACGTGTTCGCGGACCGGGCGTTCGCCTGGGGCCTGGTCGCCGTGGCGCTGCTGTTCGGCACCTCGGCCGGGCTGTCGTTCGTGCTCGCCCTCTACCTGCAGGACGGCCTCGGCCTCGACCCGCTCGCCGCCGGAGCCGTGTGCACCGCGCTCAACGCGGGCTTCTTCGCCGCCTCCCTCCGACCTGGACGCTTCGGCGCACCCGTACTGCTGCTCGGGCTGTGCCTCCTGTACGACGTCGTGGCGCGCGCGGCGCAGCCGTACCAGGTGGCCATGGCCCTCCTCGTGGTCGGAGCCGGGATGGGACTGATCATGTCGCCGCTGCTCTCCTCGGTGCTGTCGGCCGTACGCCCCGAGCGGGCGGGAGCCACGGCCGGGGTGCTCGGAACCGTTCAGGAGACCGGGGGCGTGCTCGGCTGCACGATCACCGGCACCGTCTTCTTCGGCACGCTGGCCGGCGGCGACTGGCGGTCCGCGACACTGGCCGCGCTGTCCGTGCTGGTCGCGGGCGCGCTGGGCGTGCTGGCCCATGCCGTGCTACGTCCCCGCGCCCGCACCCCGGTGACGGCGACGTCAGGCAAGCAGCACGATCACCGGCCGGACGGCCTGGAATGCGGGCGACCATAGCCGAGACCGTGCTGCTCGATCATCCATCGGGTGGGCACCGATCGGGCGTTCAGGATGTCGCGGTTGAGGACGGCGCAAGCGGGTGCCCTGGGCTGGATCAGTCATGGTCTGCGCCGCTGAACTCGGCTGGAACGAGTTCGCAGGGTGCGACCGGTCCGCGGATGACCCCGACGCCGCCTCCGTAGCTCTTGTTCAGGTCGCCGTTGGCGGAGTGCATCACGACGACGAGCGTCTCGTCCGGCCCGAAGTCCTTCGGGTCGATCCAGAAGTCTCTCGAGTCCTCGGCTTGTCTCAGGGGCATCCGGTCCGGCTGGGGCACCGTCTGCCCCCGGGGCTCGCGGCAGGCCTGGCCGTAGGGGACATAGTCGATCACCGCTCGCACACCCTCTTCCCGCAGCCTTTTCTCCAGGTCCTTCGGCCTGACGAACTCGTTGATCCGTACGGTGACGGTCCCGTCGGGGTTCTTGACGACGGCGAATGCCGGCGCGTCCGACATCAGCGGTACGGCGACCGCCACCGCTGCGGCCACCGCCGCGGCCAGCCCCACCGCAGTCACCAGATGGCGTGCGGGCCGGCGAGCCGGCCCGGCCTCCCACGAGACCGTGGCGGCCTCCGCACGCAGTTCCTCGAACAGCTTGTCCCTGAACGACACCGCCATCACAGTCCTTCCGTCACGAGAGCCGCCGCCACGCCGGGTACCTTCCGCAGAGTCCGGCGGGCGCGATGCAGCCGGACCCTGGCCGTCCCGACCCTGATGTCCAGGGCCTGGGCCGCCTCTGCCACCGTCAGCTGGTCGATGACCACGAGCTCGATCAACGCCCTTTCGCCCTCCGGCAGGTCGGCCATGGCCGACAGTGCCCGCCGGGCGGGCTCTTCGGCATCGATGCGGTCGGTCAGATCGGCGATGTCGTCGCCGTCCAGCAGCCGGCGCGCGACGATCCGTTCGATCGCGCGGGCCTCGCGATCACTGCGACGTCGTTGGGTCGACAGCACGTTGCGCGCCACCCCGTACAGCCATCCGGTCTCGCTGCCCCGTCCCGGCCGGTAGGTGTGCCGGGAGTGCAGCGCCGCGAGGAATATCTCCGCCGTCAGGTCGGCCACCGCGTGCGGGTCGGCCACCCGCCGTGCGACGAACCGCGTCATGGCGTCGAAATTCCGCAGGTAGAAGGCTTCGAACGCCTGTGTCCGGGCTAACGGGTCCGCCGGTTGCGCCTGGTCGAGCCGCACGAGCCGGGCTCCCTTCGTTCAACAGTGCTTACACCTTGTACTTGGCCGAACCTCGGAATGCATTACGAGGCGGTGCGGGGCGAACAGGTGAATCTCGTTCGACGACGGCCGGTCACCAGACCGATCTGATCGCCTCGATCACCAGGTCGGGCTGGGCGTGCTGCACGTAGTGGTCTGTGGTGCCGGCGACGACGACACGGCCGCGGCTGGACAGCGCGGCGAGACGTCCGGCCTGATCGGCCGCCGTCGCGGGCTGCCCCGCGGGGATGACGACCACGACGGGCAGGTCGCGCCACGCGCCTGGTCGTACCGTCGCGCGGACCTGGGCGGCGCTGTCCGCCGCGGCCCAGGCCTCGGCCCGGGCGGCGCCCATGCTGCCCGCGCCGTAGACGACGGGAGCGCTCGCACGCGCCGCCGCGGTGGCCTCGGCGGGCACCAGCGCGTCGCCGAACAGCCGCAGCACGCCGACGCGCGCCAGGGCCTGGTTGACGGTGAACTGCGCGGCGAGGAGCGGGCGGGAGATCTGGAGGGCTTCGGTGGCGTTCTCGTCCGTGATGTCGATCAGCACGAGCCCGGCGGTCAGCGCGGGCCAGTGGTGCGCGAAAAGTCGCACGATCGTGCCGCCGTAGGAGTGTCCGACCAGGACGTACGGCCCCGCCTCGCCCGCCGCGGCGAGCAGCGCGCGCAGATCCGCCGCGGCGCGGTCCGCCGTACGAGGGGCCGGGCCGTCCTCGCTCCAGGCGTATCCCGCGCGGTCGTACGCGCACACGCGGCCGGGCAGTCCGCGCTGGATCACGTCCCAGCTCGCACTCGACTCCGCCAGGCCGGCCTCCAGCACGACGGTCGGCGTTCCCGAGCCCGTGGTTCCCGAGCCCGTGGTTCCCGAGCCCGTGGTTCCCGAGCCCGTGCAGTGGACGTGCAGCCGGTGGCCGCCCACGTCCACCAGCCGTCCAGGCACGGGCGGGTCCCCCTGCCGGGCCACCGACTCGTAGCAGAACCCGGTGACGGCCGCCAGCACGACCACCGCCGCGCACCAGGCGGCGGCCCTGCGCAGCGCTCGGGCGACCACAGCTCTCTTCGACACGTCACGAATCTAGGGACGCGATCGCCCGGCCACCTCGTCCGCCAGGACGAGCCGCCTGCAGGAGCGGACGCCAGAGAACCTCATCCATCAGGATGAGACTCTCGCCTGCCCGGTGACGGCGAGGTGGGGTCACGGGCGGCGAGCAATGCCATCGGCGTCGCCGCCATGCGTGTGATCATCGAAGGCCGCCTGCCCGACCTCACCCCCGCCGTGATCGACGAAGCTCTCCGCATGCAGTCGGGCCGCACCGGCGAGCCGTTCCCCCGCTACGCCCATCAGGACCTGGAGCTGGACGGCATCGCCAGCAAGTCCGGCGACCTCATCCTGGTCCGCCTGGAAGCCGCCCGCCGCGACCCGGCTCACTTCACCGACCCCGACCGCTTCCTTCCGGGCCGCCGCTCCTCCCCTCCCCTGGTCTTCGGCCACGGCCCGCACTACTGCCTGGGCGCCGTCCTCGCTCGCGCCGAGATCGGCGCCGCCCTGTCGGCGTTGTCACGTCACCTTCCCGGGGTACGGCCGGCCGAGCCGCTCGAGAGCGTGGAATGGACCACCAACAGCGTCGACATCGGCCCGCTCGCCGTACGCGTCACCTGGTAGGCCTCCCGATCGCTCTCTCAACACGAAGCGGTGAGAGTGGCCTTCCAATAATGTTCGGAACCGGCCGGAGAATAGCTCGTGCTGATCTCTTGGCAGCTACTGCTGTACGCCTGCATGGCGGCCACCGCGCTGGCATGAGCATCCGAGGGGAGATAACCGTAGCCGACGAAGGTCCGTTGATCCGCCACGGCGACGTCGGCCAGGCCGACTACGACTGCCGCCGCCAATGTCATGGTCGCCAACACGCGGGTTACGCGTCGATGCATTGTTCCCCCAAGGGCAAACAAGATCGGTTTGACTTTTCAGTCAAACCGATCTTTCCAGCAAGGTCAAGGGTCACCCTGGTACGGCAGCTGCCTCCGTCATCGAGGGAGCTCGCACGATGTGCCGGGGCGCTGCCCGTATCAAGGGCCGACCGACTGGCCTCGGACGGCACGAGCCCGGCAGGGCAGGACCGGTGATGCGCCACAGCGGCAGGCGAGTCGAGGCCCCGGAGTCCGCGGCTGCCGGCGGGTCAGGGAAGTTGCGATCGGGTGTGCGGTGTGGATTCCCGGCCGGCGCCGGACGGGCGCCGGGATACGCCGGACGGTAGCACCGCAGCGGGGCGGCATACGAAGTACGAGAGGGACAGCAGGAGAAGGGCAGCGGCGGGAACCGCACCGGCGAGCGCCAGACCGATTCGGGGCCCGAGGTGCTGGTTGATGGCGCCGATCAGGGGTCCGCCGAGGGCGCCGCAGCCGAAGAACACGAGAAGGTAGACACCTATCGCCCTGCCGCGAAGCTCGGTTCCGGCAGCGACTTGCACGGTGGCGTTGACCGCGGTGAACAACAGTGTCGTCGCCATGCCGATCCCGGCGAGGGCGCACGCGAGGCTCCACGGTGTCGGCATGGCGGCGGCGAGTAAATACGTGGCGGCCACCGCGCACCCGGTCCAGGTCAATCCGTTCATGGTGGTGCGGGTTCGACCGGCGGCGATCAGCGCGCCGAGCATGGAGCCGAGCGCGACGACGAAGGTGAGCGTCGCGTAGCCGGAGGGTCCGATGTCGAGGGTGCGGGCGTAGGAGGACAGTGTGACCGGCAGGCTGCTGGTGAACATGCTGAACGCGCCGGCCAGCGCGATGGGCCGCCAGATCTCCGGTCGCCGTACCAGTCCGCGCATCCCACCTGGAACGAGTGCGGCGGCGCGCACCGCGGGGCGCGGGTGCGGGAGCCGGTCCGGGTCGATGCAGGCGAAAGCGATGAGCGGGACAGCGTAGGAGACGGCGTTGAGAGCAAAAGCCCAGCCGGGACCGACGGCGCTGATCAGTGCGCCGGACACTGCCGGGCCGGTGAGGGCGCCGAGTTGGTACGTCGAGGAGTTGAGGCTGATGGCGCTGTGCAGGTGATCGCGTTCGACCAGGTCGGTGACGAACGCCAGCCGAGCAGGCTGGTCGATCGCGGCGATGATGCCGAGCACTGCCGCCAGGAGCTGGATGTGCCAGGCGGTGACGTGACCGGTGAGGGTGAGCACGGCGAGGATCGCGGCAAGGGCGCCGGTCGCGGCCTGGGTGGCCTGCAACACCCGGCGCTTCGGATAGTGGTCGGCGATCCACCCACCGGCCAGACCAAAGACCAGCATGGGGGCCAGTTGCAGAGCAGTGGTGATTCCGACGGCGGTGGCATCTCCGGTGAGGCTGAGCACCAGCCAGTCCTGGGCGATGCGCTGCGCCCACATCCCGGTGGTAGCCACTGTCTGGCCGAGCAGCAGGAGTCGGAAGTTCCGGGAACGCAACGCGGCAAGCCTGGTACGTCGCGGGATAGGTGGTTTCGGCCGGGGGCTGGGGGGCTCTGGCCTGGCGGCCGCCCTGGTCACGACGGAACTCCTCCTTCGGTAACGGGGCTGTGTCTCCATCGTTGGGCACCGAGATGAATTTACGAAAGGGAATTGATCAAATAAGTCTTATTGCGAATCATGATGAGCTGGCCTAGCGTCGGGTCGTATGTTTCCTCCCGAGCAGGTGCGGACTTTCCTGGTAGTGGCGCAGTCATTGAGCTTCAGCCGGGCTGCGGCGGCGCTGGGCCTCGGTCAGCCCACGGTGAGTCAGCACATACGCAAGCTTGAACAAGCGGTCGGTCGGCCGTTGCTGGTCCGGGACACTCGCAGCGTGACATTGACCGTCGACGGAGAGGCGATGGTCGGCTTCGCCCGCTCGATTCTCACCGCACACGCTCAGGCGGCGGACTATTTCAACGGCGGCGGAGTGCGGGGCCGGTTGCGATTCGGAGTGACCGACAATCTCGCGCTGAGCCAACTGCCGCGGATTCTGCGGGACTTCCGGCACCTCAACCCCGGCGTCACTCTGGACCTGACCGTGGCCCAGCAGGGCGTGCAACTGCAACGCCGAGTCGAATCCGGCCACGTCGACGTCGCCTTCCTCCAGACCACCGCCGGAGAGGGACGGGGCCGGCTGGTGCGCCGGGACCGGCTCGTATGGGCTGCCGTCGAGGGCAGCGGCCTGCGGTGGGACGAGGGACAGCGGGTGCCGCTGATCGTGTATCAGGCGCCCAGCCCCAGCCGGGCGTTGGCGGTGCAGGCGTTGGAGCAGGCAGGCGTCAAACACCGTGTGGTCTGTACGGCGCGCGGGGTCAACGCCGTGCTGGCCGCCACCCGTGCCGGCCTCGGCGTTGCGATCTTCGCCCGCAGCCTGCTGCCCGCCGATCTGGTCGAGCTTCCCAAGAGCGCCGGGCTACCCGAACTGGGCGAACTCGACCTCGTCCTGCTGACCAACCCGCACGCCCCCTCCGAACTCGCGGAGGCCTTGACCAGCGCTATCCTCGCGCACGCCAACCCCACCGGCTCCATCCACGACACCCGTCACCGGCCGGAGGCTCCGACAGGTGCGGAGATCCGCCGAACGCGTCATTAGAGGGCAAGGCCTCGATGCGTTCCCATGACCTGGTCGCCGGGGTTCCGGCGTGGGCACGGCGCTCCGCTCAGCAGGCTCAACCACGGCCGGACCCACAGGGATCCGGCCGCACGCCAAACGGCCCCGGTCCGTGTGGATGGACCGGGGCCGTTCGTCGTCACCGGGCTTGGTCTGCCTCTCCTTGGGAGGCTGTGGGTCACAGGCTGCGGGCGGTGATGTCGCCGTTGGAGGTGGTGGCGTGGATGTCGAGTTCGGCGGTGCCGTTGTTCTTGAGGGCGTTGGTGATGCGGCCGTAGGTGGTGCCGGCGTCCAGCGCGGCCGAGACGCCGGCGGCGGCGGCGATCGCGATGTCGCCGGACTGGGTGCGGAGCACGACCTTGCCGCCGGTGGCCTCGGCGATGCGGATGTCGCCCCGTGCGGTGCTGATCTCCGCGGGGCCGGCCAGCCGGGCGACCTCGATGTCGCCGTCGGTCGCGGTCAGGCGCAGGCTCGCGGTCTCCTCGAGGGTGATCTGGCGGTAGGCGCCGTCGAAGGTGACGTCGCCGAGGCGGCCGGTGGTCCGGAGTTCGGCGGCGGCCGCCTTCGCCTCGATGCGGGAGCCGGTGGGCAGTTTGACGGTCACGTCGATGGATCCGGACGGGCCGAGGTACTGGTTCTTCACCGAGGTCTCGATCCGCAGGACGCCGTCGGCGTAGGCGACCGTGGTC
>NZ_JBEXMW010000068.1:0-9312 GCF_040610775.1 Nonomuraea sp. NPDC003709 | reverse complement strand
GTCGATCCGCACGTCGCGGTCGGCGCCGTGGGCGGCGGCCAGGATGAGCTCGCGGGCGGCTTCCTCCGAGGGCGCGACGACGGGACCGATGACACGGTGGGGGCCGGCGTTCCAGGCCACGGCGAAGCCGCCGTCGGTGACGACCATGCGCTCGGCCGTGGCCAGCAGGGCGGTCAGCGCCTTGCTCCGGTCGGCCCCGGTGACCTCGGCGTCCAGGTCGAGGAGCGCGGCGTGGTCGTCCGGTGTCGCCACGCGGACTCCGGACGACCCCGCCGCCCCTTCCATCGGGCCCATAGTGATCGTCAGGCTGCCCGTGGGCCGGAAGCCCAGCCGCTCGTAGACGGGGCGCCCGAACCGGGTCGCGGTCAGCTCCACGATGCGGTCTCCGGCGGCCTCCAGGGCGTGCTCCATCAGCCGCGTGCCGAGCCCCTGCCTGCCGTACCTGCTGGCGACCAACATCATGCCGACATCGGCCAGCGAGTCGCCGTAGCGGGTCACCACGACGCACCCGGCCAGGCCGTCGCCGTCGGCCGCGTCGACGGCGTAGACCTCACCCGTCTCGAACATCAGCCGCCATTTGGCCTCGTCGGTGGACCACTCGCGATCGCTTTCGAGCCGCTGGCACAGGGGCAGTTCCTCGGGACCAAGAAGTCGAATATCACTCACAGGCGCGAACCTACTCTGTCTGCCACCCCGGCACAGCCTCGGAAGTACCAGAGCCTGTACGGAGTCGAGATCACAGCGCCGGTCTGCGGTTCTGGCAGGTCCTCGCCATGGCGCGCCAAGACCTCACCGACGTGATCGAGCCTCACTCGGTAACCGGCAGGCAGGCACCGCGAGAACGACCCGATCGGCCCGAGCCCGGCGTCGGCGGGCGTACGTACAACCTGTCTACAGGTGCGGTCCGAGCAGGCTCAGGTCGGCGGGCGAGAGCCGGTCGGAAGCGGTCGCCGCCTGATGCCAGTACGGGTAGAGCAGCGGCTGGCGGCTGACCTCGTCCAGCCGGGCGCGCTGCTCGGCCGTCAGCTTCAGGTCGGCGGCGGCCAGGTTGTCGGCCAGTTGCTCGCTGGTGCGCGCGCCCACCACCAGCGACGTGATCGCGGGCCGCCCCAGCAACCAGGCCAGCGCCACCTGCGCCGCCGACACCCCGTGCTCCCCGGCGATGTCGACCAGCACCTCGACGGTGTCGTACAACTGCTCCTGATCGCGTACGGGAGGCTCGTTCCACTCGGTGAGCTGGCGTCCCTCGGACGGCTGGGCGTCCCGCCGGTAGCGGCCGGACAGCAGGCCGCCGGCCAGCGGGCTCCACACCAGTACGCCGAGGCCCTGGTCGATCGCGGCCGGGATCAGCTCGTACTCGGAGTCGCGGGCCTGGAGGGAGTAGTAGATCTGCTGGCTGACGAAGCGCGGCAGGCCGAGCCTGTCGGCGGCGCCCAGGGCCTTCATGAGCTGCCAGCCGGTGTAGTTGGAGACGCCGACGTACCGGACCTTGCCGGCGGTCACCAGGTGATCGAGCGCCGCCAGGGTCTCCTCGACGGGGGTGCGGCCGTCCCATTCGTGCACCTGGTACAGGTCGATGTGGTCGGTGCCCAGGCGGCGCAGGCTCGCCTCCGCCCCGGTGATGACGTGGTGGCGCGACAGCCCGGCGTCGTTGGGGCCGTCACCCATCGGCATGCGTACCTTGGTGGCCAGCAGCAGGTCGTCACGGCGGCCCTGGATCGCCTTGCCGACGATCTCCTCCGACAGGCCCGTGGAGTACACGTCGGCGGTGTCGATGAGATTGACACCGGCGTCCAGGCACATGTCGATCTGCTTGCGCGCCTCCTCCACCCCGGTGTCGCCGACGTAGGCGAACTTGCCCCCGCCGCCGAACGTCATCGTGCCCATGGTGAGCACCGATACCCGCAGCCCCGATCGTCCCAGCTCGCGATATTCCATCCCGTCATCATTCCAATCGGCGAGCGGCACCGCCAGGACGCCCGCCCATGGGAGGTGTCCCGTTCCGTGACTCCCCATACTGATCACCAGCTAGAGCCGGTGGTTTCGTCTTCGCGGGCGCCCCAGGCGTACTGCGTGCGGCACGGATGGTCGACGACCTGCGTTTCCACCGTGAGATCGCGGGTGGCACGGCATCCGGAGATGCGCTTCGCCGGACCCAACACTGGTTGCGTGACGAGGCACGGCATATCGACGCTGTCCTCGCCATGGAGAACGCACTTGACTCTGGCCGAGTTGTCCCGGCGGGATGTGACGCGCATGTTCGTTGCGCTGGGACGGGCGGAATCCGTACGGTGAGCCGATCAGCGCATCCACGTTGGAGCCGGCCTGTGAACCATGCGGTGCGCGAGGATCTGATCGACCCCAACCCCGCGCAGGGCGTACGGCTGCTGGCGCCGGCGCAGATGCATCCAGTGGTGTGGACGGCTCGGCGGGAGGCGGCCTGGCGGCACGGAGGAGAGCGGCCGCCTGTGGCGGTGTGGACGGTGGAGCAACTGGCTGCCTTCCTGCGTCTCGCACACGAAGACCCGTTGTTCGTGTTGTGGTGGCTGGTCGCCTTGCGTGGGCTGCGGCGTGGCGAGGTCACGGCCCTGCGCTGGGTGGACGTCGCCCTGGGGCGGCACCGACCAGCCAGTGCTCGTGTTCCGTTCCGCGGTCCTGGCCCACGTCCACGACCGCCTCGGCCAGGAAGGGTTGGAGCGTGCCCGCCGACGGATGATCGACGCCGACGCGGAGTAGATCCCGGAGGGCCGGGCCGACCTGCCCGGTACCTTCGAGTGGATACCCTGCGCGCTGAGGAGGTGAACGACCTCCTGATCGCCCTCGACGGAACCCTGTTCGCCGAGCACAAGAACGTGAGGTGCGGTGGCAAGGGACTGGCCTTCGCGCCGGGCGCGTACACTCAGTCCAGCCGCCTGCGCGGCCGTGGTCGCTGCGGACGCCGTACCGGCCTCCTGGACAAGTCTTTCAACTGCTCCCAGACCTCATGGCCGTGCTCGAGGTCGGCCATAGGGTTGGCGATCTTGTTGAACGCCGCGACCGGGGTCACCTGCCTGCCACCATTGTCGTCCCATACGGCAACGAGACCGTAGTCTTCCCAGTCGAAGCCCTCAAGCTTCTCAACAGGTATCCGAGTGGTCTTGCGGCCATTTATGATCACTACTTCGCCAGGAGCGACGGTGACGCCGACCATGGCATTGCGGACGGCCAAGGCGCCGCCCACCACGAGTCCCACCGCCATCAGGCCAAGCAACGGCAGACCACTCAGGGTGAGTTTCCACGCGCCCAACACACCCGCACCTGCAGTCATGATCGCGATGGGAGCGACACATGTGACTATCCGCCGTCCTAGACGAGGTCGGAAGGTCACCTGCTGACGTCCCGAGTTGTCGCTCACTCTTGTCTTGTCCTCCTCGATGGGCTCGCGCGCAAGATGTCCGAAACTCCCATCACGCCGGAGCCGTGCCCTCGTCGGCGCGTCGCTACGGGATTTCTCGGTCGGAGCCTCTCAAGCGGCACTGTCATCTAACTTGCACGTCGCTGTCCGTTGAGGGGCCACGGTGATGCGGAATGTAGGCGCTGGCGGTTTGCGGATGGCGTTCCTGCTTTGAGTATCCGAGTCGGCGCGCGGATAGCCTCCCGCCTATGCGTAAGGCCCTGCTGCTCCAGGTTGCCGCGTACCTGGAGCAGGCCATGCCATGGGAGTAACTTCGACGAACTCGGTGCTGACATGCTGTTTCGCTGGCGCTATATCCGAGGTCGGCATGCGCTCTGGGTGCTACAGCAGTCGTTCGCTTCGGGCGGCTGCTTCTTCTCGGGTCGCGGTGAGGAATGCCTGGCGGAGTTGTTGTTGCCGTGCATTCTCGACGTTGGCAGGGGTGGGGCGTTGGGGGTCGGTGTGGTGCTGGTAGAGCTGCCAACAGGTGTGGATGCCGTGGAGCAGGTTGTCGAGGAGGTCGGGGGCGGGCCGGGCGGGGTCGAGCGAGGTGAGGGGCAGGTAGATGCTGTCGGGGCTGAGATCGATTCCGGGGTGGTCGGTGTGCGCCTTGCTGATGAGTTCCTGGGCGGCGGTGATGCGGTGTTGGACTTCGAGGATGCCGCGCAGGTGGCCGTCGGCGATGTGGAGAGCGTTGCGGATGAGGGGCATGACCACGTGCCGGGTTCGGGCGCCGGCGTGCATGGCTGTGGTGATGTCGGTGAGGCTTTCGAGGGCGAGGGGTTTGTCGTACTGCTCGGCCCTGGCGACCACCTGGATCGGGTGCATGCCGGTGTGCCGGGCAGTGATGGTGACGGCGGCGTAGAACCAGTGGGCGGCGGCGATGGCGGCTGCGGTGGGATCTACCTGCGTGAAGGGGTCCTGGCTGCCGAAGGGGTTGTCACGTAGCAGGCGGTCAGCTTGGGAGATCTGCAGGGGTGAGGCGTCTTCGCGGCTGAGGGCGACGGCTTGTTGGGCGCGGTCGGACAGGTCGCCGCGTTCGGCTTGTTCGATGGCGGCCAGTTCGGCGGCGATATCGGTGGTGACGTGCGTGGTGAGCTGAGAGGTGCCGAGCGCGCGCAGGGCATGGGCGACGGCGTGTGCGGTTTGTTCGACCTTGGTGCCGATCGGCTGGTCGCTGGGTCGCGTGGTGGCGATCAGGGCGGGGAGGATTTTGTCGAAGGCGTCCCGTTCCTGTTGCCGGTGCCAGCCGAGGCTGTGGGGGCTGTGCCGGTCGGCAGCGGTGGCGGGGTGCGTGTACGAGCGCCAGCAGATGTGCGACAGGCGGGTCAGTTCCGCGGCGAGTCGGCGGGTGTTCTGGTGGAGCTGGTCGTGGGTCAGCCGGGCCACGACGGTAGCGGTGTCGCCGATGCCGGTGCTCCACTGCGCGAGAAGCGTGTTGTGGGCACGGTCGATGGCATACCGAGTCACGAAGACCTCTTCAAAGGAAAGGGGAGGACCAGAGAAGGAGAGCTTTGCTCGGGGCAGTTTCTGGTCATGCCCAGGATGCTGGATCTGCCGCTCACGTGACGCCTTTTTGACGTTGTTGCGAATGCCTGATCAGCGGTTTTGCTCAGAGATGCGGCATAATTCCTTCTCCTGCGCCGGTTACGACGCGGCGTGGCACTGTCGGCTCCTGGGCGCAGCGATGGCATACCGCTTCGCGAGGACGGGTGTACCACTGCTTCGGAGGCCGTCGCGGGGTGCTGGACCGGCAGGGTGTGAGACCTGATGCGGCGGACGTGCCGACGATCCGGCGGCACGACCTATGCCACGGAGCAGTCACGAAAGCGTTGGCGTCGTGTACCGAGCTCAAGGTGGTGCAGCGCCTGCTGAGGCATGCCGGCATCGTGCTGATCGCCGACACCTATATCTCGCTGCTGCCGCACCTCAGTCACGGCAGCGTCCGGATGGCCGCGCGGCTGGTGCTGAAGGCGGTGCGGGCGACCAACCGGAAGATCGGTAAGGAGCGGGCTGAGGCGTGACTCACCTGTGGCTCACCATCAGATGACGCGACTACAGATCCACGCGAAGCCGCAGGTCGGTGTGGTGAGGCGGGGTGGGACTTGAACCCACGACCTACGGATTATGAGCGGCCGCCACTGAGGGCCAAGACATTGTCAGAAGCGGGCGACATCCTCGACGTATCTGAGGCTCTTCTCCCGAACGTGTAGCCAGGTGTTGATCAGACCGCGCTGGCTGCGGCGGATGGTGCGCGGCGCGTGGCACCAAGAAAGGGACCCAACAGCACACCGAGCTTTCGAGGCTCATTAATAGCTGAACTCGAATTCCCAGGTGGGCACCCCGGAACCGCCGGACACAGGGGCCCCGTCCGACATCATGTCAACAACCGCATCGACGGTGCCGTGCGGGAACTTCTTCGTCAGCCCCGGAAGCTGGCCGAACGGATCGAGTTCCTCGAAAGGCTCATCAAATTGCCAGCCTTCCCGGTGCATCACCGCCAGCGCATCCCGCACGTGCTGGACACCCGCCACAGTTACGACCACGCTGGCGCTCGGTGAGGGAATCAAGTCAGGGTCCGGTTCGAACTGGCAGTTATCCTCACGGTCGATGGCTGTGACCGAGTCCGCGGGGAACAACCGGGTCAGCAACGGGGTCACGTCCCGTTCCAGCACAGGATGCTGCTGCGCCACGCGTATCTTGCACGTTGTCAGAACCACCGCCGCGTACCCGTAGGTCGGGGTGAAGCACAGCGCCGCGACCGCTAGGACCGCAACCGCTATTTTGATCATCCTCACCGGCCTCAGCATGCCACCCCCGCCATCCGGTCAGGTCGAGTGGTGCAACTGCGGCCCCAACTATGTCCCGCGTCGATCTCTTACAGCTTCAGTGGACTCGACAGCGTCGACAGGCGGACGCCGCGCAGGCCACGGAGTGCAGGGAACGCAGGAACTCGGTCCAGAACGCTTGCTCACCGACGGTCAGGCCGAGGACCTCGCGGTGGTCGTCGGCGATGACGACCACCTGGGAGACGGCGCCGTGGGCCACGCGCCGAAGTTCGGCCGGACGCGGCAGCTCGGCATGGTGTTCGGCGAGCACCTGACGTACGCCTTCAACGATCCGCAGGCGGCCCGCGAGGGCATCACCTGCGCCACCCAGAGTTGTCGGTGAGGGTCCATGGGCTGGGGCGCGACGCCGAGGTGCCTCGGCCGACGAACTCGCGACCTGATCGGGGACGGCCTCTACCCGTTCGGAACATCTACTGGGAACTCTAAAACGCCCTACGGATAAAGACGGTCGTGACAACCACCTCAGAACGGGAGCTCGTCTTGACGGATCCCCCACCTCCCGACGACCACCGGCCATCGGTACGCGGCCAGGCGGGGTTGGCGGATTGCCAGGACGACTCCGCCATCATCGCGGCATCCCTGGACGTACCGGAGCGCTTCGCTGCGCTCTTCGACCGGCACGCTACCGTCCTGCACCGCTACGTCGCGCGTCGCCTTGGGCCCGACCATGCCGAGGACGTGGTGGCCGAGGCGTTCACCAGGGCCTTCGAGACGCGCCACCGGTACGAGTTCGGCCGTACGGAGGCGTTGCCCTGGCTGTACGGCATCACCACGAACGTCATCGGCCTGCACCGGCGTGCCGAAGTGCGCGGTTACCGGGCCATGGCACGCACGGGCGAGGACCCCGTGGTCGCGGCGTTCGACGAGCGGGTGGCCGCCCAGGTCTCCGCATCGGCCACCCGGCAGCGCCTGGCCGCCGCGCTGGCGAAACTCGGCCGCGGTGAGCGGGACGTGCTGCTGCTGATCGCCTGGGGCGATCTCACGTACGAGGAGACGGCCCAAGCGTTGCAGGTGCCCGTCGGCACGGTGCGATCGCGCCTGTCACGAGCCCGCCGCAAGGTCGCGCACGCTCTGGGCGGCACCAATCCCATCGAGACGAGAGAAGAAGACCGTGAACGACCTTGAGCTGATCAAGCAACTCCGCTCGGAGGTGGCGGAAACCAACCCGGACGCCTTGACCGGCGCGCGGGGGCGGCTGCTGGCCGTGATGGCCCGCACGGCGGCTCCTCGGCGCTCCCGGCGGCCGCTGACCGTGCGGGTCACGGGCCTTGCCGCCGCCGCGCTCGCGGCGGCCGCCGCCGTCGTGATCGCCACGGGTCAGGCCGCCGCGCCCGTCAAGCCACCGGCCTCCGCCGGTGAAGTCCTGCCCCTGACCTCGGCCAGGAACGTCCTGCTCGTGGCCGCCGAAAGCGCGGAGCGTACGCCACAGGGTTCGGGGACCTACTGGCACATCAAACGGGAGAGCGCGGACGGCCGGCACTTCTGGGGGGAGAGCTGGACCACGCGCGACGGGCAGCGGTGGAGCAGAGGGGAGCCAGGCAACGGGCCCGGCGTGGTGAAGGAGCCCTCGGGCACGTTCTGGCTCGGACCCGCCGACAGCGGCACCGAGGTCTCCATGGAGGATCTCGAGGCGTTGCCGACCGACCCCGAGGCGTTGCGGCAGAAGGTCACCGCGATGCAGAAGGGTGGTCCCGTCGGCGAGCACGACATCGCCCTCCTGCCGCTGGCCTCGCTGATCGCGGAGCTCCCCGCGCCCGCGGACGTCCGATCGGCGGCGTTCCGCGCCCTCGCCGAGCTGCCGGGCGTGCAGCGGCTGGGCGCGGTCGAAGGCGGCGAGGAGCTGATGATCCAGGGCGGGAAGCATGAGAGCAAGCTGGTCGTCGATCCGGAGACATCCCAGGTGATCCGCACCAGTTGGCTCCCCACCGCTACGGGAGGGCTGACGGGTACGAACCGCGGGTTGTTCATCAAGTTGACCACAGGTTGGACGGACGAGCTTCCCCGGTAAGGGCCTTCTCCTTCGTACGTGAGGTAGATCATGACTTTAGGCAAGTCGCTCCTCGCCGCTTTGCTGGCGGGGACGATCGGTGTCACACCCACACAGACACCGGCATCACAGGCTCCATCCCCACCGGTGAACGGGGTGACGCTGATCACCGGTGACCGGGTGGTGGTCACCGGTCAGGGGCATCGCGTGGAGCCAGGGCCCGGTAGGCAGATCGACTTCTCCAGCCAGGTGCGCAGGGGCCACCTGTATGTGATCCCGTCGGATGCCGCGCCGTTGCTCGCCCAGGGTGTGCTGGACCGGCGGTTGTTCGACGTCACCCAACTGCTGGCCTGGCGGTACGGCGATGCCGACACCCCCGACATCCCCGTCATCGAACAGGGCATCACCACGTCACTGGGTTCCTCGCAGGTGCGGCGGCTGTCCAGTCTGGGCATGAGCGCGGCACGCGTGCCCAAGGCGAACGCCGCGCAGACCTGGCGGACTCTCACGGGAGCTCGCACTCTGGTGGCGGGCCGTACCAAGTTGTGGCTGGACGGCCGCAGGAGCTTCTCGTTGGACGAGAGCGTCAAGCAGATCGGCGCGCCGCAGGCGTGGCAGCAGGGCTTCACGGGCAAGGGCGTCACGGTCGCGGTCCTCGACTCCGGCTACGACCCTGACCATCCAGACCTGAAGGGCGCGGTGACGCATGAGGGGAAATTCAGCAACGAACCGGATATGCGCGACAACAGCGGCCACGGCACCCACGTCGCCTCGATCGTGGCCGGCAGAGGGGAGAAGTACCGGGGCGTGGCCCCGGAGGCGGGCCTGGCCATCGGAAAGGTGGGCGAAGGCAACGGCCTGACCGAGTCTGAAGGCCTTGCCGGCATGGAGTGGGCCGCCGTCGAGGTCAAGGCCAAGATCGTCAACATGAGCTGGGGCGGTCCTGACGGCCCGGAGCTGGATCCGCTGGAGCAGGCGGTCAACACGCTGTCGGAACAGACCGGCACACTGTTCGTCGCCGGGCGTCGAGCTGTTCCAGCGTC
>NZ_JBEXMW010000067.1:0-9360 GCF_040610775.1 Nonomuraea sp. NPDC003709 | reverse complement strand
GGCTTCTCCCCGGACGGCACGAAGATCTACAGCCTGACGTCCGACGGCACGCTGCGCACCCACGACCTCGACGAGCGGCGGCTGGTCACGCAGGTCTGCGCCCGCGCCGGCCGCGCGCTGTCGGCCGAGGAGTGGCAGACCTACCTGGCGGGCATCGAGCCCTTCACGGTGTGCCCCGCCACCCAGCCCTGAGCTCGCAGGCGCCACTGGTCGTTCGGTTGCTGCTCAAGCCCGGGGTCGGGCAAGCACGGCGTGGCACGGCCGAAATGGGAGGCGCTGCTGCCCAAGCCGCAGGCCGGAACACACCGAAGTTCGGGAAGTCCGGCCGGCGGGGCCGGCCTTATCTTGGGTTCTTGGTGCCTTCTCGCAGATCAGAGAGATGTGATCTTGTCAGGCTCGTAAGGTACCTGGGCTGGCGTCCCCGGCATGTTGCGGGCGAACGCGTATCCAGGTGCTCCGGCCGCGGTGATGCCCGTGACACCGCCTGCCCGCTGAGGTGCTCGGGCGGCGGTGATCGTGTCGGTGGGACATTGGCGGGACCCCAGGACGTTGCTTCCGGCGTTCTTAGTACCGAACGGCCGCTCGACGGTTTACAGCGGGTCGGTTCCTCAGTGAGGATGACGTGTGTGATCGGCCCGAGGTCCCCGACCGAACTCCACGCCGTGAGCGGGACCCCATGACCACCACGAGGAGCATGACGGCGGCACTGATGTGCACGATGCTTCTGAGTGCCTGCACCGATGCCTCCGAGAAAGATCGACGGCCGGAGCCGGCGGTGGTGCCGACCGTGGCGACGCAGGAGTGGGAGCAGCGCTTGACCACGCACCTGTCCCGCTTCGTGACGGAGGGCCTGCCACCGGGCGCGCGCGCCTCCAAACCGGCCGTGTCGCGGGTCGCGGGCTGCGGTGGCGACAGTCCTGCCTGGGGCGTCCTACCGCAGGCGAAGATCGCCGTGTCCTTCAGGGGGCAGGTTCGCAAGACTCTCGGCGACGCGCAGCAGTGGATGTCGAACAACGGCTTCGCCAACGTCGATGAGGACTTCGAGGAAGGCCGCGGCCACGTCGTCAGCGGTGTGCATGCGGACGGCACCCACATGCGTGCGCAACTGTCGGCCGGGACCGAAAAGCCCAACGCCGACAAGGTCGAGGCCGGCAAGAAGGACGCCGCCGCCGGCCAGACGTTCACCATCACGGCATCAGGCTCGTGCGCCTGGCCGACCGACCGGCCTGGCGGCCCGCCGCCCACCGGCCGACTTCCTTCGCTGGCCCCGCCGGCGGGACCCACGACGGCCGAGGACAAGACATCGGCCTGCCGGTCACCGCGCGTCGCCGTCTACAACACCGAAGCCCGGTCGTACGCGGGTCGGGGACCTCATTTGATGGCGCTGGCCTCCTACACCGATGAGAACCCCCTCGTGTACGGCGAGTTCGGCCTGGATGACCGCTGGGAACCGCGCGGAGAGGACTCTGGGCGTGCTGAGGGGGAAGTCCAGTTGCTCATCTGCGTACGCGTGGAGACGACGCGAGACTCCGGCCGGAGCGTCACCTGCTACTACTCGTCCATCCGCGGAGTTGAGTTCGGCGCGCCGCACACTTTCGACGTCTTCGAGAGTGTCTACCGCGTGGTGGTGCGGGAAGCGCGCAGCGGCAGGGTGATCAGGCGGTTCACCGTGCCGGGGACGCAGGCGGACAAGGACAGCTGTCCCTTGGAGATGGTGAAACCCACCTGGAAGCTGGCGCGCGGCATCGACGGCAAGGCGTTCGAGCGCAAGCTTCGTCCCTTGTTCGAATGACTTCCCGCAGTACTCGGTAGCACGAGGTACTGGGCGAATCGAAGACGGCCTCGGTACGCGTCGGGGTATGCAATAACCCCTGAGCCCTGGCCCTCTTTGGCCTCCCTTGCCATTGCGGCGATCATTACATCACCCGGCGAGAGTGATCCCGCCCGCCGCCGACGGCCTCGTACGGGGCATCACCGACAAGGTCCTGAGCCGCGATGGGTGCGGTGCGGGTGTGCCACCTGGCTCGGATTCGGGGCTGACGGAGGTAGTCGTCCGGCGCGCCTTCTTCGAATGCCAAAAAGTACGGCAGGAACGGGCCATGGGGCGTATCGGGGGCTCTAGCTACGGGCAGCGATTCGGATCACGGTGGAGACCGTGAAACCTCTCTCGGCGGCGGTGGCCGCGGTCGGCATGACCTTGGTGATGGGGATCGTCTGGGTGCTGAGCCCGGGGACGCGCTGGGTGCTGGAGCACGTTGGACGAGGTCGCGATCGGCGGGCCGACGGGGCTGGCCGGAAAGGACCTGGCGGCGGCCCTGGATGCGGTCCGTGGCCGGGTGCTGGCGGCGGCGACTGGGCTGGCCACGCTGGTCGCGGTGTTCTACACCGCGCGCCAGGTACGCGCACGCCTCGACATGCAACCCGAAGTCCTCATCGACCACCACCCACGACCACCGACTCTTTGGCGGCCACTGCCCGCTCAGGGCGGTAGTACCGAGGCAGTGCACCTGACATGCCTGATTTGCCTAAAGACCCATGAATACTGGTGAGCGTTAAGATCGTCTCCCTGGCCGAGAACTTCAACCTGAACACCAAGGACGGCCGCTTCGTCTTCGCCGTCCTGCCGCGGCCCGCCGAGTACGAGCTGGAACTGCGTGCCGAACGCCAGGCCGAGGGCATCGCCACCGCCGACGGCGCCAAGCCGAGGGCACGATGCGGTACAAAGCCAGTCAACGGCAGAACAACCCGGAAACCCCGGCTTGGAAGGCGCTTTCACGCCTCCCCGGGCGAGCCCTGCTTCGCCTCTTGGAGTGATTACCGGAGCTGCCCAGCAGCAGGAAGGACTCAAGGCGTAGCTGGTCAGCTGGCTGCGTGACCGGGTACCGATAGCGTCGATCAGGTCGTCGATGACCTTCGTCACCGCCTCGCCGGCGCCCGCAGCCCGCACCCGGCCATCGCGCCGACGTCCAGCACCCGGGCGCTCACCTGGCCGCCGCCCCCCACCCAGCCAACCCCGACGGCACACCAGGCGTCCAAGCCCGTCCGCCAGGTGGCCCCGCGCCCGAACGCCGCACGGCCCAGGCGCGACCCTGCGGCCCAGTGGTGCCGGCGCCTCTTCCCCCCGGCGACATTCGCCAGTACGCATACCGCAACGTCCTGGATCGCTGACGCTCGACCACGACCGCACCGGGCTGAGGCCTCACGATCGCCTCACTTCGGCACCCGCTGCACGGGGCCGGGGGCGATCGCGGCTGTGGGACCTCCTTCATCGGCCCCACGCCATCGAGCGTCTCAGGTGACGGCTTGTCCAGAGCGCCGTGGACGAGCTATCGGGTCAGGCGCTGTGGGAGTAGCTCTCCGTCGTCGAGGGCCTTGTGTAGACGACGTCTCCCTCGGGCGTGCGGCCCAGTCCAGGAAGCTCGACGGATTCTCAACATATCCTCAACACCTGGAGGCGCACATTTGCGGCATGAGATCCGTAGGAAAGATCGCCACCCTAGCCGTGGCGGCCGCGCTCACCTCCGGCGTGCTGGTCTCCTCAGCACACGCCACCAGCGCCACCGAAGGCACCACCGAGGGCGCCACCCAGGCCTCGGCCGCTCTGTGGCCCTGCATCGTCCAGGCGAAGTGGGCGGTCAAGGTGCACAAGCGCGAGAGCCTCAGCTCCGGCTACCGGGTGGCCAAGAAGGGCACCAAGTTCCACGGCTACTGCTGGGACAACAAGCCCACCTGGAAGTGGACCGAAGTCTGGAACCTGAACGGCGGGGGCCACGGGTACGTCTGGCACACCGGGCTCAAGATGGTCCGCTAGGCCGAATCGCGTAGAGCATCACACGCGTCGATCACGACAAGAGCAACGACCATAGGCGGCGACCGAAAGGACGTCTGCGCATGTGCCATATCTCCTCGCAGTCCTCGCCCTCATGGCACGTGTTGGGCGTCGGCCGACGAGGGCGCCGATCACGGCCCATCCGCGGGCGCTGCGCAGGGTTGCAGCGTCCGGGGCGGGCTGGTACGCGCCATAGAAGCTGTCGGCGGTGCCGTCCGGCAGCGGAGTCCAGGCGGCGGGGTCCAGGCGGCGGGGTCGGCGGCCGGATCGCCGGCGAACAGGTCGCCGAAGTCGATCACGCCGCAGATGGTGCCGTGGAGTTGGCCGGAAACAGGTCGCCGTGGAGCCACCGCGCCGGGCCGGCCCAGTCCGGCGCGGCGGCGTCGGCTCAGACCGCGTGGACGGTGCCTGCGCCGGGGTCAGACCCAGCTCAGCGGCTTCGGCGAGCTGCTTGGTCACCCCCTCAGAGCAGTCGGCCAGCGACCCTTCGCGGCCAAAGCGGCCAGCGGGCGCCTGCGGGGGCGGGTTGGTGAAGAGCCTTCAGGAAAGCGGCCAGGACATCGGCGGCTTCTGCGGCGCGCGTGAGGGGGCGCGGTCGGCAGGCGTGCCGGCACCCAGGTGGTGACGATCCCAGGTCGTGGAAACAGAGCAGAGGGCTCGCCGAGGCGCTGCGTGTCGGCGTACCGGCAGAGGAAGGCGCGGGGCGAAGGCGGGCAACGAACGAATCACCGGCGAGGAAGACAAGCGAGCGTGGCCAAACAGCGTCTGGATGCCCTCTACCCCGACCACCTCACTGGTTGCTCCGGTATCCCCCGAGACCCTAACTAGCCAGGGCACATCGTGAACGGTTCGACGCCAGGCAGGTGGCGGGACCATTCACCGGCGGTGAGCGTACGACCGGCGCGCATGCACAGGGTCGCGGCCACGTGCCGCTCGTCCACGTCGAACACACGGATCGTGCCGTCGGGGGCGGCGGTGTGGAGCTTCGTGCCGTCCGCAGAGAATGCCACCCACCCGCCGTCAGCGCCGTCCGCCGCCTGCTTGCCGTCGAAGACGAGGCCCAGCGGTCGCCGGCTCGGCACGTCCCACAGACGTACGCGCAAGCCCTTCTCGTACGTCGCGATCGTGCGCCCATCAGGCGACCAGGCCAGCATGGTGACCTCGCTGCCCGGCACCGCGGGGAACTCGGCGATTCTGGTCCTGACGTCGCCGTCCCACAAAGTGAGTCGGCCGGGCCCGGAGAAGGCCACCTGCCGGCCGTCCGGGCTGAAGGCGAAAGCGCCGGCGAGCTGCCCGGTGCCCTGTTCGGGAGGCCGGATGACGCCCTTCTCCGGATCGATGAGCTGGAGCGGGTTTCCGGTCACGAGCAGCCGTCCGTCGGGGCGGAAGGCGAGGTCGTTCGCGCCCGTCCCGGACTTCGCTCGTTGAGATCCGCGTTCGAGATCCCACAGTTCGACGCGACCATGCTCCCCGTAGCGCGACACAGCCAGCGTGCGTCCGTCCGGACTGAACGCCAGCGCCCGGGCACCCTGCTCGACGCCGCCCCCCAGCTTGAGCCGGGCCGACACCTTATACCCGGGCAGATCCACGATGTGGACCGTGTCGTCGGCGGCCAGGGCGAGCCGGCGGCCGTCGGGACTGAAGGCGGTCGCGCCGCCACCGCCCGACCGGCTGATCAGTTTCATCAAAGCGCGGCCCGTCGCCGCGTCCCTGACCTCTACCCGGTCCTCCCAGATCGCGGCCAGCACGCGCGCGGAGGGGGCCAGCCGTACGTTCCCGCTCTCGCTGCCGCCGCCGATCGGCGGGTCGAACACCATCGAAACGTCCTCGGTATGGACGGCGCCGTGTTCATCCAGATAGCGGACGGCCCGGCCGGCGAGGTCGAAGCGGAGCCCGCCGACGAAAGCGGGCATGGCCTGGCTGTACACCGTGTCATACATGTCCTGGCCGTGCACCGGGTCATAGGTGAAGCGCCGCTGCAAGGTCAGTCGCTCCCGGCCGCCCCAGTTGGCGATGAAAGCGTCGCCGAAGACGAACCCGGCCTCCGGTCCCACTCCGCCCCCCGGGCCCAACCCGCCCTCCTGCTCCATCACCTCCTCGCCGGATGGCAGCTCGAACATACGGATCCTGCTCGTCTCCTTCGAATTCACCAGCTCCGTGGTCATCATCATCTTGCCGTCGTCGCTGAAGGTGGTCTGGTTGATGACGCCCTTGTCCTGCTCGAGCGACGGGATCGGCGTCCTCTCGCCCCGGCGCAGGTCCCACAACTCCGCGTCATGGCCCTTCATCACGTAGCCGAAGCGGCCATCGCGGCTGATCGCGTTGAGCGCGGCTCCCGAGGGAGCGGTGAGCTCCTTACGCTTGGCGACGTCCCACCATCCGGGCAGGGCTTTCGCTCCCCAGGGGATGGCGAGGTAGCGCCCGGAGCCGTCGAAGCTCAGCGTGCCGCCGCCCGATCGCCTGCCTTGACGGGCGATCGGGACGCCGAGCGGTCTTGCGGTGCGCGTGTCCCACAGCCGTACCCCCTCGTGGTCGAGGAGGGCCAGGGTGCGCCCGTCGGGGGCGAGCGCGGCTTGGGACACCTCCGTGCTCACCCCGGACAGCACGCCGATCCGTCGTTGGCCGGTGACGTCCCAGATCCTGGCTGTCCCGCCGTCCACGGACACGAGCACGCGGCCGTCCTGGCTGAGGTTCTGCACGGTCGCGGCCCTGTAGCCGGG
The DNA here is from genome assembly GCF_040610775.1 of Nonomuraea sp. NPDC003709. Taxonomy (NCBI): domain Bacteria; kingdom Bacillati; phylum Actinomycetota; class Actinomycetes; order Streptosporangiales; family Streptosporangiaceae; genus Nonomuraea; species Nonomuraea sp. NPDC003709. Next base: position 2,811 of record NZ_JBEXMW010000067.1, on the reverse strand, counting down.
GTCGAGGAAGACGGAGGCCGTGGTCTGAGAGAGCGAGTCGTAGAGCGCACCGCGGGTCTCGGGCAGCCCCGGGCTCAGCCGCCAGCCGGCCACGCTCAGCAACTTCGCGACCTGAGGATCGCTCTGTCGCAGGTCGGTGGCCCGCAGCACGAGCTCCCGCGCCAGCGCATCGTCGCGCTGGCGGCTCGACTCCCTGCGCAAGTACTCCGCGGTCCCGAGCCCGCCGAGCGCGACCACGAGCAGTACGGCCAGGGCCGCCGCGACCAGACGGCGTCTCCTCGCCCTCGTATGGGCCAGGCTCACCGCCTCGTCGAGGAACTCGCGTTCGCGCCGTCCCAGCGTGAGGTCCTTGTGCGCGGTGGCAGCCCACTGCAGCGTCCGATCGAGTGCCGAGCCGTGCAGCAGGTCGGCCGGTCTTCTGCCGTGCTCGTTCCACAGCGCGGCCGCCTCGGCGAGTCGCCGGTGGACGGGCAGCCCTTCGCGGTTGCCCGCCACCCAGTCGCGCAGCCGGGGCCAGGCGTGCAGGAGGCCGGGCGTGGCCAGTTCGTACGCGGTACCGGACCGCGTGACCAGGCCCGCGGCGCCGAACACGGTGAGCATCGCGTCCACGGCCTGCGATTCCGGCAGCTCGTCCCTGCCGACGGGCCGGAGTTCGTCACCGTCGATCATCCGCAGGAACACCTCGGGCGCGGTCGCACGCTCGGCCTCGGTCAGCTCGCCGTAGAGCTCCTCCGCGATCGCGCCCAGATCGGGCTCGGGCCGTCCGGTCAGGGCACCCGCCTGCGTAAGGCCGCGTTCGAGCAGGTCATCGCCGCGGCGGAGCGGCGCCTCGCCGTCCTGGCCCAGCAGCCGCAGCAGCACCTCCCCGGCAGCGGGCCGCTCCGTGGGATCCCGGGCGAGCGTTGCGGCCACCAACGCATCCAGGGGTTCAGGCAGGCCGCACACGTCCGGCTCGAACTCCATCACCCGCCCGATGACGGCCGCCGGATCCCCCGCCTCGATCACGTCCTTGCCCCGGGCCGCGAACAGCACCACCATCGCCCACGCCCACAGGTCGGCCGCCTCGCTCGCGCCCCGCCCGGAGAACACCTCCGGCGGCATGTATCCGGGGGTGCCCATGATCGGCCCGCTCGTCGTCGGCCCCACCTCACGGGCCACACCGAAATCGATCAGGCGCGGTCCGTCCAGCCCCATGATGATGTTGTCCGGCTTGAGATCGCGATGCACGATCCCGACCTGGTGGATGGCGGTCAGCGCGGTCGCCACCCCGATCGCCAGCCGGCGCAGCGCGTCCTTCTCGTACGACCCCGACTCCGCCACCACCCGCCTCAGGCTCGGCCCCGGCACGAACTCGCTGACGATGTACAGCGGCGCCGAATCGACCTGTGCCTCGATCACCTTGGCGGTGCAGAACGAGGCCACCCGCTGGGCCGCCGCCGCCTCCTTCGCGAGTCTGGCGCGTGATTCGGCGCTGTCGTACCTGGGGGCCTTGATCGCGACCCGCTCTCCGGCCTCGCCGTAGCCCTCGTAGACGACGCCCTGGCCGCCCGCGCCCAGCCGGCCGGCCAGCCAGTAACGACCCAAACGCCGCGGGTCGGATGGGGTGAGAGGAGTCATCAAGTGTGCCATTCTGATCCAGATCTCCTCCCCGAAGGAAGGCGTGGGTGGAAATTTCGCATCCTTGGGCTGCTCGAGGTACGCGACGATGACGGCCGAGGTCGCACGCCGACGCGCCGAAGCATCGCGAGCTGCTGGCGTTGTTCCTTGTGAACGCGGGAAGGCCGCTCACGCCTGAGCGGCTGCGCAGGTTGCTGCGGCCGAGCATCGAGGCGGCAGCAAAGGACGAACTCGCCGCTCGGCGGGCAGCCCCCTGAGGCCTGTCTTCGAACTCAGATTCTGATCTCTGACTGGTCACTATGTGTTGTCGCGACGTGGGGTAGTTCGCCTGACGGTGAGGGGTGGGAACATCCCGTTTGAGAGTGCGGCGCGGCGGTGCGTGGCATGTCGGGTCCGCATGCCGGGGGCGGCCTCCCCCCGATTGCCGCCCCCGGCTGTCCCATGCCTCAAGCCATCGGCTGAGGTCCCGGCACGGTGAGTAGCAGTGTTCCGCCGGGGCGGCCCCGCGCCTGCGTCGACTCTGGGAAGACCGCAATGTCATGGTGCGGGTCGTCATGACCGGGGCGCAGCATGCCGGGCCGGTTCGGGGCGGATACTTGCGCGGTTTTTGACCTTATGGGCGGGGTTCGTTGCGACTTGCCGTCCTTCGGTCGGATGGTTGCGAGTAGGGGGCGGTCTGGCGAGAGGCCGCGCCGCAAGCCAGACAACCCGCTGCGGGCCAGCCCCCCCTCCTCAGCGCTTGGCCCGCGAGTCCTTCATATCAGTTACCGCCCAAGTACGCTAAGTGCCTGTGTCGCAGTCCGCGGAGGCGCCGCGATCCTCAATGACGGAGATGGTCCTGCCGCGCGGAGACCACGCATCTCGATTATGTCGCCCTTTCACCGACCCCGACCGTAGGGCCTTGCCCGCCGGGCTACCCGTTTGGACGGTTTCGACAGCGGCGTGTTCAGACAGCCCTAAGCGATCCCGGCGAGTGTGGCCTTCTCGGCGGCGACCCCACCGAGACGTAGCCACCAAGCTGGCGCTGAAAGTGGTGTTCCACCGCACGACACCGACCGCTTCAGCAAGGCCATCGAGCAACTCGGCAGCGCTCAGGCTCCGGTCACGTCCACGGACGTGGTGTATGAATCGATCTTCGCGTGATCCTGTTTCTGCAGGTTAAGCGGTGAGTGTCTGCGGGAGTGGGTTCTGGGC
>NZ_JBEXMW010000066.1:0-9720 GCF_040610775.1 Nonomuraea sp. NPDC003709 | reverse complement strand
AACACCAACACCACCCCCAACTGGACCACCCTCATCCCCCACGCCACCACCACCGACCTGCCCACCTACCCCTTCCAACACCACCACTACTGGCTCGAAGCGCCCTCGACCGTCACGAACGTCGACGGGCTGGGCCAGGCCCCCGCGGACCACCCCCTGCTGGGCGCCGCGGTGGAGCTGCCCGATCAGGGCGGAGTGGTCCTGACGGGGCGGATCTCGGTCGCCGCGCATCCGTGGCTGGCCGACCACGCGGTGGGGGAGAAGGTCGTGTTCCCCGGCACCGGGTTCGTGGAGCTGGTGGTGCGCGGGGCCGACGAGGTCGGTTGCTCGGTAGTGGAAGAGCTGACGATCGAGACGCCGCTGGTGATCGAACGGGACGAGTCGATCCTGATCCAGGTGGCGGTGGCCGCCGCCGACGAGGACGGCCGGCGCGAGGCGACGGTCTACGCCCGCAGCGGTACGCGGCCATGGACACGTCATGCCGCCGGGATCGTGGCCACGGCGAACAGCGGCGACACGGCGGGCTTCGACTGGAGCCAGTGGCCGCCGGCAGGAGCGCAGGCGGTGGACGTGTCGAACCACTACGAGACGCTGTCCGCCGCAGGGTACGGATACGGACCGGCGTTCCAGGGACTCAAGCGAGCCTGGGAGCACGACGGAGAGGTGTTCGCCGAGGTGGAACTCGGCGAGCGGGAGGCCGCCGAGGCCGGCCGGTACGGCATCCACCCGGCGCTGCTGGACGCGGCCCTGCACGCCATCGGCGTGGCCGAGCGACTCTCCGACGACTCGAAGATCACGCTGCCCTTCGCCTGGACCGACGTGCGGCTGCACGCCTCCGCCGCCAGTCACCTGCGCGTACGCCTGCGCCGCGCCGACGACGGCGCGGTGACCCTGGAGACGGGCGACTCGGCGGGACAGGCCGTGGCCTCCATCGGCTCGCTGGTCCTGCGGGAGCTCGCTGACCAGAAGCTGACCGCGACCGCGTCCTCGTCGTCGCTGCTGCGCATGGACTGGGTGCCGCCGGCGAACGACCTCGCGGACACCCCGGTGGGCGACGTTGCGGTGGTGGGCGAGCGGTGGCCCGCTCTGGAGGCGGCGATCGAGTCCGCCGGCGGTGGTGTCGAGGAGTACGCGGACGCGGCGGCGTTGGGTGACGCGGTCGCGTCCGGGCAGGCTCTTCCCGCCGCCGTGGTCATGCGCCTGCAGGCGGGTGCCGGGCAGGACACGCTTCCGGAGGCGCTGCGGTCGGAGCTGGACCGGGTCGTGGGTGTGCTGCGCGATTGGCTGGCCGACGATCGGCTGGCCGAGAGCCGGCTGGTGCTGGTGACCACGGGTGCGGTGACGACCGGAACGGAGGCCGGCAGCGCCGGCGGTGGTGCTCTGGTCGAGGCGGCGGTGTCGGGCCTCGTGCGCTCGGCGCAGGCCGAGAGCCCCGGCCGGATCCTCCTGGTGGACGTCGACGATGCGGCCGATTCGCTCACCGCGCTGGCCTCCCTCCTGAGCGTGGAGGACGAGCCGCAGCTGGTGGTACGCGCCGGTCGGGTGCTGGTGCCCCGTCTCACCCAGGCGAACACCTCCGGCGAGCTCCCGACGCCCGACGGCCCCGACGGCTGGCGGCTGGACAGCCCCGCCAAGGGCTCCATCGACGGGCTGACCTTGATGTCGGCTCCGGAAGCCGGCCGCGAGCTGGCCGCCGGTGAGGTGCGCGTGGACGTCCGCGCGGCCGGCCTGAACTTCCGCGACGTGCTCAACTCCTTGGGCATGTACCCGGGTGAGGCCGGGGCGATGGGCGTCGAGTTCGCCGGCGTCATCGCCGAGGTCGGGCCCGGGGTGGACGGGCTGAGCGTCGGCGACCGGGTGATGGGCATGGGCGAGGGGACGTTCGGTCCCCGCGTGGTGGCTGATCACCGGATGATGGCGAGGATGCCGCAGGGGTGGAGTTTCGCCCGTGCGGCGTCGGTCCCGGGAGCGTTCGCGACCGCCTGGTACGGGCTGGTCGACCTGGCCGGGCTCAGTCACGGCGAGCGCGTGCTGATCCACTCTGGAGCCGGCGGTGTCGGTATGGCCGCCATCCAGATCGCCCGTCATCTGGGCGCGGAGGTCTTCGCCACCGCCTCACCCGCCAAGCAGCACCTGCTGCGGGCGCTGGGCGTGGCCGACGACCACATCGCCTCCTCCCGCGACCTCGACTTCGCCGACGCCTTCACCACGGTCACCAGAGGTGAAGGGGTGGATGTGGTGCTCAACTCGCTGGCCGGGCCGTTCACCGACGCCTCCCTCAACCTGCTCGCCCCCGGCGGGCGGTTCATCGAGATGGGCAAGACCGACCTGCGTGACCCGGCGGACGTCGAGAACAACGGAATCCGGTACCGCAGCTTCGACCTCATGGACGCTGGGCACGAGCGGATCGGCCAGATGCTGGCCGAACTGCTGGATCTGTTCGCCGGCCAGGAGCTGGCGGGTCTGCCGGTGCGGTGCTGGCCGGTGCGGCAGGCCCGCCAGGCCTTCCGGCACATGGCCCAGGCCCGCCACACCGGCAAGATTGTCCTGACCATGCCGCGCGCGCTGGATCCGGACGGCACGGTGCTGATCACGGGCGGCACGGGCGGTCTGGGCGCGATCCTGGCCCGTCATCTGACCACCGAGCACCAGGTCGGGCATCTGCTGCTGGCCTCCCGCCGAGGAGACCAAGCCCCCGACGCCGACCAACTCCGCACCGACCTGGAAGCAGCCGGTGCAACGGTCGAGATCACCGCGTGCGATCTGTCCGACTCTGAGCAGGTCACCGCGCTCCTCGACCGCGTCCACACCGAACATCCCCTGACGGCGGTCTTCCACGCCGCCGGAGTGGTGGACGACGGCGTGATCGACTCGCTCACCTCGGACAAGATCGACCGGGTACTGCGGCCCAAGGCGGACGCCGCCTGGCATCTGCACCAGGCCACCAGCCATCTCGACCTGGCCGCGTTCGTCCTCTACTCCTCCTCGGCCGCGACCCTCGACAGTGCCGGGCAGGGCAACTACTCCGCCGCCAACGCCTTCCTCGACGCGCTCGCGATCCACCGCCACGCCACCGGCCTGCCCGCACAGTCCCTCGCGTGGGGGGTGTGGGCGCCGGAAACGGGTGGCATGACGCGCCGGCTGGGCGACATCGACCTGGAGCGGCTGTCCCGTTCGGGGTTCACCGCGATGGGCGCCGCCGAAGGCATGCAATTGCTGGACGCCGCCCTGACCATGGCGGAGCCCTTCCTCGTACCGCTGCCCATGGACGCCCGTGCTCTCGGCGCCCGCGAGGACGGCATCCCCGCCGTCCTGCGCGGCCTGGCGCGCACCCCCGCACGCCGTACCGCCCAGAGCGCGCAACCCGCCTCGGACGGCGAGTCGGCGCTGCAGCAGCGCCTGGCCGGGCTGCCCCCGGCCGAGCAGGAGCGCATGCTGGTCTCGCTGGTACGTACGGAGGCCGCCGGCGTGCTGGGACACGCCTCCGAAGAGCACGTGGATCCGGACAGGAGCTTCAGCGAACTCGGATTCGACTCTCTGACATCGGTGGAGCTGCGTAACCGGCTCGGCAAGGCCACCGGACTCCGGCTGCCGGCGACGCTGATCTTCGACTACCCCAACGCGGTCGCCATCGCCGAGTACATGGGCAGCCAGCTCCTGCCGAAGAAGGAACCGGCCGAATCGCAGGTACTGCAGAGCCTGGACGAGCTGGGCCGGCTGCTGGGCAAGATCGCCATCGATGTCGAGGCGCGGTCCGAGATCACCGTTCGCCTGCAGAAGCTCATGGACGAGTGGCGCGGCGACCGATCCGGAACGGACGAGGAGAGCAAGGTGCGCACGGCGAGCGCCGACGAGCTCTTCTCGCTGATCGACCAGGGCCTTTAGGTCCCCCAGGAAACGCAAACTCGAAACCCCTTAGGGAAGGCGGGACGGCATGGCTGACGAAGAGAGGCTCCTCGCGTACCTGCGGCGAGTGACCGAGGATCTCCAGCAGGCCAACCGACGTTTGCGTGAGGTCGAGGAGAAGGAGCGCGAGCCGATCGCGATCGTGGCGATGAGCTGCCGCTACCCCGGCGGGGTGAACTCGCCGGAGGACCTGTGGAAGCTGCTGCTGGAGCGCGAGCAGGGGATCGTCCCGTTCCCGAAGGACCGGGGCTGGGACCTGGAAGCGCTGTACGACCCCGACCCGGACAGCAGCGGGACGACTTACGCGCGCTCGGGCGGGTTCGTCGAAGGGGCGGACGAGTTCGACCCCGCGTTCTTCGGGATCAGCCCGCGTGAGGCCGTGGCGATGGACCCGCAGCAGCGGCTGGTGCTGGAGGTCTCGTGGGAGGCCCTGGAGCGGGCCGGCCTCCATCCGGCTTCCTTGCGCGGCACCTCCGCGGGCGTCTTCATCGGCGCCTTCGCCAACGACTACGAGGTGGGCCGAGGCCCCCTGCCCGAGGGCAGCGAGGGTTACCTGGGGACGGGCAACTCCAGCTCCGTCATCTCCGGCCGGGTCGCGTACACGCTGGGCCTGGAGGGGCCGGCCGTCACGGTGGACACCGCCTGCTCCTCCTCGCTCGTCGCCATCCACATGGCCTGCCAGTCGCTGCGCGCCGGAGAGAGCACGCTCGCGCTCGCGGGCGGCGTGACGATCATGGCCACGCCGGAGCTCCTCGTGGACTTCAGCCACCAGCGCGGCCTGGCTCGGGACGACCGCTGCAAGGCGTTCTCCGACGAGGCCGACGGCACCGTCCTGGCCGAGGGTGTCGGTGTGCTGGTGCTGGAGCGGTTGTCGGATGCGGTGGCCGCTGGTCATCGGGTGTTGGGGGTGATCCGTGGGTCGGCGGTCAATCAGGACGGGGCCAGTAATGGTTTGACGGCTCCGAACGGTCCTTCGCAGGAGAGGGTGATCCGTCAGGCGCTGGCCAATGCGGGGTTGTCGGGTGCTGAGGTGGACGCGGTCGAGGCGCACGGGACGGGGACCGCGCTGGGGGATCCGATCGAGGCGCAGGCGTTGCTGGCGACGTATGGGCGGGATCGGGGTGCGGCCGAGCCGTTGTGGCTTGGGTCGGTGAAGTCGAACATCGGTCACACGCAGGCTGCTGCGGGGGTGGCCGGTGTGATCAAGATGGTGCTGGCGATGCGGCACGGTCTGTTGCCGCAGACCCTGTACGTGTCCACGCCCACGACTCATGTCGACTGGGAGCAGGGTCAGGTTCGGCTGCTGGAGCAGGCACAGGACTGGCCGGAGCCTGCGGACAGGCCGCGGCGGGCGGGTGTGTCGTCGTTCGGCGTGAGCGGGACGAACTCGCACGTGATCGTGGAGCAGGCTCCCGAACCGGAGGCGCAGGAGGAGGAGTCCGGGAGCGCTCCTGTGATCTCCGGTGTGGTGCCGTGGGTGGTGTCGGGGCGCGGTGAGGAGGCGTTGCGCGCTCAGGCGTCCCGGCTGGCCGAGTACGTGGTGGCACGGCCGGAGTTGCCGGCCGGCGAGGTCGGGCTGTCGCTGGTACGCACGCGGCCGGTGTTCGAGGACCGTGCCGTCGTCATGGGCGCCGACCGGGAGGAGCTGCTGGGCGGGCTGCAGTCGCTGGCGGCGGGGGAGCCCGGTGCCGGGGTGGTGGCCGGTTCGGTGTCGGGTACGGCGTCGGGGCGGCGGGATGCGGTGCTGGTGTTCCCGGGTCAGGGGGCGCAGTGGGCCGGGATGGGGGTGGAGCTGGCGCAGGCGTCGCCGGTGTTCGCCGCCCGGCTGGAGGAGTGCTTCGCCGAGATCCGGCGGTGGGTGGACTGGGACCCGGCCCAGGTCCTGGCCGACGCCGATGGGGCGGGGCTGGACTCGATCGAGAGACTGCAGCCGGTCGCCTTCGCGGTCGGAATCGCGCTGGCCGAGCTGTGGGAGTCCATCGGCGTCCGCCCGACAGCGGTAGTGGGCCACTCGCAAGGTGAGGTGGCGGCAGCCTGCGTGGCCGGGGTGTTGTCGCTGGCCGACGCGGTGCGGGTGGTCGTGTTGCGCAGCCGGTTGTTCGCCGCCGAGTTGTGGGGTCGCGGTGCGATCGCCGCTGTGGGGCTGCCCGCTGAGGTGGTGCGGGAGCGTGTGGGCGAGGGGTTGGAGGTGAGCGCGGACAACGGGCCTGCCTCCTGCGCGGTGGCCGGACCGACCCAGGCGCTGGAAGAGCTTGTCGAGCGTCTGCGTGGTGAGGGGGTGCGGGCGCGGGTGATCGCCACCACGGTGGCCTCGCATTCGCAGATGGTCGAGCCGTTGCGCGAGCAACTGCTGGAGATGCTGGGCCCCATCGAGCCCGCGCCGGGGCGGGTGCCGGTGTATTCGACGGTGACCGGCGGTGTGCTGGCGGGCTCGGAGCTGGGGGCGGAGTACTGGTTCGCCAACGCCCGCCGGCCGGTGGACTTCCAGGGCGCGGTACGGGCGTTGCTGGCCGATGGCCGCACCGCGTTCATCGAGGTGAGCCCGCATCCGGTGCTGACGATGGCGGTGCAGGACATCCTGGACGCCACCGGCACATCGGGCGTTGCGGTGGGATCGCTGCGCCGTGGCGAGGGCGGCCCCGACCGGTTCCTCCGCTCAGCGGCCGAGGCGTTCACCGCCGGCGTCGGGGTGGACTGGGAACGACTCCTCACCGTGACCGGCGCAGGCACCGAGCTGCCCACGTATGCGTTCCAGCACCGGCGCTACTGGCTGGAGCCCGCCACGACCGGTGTGTCGGACGCGGGCGGGCTGGGCCAGGCCCGCGTGGAGCACCCGCTGCTGGGTGCGGCGGTGGAGCTGCCCGATCACGGCGGGCTGGTGCTGACCGGCCGGATCTCCACCGCCACGCATCCCTGGCTGGCCGATCACGGGGTGGGGGAGACGCTGCTGTTCCCCGGCACCGGGTTCGTGGAGCTGGCCGTGCGGGCGGGCGACGAGGTCGGCTGCCCGGTCCTGGAGGAGCTGACGCTTGAAGCGCCGCTGGTGATCGAGGGCGACGAGGCGGTCCAGATCCAGGTGGCGGTGTCCGCCGCAGCCGAGGACGGCCGCCGCGAGGTGGCGATCCACGCCCGCACCGGCCGGCGGCCTTGGACGCGTCACGCCGCTGGAACCCTCACCGAGACGACCGGCACTGCAGGCGCTGCCGATGGGCAGTGGCCACCTGCGGGAGCGCAGGCTGTGGACGTGTCCGGCCACTACGAGGCACTCGCCGGTTCCGGATACGGGTACGGTCCGGCCTTCCAGGGTCTCAAGCGGGCCTGGATCCGCGACAACGAGGTGTTCGCCGAGGTAGAGCTCGACGAGCGAGAGGCCGCCGAAGCCGACCAGTACGGCATCCACCCGGCTCTCTTGGACGCCGCCCTCCATGCCACGGGCCTGATCGAGCAGGCTGAGGGCGTCGTGCTGCCGTTCGCCTGGAACGGGGTGGAGCTCCTGGCTTCCGGCGCCCAGCAGGCGCGCGTTCACGTCCTTCCGGCCGAGGGAGGCGCTTCCAGCATCCGGATCGCCGACGCCACTGGCGTCCCGGTGGCGGTCGTCACGAGTTTGATCACGCGGCCGCTGCCCGCCGGTGGACTGTCGTCGCGTACCCAGCCCGGACACGAGGCGCTCCACCACCTTCAGTGGGTGATACCGCCAAGCTGGAACCCGCCCCATGCCCGAGGGCCGATAGCCGTCATAGAGACGGACGGCAGAGTGGCCGAAGCCCTGCGCGGCGGCGACCTGGAGGTGCGCTCATACACCGATCTCCACGCGGCAGCGGGCGACGACGGCACCACGACCATGGTCATTCCTTGCCCGATTCCGCAGGCAGACGACCGGGAACCGCTGGAGGGCCTGCGGTCGGAGCTGGACCGGATTGTGGGGGTGCTGCGTGACTGGCTGGCCGACGATCGGCTGGCCGAGACCCGGCTGGTGCTGGTGACCACGGGTGCCGTGACGACCGGTACCGAGGCCGGCAGCGCCGGCGATGGTGCTCTGGTCGAGGCTGCGGTGTCGGGCCTGGTGCGTTCGGCGCAGGCGGAGAACCCAGGCCGGATCGTCCTCGTGGACGTCGATCGCGCGGCCGATTCGCTCACCGCGCTGGCTTCGTTGCTGGGCGTGGAGGACGAGCCGCAGCTGGCGGTGCGGGCCGGTCGGGTGCTGGTGCCCCGTCTGGCCCGGGCGGACACGTCCGGCGATCTCGCGACGCCCGAGGGGCCGGAAGCCTGGCGGCTGGACAGCCCCGTCAAGGGCTCCATCGACGGGCTGAACCTGATTCCGGCCCCGGAGGCCGATCAGGAGCTGGCCGCCGGTGAGGTTCGCGTGGACGTCCGCGCGGCCGGCCTGAACTTCCGCGACGTGGTCGTGACACTGGGCATGGTGCCCGAACAGGGCGGGCTCATCGGTGGTGAGTTCGCCGGGATCGTCTCCGAGGTCGGACCCGGCGTGGAAGGGCTGCGGGTCGGCGATCAGGTGATGGGCCTGGGCGAAGGGACCTTCGGCCCGCGTGTCGTGGCTGATCGCCGGATGATGGCGCGGATGCCGCAGGGATGGAGTTTCGCCCGCGCGGCCTCCGTCCCGGGAGCGTTCGCGACCGCCTGGTACGGACTCGTCGACCTGGCCGGGCTCAGCCGTGGGGAGCGGGTGCTGATCCACTCCGGTGCCGGCGGTGTCGGCATGGCCGCGATCCAGATCGCCCGGCACCTGGGTGCGGAGGTCTTCGCCACCGCCTCACCTGCCAAGCAGCACCTGCTGCGGGCGCTGGGCGTGCCTGAGGGCCACATCGCCTCCTCGCGCGACCTGGACTTCGCCGACGCCTTCGCCGCAGTCACCGGGGGCGAAGGGATGGACGTGGTGCTCAACTCGCTGGCCGGGCCGTTCACCGACGCCTCCCTCGACCTGCTCACCCCCGGCGGGCGGTTCATCGAGATGGGCAAGACCGACCGGCGCGACCCGGCCGACGTCGCGAACACCCACCCCCATGTCCGTTACCGCAGCTTCGACCTGATGGATGCCGGGCACGAGCGGATCGGCCAGATGCTCGCCGAACTGCTGGACCTGTTCGCCTCCCAGGAACTGGCCGGTCTGCCGGTGCGGTGCTGGCCGGTGCAGCAGGCCCGCCAAGCCTTCCGGCACATGGCCCAGGCCCGCCACACCGGCAAGATCATCCTCACCATGCCCCGCACGCTGGACCCCGACGGCACGGTACTGATCACCGGCGGCACGGGCGGTCTGGGCGCCATCCTGGCCCGCCACCTTGCCACCGAGCACCAGACCAAGCATCTGCTGCTGGCCTCCCGCCGAGGAGACCAGGCCCCCGACGCCGACCAGCTCCGCACCGACCTGGAAGCAGCCGGCGCAACCGTCGACATCACGGCCTGCGATCTGTCCGACCCCGAGCAAGTCAACAGCATCCTTGGCCGGGTACCCGCCGAGCATCCGCTGACGGCGGTCTTCCACACGGCCGGGGTGCTGGATGACGGTGTGGTCACCTCGCTCACCCCGGACAAGATCGACCGGGTACTGAGGCCGAAAGCGGATGCTGCCTGGCATCTGCACCAGGCCACCCAGCAATTGGACCTGGCCGCGTTCGTTCTCTACTCCTCCTCAGCCGGCACGCTGGACAGCGCCGGACAGGGCAACTACTCGGCGGCCAACGCCTTCCTGGATGCGTTGGCGATCCACCGCCACACCACCGGCCTACCCGCCCAAGCCCTCGCCTGGGGACTCTGGCACCAACCCAGCGGCATGAGCGCCCACCTCACCACCACCGA
>NZ_JBEXMW010000065.1:0-11900 GCF_040610775.1 Nonomuraea sp. NPDC003709 | reverse complement strand
CCAAAGTAGCCAACACGCGCCGAGACTGGGCACACAAGCTCTCCACCACGATCATCCGCGACAACCAAGCGGTGTACGTGGAGAATCTTGCGGTGGCCGGTCTGACGCGCACACGCTTGGCGACGTCGGTGCACGACGCGGGCTGGTCGCAGTTCGTCGCCATGCTGGAGTACAAGGCCGTCAGGTACCGCCGCCACTTCGGCAAGATCGACCGCTGGTTCCCCTCATCGAAGCTGTGCTCGGCGTGCGGGACCATCGCCGAGTCGATGCCGCTGAACATCCGGGAGTGGACCTGCCCGTGCGGGGCGGCCCACGATCGGGACGTCAACGCAGCGATCAACATCCTCGCCGCCGGACAGGCGGAGAGACTAAACGACTGTGGAGCGCAGGTAAGACCGGGACTTGTTCCGGCACCGCGCGAAGAAGCAGTAACCCACCCGGAGCCACACGCGCGGCAGACGGGAATCTCCGTCCTTTAGGGCGGAGTGGATGTCAAGAGTCCCACCTCCTCGACCGGGCGGACGCCGGCGGGCGGGTGGCGGGGGTGCGGCCGGGTCCGCGTGGCGGGCTCGCGATCCACAACCCGGGCGAGGGCTGGGTCTCCCTGCCGCACCTGATCCAGGAGCTCGCGGACGAGCTGGTCCGGCGCGGGGGACGGCTCGTCACCGGCGCGGGCCGCTGCTCGGTGACCGTGGAGGACGGCCGGGCACGCGGCGTACGCACCGCCGACGGCACGTCCTGGAGCGGTGACGCCGTCGTCGTCGCCTGCGGCGCGCAGACCTCTTCCGTGCTCGCGGAGCTCGGCGTGAACCTCCCGGACGCGTCCCCGCTGTCCATGCTCGTCGTCACGGAGCCGGTCGAGACCGAGGCCGTGACGGTGCTGAACACCCCACGTGCCGCGATGCGCCCCCATCCCGGCTCGACGTTCGCGATCGACCACTCCTGGTACGAGGAGCACATCGTCGAGCACGAGGACGTCTCCTGCTCGATCGACGAGGCGTACGTCAAGGAACTTCTCGCCGAGGCGTCCGCCCTGCTCCAGGGGGAGGTCTCCCTCCAGGCGGCGTCGTGGCGGCTCGGCCGCAAACCCATCCCGGGGGACGGCGAGCCGGTGTTCGGCGAGCTGGAGGCGGTGCCGGGGTGCCATGTGGCGTTCACCCACTCGGGGGCGACGCTGGGACTCATCGCCGGCGAGCTCACCGCGTACGAGGTGCTCACCGGCGCCAGGCATCCGCTCCTGAAGGACTTCCGCCCCGAGCGCTTCGCCACCGGATGATCAGAGCCGAACGGCCGGACCGCCCCCGGGAAGGGGATGGTCCGGCCGGGTGTCAGATCAGCAACGGCGGCCCCGGTTGATGCAGTCGACGACGACGCGCATCAGGTTGTCGGGCATGACGTTGGCGAAGTCGGCATGGTCGGTGATCGGGTTGTGCTTCTGCTCGGGGAAGGCGTCCACGGCGAACGACTGACCCTGCGGCACCGAGTAGGCGAGGGTCATGCGCAGCTGGGGAACCGCCTGGGTGCCCTGGGGGCAGGCGCCGTTCTGGCCGGGGAAGACCACGTGCGTGCGGTGGTTGGCGCTGTCGATGTTCTGCCCGTCCCAGCAGCTCGGGAAGTCCAGGATCCGGACGACCTGGCTGCCGCGCGGGCACAGCGGGTACTTGTCGGTGATCCGGTTCTGGAATCCCGTGCAGGTCCACGCGGCGCGGGCGTTGCCCCCGCCGTTCGTCGCGGCCTTGGCGTCACCGGTGATCAGCCTGAGGAACCTCGGCATGGCCGTGACCTGGGAGCTCGCGTTGCCGCGGAACTGGAGCTGAACGGAGCGGGCCGTCAGCACCCGGCCGATGTTGCCGTGCTCGTCGTCGGCGTTCTCGTTCGACGTGCGGTCCCTGAGCACGGGCCAGAAGTACGCGGACTTGTCGCCGCGCTGGCAGGTCGTACCCCCTGCGGCCAGGCTCTCGTCGGTGGAGAATCCGTCCGTCGTCAGGTTGCCCACGTAGTCGTGAAGGTGGTGCGCCCCGTCGCTCACGCCGGGGGTGACGATGAAGTTGTCCGAGTTGTTGTGGCGGTTCTCGTTCCTTCCGCACTGGGCGACGAACGTGCCGCGGGAGCCGTTCCTGCCGGCCCCGAATTCGGCGAGGTTGGACTGGCCCGGCTGAACCTGCCGGATGTCGACGAAGTCCTGGGCGAACGGCCCGACGCCGTTGGCGGGGTCCTCACCGTTGCCGTTGCCGTCGCCTTGGCCACCGGTCGGGCTGGGGCTGGGGGAGCCGTTGCCGCCGTTCCCCCCATTTCCGCCGTTGCCCCCGTTGCCGCCATTTCCACCGTTGCCGTTGTTACCGCCGTTGCCGAGCGTGCAGGTGGCCAGGTTGTTGAGGCCGGTGGGGCGTTGGCCGACGCGGCCGATGGCGATGGCGATGCGGTCGAGGGTGGCGGCGCGTTTGCCGGCCAGCGGGCCGAGGATGGCGTTCTGGACGAAGTTGGGGCCTCCTTCCCCGGCTGAGCGGGCGAGTCGGTTGTTGGCCTCCTGGATCTGGGTTTCCAGGAGGGCCAGGTTTCTGTCGACTTCGGCCCTGGCGGCGGCGGGAACTTCGGGGAGCTTGTCCGCGACGCTGGGGCAGACGATGGTCTGCCCGGATCCCGACCCTGTTCCCTGGGTCGGCCTCACCGTGTTCCCGGGGTTCGGCGCCTGGGTCGAGCCGTTGCCGCCGTTCCCCTCGTTACCTCCGTTGCCGCCATTACCTCCGTTCCCGCCGTTACCCCCGTTGCCGTTATTGCCGTTGTTGCCGCCATTGGCAGTGCCGGTGAGTCTGCAGGTGGCCAGGTTGTTGAGGCCGGTGGGGCGTTGGCCGGCACGGCCGATGGAGATGGCGATGCGGTCGAGAGTGGCGGCGCGCTTGTCGGCCAGCGGGCCGAGGATGGCGTTCTGGACGAAGTTGGGGCCTCCTTCTCCGGCTGAGCGGGCGAGTCGGTTGTTGGCCTCCTGGATCTGGGTTTCCAGGAGGGCCAGGTTTCTGTCGACTTCGGCCCTGGCGGCCGCCGGTATTTCAGGGAGCTTGTCCGCCACGCTGGGGCAGACGATGGTCTGCGCCGCCGCCATCGTGCCCGCCTGCGCGGACAGTGAGGAGCCGGTCAGGACAAGTGCGATGCTTCCCCCTAAGGAAGCGACTGCTCGCCATGACCTGAGTCGGCTCCCCCCGAGCGGATTCCGCATGTGTTGCTCCTTCAAGTCTCATGACCCGGGTGGAAGTCCGGTCTCCGGGAGATACGCGAGGCCATACGGGAGCAGTTCGACTATTTACCGAGAATCGTGGTTGACAAATCCGTGACCCGGGACAGTCAGGAGCGGCGCGCGGACGTCAGCGGAAGTCGGAGATGCGGAACACGGCCATCATGTCCTTGGACCTGGACCCGTTGTAGAACGAGGCCTCGGCGCCGACCCAGCCGCGGAAGGCTCCGCTGTCGTCGATGATCTGCAACAGCGGTTTGATGTGCGAGTTGCCCGAATAGCAGAACGTCTTGCTCTCCATGGCCAGGCAGGTGCACCAGTGCCACAGGGTGTCACGGCGATCGTTGTTGGAGATCTTGGTGAGGTAGTACTGGATGGAGCTGACGTTCGCCTTGGTGCCGCCGCCGAAGTTGGGGCAGCCGCCGGCCTTCTGGCAGGCGCCGGGGGAGGAGGGCTGCAGGTAGGTCAGGCACCAGGTCGTGGTGGCGCAGCTGCGGAAGGAGGACTGCTTGAAGACCTGGCCGTCGGACTTGACGATGGTGTTGCGCGACCAGGAGACCAGGTCCTGCTTGAGGGCTCCGGCGAAGGCCCGCACGGAGCTCATCGCGCGGCGGGTGGTGAGCGAGGCGTTGCTGCCGTAGCCGTACCCGTTGGTGGCCAGGCTGCTGTCGGCGAGCTGCAGCTGCGCGAGCTTGCGGTCAGGCGACAGCTGCACCCGCCACTTCTCGGTCCAGGTCTGGGCGATCTTCCACCTGATGCTCACCACGTTGCCGGCCACGGTGTACGTCCCCGTGCGGGCCTCGTCCGGGGAGCCGGGGAAGCCGGGAGCGGTCAGCACGTCGCAGGCGCGTACCCGGGTGCTGGAGCCGCCCGCCTTGGTCGAGCAGCTGGAGTCGGGGACGACACCGGTGGCCTGCCTGCCCTCGGGGTTGCGCTGCCACCAGAGGTAGGTGTTCGCGCTGACGGTGCCGTTGGCCTTGAACTGGTACGTCCCCAGACGCACCCAGTTCTGAGTGGATGAGGCACGCAGGAAGCCCTGCGTGACCACGAAGTTGGCCTTTCCTCCGGGCAAGGACGATCGGGATGAAGCGGCTCCGGCCGAACCGGCCCCGGTGGCCAACAGGATGAGCGTCGCGAGCACGGCGGTGAGAACGGCGCGCACAGGGAAAACCTCCTCGATTACGGTCTCCACCGATTCTTGCCTAAGGGGTCGTCCGCTGACAGCCCGTTCGGAAATGTTCACCGTCGGTTGTTCTCGCCGAGCGGCCGCCCGGACGGGGCGAGACAGAGCCTGCCGAGTATGTTGTTCCGGAGTCGATCCGGCACGAGATCGCTCCGGCTCCCGAGGAGGTCCGGTTTCATGACCACGACGTTCGGCGCGATCGGCAGCGGGCGGCGGACCCGGTTCTTCCTGCGGCTGGCGGCCGCGATGCCGGACCGGCTGCGGGTCGGCGGCGTCGTGACCCGCAGCGCGGAGCGGGGCGACGAGGTCACCGCCGAGTGGGGCGTGCCGGCCTTCCGCTCGATCGACGAGCTGCTGCGGCACGAGCGGCCCGACTACCTCGCCGCGGCGGTGCCGTGGGCCGCGATGCCGGACGCGATCCGCGAGGTGGCCGGGCACGGGATTCCGGTCCTCGCCGAGACGCCGCCCGCGCCGGACCTGGCCGGGCTGCGCTCGTTGTGGCGGGACGTGGGCGCCACCGGCCTGGTCCAGGTGGCCGAGCAGTATCTGCTGATGCCCGGGCACGCGGCGCGGCTGGCGCTCGTCCAGGAGGGCGTGATCGGCGAGCCGACCTCGGTCCAGGTTTCCTCGACCCACCTCTACCACGCGGTGTCGCTGATCCGCGGCCTGCTGGGCGTCGGGTTCGACGCCGCCGAAGTACGCGCCGGCGCGTTCGAGGCGCCGCTCGCCAACCCGCTGGGGTTCGGCGGGTGGACCGGCGACGACACGCCGCAGCGGCTGACCACGACCATCGCCACCCTCGACTTCGGCGGCAGGATGGGCCTGTACGACTTCACCGACAACCAGTGGTGGAACCCCCTGCGGATGCGGCGCATCGTGGTGCGCGGCTCGATCGGCGAGCTGGTCGACGACCGGGTGATCCGGCTGGTCGACCCCACGACGCCGGTGGAGTCCGCGCTGATCCGGCGGGACACCGGCGTCGACCTCAGCCTGGAGCTGCGCGACCTCAAGCACATCAGCTTCGACGGGCGGGTGGTCTACCGCAACCCGTTCGAGGGCGCGTCCCGGTCGGACGACGACATCGCGGTCGCGGACCTCCTCGAACGCACGGGCGTCTGGGCCCGCCAGGAGGGCCCGCCGCCGTACCCGCTGGCCGAGGCCTGCCAGGACCACCTGATCAGCCTCGCCGTCCAGGAGTCGGCTAAGACCGGCGGCCCGGTCACGACCGGCAAGGAGGCGTGGGCGGGCTGACGGATGCCTCCTCGGCTCATCAGGTTGGGTCGAGGTACGGGCCCGCGACTTTCGCTATGTTTCGAAAGGCGCGGGCGGAGACTTCCTACCTCCCCGCCATGCCGGTGAGCATGATGCCCCTGATGAAGTACTTCTGCGCCGCCAGGAACACCACGATGACCGGGACCAGCGCAAGGATGGACACCGCCATCATGAGGTTGTAGTCGTCGGCGTACTGGCCGCGGAACAGCGAGATGCCGAGCGGGATCGTATAGTTCTCCGTCGAGCGCAGGTAGATGAGCGGATCGATGTACTCCCCCCAGGCCCCGACGAACGACAGCAGCGTCACGGTCGCGATCGCCGGCTTGGACAGCGGGATCATGATCCGCCAGAGGATCCGCAGTTCCCCCGCGCCGTCGATGCGCGCCGCCTCCACCAGCTCCTGCGGGATCGTGGCGAAGAACTGCCTGAGCAGGAAGATGTACAGCGCGGTGCCGAAGAAGTTGGGCAGGAACAGCGGCCAGAAGGTGTCCACCAGGTCCAGATGGGAGAACAGCAGGAACCTCGGCACGATGACCACCTGCGCGGGGATCATCATCGTGCCCAGCATCAGAGCGAAGGCCATGCCGCGCACCCGCGAGCGCAGCCGCGCGAAGGCGTAGGCCGGCAGGATGCAGGAGATGAGATTGCCCACGATCGACAGCGTGGTCACCACCACGCTGTTGACCAGGAAGGTGTTGAAGGGCAGGCTCGTCCACGCGTCGGGGAAGTTGGACCAGGTGAAGACGTCGGGGAGGAACCTCGGCGGAAACTCCAGCACGGCTCCGGACGGCTTGAGCGCGGTGGTCAGCATCCACAGCAGCGGGAGCAGGCTGGCCGCCGAGGCCAGGACGAGGAGCGCGTAGGCCGTCAGGCGCTGGACCCGGCGGATCCGCTCGGCCTGGGCGGGGGCCACGGGCCGCTTCTCCACCGGGCGGGCCTGTGCGGGCAGGACCTTGATTGCCATCTGGTGACCTACTTGACCTCGTAGTGGACCCAGCGGCGCGCGAGCGCGAACTGGATCACGGTGAACACGATGACGAGGAAGAACAGCGCCCAGGCGATCGTCGAGGCGTAGCCCATCTCGAAGTACTTGAAGGCGTAGCGGTAGACGTACAGGCCCAGGACCAGGGTGGAGTTGGCCGGCCCGCCGTCGGTCATGAACAGGATGAGCTGGTAGGCCTGCAGACTGCCGATGAAGCCCACGACCAGGTTGAAGAAGATGACCGGCGACATCATCGGGACCGTCACGTGCCTGAACCTGCTCCACCAGCCAGCGCCGTCGATGTGCGCGGCCTCGTACAGCGAGGCGGGCACGCCCTGCAGTCCGGCCAGGAAGATGATCATCGCGTTCCCGGTGGTCCAGGTCGTCATGATGACCAGGCCGGGGATCGCCCAGCTCGCGTCGGTCAGCCACCCGGGCCCCTGGATGCCCACCAGGCCGATCAGGTAATTGACCAGGCCGTAGTCGGGATGGAGCACGTGGATCCAGAGGAGGGCGGTGGCGATGCCGGAGATCACCGACGGCATGTAGATGATCGTCCGGAAGATCGCCTGCCCGCGCACCTTGATGTTGAGCAGCAGCGCCGCGGCGAGGCTGTAGACGACACCGGCCGCGGCGGAGGCGGCGCCGAAGTACACGGTGTTCTTCGTCGCCATCCAGAAGTCGGGGTCGCGCAGCAGCTGGGCGTAGTTGTCCAGGCCCACCCACTGCGGCGACGACAGCAGCTCGTAGCGGGTGAAGCTGAGCACCAGCGACACGACGATGGGCCCGCCGGTGAAGAAGACGAAGCCGATGCTCCACGGCAGGGCGAACAGGTGGAACCGGCGGGCCTCGCGCCGGACCAGCGGGGAGGCGGCCATGATCAGACGTTCTCCGCGAGCATCGGCGTGACCCGCTCGGTGACCTGCTTGAGCCCTTCGTCCACCGACAGCGACCCCGACATGACCCGTTCCCAGATCGGTTTGGTCAGGTCCTCGAGCTTGGGCGTCGCGGGCAGCCTCAGCACGCCGTCGCTGGTGCCGTACTTGTGCAACGAGTCCTTGGTGGTGTCGATGACCTCCTTGTCGAGCTTGAGGTCCTGGAGGTTGTCCTCGAACGCCGACAGCCGCGACGGCGGGGTGTCGAGGAAGAAGCGGTGGCCGGCGTAGGAGCGCAGGGAGTTGAGCACGATCCACGCCGCCTCGGGGTTGCGGGTCCTGCTGGTGATGCCGAAGGCGCTGCCCAGGACCGGGGTGAAGCGGCCCTCGGGGCCGCTGGGCACGTGCGTCAGGCTCCACTCGAACTGCTGCTCGGCGGGCAGGGTGAGCAGGGTGACGATGTTCCACGCGCCGCCGACGTACAGGGCGCCCCGGCCCAGCGTGAACGGCTCCACCTTCGCCGTCGCCTGCGTCTCGGCCAGGTCGGGCATCGCCTTGTCCTTGATCAGCAGGTCGATCCAGCGCTTGAGCACGTCGCGGCTGGCCGGTTCCTGGATCACGCACTTGGTCTCGTCGGCCGTCAGGTAACGGCCGCCGTGAGCGAGCAGGAACGTCGCGGTGAGGTCGCTGGTGGGTTTGGGCACCGGCGTGAACCCGAAGATCTTCTGCGCGCCCGTGCCCGAGACCAGCCCGCGGGCCGCCTCCATGAGCTTGTCCCAGGTCCAGGAGGCGTCGGGCGCCTTGGCGCCCGCCTTGTCGAGGATCTCCTTGTTGTAGAAGAGCAGCTTGGGCGCCGAGTCGGTGCCCAGCGCGTAGAGCTTGCCGTCACGCTCCCAGTAGCTGAGCGCCGCCTTGGAGAAGTCCGCGCGGTTGAATTCGGGCGTGGCCGCGATGTAGTCGTCCAGCGGCAGGTACAGGTTGTTCTTGATGAAGCTCTGCCCCCACTGGAACTGCGAGTACATGATGTCGGGCAGCACGCCGCTGGCGGCGCCCGTCAGGTACTTGGTGCGGAAGTCGTCGAACGGCGTGACCTCCACCTTGATCTCGATGTTCGGATGCCGCTTCTTGATGAACTTGGCGAACTGCGCGTGCCGCACCTCGTGCCGCTGACCCGGGATGATCGCGACGGTGACGGTGACCTTGGACGTGGGCTCCGGCACGTTGGTCTTGGGCCAGGGCAGCGAGTCGAAGAGCTTCTCCGCCTCGGCGTAGGGGAACAGCGCGCTCTCCGGCCGGTCCGGGTTGATCACCGCGGAGTTGCCGGACGCCGAGGCGGTCGAGGAGGCCGGGCCGGCCTGGCGGGTGCGCTCGCCGCTCCCGCAGGCGGTGAGGGGTACGGCCGCCGCCGCCATGGCGGCGAGGCTGAGAACCTGGCGCCGGTTCAGGCCGGTGGTGTTCAGGCCGCGCAGGGGGTTGTCCATGGGGGGTATCGCCTTTCAGCCTGTTCAGAGGAAGAGCTCGATCACCGGGACGGCCACGTCCGGCGGCTCCACGGGAAGCTCGAGGGTGAGGGTGCCCTCGGGGATCGTGAAGAAGTTGACGTTCCCGTTGTCGACCTTCGGGTCGGGCGTCCACATGCGGATCTCCGACCTGTCGTTGAGCAACTGCGCGTAGCGGACCTTGCCCGCCAGCCCCGGCAGGTGCAGGTGCCGGTACGGCCAGGAGAAGAGGTGCACGTAGAGCCGGTCGCCGCGCTGGGTGTAGCGGCAGTGCTCGGGAGCCTGGAACTCGCTCGTCCCCGCGCCGTGGATCGACTGGCTGTGCAGCCGCATCCAGTCGCCGATCTCCCGCAGCGTGTCGAGTGCCCGGGGCTCGAACTCGCCCCGGCCGTTGGGCCCCACGTTGAGCAGCAGGTTGCCGTCCTTGGAGACCGAGTCGATCAGCATCCGGATCAGCAGGCCGGGCGACTTCCACGCGTTGTTGTCCCGGTCGTAGCCCCAGCTTCCGTTCAGCGTCTGGCAGGCCTCCCAGACCGTCGACAGCGGGGCAGGGGGCTGGAACTGCTCCGGCGTGGTGAAGTCGCCCGGCAGCTCCAGACGGTTGTTGATCAGGATGTCCGGCTGGATGCGGCGGATCTTGTCGACCAGCTCCTCCGAGCGCCACTCGGCCTTGCCCTTGCCGCCGTAGACCGGCTTGCCCTGCTTGACCCGGCCGGCGTAGGAGAAGTCGAACCACAGCGTGTCGATGGGGCCGTAGCGGGTGAGCAGCTCCTCGACCTGCCCATGCAGATAATCCGCATATTTCGTGACATCGCGGTCGGGAAAGGTGCCGCCCTCGACGTACGACGAGTGCAGCCCGTCGATCGGGAAGTCCGGGTGATGCCAGTCCAGCAGCGAGTAGTAGAACCCGACCCCGAGGCCCCTGCCCCTGAACGCCTGCACGAACGGGCCGATCAGATCCTTGCCGTACGGCGTGCCGCTCACGCAGTAGTCGGTCAGGGCCGAATCCCACAGGCAGAAGCCGTCGTGGTGCTTGGAGGTCAGCACGGTGTAGCGCATCCCCGCGCGCTGCGCGGCCTCCGCCCAGGCGTCGGGGTCGTACAGATCGGGGTCGAAGCGCTCGAAGTACCGCTGGTACTGCTCGTCGGACATGTGCTCGCGCTGCTTGACCCACTCGTGGCGCGCCGCCAGCGCGTAGAGCCCCCAATGGATGAACAGGCCGAACCTGCGCTGCCGGAATTCGTCGATACGGGAATCGGACATCCGTGACACCCTCTGTCGTGTTGGCGCTATGCGAAAGATTTCGCAACTCTCGACTTGCGGGTAACGTAGGCGAAACATCGGATGTGGTCAAGGGTTTCCTGAGTTGCGAATCAGTCGCGCACCCTGGCCTGCATCTGCTGTCTCAGCCCAGGCCCTGGCCACTGAGCCGGTATCGGGCGGGAGTGCCGGACGGGGACTCCAGGGGATCTGCTGCCGCGCTGTTGAGCGCTACTACATCCGATGTTTCCTCCACGCCCGTTCTACTGACAACGGTTTCAGTAACTCCAGGGGGAGAGCGGCCGGACGGGGCCCTGAGTTGGGCAAATGTCCGTGGAAGTAACGACTTGGAAACATGCCATTGACACTCCGTGGCCGGATCCTGCCATCATCACTGACATCGATTTCAGTTTGGAGCTCACTTGGTCACCATCCATGACGTAGCAGCTCGCGCGGGGGTCTCTCCCGCCACGGTCTCGCGCTTCCTGCGGGGCCAGCGGGTGCGCTCGTACGAGGCGATCCAGGCCGCCATCGACGAGCTGGGCTACTGGCCGAGTGCCGCGGCGCAGTCGCTGAAGTCCGGGCGCACCAACACGATCGGCGTCGTCGTCCCGGACATCACGAACCCGTACTTCGCCGCGGTGGTCAAGGGCATGGAGTCCGTCACGCGTACGGAGCCATACCGCATCCTGCTCGCCAACAGCGACGAGAGCGGCGAGCAGGAGGACGACGTGCTGGCGGACCTGGTGCGCAGGGTCGACGGCATCATCCTCGCCCCCGCCACCGAGCAGGACCAGACGCCGCTGCACGTGCGCGACGCCGACGTGCCCCTGGTGTTCGTGGACCGCGACCTGGCGGGCGGCGAACGGTTCGACGCCGTGCTGGTCGACAACGACGGCGGCGGCAAGCAGGCGGCCGAGCACCTGCTGGCCCTCGGGCACACCAAGGTGGCCGCGATCAGCGGCACCCTGGACACCACCCCCGGGCGGCTGCGGCGCGAGGGGTTCGTCGGGACGCTCGCCAAGGCGGGCATCGAGGTGCCGCCCGAGTACGACCTGGTCGGCGACTTCAAGGAGCACAGCGGCTACCAGCTCACGCTGTCCCTGCTGTCGCTGCCCGAGCCGCCCACCGCCATCTTCGCCGCCAACAACCTCATGACGCTGGGCGTGCTCAAGGCACTGCACGACATGCGGATCGACATCCCCGGCCAGATCAGCCTGATCGGCTTCGACGACCTGGACACCGGCCCGCTGCTCAGGCCGCCCCTGACCGTCATCGACCGGCCGATGGTCGAGCAGGGCGTGCTCGCCATGCGCCTGCTGCTGCGCCGGCTCGACCCCGAAGAGGCCGGCGGCAGCGCCAGCCGCATCGTCCTGGACACCAAGCTGATCGAACGCGCCTCCACCGCCCCGCCGGGCGGCTGGCCGGCCCCCTCACGCACGAGAAAGACCCGATCGCGATGAGCGTAGCGACCACCTCGCTCGCGGACGTGGCCTCTTCGGAGGCGGCGTTGCGAGCTTTCCTGCACGGCCTGCCCGGGGTTGACCGGGTCGGCGCGGACCAGCGGGCGGCGATGCTCGGCACCCGTTCGATCAAGACC
>NZ_JBEXMW010000064.1:0-14788 GCF_040610775.1 Nonomuraea sp. NPDC003709 | reverse complement strand
GCCGGGCCCCGAGCGGGGCCCGGCGTCCTGCCTGGTCACCACCCCGCGAGCCCCAACTGCTTGGCCTGCTTCTCGACATCCTTGTCGTACTGGGCCGCCCCCTCGCCGGCCGGCGTCAGCCCGGAGCCGACCGCGACGGTGATCTGCTCAAGCGACGGACCCTTCACCGGGGACAGGAACTCCAGCGCGGGCGAGGTGGAACCCTTGTCGATGTACGCCTGCACGTCCTTGGCGACCTGGATGGCGTTGTCGGGCAGTTTGGCCCCCTTCACCCGGTACGGTCCCGTCGGCTGCACCACCTTGCTGATGGCCTCAGCGGCGGCAGGCGAAGCGACGAAGGCCGCGAACTTCTTGGCCGCCTCCAGGTTCTTGGTGCTCTTGGGGATGTAGATGGCCGGTGGCTCCCACACGGTGGCGCCGTTCTTGGCGGCGTCGGTGCCGGGGACGCCGAAGAAGCCGATGTCCGTTGCGGCCTGCGGGCTCGTGGCCAGCACCGGCGGCAGGATCGCGGTGAGCATCGGATAGTGCGCGCCTTCGCCTTCGGCGAGCATCTTCAGCCCCTGGTCCAGGGTGGCCGAGCCGAAGCCCTTGTTGAGGTAGCCCTTGACGTCGGCCAGGTGCTGGAAGCTCGCCAGCGCCGCCGGCGTGGTGGCGAACTTGGCCTTGCCCGCGGTGTAGTCGGCGGCGAAGTTCGGGACCGCGGCCTGGACGTTGTAGAAGTCGGCCAGGACGAACAGCTGCGAGGTCCAGGTGTCCTTGAACGTCGAGATCACCGGCGTGATCCCGGCCGCCTTGATCTTCTCGTTGTTGGCCATGAACTCCGCCCAGGTCGTGGGCACCTTCAGGCCGAGCTTGTCGTAGACCTTGCGGTTGTAGAGGATGCCGCCGCCGGACGCGGCGGTGGCCGGCACGCCGTACACGTGATCCCCTTGGGTCACCACCCGCAGGTAGTCCGGCTGGACGTTCGCCACCACCGGGTCCCCGGTGAGATCGACCAGGCTCTGGGCCGGGTTGAGCGCCTGGAGCAGCGACCCGGAGTTGTACCAGAACACGTCCGTCATCTCGCCGGTCGACAGGCGCGTCTTGACGATGTTGTCGCCCTCGCTGCCGCCCGGCTGGTTCTCGATCTTGACCTTGATCTTGAGGTTGGCCTGCATGAAGGCATCGGCCAGCGCCTTGGACGTGTCCACGGTCGACTGGTCGCTGCCTGTCATGAAGGAGAGGGTGACGGTGCCGTCGGCGGCGGGCTCCGAGCCGGAACCGCAGGAGGTCAGAGCCGCCAGCGCCAGGACGGCCGTAGCCGTCGCGAGCGTGCGGTGGGAGGTCTTCACACACCCCTCCAGGGTTATTGAATCGTTTTAAGCGACTCCCCGATGCGGTTAACGTAGGCGTTACGTGAAGGAAGTGTCAAGACATGTTTTGGGTAACGGTACCCAGCTTTTTCCCAGGTTGAATCGCTGCGATCGTGTCTAAATCGGTAACGGTTTCTGCGGCGGGCAGCGTGAGACCCTACTTGGGCAGCCGGAAGCTCAGCTGACGGACTCTCCCGGCGCGGCCGTGGAACCGCGGACGACCAGGCTCGGGGTGACCGAGAAGCGCACGGGCGTCATGCGGCCTTCGATGCGTTCCAACAGGAGCTTGCCCGCGGCCCGGCCCATCTCGGCGCCGTCCTGATCGACGCTGGTCAGCGCGATGTTGGGCAGGGCGGCCAGGTGGATGTTGTCGTAACCCGCGACCGAGACGTCCGCCGGGACGGCCAGGCCGGCCTCGTGGACCGCGGCGAGCGCGCCGAGCGCCGCCTGGTCGGCTCCGGCGAAGATCGCCGTCGGCTGGGTCGAACAGCTCAGCAGCTCGCGAGCCCCCTCGTAGCCGCCCTGCTCGTGGTAGAAGCTGGTCGCGATGGCGATCTCGTCGCCGAGCCCGTGCTCGCGCATCACGCGTTCGTAGGTCGCCGACCGGATGTTGTGCAGCAGGTCGGCCGGCCGCGCCTGGCTGTCGTCCTGGTGCGTGATGTGCGCGATGCGGCGGTGGCCCAGCTCGATGAGGTGTTTCACGACGAGTTCGGCGCCCGCTTCGTCGTCGTCGAACACCGAGTCGTAGTACGACGAGCGCTCGTGCCGGGCGAGCACCACGGTCGGCTTCTCCTTGGCCACTTCCTCCAGGCGCGCTTTCGAGGCGAGCGGGGCGACCATGATGATGCCGTCCACCTGGCGGTCCATGAGGGCGTCGACCGCCCGGATCTCGACCTTGCGGGTGGCGCCGCCCTGGATCATGAACGCCTGGTAGTCGGTGTTCTCCAGATATTCGGTGAGGCCGTCGAGGATGTCGGCGAAGAACGGGTTCCTGATGTGCGGCAGGACGAGTCCGATGGTGAAGGTGCGCCCGCGCATGCCGCGGGCCACCGCCTGCGGCCGGTAGCCGAGCTCCTGGATGGCCGCCTTGACCCGGTCTTTCATGGCCGGGCTGACGCCGTAGGCGTTGCGGATCACCTTGGACACCGCTGTGACGGAGACCTGAGCGTGAGTCGCCACATCGGCGATGGTCACTCGTCGTCGACCAGGCGCGGCCATGGAACTCCCATTCCCGAGACGTGGTCCGATTCTACGAGCTCAGAGCATTGCTCCAGGTGGGCGTCGGCCAGGCCTCAGGTCGGACCGAGATCCGCCGTCACGTACGGTCCACGACCGGTGAGGTCTTCCGTCACCCCCGGGCGCCCTCGCGGTCGGCCGGTGGAGCGGTGCTCTCCCGGACCGTGAGGGTGGTGGCCAGCTCGAGCCCGGCCTGCGGCGTCTCCTCCCCGCGCCCCAGGGCGAGCGCCAGCTCGGTGGCGGCCGCGGCCATCTCGGTGAGTGGTTGGCGGACGGTGGTCAGCGGCGGATCGACCAGGGCGGCGATGGGCAGGTCGTCGAAGCCGACCACGCTCAGGTCCGCCGGGATCCGCAGCCCCATCGTCCGCGCGGCCTGGTAGACGCCGATCGCCTGCAGGTCGTTGCAGGCGAAGATCGCCGTGGGCCGCTCCGGTCGGTTCAGCAGCTCGAGCGCGGCGGCGCGGCCGTCCTCGGTGGTGAGCAGGGTGCGTACGACGAGGTCGGCCTCCACCGGGAGGCCGGCGGACTCCCGGGCGGAGCGGTAGCCGTCGAGCCTGGCCTGGCAGTAGAGGGTCCGGTCGGGGCCGCCGATCATCGCGATGCGGCGGTGTCCCAGCTCGATCAGGTGGCGGGTGGCCGACCGCCCGCCGGACCAGTTCGTCGCTCCGACGAAAGGGACGTCGTCCGGCAGCTCGGTGGCGGGGTCGAAGACCACGAACGGGATGCCTTTGGCGCGCAGCTGGTTGCGCTGCTCGGCCGACAGCTGGGCCACCGTCACCACGCAGGCGGGGCGGCGGGCCAGGGTGTCCTCGCTCGGATAGTGGACCGCGTTGCGCTCCGGGCCGAACTCCGTCAGCACGACGGCCACGCGGTGCTCGCGGGCCACCCGCTCCACCCCGCGGATGATCTCGGTTCCCCACATGTGCTCGAGCTCGTCGAAGACGAGCTCCATCATGTTGCTGCGGTTGGTCCTGCGGTATCCGTACTCGCTGATCAGCGCCTCGACGCGGGCACGCGTGTCGGCGGACACGCCGGAACGGCCGTTGATGACCTTGGAGACCGTGGGGATCGACACTCCGGCGGTCTCCGCGATGTAGGAGATCGTCACCGGTCTGGACGAATCGCCTCGCGAGGCTTCCCGGTCAGCCACCGGTTCGCCCGACTCGGCGTGTGACAACCTGGCTCCCCTCCTCATCGGCCCCGTCCGGTCGCCCGTCGTGGGCCCCGTTCACGGCGCAAGGATAACCTGCCCCGGCCCTGTGTCGTGATCAAGAGGCTCGTAGTCGAACCAGTCGAACCGCACCGTGCCGGACGCGGCGTACATGCCGATCACCCGGCCGGTGAAGCCACCGGCCACCTCCGTCGACAGGTACCGGCCGTCGATCTCGGCCAGCGGGTGCTCCGGCCGCGCGGCGGCGGCTCGGAGACCACCGAGTGGTCAGGTCAGCCGGCGGAGCAGGCGGACCCGTTGAGCGCGAAGCCGGTGGGGTTCGCGTCGTTGCTGGTCCAGGTGCCCTGGAACCCGAACGACTGGGAGCCGCCCGCCGGTATGGCGCCGTTGTACGACGCGTTGGTGGCCGTCACCGCCGCGCCGCTCTGCGTCACGCTCGCGTTCCAGGCGGTGGTCACCTTGGTGTCGCCGGGGAACGTGAAGGTCAGCCGCCATCCGTCGACCGCGCTGCCGCCGGTGTTCCTGATCGTCACGCTCGCGGTGAGCCCGCCCTGCCACTCGTTCTTGGTGTAGTCGACCCGGCAGGCGCCGGTCCCGCCGCCGCTTCCCGCGCGCAACTGGACGACCACGACGGAGTAGGCGGGCACGGTCTGTACGGCGGCGCTCCCGGTGGAGGCCGAGCCGATCGACGAGGCGTTCTTCAGGTACGAGTACACGGTCGGCGTCGCCGAGGACGGGGTGAAGCCGCTGTAGGAGAGGGTGACCGTCGTGGCGTTGTTCGGATCCTTGTTGATCAGCATGACGCTCACGTCGCCGTTGGCGCGCTTGACGGCGTGCGTGGACAGCATCGCGGTGGAGGAGGTCGTCCGCACCAGCGCGTCGCCGGAGGCGCCGAGCTTGGTCATCATCTGGATGCCGTAGTACGGCGGGAACGGCGTGTTGGCGGCCGGTTCGCAGGACGCCCCGCTGGACACCACGCCGCCGTCGTTGTAGTCCGTCGCGCCCTGGATGGTGGTGACCTTGCTGCAGTCGGTGCCGTTGCGCAGGTTCCACCAGTCGATGTTGAACGCGCCGTTCTCCATCCAGGTCAGGTAGACGTCCGGTGCGTACAGGCCGGACGGCGAGGTGTTCAACGCGTAGTTGGAGCTGTCCTCGGTGACGGCGATGCCGACGTTGGGGGCGTTGCCGCCCGCGTACTGGTTGATCAGTGCGCGCAGCGCGCTCGTCATGCTCGGGACCTCGGCCTGCGGCTTGGTCACGAGCTCGGCCTCGTTGGCGCTGTTCGGGTAGTGGTGCACGATCACGAAGTCGATCCGCGAGCCGGCGATGGACATGACGGTGCGGTTCCAGTCCATCGTGTCGCCGGGGCCGACGACGCCGTCCGGCCAGTTGCCCGGCGTCGTCAGGACCGCGCCGATCTTGATCGTGGGGTCGACCGCCTTCATCGCGGTGATGTAGTCGAGCAGGTTGGTGGCGTACGTGGCGGGGCTCTTGCTGGCGTGCTTGTCCGTCTCCCATTCGGCACCGTAGTGGCCGTTGCCGTACATCTCGTTGCCGATCTCCCAGTACTTGATGCCGTAGCCCTTGGTGACGTTGGCGTACCGCACCCAGTCGGCGGCCTCCTGCGCCGTGCCCGAGCCGTAGTTCGCGGTGACGATCGGCTGCGCGCCGGCCGCACGGGACGTGGCCACGTACGCGTCGAACCCGGTGTTGGGCGCCACGTACCCGCCGCCCTCGACCGTGTGCGTCTGCCAGTGGTAGCCGTCGGCGTAGCTGCCGCCCGGGTACCGGACGGCCTTGACACCCGCGTCCTTCAGCAGCGTGGATGTCACCGGATCGTTCATCCGCCCGTCCCACACGGCGACGTTCATGCCGACGCCGGCGGCGGGGATGGTGGCCAGCGTCTGACCGGCGTCGACCGAGACGGTGGCGGTCGTGGCGGCGGCCGCCGGCAGGGTGGGGAGCGGGGATAAGCCGGCGGTGACCGCGACCGTGGCTCCGGCCAGAGCGATCAGACGGGTGACGCGTCTCCTCATGGACCCTCTCATGAGCCCTCCTGGGGCGAGAAAGTTTTCCGAGATTTGGTGAGATAATTTCTCGGCGGAGAGTATTAAGCGTTAACCATGACGTCAACGGGCGCCGGCCATGGAGGGCAGGAGTCCAGCTTTACCGCTGGATGAGGTCGGCACCCTGATTGAAACTTTCAGCGACAGAATGCCGAAAAGTTTCCGCCAGCAGGATGAGCGCGCGCCACGCCTACACGCTTGATCCAGTACGAGGGACAACCGGCCTGCATGATGTAGCTTAGAGTAACTAGATCATCACTCTGAGTGAAAAGGCGGTGTTGTCATGAACGCCCTGGCGTCGCTTCTTAATGCGCTGTTGCATCAGGTGCAGCAGCTCCTCGCGAGCCTGCACGTGGGCTGACGGACGAGGGGCGATCGGCTCCAGCCGAACGTACGGCTGGAGCCGATCGCCACCAGGCGAGGCCCTCCAGTTCCACCGCATGACAATCTTCGTCTTCGGGATGTAGATATCGGCGTGCATTCTTGTCAATGGCAACGGGATGCGCGGAAAACCTCGGTTTCCCGTCCCCCAAGATGACGGCGGTCTCCGTGCCGCTTCGCTCGATGAAACAAGCCACCGGCCGGACGAACTTCTTGCTGTGGTCAGGCAGAACACCTCGTAGAGTGGATGGCGTGGGCAGGATCGCCGGCCCGCACAGGCAGGGCGCACGCAAGCCGGGCGCGCCGCAGATCGATTACGCGGCGCTGTTCGCCGCCACGCCGAGCCCGTGCCTCGTACTGGATCCGGGCCTGATGATCGTCGACGTGAACCGCGCCTACCTGCGCGCGACCGGCCGTACGGCCGAGGATCTGATCGGGCGGCACATCTTCGACGCTTTCCCCGACAACCCTGACGACCCCTGCGCAGAGGGCGTGAAGAACCTGCGCGCCTCGCTGCACCGGGTGCTGGCCTACCGGGAAGCGGACACGATGGTGTTGCAGAAGTACGACATCCCGCTCGCCGACCACCCCGGAGCGTTCGAGGAGCGCTGGTGGTCCCCGATCAACACCCCCGTCCTGGCGCCGGACGGGACGGTGTCGTGGATCCTGCACCGGGTGGAGGACGTGACGGAGTTCGTCCACTCCTGCTCCGCTCAGCAGCCCGCCGTCCGCCTTTCGGCGGGGCAGGAGGAGTCGATGGAGGCCGAGCTGTACGCACGGGCGCAGGAGTTGCAGCGGCTGAACGAGGAGCTGCGCCATGCTCACGCCCGCGAACGTCAGGTCGCGCTCACGTTGCAGGAGGCCATGCTCCACTCCCCCGACCTGGACCTCCACCCCGACGACATCGCGGTGCGCTACCTGCCCGCCGTCGGAACGCTGAACGTCTGCGGCGATTGGTACGACGTCGTCGATCTGCCGGACGGCTGTTTCGCCGTCGCGGTCGGCGACGTCGTGGGCCAGGGTCTGGAGGCCGCGACGGTCATGGGAATGCTCCGCAGCGCGCTCAGCGCGGCGATCCGCGCGGTCAAGGAGCCGGGCCCGGCGCTGGAGGTGGTCGGTCTGTACGCCCGTTCCCTCGAGGGTGCGCTGGCCACCACGGCGGTCCAGGCCGTGATCGACACCGCGGGCTGCCGCATCACCTACAGCAGCGCCGGGCATCTGCCGCCCGTCCTGCTCCACTCGGACGGCTCCTGCGCGCTGCTGGACCAGGCCACCGACCCTCCCCTGGGCGCCCGCCCCGACCACGTCACCCGCCCTCAGACCGAGCTCCCCTACACCGCGGGAGACACCCTCGTCCTGTACACCGACGGCCTCATCGAGCGCCGCGGGGAGGACATCGACGTCGGCTTGGCGCGTCTGACCGCCGCGCTGGCCCGGTGCAGCCGGCTGACCCCCGATTGCCTCGCCGACTTCGCCCTGAGCTCCCTGGGCATCAGCAGCGGCGCAGGCGACGACGTCGCCCTGCTGGTCACCCGGCTGTGAAACCCGGGTACGTCAGGCCGAGACGGCCCGGACCGCCTCGCGGATCAGGTCGGCCACGTCCTTGGGACGCGACACCGCGACGGCGTGCGAGGCCCCCTCGACCTCGACGACGGTCGCGCCCGCCCGCTTGGCGCCGAACCGCTGGACCTCGAGGTTGATCGCCTGGTCTGCGGTGGCGATGAGGGCCCAGGAGGGCTTGGTCCTCCAGGCCGCCGTGGCCGCGGTCTCGGTGAACGCCCCCGCGGCCAGCGGCCGCTGCGCCACCGCGAGAATCGTGGTGACCTCGGCGGGGACGTCCGCGGCGAAGATCTCCGGGAACGCCTCGGGGCAATCGTGACCTCGACCGCCGGGTCGGCGCCCTCGACCGGGTAGGCCGACTGCCGCAGGTTGGCGCCCAGCGGCGACTCCGGGAAACGCCCCTGCAGTTCGCCGAGGCTCTCGTCGTCCTCGAGCACGTACGCGGCGACGTAGACGAGGCCGACGACGTTGGCGGTCGCGCCGGCCACGGTGATGATCGCGCCGCCGTAGGAATGGCCGACCAGCACGACGGGGCCGTCGATCTGGGCGGCCACCGAGGCGATGTAGGCCGCGTCGGAGGCCAGGCCACGCAGCGGGTTGGGCGGGGCCACCACGGGAACGCCGTGCTCCTGCAGTTCGGCGATCACGCCGGTCCAGCCGGCGGCGTCGGCGAACGCGCCGTGCACGAGAACGACCGTGGGAGTGGTGCTGTCCGTCATGGGGAGGGCTCCTTGATCAGGGGTGGGCTGTCCGGGGCGCTCAAGGGCGCAGCGCGTCGCGGAGGAACTCGCCGCCCTGCTGGGTGGCCGCCTTCGCCGCGTACGTGTCGCGCATCGCGTTGACCATGACGAAGTCGTGGATGATCCCCTGGTAGCGCACGGCCGTGGTCGGCACGCCGGCGGCGCGCAGCTTGGCGGCGTACGCCTCCCCCTCGTCGCGGAGCACGTCGGCCTCTGCCACGATGACCAGCGCCGGCGGCAGCCCGGCGAGCTCGTCCAGGCTCGCGCGCAGCGGCGACGCGGTGATCTCCGCCCGCTGGGCGGGGTCGGTCGTGTACTGGTCCCAGAACCACTTCATGCCGTCGCGGCTGAGGAAGTAGCCGGTGGCGAACTGATCGTAGGAGCCGGTGTCGAAGGCGGCGTCGGTGACCGGGTAGAACAGCAGCTGCGCGGCCAGCTTCGGCCCGTTGCGCCGCTTGGCCAGGATGGTGGTGGCCGCGGTCATGTTGCCGCCGACCGAGTCGCCGGCCACCGCGATGCGGGCCGGGTCGAGGTCATGCTCGGCCCCGTGCTCGGAGCTCCACTGGAGCGCGGCGTAGATCTCCTCGATCGCGGTGGGGTACTTCGCCTCCGGGGAGAGGCTGTAGTTCACGAAGACCGTCGCGGCCTGGGCCCGTACGGTGAGCTCGCGGACGAGCCGGTCGTGGGTGTGGGCATTGCCGAACACCCAGCCGGCGCCGTGGACGTACAGGATCACGGGCAGGGTGCCCTGGGCGCCGGCCGGCCGGAAGATCCGGATGGAGACCTCGCCCGACGGGCCGCCGGGGACGGTGAGGTCCTCGATGTCGGCGTCCGGCACGGGGACGTCACCGTCCTGGACGCCGTCGACGGCGGACCGGCGGCGACCATCGGCTCATCCATGGTGTGTCCCCCGTCGTACCAATGCAGGTGACCTTATTCTGCCAGTTACTGATGGTTTGGGCGATTTGCCGACATTCGCCGTCCCGTCGCCCGCTAATGACACGGGGAGGACCATCAGGCCACCGCCGAACCCGGCGCGACCTGGAAGACAGCAAACGTTTACGGTCCCGCCATTCAAGATCATCCGAATGGTCGCCGATGATCTTTACGTTTGCGGCGTTTGTGCGGTTCTCTCACCTACGTGGAAGGACATCCATGCGCATTTCCGCTCGGGCATTCGTCGTCACCTTAGCGACGGCCCTGGCACTCAGCAGCGCGACCGTGGCCGGCACCCCGGCCATCGCGCAGGAAGACCCCGCCCTGGCAGCCCTCAGCCAGGTGGTGCCCGAGATCGTCGAAGAGGCGCGGACGACCCCGCCCACCGAGATCCCGGACGGCGACGTCCAGCGGCCCTTCGCCATCGCGACGGACCCCGACCGTACGCTGGTCGCGACCGTCAGCGAGACCGACATC
This sequence comes from Nonomuraea sp. NPDC003709, assembly GCF_040610775.1. Lineage (NCBI taxonomy): Bacteria > Bacillati > Actinomycetota > Actinomycetes > Streptosporangiales > Streptosporangiaceae > Nonomuraea > Nonomuraea sp. NPDC003709. Next base: position 4,869 of record NZ_JBEXMW010000064.1, on the reverse strand, counting down.
GGCATCGGCCTGCCGGAGGCCGACGGCGCCGGCAGCCAGCCGCTGCCCGGCCTGGTCACCTACGCCGCCAAGCAGCCCGGCGTGGCCTTCGCCCACCAGCGCACCGGCCAGATCGCCCGCGCGCTGACCATCATCAAGGACGCCTCGGCGCCGACCGAGTACCGTTTCCCGATCTCCGCCCCCGAGGGCAGCATGCTGGAGGTCGAGGAGGACGACGGCACCGTCCTGATCTACAACAACGACTTCTACCTCGCCGAGATCGACCTGCCCTGGGCCAAGGACGCCAACGGCAACCCGGTGCCGACCTCGTACCGGGTGGAGGGCATGACGCTCATCCAGACGGTCGAGCACGCGGGCGCCGCCTACCCCGTGGTCGCCGACCCCGCGCTCAAGCTGCAGTGCGAGTGGTGGAAGGCCATGTGCCGGCTGATCTTCTCGAAGAAGCTCACCAAGAAGATCTACAACGCCTGGTTCGTGGCCGGCGTCGCCGGCGCCATCGAGGCGCTGAAGGGCTCCTGCGACAAGCTCAAGGGCAAGGCCAAGCTGATCTGCAAGGTCGCCTACACGACGGGCGGCGCCTCGGCCATCTACAAGGTCCGGGACGCGGCCAGGAAGAACCAGTGCTTCGCGATCCGGTTCCAGGCTCCGGGCATCGTCTGGTACGAGGTCCGCAAGAAGAGCTGCCAGAGCAAGTAGCCCCCGCACCATCCCGACGCCCCCGCCCGAACCGGCGGGGGCGTCGCCCTGCGCGCACCTCCCGGTTCGCGGTGGCTCACTGGAACGAGAGGGAGTCGATGGCGATGGTGCCGTTCCCGCCGTACCAGAAGCCCATCGCGAGTTGCCCGGGAGACACGCGCCTGATCCCCCACTGAATCTCCGGCCGGCAGAACGTCGGCTATCACCAGCCCACGCGTTTCTCTCCGGATTCAATTCTTCCGTCTGAATGCATTCATCAGCACCACCGTTCTCGGCGCATTCGCGCCCTGCCCGCACTTCCTCCGGAGCGACTGCGGCGTCCCGCGATCGTGCAGGTGGCGGGGCCATCACGGCCGTCCGTGCCCACCCGCCCCCATGGAAATTCCGAACTGCCGGCCGATTGTCCTGCGCCGCCATCTGACTGACTGCTTGACACCATCGCCATCCATATTTAAGGTCACGTTGACCAGGCGGCTTGAAACGTTTTTATCGATGTCAGGCGCCTGGCGGCGAAGCGCGGCCGCCATCTCCCCACCCCCCATCAAACGGGAGAAATCATGCGTACCAGAAAAGCGCCAACGCTCCTCACCGCAACGGCCACCCACAGCGCCTCGACGGACGGCATCACCGACTGGGCACCCCCACGGAGAATCCCATGACAACAGCCCCCACCACGGCGCCACGCCCGCTCAAGGGACGACGTCGTCGGTTCGCCCGCATCGTCGCCACGCTCGCCATCCTGTCGGCCGGCGCAGGGGCCGGCATCGTGCTCGGCCCGCCCCCGGCGTCCGCCGCCGCCTGCGGAGAGGGCACCTTCCAGTCGCAGGTGACCGTCAGCGGCAGCACCTGGACCGCCCGCAACAGCGCCGGCGGCAGCGTCTACACCGGCACCGACTTCCGGGCGGCGGTCCAGGCCGGCATCGGCAGTCTCACAGCCGGGCGCACCTCGATCCAGCGGGTCGCCGTGCGCGGCAACGGCACGATGAGCGCCGGCAGCCGGATCTCGCTGCCGAGCTACACCTCCCTGTCGGTCTGCGGCACGATCAACGTAACCGGCTCCGGTTCCGGCGACTACGCGCCGATCTATTCCCGCGGCACCGCGAACATCGAGGTCCCGTACCTCAACGTCACCGGCACCCCGATCTATGGCATCTTCCTGCGCAACGTCACGAACGTCTGGCTCGGCCAGATCGACATGCGGCTCGGCGCGGGCCTCGGCGTACGCATCGACAACCGCGGCGACACCAGCCAGTGGACCCGTAACGTCCGGGTCGACACCGTGTACGTGCAAGGCGCCAGTTCGCACGCGATGGAGACCTACGGCGTCGACGGTCTCACCGTCGGCACCGTGACAGCACGCAACGTCGGCGAATCCGGCCTGCTGCTCAACCAGACCATCAACGCGACGGTCGGCACCGTCGACGCCGACAACGCGGGCGCCGGCACCGGGTACGCGGCCTTCCGCATGGCCAACCGCAACGGCCGGGTCGGCAGCGCCTACCCGAACAACATTCGAGTCGGCACCGTCAAGGCACGCGGCGGTGGCCGGGGCATCTTCTGCGTCTCGGAGAGCGGCGGCGCCACTATCGACCGGGTCGACATCGCCAACACCGGCAACAACTCGGTGCTGGTGGAGAACTGCTACAACGTCGTCATCGCCGGAGTGTCGGGCACGGTCAGCGGCGGCGGCGAGGTCCGGATCGCGGCCCGTACGGAGTTCGCTCCGTCGTCGGGCATCAGGTTCCAGAACCTGACGGTCACCAACACCGCCATCAGGTGGAGCCCCTGCACCGGCAGCAACAACACGATCAGCAACGTGACCCGTGTCAACTCGACGCTGACCTGGTGCTGACTCATCCGCCGCGGCTGTCGGCGCAATTCCCCTCGCTCTCGGACTGGCAGGAGAGACCATGCGAAAGGTCCACTTCTTCATCGTCTCCGTTCTGATGCTGTCCCTGTCGCTGGTCGTCCCGAGCGCCGCTTCGGCCGCGGTGATCGGCCCGGCCGGGTGCAGCGCCCGCGTCGGCACGGCGGCCGCCGCCGCGACGACCGTCTGGATGGCCGGCGACTCGACCATGGCAAACCCCAGCGCCACCTGCCCCGTGGGCTGGGCCACCGAATTCGACTCGCTGTTCCACAGCAACATCGTGGTCAACAACCTCGCCGTCGCCGGGCGCAGCATCCAGACCTGGCTCTACGAGGGCAACGTGACATCCACCATCGGCTCGAACGGCGAGTGCGTGCTCAGCTCCACCACCTACTCGTCCCGATGGCAGCAGGTGCTCACCGGCATGAAGGCCGGTGACTACCTGTTCATCCAGTTCGGCATCAACGACGGCTCGACGACCTGCCCGCGACACGTCGGCACCGCGCGCTACCAGGAGCTGATGACGGCGATGGCGCAGGCGGCGCTGGCCCGCGGCGCCCACCCGGTCCTGCTCACCGCCGTCGCCGCCATCACCTGCTCGGGCAGCACCGCGGTGAAGAACCGCGGCTTCGTCACCCAGACCAACGCCGCCGGCGCCGCCACCGGCTCCCCGGTCATCGACCTGCAGACCCTCAGCGTCGACTACTACAACTCCCTGGGCCTGTGCCCCAACAACGGCGACTACACCTCCGGGCCGCTCGGACAGTTCTTCTGCAACGACCACACCCACTTCGAGGCGTACGGCGCCCGGCGGATCGCCCGGCTGGTGACCGGCGCGCTCCGGACACAGAAGATTCCGCTCGCCGATTCCCTCCTGTAGCACCCGCAGGCCGTCTCGTCGCCGGTGGCCCTGGCGTCCGTGATCACCGGGGCCGCCCATCGGGTCGCGCGCAGGCTCGCCAAGATCGTGTATTTCAACGCCTTCGTCCCGGCTCGCGGCGTGCCGTTCGTCGACGAGAACCAGGACTACGCCGCCATCCTGCGGGCGGCCATCGACGCCTCGCCCGACGGCAGCGTATCCGTCACGTTCGAGCAGGTCCCGATGCTGGTGCCGGAGCTGCCCGAGGCGGCGCAGCGGCTGTTCCACGAGCTTCTCGTGCCGCAGCCGGGCGCGTACTTCCTGCAGGCGCTCGACGTGGACGACGTGACGACGCTGGGGTTGCCGGCGGCGTACGTCCTCAGCGAGAACGACCTGGCCCTGGCCCGGCCGGGCGACGAGCTGGCCGCCCGGATCGGCCTGACGCCGTTGATGGTGCCCGGCGGTCACCAGTCCATGCTGAGCACCCCGACGAGGTCGCCGAGGCGCTGCTCAAGTGCTGATCGGTGGTGCACGGGCGGTAACGCCCCAGTGCTCTCCGCCGCGCCGGCCAGTGCGGCCTGGCGTGGCGGTGGCCCCAGACTGGCCGCGGCCACGATCCGGCGGAGAGCGCCTTCCCCGGTGCTCTCATCGTGGCTGCGGCGTTTTCATGGTTGCCGTGAAAACCTTGACGAACGATCACTTCCGATTCATAGTGAGCCCGTCAACCCACAAAGCTGCGCACCTCCGGGGGTCGCCCAGCGCATAAAATGTTAACGCTAACATATAATCATATTGCAGCCCAGGAGCCATGCGATGGCTCCTTTGATCAATAGCTCACCCGCGGAAACTCCAGCATTCGCGGTGCCCCCCGAGAAAGGCAGAGGTTCATCATGATCGTCGGGTCCGGATTACGGCACGTGAAAAAGGCGATGCTGTCCGCCGGGGCAGCCGTCGCGCTCGCCGGCGGCCTGCTGGCCGGCATCCCCGCCCCGTCGCAGGCCGCCGCATCGCAGTCGTGCGACATCTACGCCGCGGGCGGCACGCCGTGCGTGGCGGCGCACAGCACGACCCGCGCCCTGTACGCCGCCTACAACGGCTCGCTCTACCAGGTACGGCGCTCCTCGGACAACGCCACCCAGAACATCGGCGTGCTCAGCGCGGGCGGGTACGCCAACGCCGCGGCACAGGATTCCTTCTGCGCCCGTACGACGTGTGTGATCACCGTCATCTACGACCAGTCAGGACGCGGCAACAACCTGACCCAGGCGCCTCCCGGCGGCTTCTCCGGCCCGGCCCCGGGCGGGTACGACAACCTCGCCGTGGCGACGGCGGCGCCCACCATGGTCGGCGGGCACAAGGCGTACGGCGTGTTCGTGGCCCCCGGCACCGGCTACCGCAACAACAACACCAACGGCGTGGCCAGGGGAGACCAGCCGGAAGGCATGTA
>NZ_JBEXMW010000063.1:7539-16630 GCF_040610775.1 Nonomuraea sp. NPDC003709 | reverse complement strand
CCACCACCATCCGGATAACGCATCCCACCGGCATACTCCCGAACCCCGCCACGAGCACGCAACCACGCCGTGTTACCTCAGACTTTCAAGCGCTGCAGCTCCCAGACGAGGGTGGCGCGCCCTTCTTCGGTCCTGCTTGTCCAGACGAACTGGCCGCTGCCGGTCAACCCGTGACGGAACCGCTCTCGGTCCAGGCCGGGCTCGGCTCTGCCTGCCTCCTCCAGCAGGCTCCTGAGAGCTGGCCGGCCTTGGATCCATGTGACGGTGAGATGTACCTCGTGGCCGGCGCTGGAGAATGGGGCGGTCATGAGTCGGCGAAGCCGTTCGCGTACAGCCACCTGCAGCTGCTGTTGGTACTTCATCGGCTGAGTCCTAATCAGTGTTAGCGAGTTGCCGTGCGGCAGACTCGGTGGTTGGTAGCCGCCCGACAGGTGAGCACTTGTGTGTCCTGGACTTCGAGTCCTGCTGAAAGACAGTGCCCCTGCCGGTTGGCCGGGAGAGTTGATCGCTTCTGGGATGTCGTTGCCCACTGACGGTGTCGGTGTGAGCACTGCTTGATTAGGTCGCTGATGGTTCTCCCGCCGGCTGCTGCTGGTGATCGTTTCCTGCGTAGGGAGAGCTGGTGCGACTGTTCGTTGGGGATGACTGGGCCGAGGCGCATCACGATGTGGAGGTGATGGACGCCTCCGGCCGCCGGTTGGCCAAAGCCCGTCTGCCCGAGGGCGTGGTGGGAATGGCCCGGCTGCACGCGATGATCGCCGAGCAGAGCGGCGACACTCCCGATGAGGACGTGGAGGTGCTGGTCGGGATCGAGACCGACCGGGGTCCGTGGGTGCCGGCGCTGGTCGCGGCCGGATACACGGTGTTCGCGGTCAACCCGTTGCAGGCCGCCCGCTACCGGGAGCAGCTGGGAACGTCGGGCGCCAAGAGCGACGCGGCCGACGCGCACATGCTGGCCGACATGGTTCGCACCGACTCCCACCAGCTGCGCCCGATCGCCGGTGACAGCCCGCAGGCCGAGGCGATCAAGGTTGTCGCCCGCACCCACAAGACCCTGATCTGGGAACGGACCCGGGCCGGGCAGCGGTTGCGGCACGCGCTGCGCGAGTACTTCCCCGCCGCCCTGACCGCGTTCGAGGATCTGGACGCCGCCGAAGCCTTGGACCTGCTGGCCAAGGCCCCCACTCCGGAGCAGGCCGCGAGGCTGAACGTCAGCCAGATCAGTGCAGCGCTCAAACGCGCCCGCCGCCGTGGCGACCTGGCCACCAAGAAGAGCGTCCTGGCCCGGTACGTGCACAACGACCGGCTCATCGACGCTCTGATGACCCAGGCCTCGGTGGCGCTGCGCGTCTCGGCCGGTGCCCGCGCCTACTACGACAAGCAACGCGCTCGCGGAGTCGGCTACAACACCGCGCTGCGCCAACTCGCCAACCGACTCGTCGGCATCCTGCACGGCTGCCTCAAAACCGGGACGCTCTACGACGAAGCGACCGCTTGGTCGCATCACGTCCAGAGTGCTACGGCTTGACATTCAAACTCCTGGGATGTCTTTCAGGGCTTGTGCGATCTGCTGTTCGACGACCTCGCCCGCGTTCTGGGCACTGCCGGTGTCGTCGATCAGCCGGACCTGGACGAAGCAGCAGGGACAGGTGACGGTAGCCTGAGCCACAACTTCTGAGTACCTGATCCACATTGGGTAACTGCACTGAGTGCAGGGAATCTCGAGATCTGCTTTGAGGAACTGCGTCGCGAGAGATTCACCCATGGCGGCATTCTTCCGTGCGGGTCTGACATCGAGGTGCCTGATCTCAGCAGGGCCGACATCTTGGGCTCGCCCTCGCGGCCCGGGTCGCCGGCGCGGTCAGCGGCTCTCGACCGTTACCGTGGTGCCGGACAGCCGTCCCTGGCGTGCGAGGGCGTCCACACGGTCCAGGTCCGACGACATCTGCCCGCGCACCGGCCGCGCCCGTCTCGGCTACGACCGCGCCCGCGTCCTGCTCGACAAGCACGCCGGCCTCGATCTGCACCAGTTGCGCCACTCCGCCGCCACTCACCTCGGCGACGCCGAGGTACCGCTGCAGCTCATCATGGGTAAGACCCGGCGCAAGAACCCCCGCACCGCCATGCGCTACGTCAAACCCGGCGCCGAGGCCATCGCCAAGGTCACCGAGGTTCTGGCACCCCGCCGCCGTACCCACTGATCAACCGAGTGGCGGCTTGCCGGAGCTTTAAGGAGTTCCGGGCCGTGACAGGGGCTGGTATGGGCCGCCCGCTCAGACCGTGTAGCGGCAGTCTGAGCGGGCGACGGTGATGATCCGAAGGTCAGGCGACCTCGTGCTGCCAGGTGCGGGAGGCTGGCCAGCGGCGGGGCGCCATCACCGATCGAAGCTGCAATTGGTCGGCACAGCATCCCTCGATGGCGTCGAGGACGTCGGGCGGGGTGTGGTCGTGCAGGTGCAGCGCGCGGACAGTGGCGAACACGGCGCGCCTGCCGGGGTCGCGGTGATGTTCTGCGAGACGGGCAGCGAGACCGTCATCGCGGCTGGCCTGACCCAGCCAACGGATGCGGCTGCCAGAGTCGGTGATCAGATAGATGGCGGTGAGGATGCCCAGCTCGGTGAAGACCTCGTAGTCGCTGAAGCGGGTGGGCGCCAGGTACGGGGCGATGAGGTAACGGCCCGCCGTCAGAGGGAGGGCGGCGAGCTTGGGCCGGGTCAGGACAGGGCCGGCAGGCAGCGAGGTGGCCGGGATCACTGGTCGGCCTTCTGATTGAGGTAGGCCGCGCAGGCGGAGTCGAAGTCGTCGATGTCGGCGGTGCCTCCCTGGAGGGCGATCAAGAGGGTGCCCAGGCCCCGGACGTCGGCCCGCAGCGCGTTCAGGGCGTCGGTCAACACGGGGATGACGGTGTCGGCGACGTTCGCTGGGAAGGCGGGCAGACCTGCGCTGGCCGCTGTGTCATGCAACTCCCGGGCCGCCTGGATTGTCCCGGCGACTTGCGTCGGCAGGCCCACGGTCACGACCGCCTGGAAGTTGGCGAGCGCTCGGAGCACAAGCTCCTGGGGGGTGGGATCAGGCTGAGCGGGGGCGTCGCCTGGTTCGGGAGACGGCGTGGGCTTTTTGGGACGCCTCGTGCCGGTCTTGGGAAAGACGTCGTCGAACCAGGTGCGGGTCGCGACCGTGCCCGGGACCGGGCATCCCTGCTCGTCGATCTGGCGGGGGAGGGTGCTGGTGTTGGTGGCGTGGGCCAGTTCCCGCATGAGAGCGATAGCGCGGACAGTGTCGAGCAGCAGGGCCGCGCGGACGTTGACGCCCCCGCGCCGGATCCGTGGCGCGTTCTTCTCGCCCTCTGTGCCGTTCTGAGCCTGCGCTCCCATCGATCCGCGATCGGCCTCGACGATCTTGTGTTCGGCGAGCCAATGGATGCTGCGCGTCACCAGAAAGGTGTCCAGGGCGTCGCTGTCGCCCTTCTCAGCCCGCTCCAGCAGCGTGGACCAGCTGTCCGGGGAGGCGCGGAAGCCGCCGTTCTTGATGGCGCCGGCGGGCAGCAGCCCATCGAGCACGCGGGGGTTCCACCGCTGGCTGTAGCCGTCGCTGATCACTGCGGAGATCATGCGGGTGCGATTCTCTACGTGGCGCTTCCCGGTGGCGTACGGCGCGGGCTCGCCGATCACCTCGCGGACCAGGGTCCGGTCGGCGGCGTCCGCCGGGAACACCGCGTTGAAGATCGCGATGTCGCGGCGATCCCGGGCGTCGACCGGGGACTCGGTGGGGCGGGGGGAGGGGTCGGGGCCTTCGCCAGCGAGCCAGGCGCGGTCGGCTTCGGTAAGGCGCCCGGCTGCGGTCAGTTCGCGCAGTAGCGCGCGCACGTCCGAGGCCGCCTTGTCTGCGAGGCCGTAGTCCAGGGGTGGCCTGCGGTGGTCGACGCGGTTGGGGTCGAACACCGTGTTGTGGAAGCTGGTCAGGGCGTCGGCGCCGATAACGAGTTGGAACGGGACGGTGGCCACCTGCGCGGCCCGTCGGACGGCCTCGTGCTCGGAGTGGTCGGGGTCGGCGTAGATCTTCCGCAGAAGGTCGGCGAGGATCGGAACCCAGTAGTACGGGTCGGCGCTGATCGGGTCGTCGAGCCATGCTCCGTCCTGCTCGTTCTTGTTGCGCAACATCTCCTGCGGCTGGATCCCGAACACGATGTCCCGGGCTTTGAGGCCGTGGAGAGTGAGGCGAGCGCGGGACCGGTTCGCGCCCCTGATCGACATCAGGTCCACGACCGACTGCTCTCCCGCGTCGCCGGAACCCTCCTCGCGGATCCGGCGAACCAGCGGCACGTGCAGGGTCTGGGTCTGCTGGCCGTGGGCGGCGACGTCTTCGGCCAGCCGGTAGCCGCGGTCTCCGTCGGCCTGGTCCAGCGCGCTCTCCATCGTCTCCAGCAGGATCGCCAGGTGGTTGGGCGTGACCGGGCTGGTGGTGAGGAACGGGGCGGGCCGCCCGGCGAGGTGACCGGTCTCCAGAGCGGGCAGCGTCAGGAGGGGGTCGGCGCCAGGGCGCACGGGGGAGTGGAAGGCCGAGCGAATCCGCTCGTTGTATTCGCTGGGACTGCCGGCGAACCCATGCACCCTCCCGTTGAGGATCTTGAGGCTACCCTCGTGGGTGATGGCCTCGGGCCTCAGCCGGTACTGGCTGTCACCGCGCGGCCTGGTCAGGAGGTCCTTGGGGTGGACAAAGTACGCCGCGATGGCGTTGGTGATGTGCAGCGGCAGGTTCGTCTCCGCGGCGAGGGCGGTCGACAGGTGGTTGGTCCACTCGCGTTTGTCTGCGCCCGGGAATGGGTTGTCGTCGGGGGGCAGGCTCGTGCTGGTCATGGGGGACCTCCGAGTTAGGCGTCGGCAGTCGCCGACGAGGTCGGGCTGCCGGACCAGGTTTGGTCCGGCAGGACATCGAGGCCCGGACCTCCGTTGGCTCTCGGAGGCTTCCAGCTCCCGGCCACGCCCCATCGATTGCGATGGCACGCGTGTTCGGATCCCGTCCTTCACCAACTTCCGTCGCCGCGCCCGTATCGCCCCTGACAGGCGGGGCAAGAGCGAGCATCGCGGACACCCCCGGCGGAAGACCGCCATTGGGAGTCAGGAGATGGATCAGGCATCGGGCCTGAATGCTTGGCGCGACCTTACCCGTTCCCCCCGACAATTTCGGGGCAGGCGCCCGAGCCGGAGGGCCTCCAGTGCCCGGGCCCCCGGCGTGAGGACACGCCATACAGCGACTGGCTCATCCCTGTCTTCGACCGCCGGTACCACGCGCCGGAGCACGAGCCCCAGCTCCGTCTGTTCTACGAGATCATCCGTCTCGTGCTCGGACGCCCCTCCCGCAGCAAGGTCGTCGGGCTCTCCACCATCCCCGTCGTTGAGATCGACGGCGGCTTGCTCACGGTGCCGCCCTTCAGACGCCAGGGGATGCTGGGCTTCCTCATTCATCGTCGCACTGCCGGGAGGCCCCGTCAGCCGCTCGAAGTGGTCTCCATGCCCGCAGCGTGCAGACCACTTCGCGCATTCGTGCAGACGACTTCGAAAACTGACAGACGGATTTCGGGACGATCGTTCCTGCGGAAATGCGGTCAGAGTGAAGGCCTTCACGACCGTCCCGCAAACGACCGCTTCGCGACGTCGTGATGACTGGTAACGCGTTCGCCACTATGGGCCCGCTCGTGCCGGTTCGGGAGCACTCTGGAGACATGTCGAAGACGACGCCGGGGGCGGAACGCGTGCCAGGGTCGCGGCTGTGGCGCGGCGTAGCGGTGATCGCGGTTGTGGTGTTGGCGGCCTCGCTGGTGGTGGGGCTGGTCTGGTTCTTCGCGGATCCACTGCACCTGCCACCGGAGGTGCTGGAGGTCCTGGATCAGCGGGCCAGTGTGGTCGGCATGTTCACCGGCATGGTGGTCGGTGTGGCCGGGCTGGTGGTCGCCGTGACGGCGTTGCGGGCGCAGGTGCGCGCCCAGTCGGCTGCCGTCGTTACACCGGACGCGCCGGACGCCACGCAGAAGACGTTGCCGCAGGTGTCGGCCTCGGGCGAGCGGTCGATCGCCATCGGCGGCGACAACACTGGCATCGTCTCGACCGGTGACGGGGCGCGTAACGTGCAGATACGGGCGGAGGCCTCGGGCCAAGGCCGGGTGTACCAGGCCAGCGGCGACCAGACCATTCACGAAGGCGACGATCACCGTCGCGCCTACGGCGGCGATCACCTCGAGTTCCACCACAACACCTTCCACGACAAGGTCGTCGGCAAGCGGGTGGGCGACCCTTACCCCGCCGCGCCGGCCGGGAATGACGACGGGGATGACGATGGGCGGCTCTGAGGGCGACCACATCGACTTCCACGACAACGTCATCAACAAGGCCGTGGGCGTCGAGCACCATCACCACTACCCACCCGCACCCGAGCCCGGCCAGATCGTCGAGGGGGACATCCCGCAGCGCCCGCCCGGCTTCCAAGAGCGCCCCCAGCTGGCCCAGCGGCTCGCCGAAGTACTCGGCGAGCCCGGCGCCAGCGGGCGGGATGCGGGCAGCGGCGGAGCGGTAGTGATCTGCGCGCTGGCCGGCACGCCCGGGGTAGGCAAGACGATGCTGGCCGCCTCCTACTCCTGGGCCTGCCAGGCCGCGCGCTGGCCGGTGGTGGCCTGGATCGCCGCCGAGACCCCCGAGCAGATCCTGGCCGGGCTGGCCGCTCTGGCCGAACGGCTCGGCGAGCGCCGGCCCGATGATGACGCCGCCACGGCCGCGCGGCGTGCCAAGGCTTGGCTGGCCGCCACCACCGAGCCGGTTCTGCTGGTCTTCGACAACGCCACCGACGTGGCCGCGCTACGCGCCTGGTGCCCCGCCACCGGCGCCACCCGAGTGGTGATCACCTCGCGCAATCGCGCCTTCCTGCGCGCCTATGAGCCGGTGCAGGTGGAGATGTTCACCGCCGCCCAGGCGGCGGCCTTCCTGCACGAGCGCACCGGCCTGGCAGACCCGGCCGGCGCCGCCGAACTGGCCGCCGAGCTTGGGCATCTGCCGCTGGCCCTGGCCCAAGCTGCCGCGATGATCTCCCGGCTACCCCTGGACTACCACGGCTACTTGGAAGAGCTGCGGGCCTTCCCCGTCGGCGACTACCTGCCCGCCCAGCACGGCGACGCCTACCCTTCCGGCACCGCCGAGGCGATCTTGCTGTCGATCACCCAGGCCGAGGCCGCCCTGCCGAGGGCGCAGGAATTGCTGGGCATGCTCGCGGTGCTGTCCCCAGCCGGCGTCCCGCTGCCGATCCTGCACCGGTGGACCGGTGCGGGCACCGAGCCGGTAGGCGTCCGGCGGCTGCTGGCCGACCTGGCCGACACCTCGCTGATCACCTTCAGCGAGGACCGCCAAACGGTCTTGATGCACCGCCTCATCCAGCGTGTGCTCCGCGAACGCGCCGCCCACCACGGCGGCCTCGACACACTTCTGGACCAGGCCACCGGCCTGTTGCACGCCTTCAACGCCACGCTGCCCGACGGCTCCGGCACGTGGGCGGCTCGCGTCGCGGTCGAGCTGCTCATCGAACAGACCGACATCCTCTACCGGCAGGCCCGTTCCGGCAACGGCCTGCCTGCTGACCTGCTGGATCTCCGCGCCTGGTGCGGCCGGTACCTGTACGACGTGGCCGACCTCACCCGCGCCATCCCCCTGCTGCAGCAGACCTTCACCGACCGGGAGCGGGTGCTGGGCGGCGACCACCCCGACACCCTGGCATCCCGCAACAACCTCGCCCACGCCTACCAGGCAGCGGGGAATGTGGGCCGGGCCATCCCGCTGCACGAGCAGACGCTCACCGACTACGAGCGGGTGCTGGGCGCCGACCACCCCGACACCCTGACCTCCCGCAACAACCTCGCCGACGCCTACCGGTCGGCGGGCGATCTGGGCCGGGCCATCCCCCTGTACGAGGCCACGCTGACCGAGCGGGAGCGGGTGCTGGGGACCGACCACCCTTCCACCCTGTCCTCCCGCAACAACCTCGCCAGCGCCTACCAGGCAGCGGGGAATCTGGGCCGGGCCATCCCGTTGTTAGAGGCGACGCTGGCCGACTTCGAGCGGGTGCTGGGCGACGACCACCCCGACACCCTGTCCTCCCGCAACAACCTCGCCTACGCCTACCGGTCGGCAGGCGATCTGGGCCGGGCCATCCCCCTGTACGAGGCCACGCTGACCGAGCGGGAGCGGGTGCTGGGCGGCGACCACCCCGACACCCTGACCTCCCGCAACAACCTCGCCTACGCCTACCAGGCAGCGGGGAATCTGGGCCGGGCCATCCCGCTGCACGAGCAGACGCTCGCCGAGCGGGAGCGGGTGCTGGGCGGCGACCACCCCGACACCCTGACCTCCCGCAACAACCTCGCCGCCGCCTACGAGGCGGCGGGGGACCTGGGCCGGGCCATCCCGCTGCACGAGCAGACGCTCGCCGAGCGGGAGCGGGTGCTGGGCGGCGACCACCCCGACACCCTGTCCTCCCGCAACAACCTCGCCGGCGCCTACGAGGCGGCGGGGGACCTGGGCCGGGCCATCCCGCTGTACGAGGCGACGCTCGCCGAGCAGGAGCGGGTGCTGGGCGGCGACCACCCCGACACCCTGGCATCCCGCAGCAACCTCGCCTACGCCTACCGGTCGGCAGGCGATCTGGGCCGGGCCATCCCGCTGCACGAGCAGACGCTCGCCGAGCGGGAGCGGGTGCTGGGCGGCGACCACCCCGACACCCTGTCCTCCCGCAACAACCTCGCCCACGCCTACGAGACGGCGGGGGACCTGGGCCGGGCCATCCCCCTGTACGAGGCCACGCTGACCGAGCGGGAGCGGGTGCTGGGCGGCGACCACCCCTCCACCCTGACCTCCCGCAACAACCTCGCCAGCGCCTACCAGGCAGCGGGGAATCTGGGCCGGGCCATCCCGCTGTACGAGGCCACACTCGCCGACTGTGAGCGGGTGCTGGGCACCGACCACCCCTCCACCCTGACCTCCCGCAACAACCTCGCCAGCGCCTACCAGGCAGCGGGGAATCTGGGCCGGGCCATCCCGCTGTACGAGGCCAC
>NZ_JBEXMW010000063.1:5552-7440 GCF_040610775.1 Nonomuraea sp. NPDC003709 | reverse complement strand
CACTCGCCGACTGTGAGCGGGTGCTGGGCGGCGACCACCCCGACACCCTGGCATCCCGCAGCAACCTCGCCCACGCCTACCGGGCGGCGGGGGATCTGGGCCGGGCGATCCCGCTGTACGAGGCGACGCTGGCCGACTGCGAGCGGGTGCTGCGCGCCGACCACCCATTGACGCGTGCCGTCCGAGGCAACCTTGAGCGGGCTGCCGCAGAAAAGGCCGGGAGATCCGGTAGGTGGTGGAAGCGGGTGCTACCGGGGCGAGGGCGGGTGGACCGTTGATCTCATAGGGTGCCAACGGCTCTTCATTTAACGATCGTTTTTTGAAGATCTTGAAGCAGGCACCTTCAGAGCCCCGAAAGGCCTTCAAAAACTCCTTCAACAACCCCGGCGGTTCAACAACTTCGGAACACCGTTTGTTGAGAGGATGACGGGCGTGACCGACGCCCTGCAGCTACCCGCCGACCCACTGGCCGCTTTCCCCGCCCACCTCAGCGAGATCCGCATCGGCTACGCCCGCGTCTCCACCGCCGGCCAGAACCTCGAGCGACAACTCGACGCCCTCAAGGCGGCCAGCTGCCGGAAGGTTTTCGCCGACAAGAAGTCCGGCAAGACCGCCGAGCGACCCGAACTGGCGGCCTGCCACACGTTCCTGACCGAAGGCGACACCCTGGTCGTTCCATCGCTCGACCGCTACGGCCGCTCCCTGGCCGACCTCATCACCATGGTCGGCGACCTCCGCAGGCGCGAGATCGGCTTCACCTCGCTGCACGAGAACCTCGACACCACCACCCCCGGCGGCCGCCTGATCTTCCACGTCTTCGCCGCCCTGGCCGAGTTCATCCGTGAACTCATCGTCGCCGGCACCCGCGACGGCCTGGCTGCCGCCAAGGCCCGCGGCCGCACCGGCGGCCGCCCCACCGTCATCACCCCGGAGTTGCTGCGCGCAGCCCGGGACATGCTGCCCAACCCCGAGAACTCGATCACCTCGATCGCCAAGCTGCTCGGCGTCAGCCCGGGGACGCTGTACAACCACATCCCCGACCTTCGACAACTCCGCCAGGGCGGCAGCATCCCAGGAACTCCCAGATGATAGAGATCACCAGGTCGAGCGGATGAGCGTCTCTCCGGAGATGCATCACCTGGGCGCCGCCAGATTGGCCCGCACCGCCTTCGTCACATGATGATCTGCGCCCAGAATCCGCTCGCAATCGGCGAGGGTGGCCTCATACAACGGGATGGCCCGACCCAAATCCCCCGCCGACTCATAGGCGAAGGCCAGGTTGTTGCGCGAAGACAGCGTGGCGACATGGCTAGCGCCCAGCACCCGCTTCCGAGCGGCGAGGGTGGCCTCATACAACGGGATGGCCCGACCCAGATCCCCCACCGCCCGGTATGCGCTGGCCAGGTTGTTACGCGAGGTCAAGGTGTCGGGGTGGTCGGCACCCAGAATCCGCTCGCAATCGGCGAGGGTGGCCTCGCACAACGGGATGGCCCGACCCAAATCCCCCGCCGACTCATACGCGTAAGCCAGGTTGTTGCGAGAGGACAGGGTGTCGGGGTGGTCGGCACCCAGCACCCGCTCCCGATCGGCGAGGGTGGCCTCATACAACGGGATGGCCCGACCCAAATCCCCCGCCGACTCATACGCGTAAGCCAGGTTGTTGCGAGAGATCAAGGTGTGGGGGTGGTTGGCACCCAACACCCGCTCGCAGTCGGCAAGTGACTGTTCGTACAGGGGAATGGCCCGACCCAAATCCCCCGCCGACTCATACGCGTAAGCCAGGTTGTTGCGAGAGGACAGGGTGTCGGGGTGGTCGGCACCCAGCACCCGCTCCCGATCGGCGAGGGTGGCCTCATACAACGGGATGGCCCGACCCAAATCCCCCGCC
>NZ_JBEXMW010000063.1:0-5455 GCF_040610775.1 Nonomuraea sp. NPDC003709 | reverse complement strand
GGGGTGGTCGGCACCCAGCACCCGCTCCCGATCGGCGAGGGTGGCCTCATACAACGGGATGGCCCGACCCAAATCCCCCGCCGACTCATACGCGCCGGCCAGGTTGTTGCGGGAGGTCAAGGTGTGGGGGTGATCGGCACCCAACACCCGCTCGCAGGCGGCCAGAGTGGCCTCATCCAGGAGAATGGCCCGGTCCAGATCCCCCGCCGCATGATAGGCGTGGGCGAGGTTGTTGCGAGAGCCCAGGGTGTCGGGGTGGTCGGCGCCCTGGAGCCGCTCCCGCGCGGCGAGTGTTGCCTCCAACAGGGGGATGGCCCGGCCCAGGTCCCCCGCCATCTGGTAGGCACTGGCGAGTTTGCCGCGCGAGGTCAGGGTATGCGGGTGGTCGGCGCCCAGCACCCGCTCGCAATCGGCGAGAGTGGCGTCCAGCAAGGGGATAGCTCGGCCCAGGTCCCCCGCCGCACGGAGGGCACCGGCGAGGTTGCCACGAGAGACCAGGGTGTGGGGGTGGTCGGCGCCCAGCACCCGCTCACAGTCGGCGAGTGACTGTTCGTACAGGGGGATGGCCTGGCCCAGGTCGCCCGCCAACTCATAGGCGTGGGCGAGGTTGTTGCGGGGGGTCAAGGTGTCGGGGTGGTCGGCGCCCTCGAGCCGCTCCCGCGCGGCGAGTGTTGCCTCCAATAGAGGGATAGCCCGTCCTAGGTCGCCCACCGCCTGGTAGGCGACAGCGAGGTTGTTGCGGAAGGCAAGGGTGTGGGGGTTGTCGGTGCCCAGCACCCGCTCGAAGTCGGCGACCGTGCTCTCATAAAACAAGACTGCCCGCGCCAGATCTCCCGCGGCCCGGTAGGCGTTGGCAAGATCGCTGCGGGAGACCAGGGTGGAGGGGTGGTCGGCACCCAGCAGCCGCTCCCGATCGGCGAGCGTCGCCTCGTACAGGGGGATGGCCCGGCCCAAATCCCCCGCCGACTCATACGCGCCGGCCAGGTTGCTGCGGGAGGCCAAGGTGTGGGGGTGGTCGGCGCCCAGCAGCCGCTCGTATGCCGTGCGTGAGCGTTCGAAGCAGGCGATGCCGCGGGAAGTGGTGCCCTGGTAGTCGAGGAAGATGCCAGCCTCGTTGAGCAGGTGAGCGGTCGTGGTGGTGTCGGTGTCGGCGGGTGAGTGGTCTGTCAGGGCGGTGAGGTGCGGCAGCAGCGCTCGCCAGAGGGGCCAGCCAGCCGGATCCCGCGGCAGTTCGGGGAGGGCGTCGCTGAGCAGGGTGGTGGCGCGTTCGCGGGCGGTGTCGATGTCGGTGGCCTGGCGGTGGGGGTCGTGGGGGTCAGGAGTGCGGGCGACGGCTTGGACCAGGCGGTGCACGGTGATCGTCTCCCCGTCGAGGGTGATCATGTTGTAGGCGCCCAGTTCACCCAGGGCATGCTGCACGTCCGGTATCGCGGTTTCCAGGCTGGCCAGCATGGTGCGAGGGATCGGCTCGGCGCCGTACCAGGCCAGCAAGCGCAACAGTTGCCCGGCCAGCGGAGCATCGGCCAGCTGGTCGAGGGTGAGCCGCCAGATGCGGGCGATGGTCCGCTCGGCGTCGGCGCCGCGGGCGGCCCGGTCGTACATCACCGCCGGCTGCGCTCTGAGTAGCTCCCGGTAGGCGCACGGGGTGAGCCTGGTCTGGTGCAGGTATGCACCCGCCTGCTCGACCGCCAGCGGCAGACACCCCAGCTCGTGCACCAGCTCGATCGCCCCGTCCAACACCTCGGGCAGATCCCCGTTGAGGCCGGCCCGAACGGCATCTGGGGAAAGGTCCGGGGCGGCGATCCGAGCAAGCAGCTCGAGCGCCTGCCGCTCGCCCAGCACATCCAAGCGCAGCACTTCTGCGTCCAGCCGGTGCCAGCCCTCGCCCAGCCGGCTGGTCACCAGCACCTGCCCGGCAAGGGTCCGCTCCAGCAACGGCGCCACGTCAACCGCGTCGGCGACGTTGTCGAGCACCAGCAGCCATCCCTCATGGGTGGCCAGCCACGCCGTGGCCCGCTCGGCCAGTACCTCCAGCGGCAAGGCCGAGGCCAGTTCCGGCTGCAGCGCGACCGCCAGTTTCGCCAGGCCGGTCTCGACCGCCTGGGCCGACTCGGCGGTGATCCACCACACCGGATTCACCTCGCCGCCATCCCGCCTCCTGGCCTGGGCATGTGCATACCGGGCAGCCAACGTGGACTTGCCCACCCCGCCCAGGCCATGCACCGCGGCCACCACCACCTCACCCCCGCCGCGCAGCGCCGCCTCCAAGCGGGCCAGCTCATCGCCGCGCCCCACGAACGCGCGCGAGAGCCGGGGCACATTCACCAGCCGTGGCGGTGCGACCACCTCGGTCACCGGCCGCACTGCCTCGACCGGCAGCACCGTCTCGTAGTTGATCTGATCGCGCCCGGCCTGATTGATCCGGCCATGTCCAAAAGCCGTGGCCTGCATCCGCAGCGGCTGCTGCTCATGCCCGGGATCGCCCGCCCCCGGCGGAGGCACGCTCACCGGCCGTTGTTGGTCTGGTCGCGCCCAGCCTGATAGACCCGGCCCGACCCGGAGGCCTCCGCCCTCATCTGCACATTCGTCACGTGATCTCCCGTGGAGGCGATCCCGCTGTTGTCCCGGCCGATCGCGATCGAGCGCTGCCCGGAAGCGGTGGCCGACGTGCCGTACGTCGCGACCAGCACGCGCAGCTCGGCCTCGGCGGCAGGGTCGTCCTCCAGCAGATCACTCAACCGCAACCGCCACGCCGCCTCCTGCTCGACGCGGGACCGCTCCAGCTCAGCGCCGCTCCGGCCGACGAGCTCCTGCCGCGAGCGCTCCAGCCGCTGTACGGCGACCTCCTGCCGCTCCGGCTTGCCCCGCCCCAGCAGCCGGGCGAAACCCTGCTTGGCCGACGCCCAGGCATCGGTGGTCATCGCCTCCACCAGTGCCGTGCCACCCGCTGCCGCCAGCGCTGCTAATGCCTCGCTCAACATCCCTGGCCCCCCTCTCGACTCCGGCCTCCCAAACCCTGTGCCGGGCTATCGCCACGAACACGGTCTGCATTACTCCAATAACCGATCGATCATGACCCGAGGCTCCCCGGCCCTGTCGTTCCTCCCGCGGCGTGACACGAAGTCTTTCTCTCAAGGATCGCGGGCCGAACTGATCACTCTGACCGTCTCGAAAACGACCGTTTTCGAGACGGCTCTCACGCGCCTCAAACGACCTTGAAAAAGAGGAACCCCCGACCCGCGGCGGGTCTGGGGTTCCAGTCGTGCAGGAGAGGGTGAGCCAGGTCCAATGGTGTGATGCTGGGCAGGCGTCTTCCCCGGTCACATCTGGCGGCTCTAACGGCGGAGCAGAAGCAGCGCCCGCAAAGCTGCTCCAACTGGTGCCTCTCCTGGCCTGGATGACGAAGCATCTCTCCCCGATCGGCATGGCCGACAGCAGCATCGGCACAAGCCATGGCCAGCCCGCCAAGCTGCTCGGCGTCAGCCCGGGCACGCTCTACAACCACATCCCCGACCTGCGTCAGCTTCGCGAAAGTGGCCACATCAAAGAGCTCACCCGTGATCAGAGGCCGTCAGTGTAGGAGGGCCACATGCGAGCGGCATCTCACTTGAGCGCCTCCAGGTTGGCCCGCACCACCTTCGTCGTAGAGTGATCGGCGCCTAGCACCCGCTCGCAGGCGGCCAGCGTCGCTTCAAACAAGGCGATGGCGCGGCCCAGATTTCCCGCCGCCTGGCAGGCGCTGGCCAAGTCGTTACGGGAGGTCAGCGTGTCGGGGTCGTCGGCGCCTAAGATCCGCTCCCGATCGGCCAGCGCCGCCTCATACAGGGGAATGGCCCGGTCCAGATCCCCCACCGCCCGGTAGGCGTAGGCGAGGTTGTTACGGGAGAGCAGCGTGGAGAAGTGGTCGGGGCCCAACGCTCGTTCGCAGGCGGCCAGTGTCGCCTCATACAGCGGGATGGCCCGCCCCAGATCTCCCGCCGCCTGGTAGGCGACAGCGAGGTTGTTACGGGATTGCAGGGTGTCGGGGTGGTCGGGGCCCAACGCTCGTTCGCAGGCGGCCAGCGTCGCCTCGCACAGCGGGATGGCCCACCCCAGATCCCCCACCGCCTGGTAGGCGTAGGCCAGGTTGTTGCGGGAGGCCAGGGTGTCGGGGTGGTCGGCGCCCAACACCCGCTCCCGATCAGTCAGCGTCGCCTCATACAACGGGATGGCCCGCCCCAGATCCCCCACCGCCCGGTAGGCGCCAGCGAGATTGTTACGGGATTGCAGGGTATCGGGATGGTCGGCGCCCAACACCCGCTCAAAGTCGGCCAGCGTCGCCTCATACAGCGGGACGGCCCGGCCGAGATCCCCCACCGCCCGGTAGGCGCTGGCCAGGTTGTTACGGGAGGTCAGCGTGGCGGGGTGGTCGGCGCCCAACACCCGCTCCCGATCAGCCAGCGTCGCCTCATACAACGGGACGGCCCGCCCCAGATCCCCCGCCGCATCGTAGGCGCAGGCGAGATTGTTGCGGGAGATCAGCGTGGCGGGGTGGTCGCCACCCAGCACCCGCTCCCGATCGGCCAGCGTCGCCTCGAACAAGGGGACTGCCCGGCCAAGATCCCCCACCGCCTGGTAGGCGCTGGCCAGGTGGTTGCGGGAGGTCAGGGTGTCGGGGTGGTCGGCGCCCAACACCCGCTCAAAGTCGGCCAGCGTCGCCTCGAACAAGGGGACTGCCCGGCCAAGATCCCCCACCGCCCGATAGGCGTAGGCGAGGTTGTTGCGAGAGGTCAGCGTGGCGGGGTGATCGGCGCCCAGCACCCGCTCGCAGGCGGCCAGCGTCGCCCCATACAACGGGATGGCCCGCCCCAGATCCCCCACCGCCTGGTAGGCGCTGGCCAGGTTGTTACGGGAGGCCAGCGTGGCGGGGTGGTCGGCGCCCAACACCCGCTCCCGATCAGTCAGCGTCGCCTCGCACAGCGGGATGGCCCGCCCCAGATCCCCCACCGCCCGGTAGGCGCCAGCGAGATTGTTACGAGATTGCAGGGTATCGGGATGGTCGGCGCCCAACACCCGCTCAAAGTCGGCCAGCGTCGCCTCATACAGCGGGATGGCCCGGCCGAGATCCCCCACCGACTCATAGGCGTAGGCGAGGTTGTTACGAGATTGCAGGGTCTCGGGGTGGTCGGCGCCCAGCACCCGCTCGCAGGCGGCCAGCGTCGCCTCATACAGCAGGACGGCCCGGCCGAGATCCCCCACCGCCTGGTAGGCGCTGGCCAGGTTGTTACAGGAGGCCAGCGTGTCGGGGTGGTCGGCGCCCAGCACCCGTTCGCTCGCCTTGCGGGCCTGTTCGAAGCAAGTGATCGCGCGGCCGCTACAGAAAATGAAAGTTCGGGGTGTCATCTCGATCTCAGGTCTGTGATCAGGCCGGTGTGTGCCAGGAAGGCGTCTAAGAGCTTGGGGCGGTACTGCATCT
>NZ_JBEXMW010000062.1:0-24427 GCF_040610775.1 Nonomuraea sp. NPDC003709 | reverse complement strand
CGACGATGGTTTACGGCGCCCACCGCCACCCGGGCGACCGCGGGCGATACGTCGCGCCCATCCTCATCTCGATGGGCTGACCGGCCATCAGGTCGCCCGCCGCCCGGGCGAAGACGCGGACCCGCGCGCTCCGGCCGCCAGCCGGCTCGCCAACCCTGACGCCCGGATTCGTGCGCGACACGGCCGGGATGGTCCTTGCCTACGACACCAGATCACCATTCTGGAACGTGACAGCCGCCTCGGCGGTGTACAGGTCGCCGACGTACCAGGACAGCTGACCGCTGAGCCGCTGTCGCAGCCGCTGGACGTAGTCGTCGAGCCGGTCGGGGCCAAGCGTCAGGCGGTCGACCGGTGGATCCGGGCCGGCGCGTACGACGCCGTGATCGAGTACGACGCCGGCGCGCAGGCCAGGGCCGCGGCGGTGCCCCTGAGATTGCCGCGCCACCATCCTCGGGGTACGTTCTCGGCGAGCTTGTTGGACGACGGCATTGCCCGGAGGCGGCTTTGACAGAACAGTCCAGCACCACCCCGACCTGGCCAGACCTTCCCCCAGGCCCGTACGGCACCCTCTCCCCCGATCTGGTACGGCGGCACGCCGAGGCCCCGATGGAGCCGGCGACGTTGCCGAGCGGCGACCGGGTCCCGATGATCGTCAAGTACGCGGACGTGCGCGGCCTGCTCATGTCGCCGGCCAGCAGCCGCAACCTGCGCGAGCCCGGCCTGCCCCGGCTGGTCAAGGGCCCCTTCCTGGATGACGACCCGGCGGCGCTCATGAACCAGGACCCGCCGGAGCACACCCGCTACCGCCGCATCATGCACGGCACGTTCACCCCCAAGCACATCGAACGCTGGCGGCCCCGCGCCGCGGTCATCGCCGAGGAGCTGATCGAGGCGGCCGGCGCGGAGTTCGACCTGGTGGCGGACTTCGCGCTGCCGCTGCCCGCGCGGGTGATCTGCGAGATGCTGGGCGTGCCGATGGACCGCTACGAGCAGTTCAGGGGCTGGACGGACACCTTCCTGTCCACCACCGACGCGAGCGCTGAGGCCAGGCACGAAGGGCTGGCGGAGTTCACGGCGTACACCCGGGAGCTGATCGAGCAGCACCGGGTCAAGCCGGGAGAGAACCTGATCGACCTGCTCATCGAGGCGCGCGACGAAAACGACGGGCTCAGCGAGGACGAGCTGACCAACATGGTGTTCACGCTGATCGTGGCCGGGCACGAGACGACCGCCTCGATGATCATCAGGGGCACGTTTCGGCTGCTGTGCCACCCCGGGCAGTACGCGGAGCTGGCCGCCCGCCCCGAGCAGGTCGAGGCGGGCGTGGAGGAGATCCTGCGCCACGAGGCGCCGGGCAGCAACGGCATGCTGCGGCGGATCACCCAGAACGTCGCGCTGTCCGCCGGGACCATCCCGGCCGGGAGCGTCGTGCTGCCGAACATCTCGGCGGCCAACCATGATCCGGAGGCGTTCGAGGATCCGCTGCGGTTCGACATCCACCGCTTCGATGACGCCCAGCCGAACCCGCACCTGGCCTTCGGCCACGGGCCTCATTACTGCCTGGGCGCGAACCTGGCCAGGATGGAACTGCAGGAGGCCTTCCGCGCCCTGGTGACGGGCCTGCCGGGGCTGCGGGCGCGGGAGGACCTGGCGGACGTGCGGTGGAGCGACGGCGCGTTCGTCTATCGGCCGCGCCGCCTGCTGGTCAGCGCCCGGTAGCAGGGGGGCGCCCCCTGGATCGTCAGAGCGCGCAGGTCCAGGCGAACTTCTTCACTCTGCCGAACCAACTCGGAGACGCCGCTACCTGAACCGCCGAACCCGGACAGGCCCGTCGATCCCTTCGGCGGGCCTGCGTCTTGTCCGTCGTGGCCATCGCGTAGACGGTGCGCAACCGATCGACCTGAGCCTGCGCTGTCAACGAGGCGAGAGAATCGCCGCGAGAAACAGCGGATATTTATCTGCCGCCCCTGTCCCCCTATCGGTGACAGGTGATCAATGCCGACGGCAAAGCGCCGGTGCACGTCGAGGCGTCGGATTGGTCCATTGCCCGCGCTGGTGCACGGAAAGCGTATTCCCCCTTTTCCCGGCCGCCTCTTGACAAGTCAGATGGTTGCGTAAACGCTCTGCGGCAAGACGCCTCAAACGTCGCGCGTAATCCGGTCGTCCCAGTTCCCACAGGGGGATCCTGTCTCAGGCTCTTCGTGGGACTCACAGCTCTTTGTTAACGCTAACAAATGTTTCTGCCGCGGATTCCGGAGGGTGGTCCCGTGTCCCTGCGCCCAAAGCTCACCGCGCAAGTCGTGGTCCTGTTGAGCTCGGTCGCCGCCGGCCCGGCCGCACCGCCGGCCTCGGCGTCCGAACCAGTCCGGCGACGGCTACGCCCTCCACCTGGTGGTCAGCTCCGGCGCGGCGCGCGGGGCGGCCGCGTGAACGGCTCGCAGTACGTGCGGCTGCCGATCACGTTCCCGTCCGCGACGAGCATGAGCCTGAGCCGGCACTCGCAGACCACGATCGAGGTCGCCATCGGCGTGATCACGAGCTCAGGCGCCACGCCGCCGTACCGGACCACGGCCCGGCACAGCGGCAAATACCGGGACGTGTCCGGCGCTTCGACCGCCAACGGGGCCGACATCCAGCAGTACACCTGCGGTGGCGGCACCAACCAGCAGTGGACCCGCACCTTCTCCTGACCCCACCGCACCTTCGGAGCGACCATGACACACCTCTTACGGCGAACGGCGCTGATCGGCCTGGCCGGCGCCCTGCTGCTCGCCCTCGGCCTCGCCGTTCTCGAACGCCCTGCCAAGGCCGCGGCCCCCTACACCGCCTATCTGATGGCGCACTTCACCGGCGAGAGCGCCAACGGCGAGCAGATCTACTTCGCCACCAGCACCGACGGCCTGCACTGGACCGATCTCAACAGTTCGCTGCCGGTGCTTACCTCCAGCATCGGCGAACTCGGCGTCCGCGACCCCGCCATCGTCCGTGCGCCGTCCGGCGACCGGTTCTATCTGATCGCCACCGACCTGCGTATCGCCGCCGGCAAGGGCTGGGACGTCGCCCAGCACGATGGCAGCACCTCGCTCGTCGTATGGGAGTCACCTGACCTCGTCACCTGGTCGGCGCCGCGCCTGGTGAACGTCGCCGGGACCATCCCCGACGCCGGTTGCGCGTGGGCGCCCGAGGCGATCTACGACCCGGCGAGCGGCGACTACGTCGTCTACTGGGCGACGATCTCACCGCGGAACGGCGTCGACAAAGCCCGCGTCTACTACTCCCGCACCCGCGACTTCCGCACGTTCACCGCCGCGCAACTCTACATCGACCGGCCGGGCACCCAGGGCATCATCGACACGCAGATCCTGGAGATCCCCGGCAGCGTTGGCGGCTACCGCTACATCCGCGCGTCCGGCGACGGTCAGATCACGATCGAGGGCAGCAACCAGATCCTCACCGGCTGGACCCGGCTCGGCGACATCTCCCACCTCGGCTACACGGGCGCGCAGGTCGAGGGCCCGATCCTGCACCAGTACAACGGCCGCGATGAGTGGGGCCTGTGGGTCGACCAGTACGCCGCCGGCCGCGGCTACCTTCCGCTGACCACGACCAATCTCGCCGCTCCCAGCGGCTACCGCGTCCGCGTCGCCTCGGAATACGCGCTCGGCGCCAGCCGCAAACGGCACGGTTCGATCATCGGCATCACCCAGGCGCAGCTCACCGCGCTGCAGGCCAAGTGGGGCGGCCCCGCCTCGGCCGGCACCCGGCGCCTGCAGTCGCTCAACTTCCCCGACCGCTACCTGCGGCACAGCAACTTCGATGTCCGTATCGACCCGAACGTGAGCCCGCTCGCCGACTCGCAGTGGCGTATCGTGCCGGGCCTGGCCGATCCGGCGGGGGTGTCGCTCGAGTCGTCGAACTTCCCCGGCTGGTACCTGCGGCACTACGACTACGACTTCGTTCTGGCCAAGTATGACGGCACCGCCACCTTCCGCGGGGACGCGACCTTCCGCCAGGTGGCGGGCCTGGCCGACTCCTCGGCGGCGTCGTTCCAGTCATACAACTTCCCGGACCGGTACATCCGCCATTCCAACTACCTGCTTCGCCTGGATCCGATCAGCACGGCCACCGGTCGGGCGGACGCCACCTTCCGGATCACCAGCTGATTCCTCCGGTGGCAGGGAGCGTCGCACAGCGATCGGTGCAGCCCGGGCCGGGGACCCGCCGGCCCGGACGTACGTCAGCAACATGATCTTCACAGACCCAGGAACTCAGATCTAGTGATGGGAGTTTCATGACACCGACCAAGGCGTCTGACGCTTACTCGTCAGGACCGTCGCGGAGCACCCGGTCGTTGCGCCGGTCGCTGGTCCCTCTTGTGGTGAGCGCGCTCGTCGCAGTGGCAAGCCTCGTCATTCCCGCGCCGCCGGCCAATGCCGCCACCAGCCAATTCCGAGGCATGAACTGGGCCGTGCTGGGTGACAACTTCAGCACCGGTACGCTCGTCGTGCAGGGCCTGAGCCAGTCCGACAGCAACGCGACAGTACGGGCCAAGGCCAACGCCCTCTACGACGACATGGCCTCCACCATGGGGGTCAACACCGTCCGGCTGCCTATCAACACTCACACTGTGGCCAACACGACCTGGTGGAACGCCTACCGCGGAGCCATTGACGCCGCCACCGCCCGTGGCTTCAAGGTCATCCTCGCCTATTGGGAGGACGGCGCCGCCTCCGGCGGCAAGATCACGAACCTCGCCGCATGGAACACGATGTGGTCCAGCGTGACCAACACGTACGGCTCCAACAGCAACGTCTACTTCGAGCCGATGAACGAGCCGCACGGCTACACCTCGGCGGACTGGCGCAACGTCGCAGCGAACTGGCTCAGCTACCACACCTCGGCAGTGCCCGGACGGGTGCTCATCGGTGGCACCGGCTACAGCCAGGACCTGCGGGACGTCTGCAACGACAGCCGCTTCAACTCGACGCTGCTGTCCTTCCACCATTACGCCTTCTTCTACAGCGCGATGACCTACGACGCCTTCCGAACCCACATTCAGACGCGTCTGGGCAACTGCGCCTCCCGCGCGGTCGCGACCGAGTTCGGCGCACCGATGTCCACCGGCCTCAACTACGGCGACGCCAACAGCACCGACAACTTCGTGCGCCATATCCGCGCCATGGCCCAGGTCATGCGCGACAACCAGATGGGCGGCACCTACTGGCCCGCGCTCGGCGGCAAGCCAACCGAAAACCTCGGCTACGACCACTACTCGATGTACGCCCTGAGCGGCAGTGGCACCAATCTCAACCTGACCGTCCGCAACGCCTCCGGCGCTGACCGGATCCGATATGGCTGGGGCGACACCATCGGCGACCCCACCCCTCCGCCGACGTTCTACACGATAAACGCGCGCCACAGCGGCAAGGCCATGGACGTCCAGCAACCGAACACCGACAACGGTGCGCGCGTCGGCCAGTACACGTACGGCGGCAACGCGTGGCAGCAGTGGCAGTTCCAGGACGCCGGCAGCGGCTACTGGCGCATCATCAGCCGTCACAGCGGAAAGTGCCTTGATGTGGTGAGCGCTTCAACCGCCGACGGTGCCGAGCTCATCCAGTACACCTGCGGCACCGGCACCAACCAGCAGTTCCAGATGGTCGCCAACGGGAGCTACTTCCAGCTCCGGGCACGACACAGCAGCAAATGCGTGGACGTACCGTCCGCATCGACCGCGGACGGCGTGATCCTCAAGCAGTATCCGTGCAACACCGGCACCAATCAGCAGTGGTCGCGCACGGCCGTCTCGACGTGACCGCGGACCCGCGGTGGCGGGTGCTGGAGCCCCCGCTGGAAGGCGAGATCACCGATCACCTGGGCTACGACCGGCACGACTGACCGGGAAGAACAGCGGAATAGCCGCGACGGCAGCCGCACCAAGACCGTGGTGACCAACGTCGGCCCGGTGGAGGTGCGGGTGCCGCGCGACGTGGCGGGCAGCTTCGATCCCCAGCAGGTGTGCAAGCGGCAGCGCCGGCTGTCGGGGGTGGATGAGATGCTCTTGTCGCTGCCGGCCAAGGGCATTGCGCATGAGAGATATGCGCGCATCTGGCCGAGGCGTACGGGGCGAGCGTCTCCAGCAAATCATCTCCACCAATGGGGCTTCCCCCTTGGATACGGACACCGATTTGGGCCGTTTCCTAAGCCAGACCCAGCCGACGGTCAAGGGCAGTGTCGCCACCTACACCGACGCCGCGGGTGTCGGTGCCGACCTGGTGGTGACGGCGTTGCCGACCGGCTTCCGGCACGAGGTGGTGCTGCGCCGGCGGCCCGCCCAGCAGGTGGAGCTGCGGACCGGCATCGAAGACGGGGGCCTGACCCTGACCGACGGCAAGGGCGGCCGGCTGCTGCTGAAGGGTAAGGGCAAGAAGCTGGTTGCCAACGGGACCCGGCCGGCCATGTCGGACGGTGGCGGTGGTAAGGACCGTCCTGCGTCGGTCAAGCGCGGTGAGGCCGACGGCGACGTGGTCACCAAGGACGGCCGCACCGAGCTGGTGGTCAAGCCGGACCAGGCGTTCCTGGCCGACGCCGCCACCATGTACCCGGTACGGGTGGCGGCGGCGGCGGTCACGCTGCCGGTGAACGCCGATGTGGAGGTGACCTCCGGCAACGACGCCGACTTCCCGGGTGACCCGACGGCGCCGTACATGATGGCCGGCACCAGGACCGGCGGGTTCGAGCACCGGGTGCATCTGAAGTTCGACACCCCGAACCTGACCGGCTCCACCGTCACCGACGCCAAGCCGTCGACGAACACCATCGACGCCCAGAACTGCAGCGCCGCGCTCGCCAACGGCATCCAGGTCGCCCGCCTCACCGGCGCCTGGGACCCCGGCAACGTGCACTGGGCCAGCAAGCCCGCCTTCACCACCGAGGACGCCTCGACCAACTTCAAAGGCGTCGCCATGGACTGCGCCCTGGCCAAACACATCACCCCACACACTCTCCGCCACACCATGATCACCATGCTGCGCGGCGGCGGCGTCGCTCCCGGCGTCATGCCACTCATCGCCGGCCACGCCTCCCACGCGACGACCGCCACCTACGCCAACCAGCACACCCCCGCCCACTGCACCCTCATCCTCAACGCCGTCCAACCCGTCACCGCCGCAGCGAGCGTGCTGTTCGACTTCCCAAAGCTCTGACCGGTCCAGATCAACGACCCTCGGATGAAGAGTCCGTAAGGTTACGGCTGGATCGGCGTCCACTCAGCGCCGGACGGCGGGCGCAGACGAGTGCGCTTGCTCAGCGCCCGCTTCATGACAGGCTCGAATCCATCATTCGCCAGTCGGCGCGTTACTCGGCTACTCAGAAGCTCCAATTGTCCGGTGTCTTGGGCCGTAGACAAGATCACGAAACGTGATCCCAGCCGACCCGGGCTGGTCGCTCGGCGCCTTCACCCTCTCCCGCTCAACCGGACGAGGGTTCTGCGCTGAGAGTGATTCGAGTTCTTGAGCCCCACAGGGTCGGTCAGGACCTCGCCGCCTTCCGCCGCGCCGGTGAGCAGGGGATGGGGTTCCGTCACGGTAGAGTTCTGGCGGACTTTCATTAAGGTGGACGGCGAGTGTGAGTAAGGCCAATGAGCTGATCGGCGCGGCGATGGAGGCGCTTGCCCGCGAGGATCAGGCGTCCTTCGACTCCGCCGCCGCCTTCCTGGCCGACCGGGACGACGCCGATCGCGTGCTGGTGGAGGTCGTGACCCGTGCGATCTCGGGGTTGTGGCGGAACGGCTGGCAGCCCGCCGACGTGGCCAGGATCGCGGCCAGGCGGCTGACCGACTGGCACGGGCGGGCGGCGGCCGACCTCATCGCCTGGGAGATGCGGGCCTATGAGCCGGCCACGGTGGATGAGCGCTGGCGCGACCAACTCGCCGGCTTGGAGGCCGCGGTGTGGTGGAAGGGCGGCTACCTGGCGGCGCGGCAGGCGCGCGACGGGGCTGGCCGTCTGGTGACCGTCTCCGGTGTGCTGGAACTGCTGGGGTTGCTGACCGGGCTGCCCCGGCTGGAGTCGTTGACCCCGCCGCCCGGGGCCGCTCGCCGTACGGTCCAGGCACGCTCGCACGTGGTCAGCGAGAAGACGCTCGCGCGGGTGCGGGCGCTGCTTGCCAAGGCGGAGTCGACGACGTACGAGGCCGAGGCGGAGACGTTCATGTCGGCGGCGCAGGGCTTGATGGCGAAGTACAGCATCGACGCGGCGATGCTGGACGCGCAACCAGGCGGAGGTGAGGCCCCGGCGGGCATCCGGGTCGGCATCGACACGCCGTACGAGCAGCCCAAGGCCGTACTGCTCAACCTCGTCGCCGAGGCCAACAGGTGCCGGGTGATCTGGTCGAAGGAACTGGGGTTCGCCACCGTGCTGGGGTTCGGGGCGGACCTGTCCTGGGTGGAGATGCTGTTCACCTCGCTGCTGGTGCAGGCGCAGACCGCGCTGGTGAACTCGGGCACCAGAAAGCACGGCACCGGCCGATCGAGGAACAAGACATTCCGCCAGTCGTTCCTGTCGGCGTTCGCTTCCAGGATCGGGGAGCGGCTCGCCGAGGCCACGGCGGCCGCGGTCTCGCAGGAGAGCGCCAGCCGGGGCACCGACCTGGTGCCGGTGCTGGCGGCCCGCGAACAGGAGGTGGAGCAGGCGGTCGAGCGCATGTTCCCGAACCTGGTCTCGCATGCGGTCCGCACGTCCTGGGACCGGGAGGGCTGGGCGGCGGGCCGTACCGCCGCCGATCAGGCCAGCCTCGGGGCGCGAGACCGATAGCGCTCCGGGTGCGAATATCCATCCGCGCAGGCATGGAGGTGATGCGCTCTCTTGTGCTCCCGTCGCACGCACGCACGGCATGATGGTCGATCGTGCTACTGCGCTTGGCCTAACTGACGATGACGACCACCTTCGCGTTTCTGGGGCTGCTGCCCCGGATCAATCGCGACAAGGAGATCGAAATCTTGGTGGTACGGCACCAACTGATGGTGCTTGCGCCTGCCGGAAAGTCCGTCCATGCAGTTCAAGCGGCATGTGAGTACTCGTGGAGAACCCCGCCGAGCCCGTCTCTTCGGCGTATGTCCAAAGCGGCGATTCGCCCTGGATCTTTGATCAGATCCGTACTCGCGAATAGCGTGATGGTGTTCGTTCTGCAGCAGGCAGCGGTCGAGGAGTTCGCGGTGGCAGGACTGAACCCATCGCCTCATGATCGAGTTCATACGTGGCATCCGAATCCCGGTGAGCACGGTCTGGATGCCGGCCTCGGCAAGGATTTCGTTTACGAGGGCTGGGAACCTGCCCGTTCAAGGTGATGGTCTCGATGAAATCGCAAGCCAGCAGGGCGTCGGCTTGCGAGCGCAGGAAGTCGACCCACGTGGGCGGACACCCGCTCGGGCGCCGGACAAAGTCCCTCCTGTTTGAGGATCTCCCAGACCGTCGACGCAGCGACCTTGATGCCGAGCGTGGTGAGCTCGCCGATATCCCCATGAGGGATTTACGCAAAGGCATCATCTGCGCTGGTAGGCAGCCGGGGATGTGCTCCTGGCCAGGCTCGGTATGCCGGGTCAGCCGGTCGATCCGACACGGATGTTCCTCAACCCCCGCGCCCGCCGGGCGGATGCCCGTGACGGCGACGATCGTCATCTGGGCCCGGCCCCGCCAACGCCGGGAGAGTAACCGCTTCGTCGACACCGGGAGAGAGGCTGCCCGGCGAAACACCGCTACTCACGTCGCCGGGCCTCATCCATCGGTCCGAGGCATGGGACACCGGGGACGGTATTCAGGGGGAGACCATCCCCGGCAACCCGCCTGTGCGAGGCCTCTCATGCCGGCGAGGCCTCCGCGGTCGCCGGCGGACTATGCCGTAGCATCCGCCGAATTTCCAACGCTACTGGATGTAGCTGATGAGGAAGGGAAGCTGCTGGTTTCCGTCCTCCAGGGTGCCGATCGATCCGTTGGGATGGAGCACGACGTTGCCCTCGCTGTAGTTGTCACCCCTCCATGAGTAGATCCAGGCCGGGCCGTTGAGGTATTTGGCGGCACTGTCGCGCCACGAGGCGGTGGGGATGTCGGCCAACTGGTGCCCGTTTCCCCGGGAGGCGGCGAAGGAGTAGGCCTCGTTGCGTGTCTTTTTCATTCCCGCTCCGTACCAGTACAGCCGGTAGGTGCCCTGGGCGGTCTCCTCGCCGTCGGCGCCGGGGGCGGAATTGGGGATCTCTATTAGCTGGTCGGTCATCGCT
Source organism: Nonomuraea sp. NPDC003709 (assembly GCF_040610775.1). Classification (NCBI taxonomy): domain Bacteria; kingdom Bacillati; phylum Actinomycetota; class Actinomycetes; order Streptosporangiales; family Streptosporangiaceae; genus Nonomuraea; species Nonomuraea sp. NPDC003709. Next base: position 14,156 of record NZ_JBEXMW010000062.1, on the reverse strand, counting down.
GCTCCATCTCTCGCTTGGGGACGGCAGCGGAACGCCGCCCACCCATTGCTACCCACAGCTATATATCCGTCACTTATAGTAGCTAAACGGACATCGGGCGCCGTGGGCGCCGTCCATCAGACGAAGGTCATCCTGCGGGGCTGTCCCGACTCAGTCGAAGTGATGCCCGGCGTGGCGCTCCCATCGCCCGGTCCCTGACCACCGCCCGCCGCGCTCTTCTTGAGGGTCCTGAGCGCACCGCGATCCGTCACGCCCTGGACGGGTACCACCGGAATACGGGCGAAACGGGCCGCAGGACGACATAACCGCAGGTCAGCGTTGAGCCCGCGTTTCGTGCGCAGTGGAGCGGCCGATCTTGAGCGTGCGGGCGGCCTCAGCGACCGAGTCACCGTCGGCGACTACGGCGCTGGGGAACCTGCGGACAGCTGTTGGCGCTGAGAAGGAGCTTGATTGCAGTGAGCTGAGGCCGCTCCTGGTTGCGAAGCTTCCTTGGTTCGCCGCCCGGTCCCGGCGTCGGCGTGCGGCGCGGATCTCGGCGTCGGCGACCTTGTCGTCGGGGCATGACGAGTATCGGAACGAAAAGTCCCGCGAGCTCATCGTCGAAGGCACCCACGAGAGCTTGGACGCCACCCGCGGCCAGCGCCTGGGCCGCGCGCCGGCGGGTCCCACGGGCGGCAGCAGCAGGCCGCGTGGCAGCGAAACAAACATGTAACATTTAATCGCGTCGACCTTCCGAAGCTTACTCCAGGACCACCCTTCCGCCCGTCTGAAATCTTTCGATGGGCGTCGGTGATACTTCGGCGGACAGCAATCTCTTACCATCGTGAAATTGACTGGTTCTGTCATCACACTTACGGTGACGCCTGCCTGGTCGGAAAGGTGTCGACACTCGTCACCGCAGCACGGAGGGTCGATTAATGTTCGGCCTCCGTGCTTTCTGCCCATTTATTGTCCCCTTGTCGGATGGACGAGATCGCCGACCGTGCTTATGGTGTTGATCGTCACCGATATAGCCCGCTCCGGCGGGTAAGAATGGGAGTGCAGATGGCGACCGATGAACCGCTCCGCCTCGATCTGGACACGCTCGACGTGATGACGGTCGAGCTCCCCGGCGAGGATCTCGTGAAGGCCCTGGGCATGGGTCTCGGCAACACCGAAGTGGGTGCCTCGGGCATCGCGCGCACGAGCTGGCTCATTTAAGCCTCCCCGGACATGGTCTCGACGCGTCGTGGCCTGCCGGGACGCGTCGAGATCGACGCGGCTCGCCGCACGGTGGACGCGACCGTGGTTGCCAGGGTCGCCGCGCTACCGGTGACGGCGCTCGCGGAGCTGAGGTGCACGGCCACGTGGCGGAGTGTCCAGGAGATCCTCGCGGCCCGCGGCCGGCTGGCCGTCGAGGGCCGGCGGCTCGCGGACGAACTGGAGCCGGTGATCGGAGCGGTCGGGCCGGGCCCGACGCGACCGGCGCTGGTGGCGTTGCGGCGGGCGCTGTACAACGCAAGGCGGCCGGCGGGCCGTGCCTGGCCGGTGGAGATCGGTTCCGGCCTCGGTCCGCGCGTCGCGGCCTGGCTCACGGACCTCGATTGGCATGACGCGCTCGTCCGACAGCTGCCGGACCTGCTCGATCAGGAGTGCCGGGGCACCTACGAAGTGCTGCGCCAGTGGGTCGGCACCGACGCCTTCGGCTACGGCGTGCTCCAGGCGGGACCGGCGATGTCCGCCGCGCTGCGCCAGTGGCTGGCCTCGCCGCCCGGCAGCGTCCCGCCGCGCCAGGTCTCGCTCCGGCTCACCAGGTACCTGGCCCGCGTCGTGGCGAAGACCAGCCCGCACGCCACCTTCATGATGGCGGCCCTGGGGCAGTGGAGCGACGACGGCGAGCCGGTCCGCTGGGACGGGCCATGGGCGTGGCGTAGCGCTGTCGAGCCGAACGTGCCCCTGCTGCTCCGGCTGCTCACCGAACTGGCCCGCGCCGACGGCGGACTCGCCGCCCTCTTCGAGGTCAGGCCCAACCCGAGCCTCGACGAGGACGACGGCCGCCTGTGGTACGTGACCGGCCAGGAGGACGCCTACAGCGGCATCGCCACGTCTCAACCGCTCCGGCGGCTGCTGCGCCCGCCGTACGACGACCTCCGTACCCAGGCCGGCGACGCGCTCGGCCGGCTGGTCGACCTGGGAGTGCTGGAACTCCACCCCCCGGTCGCCGACCAGGCCGCCGCGCACCTCGCCGACCTGACCGATCGGCTCGGCACGCATCCGGTGGGCAAGGCGCTGACCGCCGTACAGGAGGCGCTCGCTCGTTACCCGGAGGCGGCCGGCGTGTCTGAACGTGAGGCGCTGCAGCGGAAGGTACGGTCCGCGTTCGCCGAACTTGCCGGAGACGATACCGATCGCCTGCCGGACCGCAACCTCTTCCACGAGAACGCCGTGGTCACCACACCCGGTCCGCGGCTGGGCCTGGCCGCCTGGCGTCCCGCCCTGGGCGATCTGCACGCGATCGTCGACTTCGCGGCGGTCTTCGATCGTGATGGCGTCGCCCGGCTGCTCGCCGCCGACCTGTTCGCGGAGTGGTTCGGCGCCGGCGCGCAGGTGCCGTTCGGGCGGTTCCACCGAATGCTCGCGCAGCGCACCCATCCGGCCGCACCCGGCACCCCGGCCGGTGAGCTGCACGCGCTCATGTACCCGTGGCAGGAGCGACACCCGCCCGGCCGGACGCCCGCCGTGCCCCGGCTCGACGAGCTTCGAGACGCCCGGACGGCGGCGCTGGCCGCGGTGCGCGCGCTGCTGCCCGAGACCCCGGACGCGCTTACCATCGACCCGATGGCGCTGGCCGGTCTCGCCACCGACCGCCCCGAGTTCGTCCGTCCGGCGGGGTCGCTGTCCTGCTTCGTGCAGACGATCAGCTCGCCGGACGGCACGCCGGTGCGGCTGGTGCTCAACGGTCTTGGCCCGGGGCACGGCGCGATGCGCAGCCGCGTGCACCGCCTGCTGCGGGTCGCCGGAGTTCCCGCCGGCGAGAACCGCCTGCTCGGGACGGAACGCGGCATGCCGGTGGAGATCACCGGGCTGTTCGGCAGCAACGTCAACCTGCGTTCCCCGGTGGCGGCCCAGGAGATCGGCTATCCGGGCGTGGTCCCGAGCGGCCCGGCCACGTTCGACCTGCGGGACCTGGCCGTCCGGCACGAGTCCGGCGCCGGCGGCCTCGTTCTGGTGCACGCCGGGCACGGCACCCGGCTCCGGCCGGTGTACACCGGGATGGTCGCGCCCATGCTGCTGCCGCGTACGGCCCGCCTCTTGCTCCAGCTCTTCGGCGACATGCCCAGCCCGGTGATGGAGCTGGCGTCGGTCTTCTCCCGTCCGCCGGAGTCGGTGCCGGCCCGCGTCGAGCGTACGGCCCGGGTGTCGGTCGGGCGGGTCACCGTAGCCCGTGCCGCCTGGTATGTCCCGGTGCGCGAAATCCCGCGCCGGGGCAAGAACTCCGCTGCAGCGCACCTGCTCGCGCTCGCGGCCTGGTTCGCCGAGCACTCCCTGCCGGAACGTTGTTTCGTCTCCTCGGGCGATCCCGGCGCGCCGGTCCGCGAAAGGCTGCACATGGTGCGGCTCGCCAAACCGACCTATCTCGATCTGGCCGACCCCGCGCTGGTCACGCTGTTCGACCGAGGGCTGGACGCGAGCGGATCGGTGGTCGTCTTTCGTGAGCTGCTCCCGGACTTCGAGGCGGCGCTAGGCCTGGAAGGAGACGGCCACCCTGACCGCCGCCACGTGACCGAGTACGTGGTCGAGGTAGGCCATGCCTGACCGCTGGATCTCGCTGCACGCCTTCCACCAGGCCGGCACCGACCTGCTGCTCGGCACGGCCGTCGACGGCCTGGTGCGGGAGCTGGACGAACGGCTCGACCGGTTCTTCTTCCTGCGGTACTGGGAGGGCGGCCCGCATCTGCGGCTCCGCCTTCTGCCGCGTGTCCCCGACGACGCGGTGATGATCGAGAAGCGCGCCACAGCCGTGCTGGAAGAGCACCTCGCGGCGTATCCGACGACGGTCGCGTGGGACCGCGAGCGCTACGCGCTGCTCGCCCAGGAGTTCGCCCGTCAGGAGGGCCTGGTCGCCTACGACCACCGGCTGCGGCCCGACGACCACGTGGAGGCCATCGCCTACCGGCCCGAGTACGCGACGTTCGGCGGGCCGCAGGCGGTCGCCGCCGTCGAGCGGCACTTCACCGACTCCAGCCGGATCGCGCTGGCGATCCTGCGCGGCGAGCACGACCACCGGCGGCGGCTGGGCCACGCCCTCGCCGCGATGATGCTCGCCCTCGTGGCCTGGGAACCCGATCCCCGCCGCCTGGGCCCCCTGCTGGCCCGGGAACGTGACCGCTGGGATCCGGCACCGGCCCGCGCCCGGCAGGTGGAGATCTTCACGAAACAGCGCGAAGCCCTCACCGCACAGGCCGAACGGTGCCGGCTCATCGCCGCCCGCACCGCCTCGTCCGAGAGCCACGCCCCTGCTCCCTCCGCCGACGCGCCGCCCCCGGGCGGTGTCGGCGACGCTCACGACTCGCTCGGCGCATGGTGGCGCTCGATCGACACCCTGCGCCGGCGCCTTGTCGCGCTCCAGCGGGCCGGAGGCTTCCATCCGGTCCGCGGGGAGGGGGCATCGAGCCCCCCTGGCCGCCCTCGCATTCCTGACACCCCTGGCCCCGTGGGCGGCGACACCTCGGTGGATGCGGAACGCCACGACGTCCTGATCGTGCTGAACCGGTGCGTCCACCTGTTCTGCAACCGGCTCGGCCTGTCGATCGTCGAAGAAGCGCACCTGCGCTACCTGACCGCCGTCACCCTGGACGGGCTGGCGCAGAAAGAGGGAACCTCGTGAGCAACCTCCCCTGGCACAGCATCCAGATCCGCTACTACGACCAGGACAAGGACGGACTGATCCTGGACTGCGTCCGCCCGCTGCTCGAGCACCTGGACGGCCTCTTACAGCAGCCGTACCTCGTCCGCCACTGGCGCCAGGGACCGCACCTGCGGCTCAACTTCCGCGCGACCCTGCAGGACTGGGAACGCGAGATCCTCCCCGTCGCGACCGAAACGATCACCAGATATCTGCGCGAGCACCCGTCCACCACCCGCCTCGACGAGCACGAGCAACTCGCCGCCCACCGCCTGCTGGTCGTACTCGAGCACGAGACCGGCCCGCTGCAGCCCTGGTACCCGGACAACTCCCTGCAGACCGAGCCGTACGACGACCGGCTGCGCGTCTTCGGCGGCCAGCCGCTGGCGAACCTGATCGACGCGGCCGCCGCGGAGAGCACCCGGCTCGCCTTCGGCACGCTGGACAAGGTCCGTCGGGGCGAGCTCGCGCTGTTCGCGGTCGCCATCGACCTCATGACCGCCCTGGCGCACGTGAGCGTCCCGCCGATCGGCCGCGGCTACATGTCCTACCGCTCGCACGCCGCAGCGGCCGCCTCGTCCTGCGAGGACCGGGACGCGGTCATGGCCGCGTTCGAAGCCAGGTATCGCAAGAACGCCAGGGAAATGCGCGCGACGGTGGTCGACCTGGTCGCGTCGATCGACGCGGGCGACCCGGCGCCGCACGTACGCGACTGGATCGCCTTCACCCACCGCCAGAAGGAGATCGCTCTCCCGCTGCTGGCCCGTAAAGAGATCGACCTGGACGTCCCCGACCAGCCGGTGGCCAACCGTCGCCACCCGGTCGACTATTTCGACGTGCTCATGTCAACCGACCGGTACCGCACCGAGATCCTCGAATCGGACTGGTTCCTCGCCCACCGCCTCGTGGTCAACATGCTCTACGCGCACCTGGCCAGGCTCGGCATCACCCCGATCCAGCGGTACCTGTTCTGCTATCTGATCGCCTCCGCGGTGGAGGAGGAGTATGGCGTCTCCCCTCTGGAGAAGGCCCGCGATTACCTGCTCAGCGGCTGAGTCGCCTTCGGCGCATCCGAACGGAAGGTCACGGCAAGCCGCTCGACTCTGCTCTGTTGACGGGACTTCTCGTTCCGACGCTCGTCCAACTGGGCGTACAGCTGACTGGTCTCGGTGGAGGCGTGGCCGAGGCGACGGCGGCGCGCTTGCGCTTGCGGCTGGACGGCGATAGGTCGGCGAGCTCGGCCAGGTAGGCGCGGATCGGCGTCGAGATGGCGGAGAACGGGTGGGCGCGGCCGAGTTGCCCGGCGATGACCGGATCCACCGTGTCGGCCTCCACCATCGGCCGGGTTGCCAGATAACCGGGAAACGAAGCGTCCCCACCGAGCGGCGGTCGCCCCGCTCGCGCTACGCCCGTGATCGCCGTCTTGCCAGATAACAACAGTCATCCCGCAACAACCCGGAGTCCTATTCCCGAAACTTATCTTAAAGGGGTTATTCCACTACTGGACAAATCCCGCTCGCTATGGCCTTGCACCGATGAGCATGGAGACATCTATCTCATTGTGCGGAGCGCCATTTTATGGCCTCCCCATCGCCAACCCCTCTGACCTGGGACGCGACATCTCGGAAGCAGTTTTTTCGGCTTTTCGAGCACCTGCGGCAGGCCATTAGGGTGCACATTCATGGAATCGACTTTCCGAGCGGCCGAAGAACTCGCGGCCGCCATGCGTGCCGGTGAAGTGACCTTGGCGGAACTGACCGACGAGGCGATCGTCCGCATCGAGCGGGACGACAAGGTGATCAACGCGATCTGTGTGCGGGTGTCCGTTGCGGGCGATCACTCCCAGCGGCCCGTAGCTGTCAGGGGTGCAGGTCGGTGCGCCAGAACCGCTGGTCGCCCAGGTCGGCGAAGCGGGCGCGAACCAGTGGCCGAGCATCGAGAAGATCCCGCACACCATTGACCGCGTTCAACAGCGTGAGACCAGTAATCAACTGCTTGAGGAGAGATTCGCGTGAAAGCGTTGCTCACCCTGACCTGCGCAGGTCAGTTCATGGTGCTGCTCGACAACACGATCGTCGGCGCCGCCCTGCCCGACATGCAGCAGCGGCTCCACACCGGGCTGACCGGCCTGCAGTGGATCGTCGACGCCTACGTGCTGCTGGTGGCCATGCTGCTGCTGTCGGGCGGCGTCTTCGCCGACCGGTTCGGCCGCAGGCGGGTGTTCCTGGCCGGGGTGGTGGTGTTCACGGCCGCGTCGGTGGTGTGTTCGCTCGCGCCCTCGATCGGCTGGCTGATCGCCGGGCGGGTGCTGCAGGGCGTCGGGGCCGCGGCGCTGAGCCCCGCCTCACTAGCGCTGCTCGCCGCCGCGTACCCCGCCCCGAGGGAGCGCGTCAGAGCGATCGGGTTGTGGGCCGGGTTCAGCGGCATCGGCCTGGCCGCCGGACCACTGGCGGGCGGGATCCTGGTGGAGTCCTTCGGCTGGCCCGCCATCTTCCTGGTCAACGTGCCCATCGGGGCGGTCCTGCTGCTGGCCGGGTTGCGCGTGCTGGGGGAGTCCCGCAACCCGAGCGCACCGCCGATCGACGTCCCCGGCACGGTCCTGTCCGTCGCGGGCGTGGGCGCTGTGACCTACGGCCTGATCGAGGGCGGTTCCCAAGGCTGGACCTCGCCGGTGATCCTGGGCAGCTTCGCCGCCGGACTGGTGCTCCTGGCCGCGTTCGTCGTGGTCGAGGGTCGTGTGTCGACGCCTATGCTGCCGCTCCGGCTGTTCCACCAGCGGCTGTTCACGGTGTCCAACACGGCGATGGTCGTGGTCGGGTTCGCGCTGATGGGGTCGTCGTTCTTCTTCTCCCAGTTCTTCGTCTACGTCCAGGGCACTTCGATCCTGGTCGCCGGGCTGCGGACCCTGCCCACCTCGCTGGCCATGGTGATCGTCAGCCCGTACGCGGGCCGGTTCGCGGCCAGGTATGGCTTCCGCGTCGTCGTCAGCATCGGCCTGGCACTGGCCGGGCTGGGGCTGCTGGCGCTGGGCTTCGTCCACGCCGATACCGGCTACGGGAACGTGTGGTGGCGGCTGGCGGTCGTCGGCATCGGGTTCGCTCTCACCATGTCGCCGCTGACCGGGGCCGCCATCCAGGCGGTCAGCCCGCAGGAGGGTGGCCTCGCCTCGGGCGTCAGCAGCACCACCCGGCAGATCGGCGCGGTGCTCGGAGTGGCGGTGCTCGGGGCGATCGTTCACACGCGGGAGTCCGGCGGAGCCTCCTTCGAATCCGGCCTCAACAGCGCCTTCCTCGCGGCAGGCGCCGTGACGCTGGCCTGCGCCGTGTTCACCGGCCTGTGGCTGGCCGCGGCCCGGACGCCGAGGGACGTCCGGGCCGAACGCCAGGAGGCCGAGCAGTCAGTGAGCGGCCGTTGACAGCTCCTCCCAGCCGGCCCACATCTTGAGCCGCTCGACGTAGGCCTGCTGGGTAGCAGCCCTTAGGGCCGGAGGTCGTTGGACAGGTTGATCCGGATCTCCGTGTTGCGGTATTCGGCGCGCCCGAACGCGGCCGTCATCGGCGCGTTGCCCACGTCGGTGGTGGCGGTGATACGGAGCTCTCCGTTGGCCGCGTGGATGCGGGTGATCTCGGCGAGTATCTCGTCCACGTAGCCGCGCCCCCGGAACTCCGGGACCACCCCGAGATACCCGACGTTCACGTTGTACGGCGTTGCCGAGGGGATCGCCATTCCCGCCACCTCGCCCTCGTGCGTGTAGGCGATCCGCCACCACTCCCGCTTGCCCGGCGCCCTGAGATAGAAGTCCATTTCCTCGCGCGCGGTCGCGTCCACGCCCTTGGCTGCCAGGTTCGCGCGGGTCTGGGCGTCCAGGCTGCCGTCGGCGATCCTCGTGAATACCGTCAGGAACTCCTCGTCGGACGCCTCGGCGAACCGCAGCACGCCGGTCGCCGGGGGCACCCCGTCGGCGGGTGTCCACTCGAACTGCAGCCGCTCCACTTCCCGGGTGAGGCCGGCCGCGTGTGCTGCCGCCCGCCGCCATTCCACGGCCATCGAGGTGGCCGGATCGTCGCGCCAGCCGCCGGCTGCCTTGATCGCGTACTGCACCGGCTGCGGGAATCCGGTCAGCGCGGCCCTGATCAGCTCGGCGGCGATGGCGGCGCGGTCGCCCATGGCGGGATCCACGTCGAGGCAGTCGAGCGCGACCGGGTGCGCACTGTCCTTCGGCCCCCACCACAGCGCCCGTCCCACGACCTGGTCGTCAACCTCGGCGATCCACGTCCATTCCGGCCGGTACATGTTCTCGGCCAGATCTGCGAGGTAACGGTCGGCGGGGATCCAGCCGACGGGCTCGGCCACGCTCCACCTGGTCACGTGGTCGAGGTCGGCCGGAACGGTAGGGCGGTAGGAGATCATCTGCATAAGCTTATGTCTTTTTGTCATCACTTGAGCCAAATGTCCGGCCATTCCTTGAAGCCCGGCGCCGCCCCGCTCAGGGGCGGCGCCCAGGCCCTGGGCAGGGCGATCATGTCGCCGTATGCGCGAGGATCGCCGTCGCCAGTTCCTCGTGCACCTCCACCGGCAGCGTGTGCCCCATCCCCTCCACCATCATCAGCCGCGCCCCTGGGATCCGCTCCGCGATGAGCGCGCTGTGACCGGGTTTGGCGGGCTCGCAGGTGCCCTCGACGGCCAGGGTCGGCGCCTTGATCTGGTCCAGGACGCCCACCGGCTCGAAGTCCGGGTTCGCCGCCGCGGCCCGGCGGTGATTGGCCACGGCGGACAGATCGCGGGCCCGGTCGTAGATGTGTTCCTGCAGCAGGCGGGCGGCGTCCTCGTCGAAGGGCAACCCCGTCCCGTGCAGGACGCGCTGCTCGGCGATCATGAGGTCGATCTGCTCGCGCCGGCTGGCGGGCGGCGGGCTCGTGATCAGCGCACGGAAGAACTCGACGAACTCCGGCGCCGGCGGTGGCAGGCTGCCTTCGGGCTGCGGCTCGCCCATCAACGCCCGCATGATCACCGCGCCCTCAGCGCCGCCGAGCGGCGAAGAGCCGATGACGGTGAGTGTGCGCACCCGCTCCGGCCGCTCCACCGCGATCAGCTGGCCGAGCAGCCCGCCCGCCGAGTGGCAGACCAGATGAGCGCTGTCCAGGCCATGCGCGTCCATCACCCGCAGTACGTCGTTCTTGATGTCGTCCCATGTATAAGGCTCCTTGTCGAAGTCGATGGTGTCCGAGCGGCCGGTGTCGCGGTGGTCGTACCGGATCACGCGCCGGCCACCGGCCGTCAGCCTGCCGATAAACGCGTCCGGCCACAGGACGCCCTGCGACATCGAACCCATGATCAGCAGGATCGGCGCGTCCGTGGCGGCGCCGAACTCTTCGCTCCAGATGTTGTTCTCAGGCATGTTCAAAGCATGTCCTGTCCCGCTACCGGTGCCTTCTGTAGAACTACTAGGGACGTCAGTTCAGTACGGGTCGGATAGATCCTGTAGAGGTGATACTCGACCGTCCGCGGGCTGAGAAAGAGCCGGGCGGCGATCTCCTTGCTGGACAGGCCGTCGGCGACCAGGAGCTCCTGCGGGGTCAGCATGTCGAGCACCGACCCTCATGGCGCCTGTGCTCTCCCCCGCCGCGCGCAACTCCGGGTGTCGGTAAGGTCGTGCAACCAGGTACGGCGGACCGCCAACGGGACGGAATCCAAGGTCTGTCTGGTCAGTGCTCCTGCGCGGCCCGTAGCTGACGGGGCGCAGGGCGAGCCCAACCCTGCACAAGGGTGTCAGAACTCCTCATTTCTGCGAGCACGACCCCACGAGCCGAAAGATGCTCTGGGAGCGAGGTAGTCACATATCGTCAGCGGCCGGAACCGGGGTCTGGCCGCTGACGCGATCCCCTAACGGTCGCTGATCATCATTGACGGTTATGCCCTGCCGGTCTTTGCCCGATCACGATGACTTTCGTGCAGGAGCGACCGCAGTTCGGCGGTGTTGATGATGTGGGCCAGTCTCGGGAAAACGCTGGTCATCAGGGTCTGGTGGACTTGCGGGTCCGGGTCGGTGACGCCGTCGGAGAGGACGTAGAGCCGGTAGTCGCGGTCGGCGGCATCAGCGACGGTGGACAGTACGACGCCGCTGGTGGTGATGCCGGCGATGACCAGGGTGGTGATTCCGCGATCCCGCAGTTGCCGGTCCAGGTCTGTCGTAGACAGCGCGCCGTAGCGGGTCTTGCGGACGGTGATGTCGCCGGGCTCCGGGGCAAGCTGATCGTGAAAGGCGGTGTCGGGCTCCTCGTGGTGCATGAGGTGCTGCCGGCCGAGGAAAGAGAAGGTCTTGTTGGCCGGTGGGATCGCCGCCCAGTCGGCTTCGGTGAATCCGACCCGCACGTAGGCGATGGCGGCGCCGTGCGCTCGCATGTCGGCGATGGCACCGGCCACTCGTGACAGCAGCGCTTCCGGGTTGGCCAGGCCGGGGAGCGAGGCCAGGATTCCCTGCTGGTAATCCATGATGAGCAGTGCGGCCGTCCGGGGATCCAGCGCCGGGGGTGTGACGGTCATTTTTCTCTCCTTGGGGTGATGAGGGGTGCTCTGGCACGCGAGATCGCGTGCCGGGGCCGACTACACGTTGGCGGCCCGTTAGGTGCGGCTGGGTGTCGGCTCCGGCTCGGCGAGGGGCGCCGCGGCGCGCCGGGGAAGCAGCAGCGGGGTCGTCAGCAGGAGCACGCCGGCCAGGCCGATGGCCGTGCGCGGGCCGAGCAGGCCGCCCAGCACGCCCCAGGCGGCCGTCAGGAGCGCGGTCGAGGCCTTGGTCGTCACCGTCCAGGCGGACAGCGTGCGGGTGATCCGGTCGGGCGCGGTGCGATCGAGGCGGTAGGTGGCGTAGACGGGATTGAAAACCCCGCAGCAGAAGATCAGCCCGAATTCGACGCCCATCACCAGCAGCAGCCCGCCGGTCCCCGGCCCCAGGAAGACCAGCCCGGCGGGCCAGAACGCGCGCAGCGTCCCGGCCACGACCAGGACCCGGTGCTGCCCGAACCGGGTGACGAGCGGCCGGGCCAGCCGCGCACCGAACAGCCCGCCGATCGCGGGCGCGGCGAAGGCGAGGCCGTACTGCCACGGTGTGAACCCGAACCGGCCGAGCATCAGGACGGCCAGCAATGCGTCGGTGGCCATCAGCAGGCCGTTGAACAGGGCGGTGTTGAAGAACAGCGGACGCAGCGTCGCGTCGGCGAGGATGTACCGCCATCCGTCGAGCAGATCCCCGGCCCGCATGCGCGCGGCCTGCCTACGCTCGGGCCTCGGCTCCTTGCCGCCCGCCGCGCCGATGCTCAGGGCCGAGAGCAGGTAGCTGACCGCGTCGGCCACCACCGTCACCACCGGACCGAGCAGCCCGATCGCGGCACCGCCCAGCGGCGGTCCGATGACCGTGGTCGTCCAGGCCGTCGACTCGAAGCGGGCGTTGGCGACGAGCAAGTCCTCGGCCCGCAGCAACGTCTTCAGGTAGGCACCGGAGGCGGCACGGAAGGTGATGTCGGCCGCCGCGACGACGACCGAGACCAGCAGGAGCTGGACGAAGGAGAGCACGCCGAGCGCGAACGCGGCGGGAATCGTCAGCAGCGCCGCGAACCGCACCAGGTCCATCCCGATCAGCACCGGCCGCTTGCGGCGGAACTCCACCCACGGGCCCAGCGGCACCGCCACGGCCGCGCCCACCAGAGCCCCCACCGAGGACAACGCCGCGACCTCGGCCGGCCCGGCGTGCAACACCTGGATCGCGATCAGCGGGAACGCGCCGAAGGCGAGCCACGTGCCGACCGCGCTGGTTCCGAACGCTCCCCAGAGCCACCCGAACTGCCGCCCCAACCGGTTCCCGCTGCGCATGCCCGCCGCTCCTCGCCACTCGCTCGCACAACTGATTTGTGATCGCAAGCATCAAAGCGCGCGCCGAACCAGGGGATCAAACAACTTCAGGGCCTTCAGCTACAACGAACAGTTGTATCGGTAGAGTGTGTCCGCATGGACCTCGACACCGTCCGGACCTTCGTCGCCGCCGCCGACGCGGGGCAATTCCAGGAGGCCGCCGCCGAGCTGGCGGTCACCCAGCAGGCCGTCTCCAAGCGCATCGCCGCGCTGGAGCGCAACCTCGGCGTGCGGCTGTTCACCCGCACGCCGCGCGGCGCCGAGCTCACCATCGACGGGCAGGCGTTCCTGCCCCACGCCCGCGAGCTGCTGCGCGTCGCCGAGCGCGCGGTCGCGTCCGTGCGTATCGACAGCCGTCCGCTGCGCGTCGACATGATCACCTCACGCAGCGCGGCGTCGGGCCTGATGCGCGGCTTCCACCGCGCGCACCCCGAGATCGACCTCGACGTGGTGATGCTGTTCGACATCGAGACGGCCCTCGCCGCCATCCGGTCCGGTGCGATCGACGCGTCCTTCCGCGCCGTCGCCATGCCCGGCCGGCCCTTTCCCGAGGACATCGAGTCCGTCCGGGTGCTCGACGAGCCGCTCCAGCTCCTCACCGGGCCCGCCCACGCGCTGGCGGGCGCCCGGTCGGTGACCCTTACCCAGCTCGCCGGGCACCGGATCTGGATGCCCGGCCTCGTCCCCGGAACCGAGTGGGCCGCCTACTACGACGACCTCGTCGCCGAGTTCGGCCTCACCATCGAGGCGACCGGCCCCAACTTCGGCTCCGACGCGCTCCTCGACACCATCGCCGACACCCCGGCCCTGGCCACCTTCATGGGCGAGCAGACCCGCCTCGTCTGGCCCGCCGGCCACGGCCTGCGCCGCATCCCGGTGACCGACCCCACGCCCGTCTACCCGCACTCGCTCCTGTGGCACCGCGACAACCCCCACCCCGCGCTGGCCACCCTCCGCGCCCACCTCGCCGCCGCAGCGGCCGGCCACGGCGCCGCCGGGACCTGGGCGCCGGACTGGGCGATCCCGCGCTGAACGCCGCCTCGGCGGGCCGGACCGCCAAACCGAAATTCAGGAGGCAGGCGTGGCCATCGGCGCACTCCGGCCCTGCCCTCTGTAGACCTCAAGGGCAAACAGCCGACGTCACCGAATGGTCGTCAAGATCGACTTTCTGGCTCCGGCCTCGCTCTGAACGCACGCAAGAGGCCCGCCGGATGTCAGCGGCGGCGTCAGGACGGCGACAGCCCCGTATCAGAGCGGTCGGCGATCGTAGGGGCATCGAAAGAACACCGCACAAGGAGCACACGATGCAGAAGTTCGACACCCCCGCCCCGATCGCCGCCGTCCTGCACATCCCCGCCGGACGCGT
>NZ_JBEXMW010000061.1:0-25362 GCF_040610775.1 Nonomuraea sp. NPDC003709 | reverse complement strand
TCACCCACCTCCACCACACCGGCGTCACCACCTACCTCGAAATCGGACCCGACACCACCCTCACCGCCATCGCCCCCCACAACCTCCCCACCACCCACACCACCACCAACAGCCACTTCACCCCCACCCTCCGCAAAAACCACCCCGAAACCCACACCCTCCTCACCGCACTCGCCACCACCCACACCCACAACACCAACACCACCCCCAACTGGACCACCCTCATCCCCCACGCCACCACCACCGACCTGCCCACCTACCCCTTCCAACACCACCACTACTGGCTGGAGCCGTCGTCCCACGGGCACGGGTCGGACGGCCCCCGGGACGACGGTTTCTGGAAGGCGCTGGAGTCGGAGGAGACGGAGGCGCTGGCCACCCGGTTGAAGGTGGACGCGGACGCCCTGAGGACCGTGCTTCCCGCCCTGTCGTCCCTGCGGGACGCGGAGCGCAAGCGGTCCGTGCTCGACGACTGGCGTTACAAGCTGGTGTGGCGCGGGGTGAGCGCGCCGAGCGCGGCGGGGATCACCGGTACGGCGTGGCTGGTGGCAGTGCCCGCCGCGGGCGGCGATCCGCGGATCGTCCGGGACGTCCTGGACGATTTGTCCGCGCGGGCTGCCCGGGTTTATCCGCTGGTGGTCGGTGGTGAGGACCGCGCCGCGCTCGCTGAAGCCATACGTGCGCAGGCCCGGCCTGGACTGACCGGTGTGCTCTGTCTCCTGCCGCTCGACGACGAGCCGCACGAGGAGCACCCGACGCTGTCCCGAGGCGCCGCGGCGACCGTCACGTTGGTGCAGGCGCTGGCCGATGCGGAGGTGAGCGCGCCCCTGTGGCTGACCACGTCCGGCGCGGTCGCTCTGGACGAGGCCACCGGAGACGGAGCAGCCAGAGACGGAGCGGCCGGAGACGGCGCCACCGGAGACAGCGCCAGCGGAGACAGCGCAACCGAAGAGGGAGCCGGTGGAGACAGGGCCGGCGGAGGCGAGGCTGTGGAGAGGGTCAGTCCGTTCCAGACTGCGCTCTGGGGGCTTGGCGCGGTTCTCGCGGTGGACCACCCGGACACCTGGGGCGGCATCGTCGACCTTCCCCCCGCCCCCGGAGCCGACGACATCGCGCTGCTCCAGGGGGTGCTCGCGGGCACGAGCGGCGAGGACCAGGTGGCGATCCGCTCGGGCGTCGTACGGGCACGCCGCATGGTGCGCTCGCCGAACGGCGGCGCGGACCGGGCGCGGAGCTGGCAGCCGAACGGAACGGTGCTCGTCACCGGCGGCACCAGCGGGGTCGGAGCGAACGTCGCGCGGTGGCTCGCCCGGGAGGGCGCCGACCACCTGGTGCTGGTCAGCCGACGCGGCCGCGGCGCCGAGGGCGTCGCGGAGCTCGAGGCGGAGCTGACCGAGCTGGGCGCCGCCGTCACGGTGGCCGCCTGCGACGTCGCCGACCGGGCGGCGGTACGGGACCTGCTGGAGTCGATCCCCGACCTGACGGCGGTGATGCACGCGGCCGGTGTCGGGCACGACGACGTGCTCGTGGCCGACACCACGCTGGAGGACTTCGCCGGCTACGCCCGGTCCAAGGTCATCGGGGCGATCAACCTGGACGAGGTCCTGGGCGACCGGCCGCTGGAGGCGTTCGTGATGTTCTCCTCCGGCGCGGCCGTGTGGGGGTCGAGCGGGCAGTCCTCCTACGCCGCCGCCAACGCGTTCCTCGACGGGCTGGCGCAGCGCCGGCGGATCCGCGGGCTCACGGGCTCCTCGATCGCCTGGGGCGGTTGGGGCGGCGGCGGGATGATGGAGGACGCCGGGGAGCAGCTGGGCAGGAGCGGTCTGCGGCCGATGGCGCCCGACGCCGCGGCGATGGCCATCGGCCAGTTGGTCGGCAGCGGCGGGGGCCACCTGGTGGTGACCGACATCGACTGGGAGCGCTTCGCGCCCGCCTTCGCGCTGGCGCGGCCGCGTCCCCTGGTGAGCGCCGTTCCCGAGTTCACGCGGGCGCTCGAAGCGCCGGCGGCCACCGGGGGCGACGACGACGGTACGGCGTTCGCGGCGCGGCTCGCGGAGCTGCCGCCGGCCAAGCGGGAGCGCCTGGTGGTGTCCCTGGTACGCGCGGAGGCCGCGGCGGTGCTGGGACACACCTCGGACGACCCGGTACAACCGGACCGGGCGTTCAACGAGCTCGGGTTCGACTCACTGACCGCGGTGGAGCTGCGCAACCGCCTGGGCCGGGCCACCGGCCTGAAGCTCCCGGCCACCCTGGTCTTCGACTATCCCACCCCGATCGCCCTCGCCCGGTTCGTCCAGGACAGGCTCGCACCGGAGACGCCGTCTGGCTCGATCTTCACCCAGCTCGACGAGATGGAGCGGCTGCTACGGGAGCAGGCCCTGTCCGCCGGGGACCGGGCGCAGATCAGCGACCGCTTCCGGGCCATCCTGCACGCGGCCGAAGGGGTGAACGGCGCGGCGGAGGAGGCCGACCGGGACCTCGACGACCTTTCCGACGAGGAGCTCTTCGCCGCGCTGGACGACCAACTCGGCGCGTCCTGACCCGGCGGGCCGCGCGTCCTGTCGCCGGCCCTTGACCCCCACCCGCTCGAACTCCCGCCAAGGAGAATCGATGAAGGAAATCAGAGACGTCCTCCTGTCCGAGCAGTACGACGCCGAGCAGATCGGGAACCTCCCGATCCCGGAGAGCTACCGGGCGGCGGTCGTGCTCCACGACGACGTGGACATGTTCGGCGGCATCCCGCCCGAGCACCGCGATCCCGCGAAGTCGCTGACCCTGTCCGACGTCCCCACGCCGGAGCCCGGCCCGGGCGAGGTGCTCGTCGCGGTGATGGCGAGCAGCATCAACTACAACACGGTGTGGAGCGCCATCTTCGAGCCGATGCACACGTTCGGCTTCCTGAAGCGCTACGCGAAGGCGGTCCCGTCGGCCGGGATCCACGACCAGCCCTTCCACGTGCTCGGTTCGGACATGTCCGGCGTCGTGCTGAAGACCGGCGCCGGCGTCCACCGCTGGCAGGCCGGTGACAAGGTCGTGGCGCACTGCCTGTCGGTCGAGCTCTCCTCGGCCGACGGCCACGACGACAGCATGCTCGACCCCGACCAGCGCATCTGGGGGTACGAGACCAACTACGGCGGGCTCGCGCAGCTCAGCCTGGTCAAGGCGAACCAGCTCATGCCCAAGCCCGCTCACCTGACCTGGGAGGAGTCGGCGTCCTCCGGCCTGGTGCACTCCACGGCCTACCGCCAGCTCATCTCGCGCAACGGCGCCCAGATCAAGGTCGGCGACGTGGTGCTGATCTGGGGGGCCGCGGGCGGGCTCGGCTCGTACGCCACCCAGCTCGTCCTGCGCGCCGGGGGGATCCCGGTCTGCGTGGTCTCCAGCGACCACAAGGCCGAGCTGGTCCGGGCCCAGGGCGCGGAGCTGGTGATCAACCGGGCCGACGAGGGCTTCCGGTTCTGGAAGGACCCGGAGACCCCCGACCCCAAGGAGTGGAAGCGGTTCGGGGCGCGGATCCGGGAGCTGACCGGCGGCGACGACCCCGACGTGGTCTTCGAGCACCCGGGCCGGGAGACCATGGGCGCGAGCGTGTACGTGGCCCGCCGCGGCGGCACGATCGTCACCTGCGCCTCCACCTCCGGCTACCAGCACCAGTACGACAACCGCTACCTGTGGATGGCGCTGAAGCGGATCGTCGGCACCCACTTCGCGAACTACCGGGAGGCCTGGGAGGCCAACCGCCTCATCGCCAAGGGGGCGGTCCACCCCACCCTGTCCGCCGTCTACGACCTCGACGAGGTCGGGGTGGCGACCCGCCGCGTCCACGCGAACGCCCACAGCGGCAAGGTCGGGGTCCTGTGCCTGGCGCCGCGGCCCGGTCTCGGCGTCGACGACCCCGAGTTCCGCGCCCGCCACATCGACGAGATCAACCGGTTCCGCGAACCGTCGGACAACTAGCTTGCGGAGGATGAGACGTGGCTGCTGACCTGGCTTCCAAGGTCGTCGTGATCACAGGAGGGACTTCCGGCATCGGGAAGGCCGTCGCGGAGCGGGTCGCCGCCGACGGCGGCGCCGTGGTGATCGCGGCCCGGCGCGAGGACGTCGGCGCGCAGGTGGCGGCCGACATCCAGGCGAAGGGCGGCCGGGCGCTGTTCGTCCCGGCCGACGTCACGGTGGAGGCCGACGCCGAACGGGTGGTGCGCTCGGCGGTGACGGAGTTCGGCCGGCTGGACGGGGCGTTCAACAACGTCGGCGGCGTGAACGGGACCGGGTTGGTGTCCGACGTGGACGAGGCCCACTGGCGGGCGGACCTGGAGCAGAACCTCACCAGCGTCTTCTACGGCCTCAAGCACCAGGTCCCGGCGATCCTGGCCGCCGGCGGGGGCTCGATCGTGACCAACGCCTCCACCTACGGCTGCGCCGGGATCCCCGGCGCGGCGCCGTACGTGGCCGCCAAGCACGGTGTGGTCGGGCTGACCAGGGCCGTCGCCCTGGAGAACGCCGAGCGGGGCGTACGGGTGAACGCGCTGGTCACCGGCAACGTCGACACCCCGCTGCTCCGCAACCTGCTGGGAGCGCCGCTGGACGGGCCGCTGGAGACCCGGGTGCCCAACCCCTCGGGACGGGCGGCGCATCCCGAGGAGATCGCCGCGCTCGTCGCGTTCCTCCTCAGCGACGACGCGGCCTTCATCACCGGCGCGGCACTGGCCATCGACGGCGGCGCCACCGCGCAATAGACGCTGCCCGAATGAACACCGCCGTTCGGCCGGGCGGACCCGCCCGGCGGCGGCCATTCGGCGGATGACCCGGCGCCGCCCCGGCGCGGAGGATGATCTCATGCGCTACAACCTCGACTCAGAGCTCGCGCCATGGGCGTCGATGATCCCCGACGTCGAACTCTCCCAGGTCGTCAACCGGGAGATCACCCTCACCCCGGAGGAAGAGCAGGCGTTCCACGAGAAGCTCCCGCACTACACGCCCGAGCAGGCCGTGGACATCAGCGATCGCGAGATCCCCGGCCCCGAGGGCGCGCCCCCGGTGAAGGTACGCCTCTACCGGCTGCCCGCCGCGGACCGGCCCCGGCCGGCGCTCCTCTACCTGCACGGAGGCGGATTCGTGGCCTCCGACTTAGTGGTGTTCGACGCCCGGTGCACGGAGATCGCCGACCGGGTCGGCGCCGTCGTGGTGTCGGTCGACTACCGGCTCTCCCCCGACACCCCGTTCCCCGGGGCGCTGGAGGACACGTACGCGTCGCTGGCGTGGTTGCACTCCGCGGCCGGGGAGCTCGGCGTGGACCCCGAGCGGATCGCGGTCGGCGGTGACAGCGCCGGCGGGAACCTCTCCGCGGCGGTCTCCCTCCTGGCCCGCGACCGCGGCGGCCCGGAGATCTGCTTCCAGTTCCTGGACGTGCCGGTGCTGGACGACCGGATGACGACGCGGTCCATGCGGGACTTCGTCGACACCCCCAGCTGGAACAGCCGCAACAACGAGGCCATGTGGCGGTACTACCTCAAGGACGGCCCGGCTCCGGGCGGACCGGACGTGTCCCCCTACGCCGCGCCCATGCGGGCCGGCGACCTCACCGGCCTGCCTCCGGCGCTGGTGGTGGTGTGCGAGTTCGACCCGCTGCGCGACGAGGGCATCGAGTACGCCCAGCGGCTCGTCCAGGCGGGGGTCGCGACGGAGCTCGTGCTGTATCCGGGGACCTTCCACGGCGCGTCCGTGATCGCGCACGCCGAGATCACGAAGAAGATGCGCGAGGACATGATCTTCTCACTGCGCCGCGGGATGCGGAGCCGCTGAGCCCCGCCCCGCTCACCCAACCGGCTCAGCCGACCAGCTCCGTGGCCCGGGCCCGCAGGCCGGCCCGGTCGACCTTGCGGTTGGGGTTCAGCGGCAGCTCGTCCAGGTGGTGGTAGTGCCGGGGAATGAGGCCCGCCGGCAGCGTCCTGCGGAGCTGGGCGGCGAAGCGGGCCGGCGGCGCGGGGGCTCCGGTGTAGAAGACGACGAGCGCGGTGGCGTCGTCGGCCGTGGTGCTCACCGTCACCGCGTCCTCGACGCCGTCGCAGCCGCGTACGGCGTGATCGATCTCGGCCAGCTCGACGCGCCAGCCCTGCACCTGGACCTGGGCGTCGCCCCGGCCGAGATAGACGAGCTCGCCGTTGGCCGCGCGCCGGACCCGGTCGCCGGTGTTGTACCAGACG
Source organism: Nonomuraea sp. NPDC003709 (assembly GCF_040610775.1). Classification (NCBI taxonomy): domain Bacteria; kingdom Bacillati; phylum Actinomycetota; class Actinomycetes; order Streptosporangiales; family Streptosporangiaceae; genus Nonomuraea; species Nonomuraea sp. NPDC003709. Next base: position 19,159 of record NZ_JBEXMW010000061.1, on the reverse strand, counting down.
CGGCCCTCGCGCTCGACGAACCGGCCGTGGTCGTGCTCGGGGTCGAGGTATCCGGGGGTGGTCTGCGGGCCGGTGATCCACAGCTCGCCCTCGGTGCCGGTCGGCCGTCCCTCGTCGTCGAGCAGCAGGTGGTCGTGGCCGTCGTTGACGAACCCGATCGGCGACAGGCCGTTGACGCCCAGCCCGGGTGAGGTCTCCTGGGACCAGCGGTGGCCGACGATGGTGATGGTCAGCTCGGTCGGGCCGTACAGGTTCTCCAGGACGGAGGCGGGGGCGGCCCGCTGCCAGTCGGTGGCGTCCGCGACCTTCAGCGCCTCTCCGGCGAAGAAGCTCCAGCGCAGGAACGGCATGGCGGCTCCGCCGAGACCACCCGTCCTGCGCACCATCGAGATCGCGCTGGGGGTGGAGAACCACACCGTGATCCCCTGCTCGGCGAGGAAGCGCGGCAGGTTCCGGTACGCGTGCGGCGGCACCGCCACGGACGTCGCCCCGGCTCCCCAGGCGCAGAACAGGTCGAACATGGCGCAGTCGAAGGTCAGGTCGAACGTCTGGGAGAAGACGTCGTCGCCGGTGAAGTCGTACCGTCCGGCCAGGAACCGGAAATAGTGGGCGGTGTTGCCGTGGGTGATCGGCACACCCTTGGGCGTCCCGGTGGAGCCCGAGGTGAACAGCACGTACGCGATGTCGCCGGCCTCGACCGGCCGGGGCCGCGGGAGGGCGAGCCCGGGGTCGATCGGGTCGGTGTCGGGTGCGAGGACGGCGACGTCCACGCCCTCGCCCAGCAACTCCTCGGCGATCTTCCGCCCGCGTTCGTCGACGATGAGCGCCGACACCCCGGCCGCCTCGATCATCTGCCTGGTGCGCGCGGCCGGGAAGTCCGGTTGCAGCGGCACGACGGTCACCCCGGCGAAGAGGCCGGCGAGGATCCCGACGTAGGAGACGGTCCCCTTGGCGGCCAGCACCCCGACGGCGGCGGGTGACGTACGCGGCAGCGCGCCGCCCCACAGCAGGGCCAGCCGGTAGACCTGGTCGTAGGTCAAGGTGTCCGCGCCGGCCCGGAACGCCGCCCGGCCGGGCGACTTCGCCAGACCGCGCAGAAAGAATTCATAGAGGGCGGGGCTGCATTCTCCGGTCATTGTTTCCTCCGGGCACAATTATTCCGGTCACCAGGTCCGAATATGTTTGTCAAATTCTTTTGTCGAATCCGTGGACATCGACGTTTCCGCGCTATAACGTCAAGTCCAGATAATTCGATTGAGAAAGGAATCCGCGCGCCATGTGGGACAACCGTTTCGAGGAGATCCTGCGCCAGCACCTGCCTTTTCTCCCGGCCGACGAGAAACTCCGGGAGGACGTCGCGCTGCTGGACTTCGGCCTCGACTCGCTCGGCATCGTGCAATTGCTGGGCGCTCTGGAGGACACGTACGGGGTGCGATTCCGGGACGACGCGCTGACCCCGGAGACCTTCCAGACCCCCGCCGTGTTGTGGAACACCTTGACCGGGATTTCCGAGACCGCCGGCTGACGCCCGCGACGAGGCCACGCGCTCATCACCCGGTGAGCCGTGGCCTCGTCGCATGTCGGGCTAGGCCACCGGGGCCGGGCGGGGCATCATCGCCAGTCTCGGGTTCACCGGTGTCACCGCGAAGTTCTCCCTGGTGACCGCCACCCGGCCGAACAGGCTGTCCGGGCCGGAGACGCACACCCGGGCAACCTCCAGCCGCCGCAGCGCCGCCACCACCTCCGGCCAGCGCAGGGGCCGTACGAAGCCGTCGAGCAGCATCGTCCGCACGCCGTCCCCGGTCGTCAGCAGGGCGCCGTCGTGGTCGTCCACCACCGGCAGCCTCGGGTCGGCGAACCGGAGGCCGTCGAGGACCTCCTCCTCGGCCCGCCGCCGCAGCGCCTGGAACGCCGCTGAGTGCATCGGGGGGCGCATCGTGTACAGCGGGAGCCCGCCGATGGCGCGTACCCGCCGCTGCAGCCACTCCACCTGCGGCTCCGCCAGGGAGAGCATGTAGAAGTCGTGGTCGATGTAGCAGGAGAGGTCGTACCACTCGCCGCGCTCGTCCAGCTCGGCCAGCACCTCCCGCAGCCCGGGCTCCGGGGTGCGCACGAAGGAGTGGGTGACGATGTCCCGGTGCTCGTGGGCGAAGTAGTCGTCGGTGCAGCGGGCCAGCCCGGCCGTCATCCGCACGGCGTCCTCGAAGGACAGGGCGCCCGAGTACGCCGCGGCCGCCTTGCCGCCGAAGCTCGGGCCGACGCACACGACCGGCTCCACGCCCAGGGTCCGCTCGGCCCAGTCCGCGAGGGCCACGCAGTTCACCATGAACGCCACCTGGGCGGCCTCGCTGTAGTCGTTCCGGGACTCCTGGAAACGATCCACCAGCGAGTAGCCGAGGACGTCGTCGGCGGCGGCGATCAGCCGCCGCGCCGCGGGATCGCCCCGCATGAACTCGGCGACGTCGGCGAACTGGACGGGGCCCATCCCGGGGAAGACCATCGCGGTCCGCGGTGAGGTGGCGGAGGTCACCAGCCCTCCTTGATGGTGTCCACGATGTGGCGGCGCTGCTCGTCGGTCACCCACCAGCCCACCGGTACGCACACCACGCGCTTGGCGACCCGCTCCAGACCGGGGAGCAAGGCGGCGTACTCGCGCACGCAGGTGTGCAGGTCGTTGCGCTCGTGCACGTTGCTGGCCATGATCCCGGCCGCGTCCATGCGCTTGAGGAACCCGTCCCGGTCGTCCACCTTCATCGGGTAGATCCAGAAGGAGGACTGGCGGTCGCCGGAGCGTTCGGTCAGCTCCAGCCCCGGGACGCCGGCCAGCTCCCGGTCGTAGAAGGCGGCGTTGTCGCGGTGCCTGGCCACCACCTCGTCCGCCTTGGCCAGGTTGGCCAGCCCGATCGAGGCGTTGATGTCCGTCATGTGGAACTTGTAGCCCCACTCGGGCACGTCGGGCGGGTTGCGCAGCCGGTCGGCGCCGCGGTCGATGCCGAACCAGCGCAGCAGCCTGGCCCGCTCGTGCAGCTCGTCGGTCGGCAGCGCGAGCGCGCCGCCGTCGCCGGTGGTGAGGTGCTTGATGGCCTGGAAGCTGAAGACGGAGATGTTGCCGTGGGTGCCGATCGGCGCGCCGCGGTAGGTGGCGCCCCAGGCGTGCGCGCAGTCCTCGATCACGGTGATCCGGGAGCCGAACGCGGCCTCGGCGTCGTCGAGGATCTCGGCCAGCCGGTCGAGGTCCACCGGGTATCCGGCGAAGTGCACGACCATGATGGCGCGGGTCCTGGGTGTGATCTTCCTGGCCAGGTCGTCGAGGTCGACGTTGAGGGTGGCCGGGTCGACGTCCACCCACTTGATCCGCAGCCGGTTGGCCAGGATCGCCCAGTTGGTGGCCTCCATGGTCAGCGGCGTGGACAGCACCTCGCCCTGGCCGTCGTCGTCGCCGGCGACCAGGCGCAGCGCGAGCTGGAGCCCGGCGGTGGCGCTGTTGACGGTGGCCACCCTGGGGTTGCCGATCCTGGCGGCGAGCGCCGCCTCGAACTCGACGACCTTGGCTCCCTGGCCGATCTGGCCGCTGCCGACCACCTCGGCGACGGCGGCCGGCGCCTCGTCGGACATCGGCACCTTGAACAACGGGATCATTGGCTGTGCTCCTTGCCTGTCTCGCCCGTCGTCAGCCGACGAGGGCGGGGTCCTCGAGTTCGGCGTAGCGGGCGCGGCAGGCGGAGTAGTCCGGCAGCAGCCCGAGCTTCTCGGCCTCGCGCAGGGACGGGGCGGCGAGGTCCTTCTCCGACAGCAGGTCGCGCTTGGCCGGCCAGGGCAGGTCCAGCTCCGGGTCCAGGGGGTCGATCTGGATCGACGTGCCGGGGGACCACGTGCTGGAGCACAGGTACACGACCGTGGCCTGGTCCGTCAGCGGCGCGAACCCGTGGGCGAGCCCTTCGGCCAGGTAGAGGGCGTTGCGGTTCTCCGCGCTCAGCTCGACCGCGACGTGCTCGCCGTAGGTGGGCGAGCCGACCCTGATGTCGACCAGGATGTCGATGATGGCGCCCTGCGGGCAGGTCATGTAGCGGGCCTGGCCCGGCAGCGCGGTGGCGTGCAGGCCGCGGATGGTCCCGCGCCGCGACACCGAGCAGTTGACCTGGGCGACCGAGAGCTCGTGGCCCACCGCCTTCCGGAACTCCGGCTGGCTGAAGGCCTCGAGGAACAGGCCCCTGTCGTCGTGGAAGACCTTGGGCTGGATCAAGAACGCGCCGTCCACCCTGAGCTGGCGGATCTGCATGTCCGAAAACCTTTCTGTGGTGTCCGCCGGCCGCTACGCGTATTCGTAGAATCCGCGGCCGGTCTTCTTTCCCAGGAGGCCGCCCTCGACCATGCGCAGCAGGAGCGGCGGGGGCGTGTAGAGCGGCTCCTTGAACTCCTCGTAGAGGGCCTCCGCGATCGAGGCCACCGTGTCCAGGCCGATCAGGTCGGCCAGCTTCAGCGGGCCCATCGGGTGGGAGCAGCCCAGCACCATGCCCTGGTCGACGACGTCGGCGCGGGCGAACCCGCTCTCCACCATCCGCACGGCCGACAGCAGGAACGGGATGAGCAGCGCGTTGACCACGAAACCGGCGCGGTCCTGCGACCTGATCACCTGCTTGCCGAGCGTCCCGGCGACGAACGACTCCGCCCGCGCGTACGTCTCGTCCGCCGTCAGCAGCGACCCGATGAGCTCCACCAGCGGGAGCGCGGGCATCGGGTTGAAGAAGTGCACCCCGATCACCTGGGCGGGCCGGCTGGTGGCCCGCGCCAGCCGGATGATCGGGATGGAGGAGGTGTTCGACGCGAGGATCGCGTCCTGGTCGTCCAGGATCTTGTCCAGCGCGCCCAGTACGTCGAGCTTGATCGACTCGCTCTCGGGGACGGCCTCGAAGACGATCTGCCGGTCGCCGAGCTCGGCGAGGTCCGTGACGAAGGAGACGCGGGCCAGCGCCGTGTCCCGCTCGGCCTCGGTGATCGTGGCCCTGCGCAGGCCCCGGTCGAGCCACGCGGTCACGCGCCGCCGCGCGGGCGCGAGGGACGCCTCCGTGGACACGGCGACGATCACGTCGAGCCCGGCGCGGGCGCACGCCTCCGCGATGCCCGAGCCCATGACGCCGCACCCGACGATGCCGACCTTGCGCATCTCGCTCATCACGCCTCCTGTGACACCGGCACCGTCGGCGCCGACCAGTGAAGAAGGCACGCCCCGATGGACATGCCGCCGCCGAACCCGGCGAGCAGGACGAGATCGCCGTCCTTGATGAGGCCCGACCGGTTCGCCTCGTCGAGCGCCACGGGGACCGAGGCGCTGCCCACGTTTCCGTACCGCTCCAGCGTCCGGGCGGTGCGCGCGCCGGTGAGGCCGACGCGTTCGACCAGCTCGGTGACCATGACCCCGTTCGCCTGGTGCGGCACGAAGACGTCGACCTCCTGCGGCCGGAACCCGGCGCGGCTCACCAGGCCCTCCAGGATGGGCGGAACGTGCTCCATCACGTAGTTCCTGACCCCGCGACCGTCCATGCGGAAGTAGTGGTCGCCGGCCTCGACCGTCTCGTGGGAGGCGGGAAGCCTGCTGCCTCCGGCGTCGACCCTGATGAGCTGGCTGGCCGCGCCGTCGCTGGTCAGGTCGAAGCCGATGATCCCGGAGCGTTCCGGCACCGGGCCGACGACGGCCGCGCCGGCGCCGTCCCCGAAGAGCACGGCCGTACGGCGGTCGGTGGCGTCGAGGATGCGCGAGTACACGTCCGCGGCCACCACCAGCGCGTAGGTGTCGGGGCGGAGCGCGACGAGGCTGTCGGCCAGTGCCAGCGCGTACACGAAGCCGCTGCAGACGACGTTGATGTCGAAGCAGGCGGCGCCGCGCCCGCCGAGCGCGTCCTGGACCAGGTACGAGGTCGGCGGCTGGGGCGAGTCGCCGGTCGAGGTGGACACGATGATGTAGCCGATCCGGCCGATGTCGACGCCGGCCTGGCTCAGCGCGTTCCTGGCAGCCCGGACGGCGAGGTCGGAGGTGGCCTCGTCGGGAGCGGCATGGCGGCGGGCGGAGATCTGGGTCTTGCGCTGGATCCATTCCGCGGTCACGCCGGCCTTGGCCGCCACCTCCTCGTTGGCGACCTCTTCCTTGGGCAGGTAGGAACCGGTTCCCAGGATTCCCGTGAATTGCTTGGCCACTGCCAGTACGCCTTTCCCATCAATACCACCGGGCGCGGTCAGAGGGGGATGTTGCCGTGGTCGCCGCGCCTCGCCGGCGTCGCGGCCAGGGCCTCGGCGATCCTCCGCCGGGTGTGCTCGGGCTCGACCACCTCGTCCACGACGCCCAGTGCGAGGGCTCGTCCCACGCCGCCGGCCGTACGGATCTGCTCCTCGACGAGGCTCAGCCGCAGCGCCTCGCGGTCCTCGTCGGGGGCGGCGGCCAGCCGCTTGCGGTGCAGGACGCCCACGGCGGCCTCCGCGCTCATCACCGCGACCTCGGCCTGGGGCCAGGCGAAGACCGCCGTCGCCCCGAGGCAGCGCGAGTTCATCGCGATGTACGCGCCGCCGTACGACTTGCGCGTGACGAGGGTGACCCTGGGTACGACGGCCTCGGCGAACGCGTGCAGGAGCTTGGCGCCGCGCCGGATCACGCCGTCCCACTCCTGGCCGACGCCGGGCAGGTAGCCGGGCACGTCCACGAGCACGACCAGCGGGATGCCGAACGCGTCGCACATGCGGACGAACCGCGAGGCCTTCTCGGCGCTGAGCGAGTCCAGGCAGCCGCCCTTGCGCAGGGGGTTGTTGGCGATGACGCCGACGGTCCCGCCGGCGAGCCGGCCGAGGCCGATGACGACGTTGGCCGCCCAGCGCGGCTGCAGCTCCTCGAACACGCCGTCGTCGAGGAGCTCGCGGACCAGGGGGCGCACGTCGTAGGCGCGGCGCGGGTTCTCCGGCAGCAGCGCCGCGAGGTCGTCGCCGTCCTTCACCAGGTCCGGGTCGAAGGAGCGCGGGCCGTTGAAGAGCTCGGTGAAGCGCCGTGCCGTCTGGTACGCCTCCGCCTCGTTCTCGACGACCACGTGCGCCACGCCCGACTTGCGGCCGTGGGCGCCGGGGCCGCCGAGCGACTCCATGTCGACCTGCTCGCCCGTGACGGTGCGTACGACGTCGGGGCCGGTCACGAACATGCGGGCGGCGGACGACATGATCACGACGTCCGTCAGCGCGGGCCCGTAGGCGGCGGCTCCGGCAGCCGGTCCGAGGACGACCGAGATCTGGGGCACCCGGCCGGAGGCCCGCGTCATCGCGCGGAACACTTTTCCGACGCCGTCCATCGACTCGACGCCGTCGGCCAGCCTGGCCCCGCCGGAGTGCCACAGGCCGATCACGGGAACGCCTTCGAGCACCGCCGCGTCGATGGCCTCCACGACCCAGCGGCAGCCCTCCGCGCCCATCGCGCCGCCCATCTTGAGGGCGTCGGTGCAGTAGGCGATCACGTCCCTTCCCGCGACGCGCCCTCGCACGGCGGTCACGCCGCTGGCGTCCTTGTCGTGCAGCGGCACGACGGAGCCGGCGTCCAGCAGCCGGGCCAGGCGTACGGCAGGTTCACGAAAATCGCGCTCGCGCTCCTCCTGAACGGCAGGGGAGCCGGTGGGGCTGATAGTCAGCAACGTCGTCCGCCCTCAAAAAGATTTGATTCCGAAAAGGAGGTCTTTTCTCGCACGTTCGCCACCTCTCACAAGCCGTGGGCACGGGTGCGACCGATCTTCCGGGAATTTCCGAGACGGCGCTGAATTCGGCCGGTCTCATCAGCAAGAACGCTACATGGGCACCCCTCCCACACCAACCCTTATCCCCACCCCTACCGGGTTTCGGCAGGCACGGCCGGGTGCCGTCCCGTCAGCCCCTAAACAGCCCCTAAATGTACGGCGGGACGGGACCGAAGAGCTTTTTCCGGTGCCGGTCCCCCCTAAATATCCGGAATTCACTGGCCGATGCCGCCGCGCGCGTCCTGTCATGGAAGTCGCCGCCGGGCGGACCGGACAGGGCCTACGAAGAGGACTGAGGATGCGCATTCTTGTGACGGGTGGCGCCGGTTTCATCGGGTCGAACTTCGTCAACAGGGTGTTCCAGGGGCACTATCCGGCGCTGGCCGAGGCCGAGGTCGTGGTGCTCGACAAGCTGACGTACGCGGGGAACCTGGAGAATCTGGCGGAGGTGCTCGACGACCCCCGGCTCCGGTTCGTCCACGGGGACATCGCCGGCGTGGCACTCGTGCGGGACGCGATGGAGAAGGTGGACCTGGTCGTCCATTTCGCCGCCGAGTCGCATGTCGACCGCTCCATCGAGGGGTCGGCGGAGTTCGTCCGGACCAACGTGCTCGGCACCCACGCGCTGCTGCAGTGCGCGCTGGAGGCCGGGGTCGGCAGGTTCGTGCACGTCTCCACGGACGAGGTCTACGGCTCCACCCCGGAGGGCTCGTTCTCGGAGGACGACCCCCTCGGCCCGAACTCCCCGTACTCGGCGTCGAAGGCCTCCTCCGACCTGCTCGCCCTGGCCTACCACCGGACGCACGGGCTGGACGTGTGCGTGACCCGCTGCTCCAACAACTACGGCCCCTACCAGTTCCCCGAGAAGGTCATCCCGCTGTTCGTCACCAACCTGGCGGACGGGCTGCCGGTGCCTCTTTACGGCGACGGCGCGAACGTGCGGGACTGGCTGCACGTGGACGACCACTGCGACGGCATCGCGCTGGTCGCGGAGTCGGGACGCGCCGGGGAGGTCTACAACATCGGCGGCGGTACCGAGCTGAGCAACCTGACGCTGACCAGGCGCGTGCTGGACATCATGGGCATGGACTGGTCCATGGTCCGGCCGGTGGCGGACCGCAAGGGCCACGACTTCCGCTACTCCGTGGACATCAGCAAGATCCAGAAGGAGCTGGGCTACGCGCCGCGCGTCCCGTTCACCGAGGGACTGGCGGAGACGGTGCGCTGGTATCTGGAGCACCGCGACTGGTGGAAGCCCCTCAAAGCATATGAGCCGCGTTGAACGAGAGGTGCTGTGCCATGCGAAGACGCCTGCGCGCCGGAACGGCGCTGACCGCCGGGCTCGTCCTGGCCCTGACGACGCTGCCCGCCGCCGCCCGCCCGCAGGACGTGGAGACCCTGCGGGTCCCCGGCCTCAAGCAGCCGGTCGAGCTGATCGTGGACCGGTGGGGCGTGCCGCACATCTACGCCCGGAACACCGACGACCTCTTCCTCGCGCAGGGCTTCAACGCCGCCAGGGACCGGCTGTTCCAGATCGACCTCTGGCGGCGGCGCGGCCTGGGAGAGCTCTCCTCGGTCCTCGGCCCCGCCTACGTGGAGCAGGACAAGGCCGCGCGGATGTTCCTCTACCGCGGTGACATGGACCGGGAGTGGGCGAGCTACGGCCCGGGGGCGCAACGGGCCGCGACCCGCTTCACCGAGGGCATCAACGCCTACGTGCGCCGGCTCGGGCAGAACCCGGAGCAGCTGCCGCCCGAGTTCCGGCAGCTCGGGTACCCGCCCGCGTTGTGGCGGCCGGAGGACGTGGTGCGGATCAGGAGCCATGGCATCGCCAAGAACGTCTACAGCGAGGTGCTGCGCTCGCTTGTCGTCTGCGCGGGCGGAACCAAGGCCTCGGCGGCGCTGTGGCGGCTGGAGCCCGAGCGCGCCGCCGCCGTGCCCAAGGGACTCGACCCCTGCTCCGTGCCCATGGACGTGCTGCGGACGTACGAGCTGGCCACGCGGGGCGTGGTCTTCGAGAACGGCAAGTTACGCCAGGCCCCCGCCTCCCCCGCGGACCCCGGTGGCAGCAACAGCTGGGCGATCTCGCCGGGCCGCACCGCCACGGGCCGGCCCATCCTGGCCGGCGACCCGCACCGGTCGCTGACCGCGCCTTCGCTGCGCTACATGGCCCATCTGTCGGCCCCCGGGCTCGACGTCATCGGGGCCGGTGAGCCCGCGCTCCCCGGGATCTCGATGGGGCACAACGGCACCGTCGCGTTCGGCCTGACCATCTTCGGCGCCGACCAGGAGGACCTCTACGTCTACGAGCTCGACCCCGCCGACCCGGGCAGGTACCGGTACGGCGGCGGCTGGGAGCGCTTCAGGACGACGGCCGAGCGGGTGCCGGTCGCGGGCGCGGCGCCGGTGGACGTGGAGCTCCCCTTCACCCGGCACGGCCCGGTGATCAAGATCGACCGGCAGCGCAACCTCGCGTACGCCGTGCGCACCACCTGGCTGGAGCCCGGCACGTCCCCCTACTTCGGCAGCATGACGTACATGGGGGCCCGCGACTTCACGGAGTTCTCGGCGGCCATGCGCACCTGGGGCGGCCCTCCCGAGAACCAGGTGTACGCCGACGTCTCGGGCAACATCGGCTGGGTGCCCGGCGCCCTCACCCCCAAGCGCGACGGCTACGACGGCCTGCTGCCCGTCCCGGGCGACGGCCGCTACGAGTGGGACGGCTTCCTCGACGGCGCCCGCCTGCCGCGCTCCTACAATCCGCGGCAGGGGTTCGTCGCCTCCGCGAACGAGTTCAACCTCCCCGCGGACCACCCCGACGAGATCGGGTTCGAGTGGGACCCGCCCTACCGCAGGCAGCGGATCGACGAGGTGCTCGCGGCGAGCCCGCGCGGCACGGTCGAGGACTCCATCCGGCTGCAGGCCGACAAGGTGTCCACGCCCGCGCGGCGAATCGTGCGCCTGCTCGACGGCCTGACGAGCACGGACCCGGACACCACGCGGGCGCTGCGGCTGCTCCGCTCCTATGACGGGGTCGCGGACGCGGACTCGCCGGAGGCGGCGCTGTTCGAGCCGTGGTTCTCGCGCCATCTCGGGCCGGCCTTCCGCCGCGCCGTGCTGCCGCCGGAGGTGGCGGACTCCATCCCCTTCGTCGACGCCCGCCTGCTGGTCGACGCGCTGGAGAACCCGGACCGCTGGTTCGGCTCCGGCGGGAAGGCCGCGCGGGACGAGCTGCTGGACACGTCGCTGGCCGCCGCCTACCGCGAGGTCGCCGGGCGGCTCGGCGCCGACCCGGGCACGTGGAGGTGGGGGGCGCTGCAGTACACCGCGTTCACGAGCCCCGTCGGGGCGGACGTGGGTCCCTTCCCCCGGGGCGGGTCGGCGTACACGGTGGACGCGTCCTCCTACAGCCCGGCCACCTTCCAGCAGTCGTCGGGGGCCTCGTTCAAGATGGTGCTGGACGTCGGCCGATGGGACAACTCCCGCGCCGTGAACGCGCCCGGCCAGTCCGGCGACCCGCGCAGCCCGCACTACCGGGATCTCGCGGAGCGCTGGAGGTCGGGCGAGTATTTCCCGCTTCTCTACAGCCGCGCGCAGGTGGAACGGCACGCCGCGAGCAGGATCACACTCACCCCCCACTGATTGATTTCCGTTTACGAGTTTTCATCGAAGGAATCAGACATGAAGGGCATCATTCTGGCGGGCGGTCACGGAACCCGGCTCTACCCGCTCACCCTGGCCGTCTCGAAGCAGCTTCTCCCGGTGAACGACAAGCCGATGATCTATTACCCGCTGTCGGCGCTCATGCTGGCGAACATCACCGACATCCTGATCATCTCGACCCCCACGGACCTGCCCCAGCTGACCCGCCTGCTGCGCGACGGGTCGCATCTGGGGCTCGACATCACTTACGCGGAGCAGTCACAGCCGGTCGGCCTGGCGGACGCCTTCATCATCGGGGCCGACCACATCGGCGACGACTCGGTGGCCCTCGTGCTCGGTGACAACATCTTCCACGGCCACTCGTTCTTCGACATCCTCCAGCAGAGCACGTCCGACGTGGACGGCTGCGTGTTGTTCGGCTATCCGGTGAGCGACCCCGAACGCTACGGGATCGGCGAGACCGACGCCGACGGCCGGCTCATCTCCATCGAGGAGAAACCCATCAATCCCCGGTCCAACCGGGCGATCGTCGGCCTGTACCTCTATGACAACGACGTGGTGGACATCGCCAAGAACCTGCAGCCGTCCGCCCGGGGCGAGCTGGAGATCACCGACGTGAACCGTACCTATCTGGCGCGTGGCAAGGCCCGGCTCGTCGACCTCGGGCGCGGGTTCGCCTGGCTGGACGCCGGGACCCCGGAGTCCATCCTCCAGGCCAGCCAGTACGTCCAGGTGCTGGAGCAGCGGCAGGGGGTGCGCATCGCCTGCGTGGAGGAGATCGCGCTCCGAATGGGCTTCATCGACGCCGAGGCCTGCGACCGGCTGGGCAGCGAGCTCTCCGCGTCCAGCTATGGTCGCTATGTCCGTTCCGTCGCCGCCGAGTTCCGCGACTCCCCGTCCCCGAACTGAGTCCCCGATCTGAGGTCCCCGATCGTAAGGAGAGACGCCGTGACGAGGACCAATCCCTGGCTGCACCGCTCCCATCCGTCGCCGCACAGCGACGCGCAGGTGATCTGCTTCCCGCACGCCGGAGGCTCGGCCGGCTTCTACCACCCCCTGGCGGCGGCGCTGGCGCCCGCCGCCGAGCTGATCGCCGTCCAGTACCCCGGCAGGCAGGAGCGCCGCCACGAGCCGCCCGTCAACGACCTGCGGCTGCTGGCCGGCCGCATCGCCGACGTCCTGGGCCCCGGGGACGGCCGGCCGCGGGCGTTCTTCGGGCACAGCATGGGGGCGCTCGTCGCGTTCGAGACCGCCCTGGCCCTCGGCGACCACGGGCCTACGGCGTTGTTCGTGTCGGGGCGGCGCGCGCCCAGCCGGGTCCGCCATGACATGCTGCACCTGCTCGACGACCACGAGCTGGTGGCGCACCTGAAGGCGCTGAACGGCAGCGAGGCGGCGGTGCTGGACGACGCCGAGCTGCGGGCGATGGTGCTGGCCACGATCCGCGCCGACTACCGGGCGATCGAGACCTACCGGTTCGCGGGAGGGGCGCCGGTGGGCTGCCCGATCGTCGCGCTGACCGGCGACGCCGATCCCCTGACGAGCCTGGCCGAGGCGCAGGCGTGGGAGGCGCACACCAGCGGCGGCTTCGAGCTGCACGTCCTGTCCGGCGGGCACTTCTTCGTCCGCGACCACAACGCCGCCGTGGCCGAGACGATCCTCAAGTCCCTGGAGACGATCCGCGCATGACCGCGCTGCTGGCCATCAGCGATCTGCACATCGGATACGCGGAGAACAGGCGCATCCTCGAAGGACTCCACCCCGGCGACCCCTCGGACTGGCTGCTGGTCGCCGGGGACGTGTCGGAGGAGGTCGCCGGCCTCGAATGGGCCCTGACCCTGCTCAGCCGCCGCTTCGCGAAGGTCGTGTGGGTGCCGGGCAACCACGAGATGTGGACGCATCCCTCCGACCCGGTCCAGCTGCGCGGGGAGGAGCGCTACCAGCACCTGGTGAAGGTCTGCCGCAGCCTGGGCGTGGTCACGCCGGAGGACCCGTATCCCACCTGGACGGGCCCCGGCGGCCCCGCCGTGATCGTCCCGCTGTTCGTCCTGTACGACTACACCTTCCGCACCCCCGACGCCGAGACGAAGGAAGAAGCCCTCGCCCTCGCGTACGCCAAGGACGTGGTCTGCACGGACGAGTTCCTCCTCCACCCGGACCCCCACGGCTCCCGGGACGCCTGGTGTGCCGCCAGGGTCGCCGAGACCGAACGCCGCCTGGCCGAGCTCCCGCCGGGCGTCCCGACGGTGCTGGTCAACCACTATCCGCTGGTCAGGGAGCCGACTCTGGTCCTGCGGCATCCGGAGTTCGCGATCTGGTGCGGCACCGAGCGCACCGCCGACTGGCACCTGCGCTTCAACGCCTGCGCGGCCGTCTACGGCCATCTCCACATCCCCCGCACCACCTGGCACGACGGCGTCCGCTTCGAGGAGGTCTCCCTGGGCTACCCGCGTGAGTGGCGGCCCCGCCCCACCCCGCCCGGCCGGCTCCGCCAGATCCTGCCCGTGCCATGATCGAGAAGATCCTGCCGCCGTGGGTGGCCGCCGAGGAGGCGTTCGGGGACCCGCCGGACGCGACCCTCTTCCCCGAGGAGGAGGCCGTCATCGCGCGCGCGGTGGACAAGCGGCGCCGCGAGTTCACCACGGCCCGCCACTGTGCCCGCCGCGCCCTGGACCGGCTCGGGCTGCCCGCGGCGCCGATCCTGCCCGGCGAGCGCGGCGCTCCCGGCTGGCCGCCGGGGGTGGCCGGGGCGATCACGCACTGCGCCGGATACCGGGCGGCCGCGGTCTCCCTGGACGCGCTGACCGTCGGCATCGACGCCGAGCCCCACGAACCGCTCCCCGACGGCGTCCTGCCGGCCATCGCCCTCGACCGGGAACTCGCCGCCCTGGCCCGGCTCGGCCCCGGCGTCCACTGGGACCGGCTGCTGTTCTGCGCCAAGGAGGCGGTCTACAAGGCGTGGTTCCCGCTGACGCGGCGCTGGCTGGGCTTCGACCAGGCCCACATCACCCTCACCCGTACGGGGACCTTCACGGCCCGCTTCCTCGTCCCCGGCCCCCGGGTGCTGGGGCGGGAGCTGACCGGCTTCGTCGGCCGCTGGCTCGCCGCCGACGGCCTGCTCGTGACGGCCATCACCGTACGCCCGGCGGAGCTGTACGGCCGGGTTTGAGGCCCCGGGTTCACCCCCGGGCGGCCTCCGCCTCCGGGGCGTCATGGTGCCGGCGGGCGGCCACGATGTCGTCGCGGTGCTCGCGGGCCCAGGCGTCGAGCGCGGTCAGCGGGTCGAGCAGGGTGCGGCCGAGCTCGGTCAGCTCGTACTCGACGCGCGGCGGCACCGTCGCGTAGGCGGTCCGGGCCACGAGGCCGTCGCGTACGAGGGTGCGCAGGGTGAGGGTGAGCATGCGCTGGCTGATGCCCTCGATCGAGCGGTGCAGCTCGCTGAAGCGGTGGATCCGCTGCCCGAGCAGCACGACGATCAGCACGCTCCACTTGTCGGCCACGATGTCGAGGACCTCGCGGATGGGGCAGTCACCGTCGGCGGGGACGGGCACGGGAACGTTCAGGTACGGGCCTGACACCGGAGCGCCTCCTTCCCAGGCACACGCGTGTGCGTAACTGACATGAATGTACCTTCTTCCCGGTTACCTCTAGGGTTACCTATCCTTAGGTTGCATACAAGAAGTAACTATTAGGAAGTGACCATGTCTGTCTCCCCCTTCGAGACGCCGGCGCCGGTCGACGGCACCGACCAGTCCGACCCTCAGCCGGCCGGGCTCCCGACGCTGATCCCCGTCGGCACGGATGCCGCGCCGGTGTGCACGGACGGGGTGTGCTACCTGTGAGCGCGCAGGTACGGATCGACGTGTGGTCCGACGTCGTCTGCCCGTGGTGCTACATCGGCAAGCGCCGTCTGGAGACGGCCATCGGCCGGTTCGAGCACGCCGACCAGGTCCAGGTGCGCTGGCACAGCTTCCAGCTCGATCCGTCGCACCCCAAGGGCGTCCGCGAACCGGTGTACGACATGCTGGCCAAGAAGATCGGCGGGTCGGCGGCCCAGGTACGGCAGATGACCGGCCAGGTCACCGAGCTGGCCGCCGTCGAGGGCCTGACCTACGACTTCGACCGGGCGGTCTCGGTGAACACCCTGGACGCGCACCGGCTCGGCCAGCTCGCCGCCGAGCACGGCCTGGACGGCCCGATGCACGAGCGGCTGCTGCGCGCGCACCTGATCGAGGGCGAGACGGTCGACGACCCCGACACCCTGGTACGCCTGGGCACCGAGGTCGGGCTCCCCGACGAGGAGGTGCGGCGGGTCGTCGGCGGCGACGCGTACGCCGGCGAGGTGGCCGCGGACGTCCGCGAGGCGCGCCGGCTCGGCGCCGGCGGCGTGCCGTTCTTCGTGCTCAACGACACCTGGGGCGTGTCGGGCGCCCAGCCGGCCGACCTGTTCCTGTCCGCCCTCCAGCAGGCGTACTCCGCCGCCGGCGCGGCGGCGCGCTGACCGCTTTGCCCGCCCTTGGCGGCCGTTTCGTTACCCTGTGGAAGAAGCGTCCGGCATCGGGCTGGTGGCCTACTTCTCTCGTGACTGCTGGGGGGCGAGAGGATGGCGGTGAACAGGTCCCCCGTCGCGGCTTCGGGGGACGAACGCCTTCGCGTGCTCACCTCGGCGTGCGCCGGTCTGAGCGACATCGAGGTGCTGGAGTACGCCCTTGATCAGGCGGTCGCCGACCTGCACGCGCTCGGCGGCATGATCCACTGGGCCGGGCCCGTCGGCAGCCGGGAGCCGCGGCTGGTGTGCGCGTCCGGGCTGCCCCCGGCGGTCCAAGAGGCGTGGGGCGGGACCCGGGACGTGATCGTGCGGGTCCTGCGTGACGGGACGCCCGCCTGCCACCCCGTCTCGCGTTCCGACCTGGACGGGGCAAGGCCCGTGACGGTGGCGGCCGTCCCGCTGCGCGGCCCGGGCCCGCCGTTCGGCGTGCTGTCCGTGCTCTGTGACGGAGCCGCCGAGCCGACCGGCGACCAGCGGGAGTTCCTCGGGTCGCTGGCCGGTTGGCTGGCCAAGCGGCTGGCCAGGACCGGCGCCGACTCGGGTACGAAGGGCTCGTGGTGGCCGGAGCGCTCGGCCGACTCCGGCCTGCGCAAGGCGCTGAAGGCCGTCAAGATCGGGTCCTGGGACTGGAACATCCGCACCGGAGAGCTCTACTGGGACGAGCCGGCGCTGATCATGCTGGGCATCGACCCCGCGAGCGGGCCGCACCACATCGACACCTGGTCGAACATCGTCCACCCGAAGGACCTGCCCAGGGTGATGGCCGCGACCGAGGAGGCCATCCGCACCCGGGCCATCTACGAGGTCGAGTACCGCGCCTGCCGCCCGGACGGGACCACGGGCTGGATGCACGCCCGGGGCCGCCTGGTGCTGGACGAGCAGGGCGAGCCGGTCCGCATGGTCGGGACGGTCTGGGACACCACCGAGAGCCGCGTGGCCCGCGAGTCGGCCGGCCGCGCGCTGCGCGACATGAGCGACGCCTTCCTCGCCGTGGACCGCGACGGGCGGATCATGTTCGTCAACCTCGTCGCCGAGCGGCTCCTCGGGGCCGGCGACCTGAACGGCCGGGTGCTGTGGGAGCTGACCTCGGCCCACACGCCGGAGCTGCAGGCGATGTGCCGCCAGGCCGCCGCCGAACGCGTGCCCGCCAGCTTCGACATGCGCTGGCCGACCGACGACCGGTGGTACCACGTACGCCTGGTGCCGGTACCGGACGGGCTGACGCTCTACCTCGCCGACGTCACCGACAAGCGGATCCAGGACGAGCAGCGCGAGGCCGCCGAACAGGCCTCCGCCGAGCGGGCCGCGCGGATCCAGGAGCTGACCCGCACCCTCGGCGACGCGGTGACGCTCCGCGACGTCATGCAGGTCATCGCCGAGCAGGTGCTGCCGCCGTTCGGGGCCGCGGGGCTGGCGGTCCTGACCCGGGAGGGCGATCACCTCCATCTGGTCGAGTCCATCGGCGCCCCCACCGACCTCCTCGGCGAGTTCCAGAACCGGGCGGCCCTCGTCCCCTCCGCCTACGCGGACGTGCTCCGGTCCCACGTGCCGATCTTCATCACGTCGACGGCCGAGCAGCGGCCGCCGGGTGCCGGCGGCGGCGACCGTAGGGCCGGTTCGCGCATGGACAGCTGGGCCATCCTCCCGCTGCGCGTGCCCGACCAGCCGATGGGCTACTGCGTGATCTCCTTCGACCGGCCCCACCAGTTCACCAGCGAGGAGCGCACCCTGCTCACCGCGCTCAGCGGGCTGATCGCCCAGGCCCTGGCCCGGGCCCGCATGTACGACCTGGAGCACACCCGCGCCCAGGAGCTGCAGCGCCACCTGCTCCCCCGCGCGCTGCCGTCCCTGCCCGGCCTCACCGCCGCTGCCCGCTATCTGCCCGGCGGCACCGTGGCGGTCGGCGGCGACTGGTACGACATCATCCCGCTGTCCGCGGACCGGGTCGCCCTCGTCATCGGCGACGTCATGGGCCACGGCCTGACCGAGGCCGTCACCATGGGGCGCCTGCGCACCGCCGTACGCACGCTCGCGGACCTCGAACTGCCGCCGGGAGAGCTGCTCGCCCACCTCAACGACCTCGTCAGCGACCTCGGCGACGACTTCTACGTCACCTGCCTGTACGCGGTGTACGACCCGACGAGCGGCGAGTGCGCCCTGGTCAGCGCCGGTCATCCGCCGCCCGCCCTGGTCCACCCCGACGGCACGGTCCGCGTCCTCGACGTGACGCCCGATCCGCCCCTCGGCGCAGCCGCGCCGCCCCTCAGCATGCACGAGCTGCGCGTGCCGGAGGACAGCCTGCTCGTGTTCTACACCGACGGGCTGATCGAGTCCTCCACCCGCGACATCGAGAGCGGCCTGGCCGAGCTCACCCGCCTCCTGAGCGGCCTGCGCGGCGGCCTCTCGGACAGCGACCTCGACCGGCTCTGCGAGTCCGTCATCGAGGCCATGCTGCCGACCCGCAAGCAGATCCCCGACGACGCCGCCCTGCTCATCGCCCGCACCCACCGGCTCCCGGCCGAGGACGTCGCCTCCTGGGCCCTTCCCGACAACCCGATCGCGGCCGGCGAGGCCCGCGAGCACGTACGCGACCAGCTCGCCCGCTGGCATCTGGACGACCTCGTCGCGACCACCGAACTCGTGGCCAGCGAGCTGGTCGGCAACGTCATCCGGCACGCCAGGGGCCCGATCCGGCTGCGGTTGCTGCGCAGCCGTACGCTCATGTGCGAGGTCGCCGACGGCAGCCAGACCACCCCGAGGATCCGCCGCGCCAGCGAGACCGACGAGGGCGGGCGCGGCCTCCAGCTCGTCGCGGCCCTCTCGCAACGCTGGGGAACCCGCTTCACCGCCGACGGCAAGTGCATCTGGGCCGAGCAGGCGCTCCCAGCGCCGGACGCGACCTGAGCCGTCCGGCGCCTCCCTCCGGAGGCGCCGGATCTCTCTGGGGGCGGGCTCAGATCTCCTCGACGCTGCTCGGCTCACGCCGGGACAGGTCGATGCCGAGCTCTTCCGCCGCGCGGAAGACGTCCTCGTCCGTGTCGCGCATCTCGATGGATGTGCCGTCGCTGGAGAGCACCTCGACGTTGAGGCAGAGCGACTGCATTTCCTTGATGAGGACCTTGAAGGACTCCGGAATGCCCGGCTCGGGAATGTTCTCGCCCTTGACGATGGCCTCGTAGACCTTCAC
>NZ_JBEXMW010000060.1:14832-26164 GCF_040610775.1 Nonomuraea sp. NPDC003709 | reverse complement strand
GACGGGGCCTTAGACAAGTCCGATCCTCCCAGCTCAAGGGCACTTTTCTTATGTGAATGATCAGGTCGGCTCAAATTCGCCGTGAAAGCCGCAGGTTAACGATTGGCGTATGGGTCGAGGTGACTTAACCAATGCGGAGTGGGAGCGACTCGAGTCGCTGCTGCCCGAGGGGGTCGGCGGGGCGGGCGGCGGAACGACGGCGCCTTGGTGGGTGGCAAGCCCGGAGTGCCTCACGTGCTACGGCATGAGATGCTCCCTGGGTCAACGTCTCACGAGTGGCGGAATCCGCAGGCGTCGCAACAAGGTGGGACGGCCTGCGCGTCAGCCGCGCCGGACGCCGTGCTGGTGGGCCGTGGTTGATGTATTCGTAGCGAAGCCTCTTGTCATCAACCACACGGCGAAGACAAAGCTCTGCAGGCCCAGTGGCGCATTCATGGCCAGGTAGAGCGGCGTGACCACGTCAGTTAGGCGAAGTAGCACCAAGAAGCTCGCCGATATAGCTGCTCCGATTCCCAGAAATCCCCACCCGGATAGCCATCGAGGGACAGATCTCGACCGCCACAGAATGCGGAACAACAGGAGATCTCCGAGGCTCAGTGAGATGATCAATGCGACGTGATTGACCAGGTCGCGCGCCGTCCGCAGCAGCTCGCCCAAGACCTCGAGGTGGGATGCTTCCGAAGCGCTGGCCTGGGTGAATCCATCGCCCAGCACAAGAAACAAGGGCAGGATGATCACGCCTATGAAGTGGAACGTCGCTGCGATCAGTCTGAACCCAAGGAAACCCTGACTAAGCGCTTCGTTCTCCGCCCTCAATGTCGGATAAAGGTACAGCGCGAACCCGACATAGGCGGGGATCATGATGGACTGAGCAACTGCGCCGACGATGACCTGGCTCTCGTGTGCGGAAATGAGAGCGAGATAGCGTGGCTCCTCGAGAGCGGGAACGATGCTCAGCGCACCGGCGATCATGCCTACGATGACCAGTGTGCCCGCAATTGCGATTGCCCGCCTGTTTGTATGCACGATGCTTGTCCTGTAATTGTCGTGGTGGTGGAGTGTGCCGGCGCCGGATCGGCGAGCCGGTTCAGGCTCCCCGACGCGCAAGACGGGGACTGCCGGGGCGGCGGCCAGGGTCAGCCTGTGAGCAGGTCCATGCGGAGGAACTCGGTGATGCGGAGCAGCTTCGGTGGGCGTGCCACCTCATGGGGGAGGGCCTGGAACGCCTCGTCCTTCCCGACAAGGCGTGGGGCGGTGAGTTCCATCGCTCTCCCGTCGACCCGGAGCCGCGCACCTCTGGCCGCCAGGACGTTCTGCACCCAATCGGAGCGCGATCCATACACCAGAACGAACAGGTAGCCGCTGTCGACGGGATGCGCATCGAGCGGCGTGCGGTACGTAGCGCCAGAAATGCGACCGATGTGAATCAGCACCGGCCATCTCCCGCCGGTTATCGCGCGGGGGTTGAACACCCTCTTGTTCACGTGCCCCCACCACCTTGGCATCGGCATCGAAATCCCCTTCTCTCGCCCCGGCGGGGCGCGTCATAGGTCAGGTGTTGGCTGAGCCCTGGCTGACGCCAATCCGGAGAGCCTTACACCCGTAAGGCTACTTACGGGTGTAAGGTTGGCTTACGCTCGTAAGCCTGTCAACCCGCCCACACCCGGAGCCGTCGTGCCACCACCGCAACAACCGCTCAGCAGAGGTCTCGTGCTGGAAGCCGCGATCCGGGTCGCGGATCGCGGCGGCGTGGAGGCGATCACGATGCGCCGGGTGGCGCAGGAACTGGGCGTGGAGGCGATGTCGCTCTACCACCACGTGCCGAACAAAGACGCGATCCTCGACGGCGTGGTCGACATGGTGTTCGCGGCGATCAAGCTACCCGGTGTTGAATGCGACGATTGGCGCGATGCGATCCGTACGCGTGCCTCCTCCGCACGTGTGATCCTCTCGCAGCACAGCTGGGCTCTCGGCCTCATGGACTCCCGTCGCCATCCGGGACCGGCGACGCTGCGCCACCACGACGCCGTCCTGGGCGTCCTCCGGGAGGCGGGGTTCACGCTGCCGATGGCCGCGCACGCCGTCTCGCTCATCGACAGCTACATCGGCGGGTTCGTCCTCCAGGAGGCGAACCTACCGATGACGACGCCGGACGATGTCGAGGAAGTGGCCAGCGGCATCCTCCGGCATCTGCCGGCAGAGGAGTTGCCGTACCTCACCGAGATGATCCGCGACCACGCCCTGCGGCCGGGCTACGACTACACCAGCGAGTTCAGCTACGGCCTGGACCTGATCTTGGATGCGCTCGAAGCTCGCCGAAGGGCCCCCCGCTCGGGTTCGTGCGATGAGTCCCAAAGTGGCTTTGTGTAACGACAGCGACAGTTCGTGTTCTCAGAAATGAGAGGAAATCCACAGGCATGAGCAGGCACGCTAGGGCGCTCAACCAGGGCAAACAGCCGTCGTCACCGAATCGTCGTCAAGATCGACTCTCTGGCGCCAAAATCCGGTCCGATCCTCCCCGGAGGCCGATCGGGGAAGTTGGCGCGCCTAACGCCGTGACGATCGCTGACCTGGTGCTCTCCGTAGTTGGTCGGGGCGATCGGCTGCCGCGGCCCTCCTACGTCGGGCCTTGCCACCGGATATCTCTGGCTGAGGTAACAGCAGGGCTGACAGCAACGTCCCCACGCGCCGACGCATCCCAGCCAACTTCAACACGCGTCTGGCCAGGGTGGCGATCAGCCGAGCAGGATGATCGGTCCGCCTGAAAAGCGGACGGTCAGGTCTGGAAGTGAGTGGTTGGGACAGACCACTAGTAATGACCCCGCAGCGCCGTTGCCGAGTTGGTGCCTCCCCGCGTCCAATTGGCTAGCCTTCCCCGGTGAGCTTCGCCAACTTCGCCCGTAGGGTACGTGACCCTGACTTGCCCTACCGATGGCGGCTGTCAGCGTTCCGGTCCTGCGTGCAGTTGTATCGGCCACTCGGATTCGAGGCGACGCTGAGTTTCCTCGAGTTCCAGGCAGGGAGGTTTCAACACGATGAGGCGGCACTGCTTCAGGCGCTGGACGCTATCGAGGCCAGCCGCGCTGCCTGGCATGCCGAGCTCCACGCCTACGCGACAAGGCGTCGGGAAGCCAAAATGCAAGGCCGGCGATCTCCGCGTGCAGAGGAACCAAATCCCAACCTTCAGGTTCGCTGGTACTGGTACGGCAACCCCCGGAAGGCCGCGTTGCTCGCATTGCGGTTTTGGCGCCGCCAACGCTTCCCTCGTCTGCTGCCCTCCTCGGACCCCGTTCTCCTGGAGATCACCATATGCGTCCGCGAGTGCCTGGACTTCGGCGCCGTTTTCACGGAAGCGCAGCGCGACCTCCTCGGCGTCCGATTAAGCGAGATTGAGCAACGTCTGCACTCGGCGGATCTCCTGCTCGTCGTTCGGCACATCGAGGTGGCATCGGGTTTGAGGTAGCTCGAAGCGGCGAGAGACCGAACCGTGCGGTTGAGGCGGTGGGTTTCGGCTGGCGCATCGTCAGACGGTGCTGTCGTTCGCGCGCGGTGCCGTACAGCAGTCGGATACAGCAACGCTGCCTCACCCAGTCAAATGCCACCAGTCTCCAACTACCGCTTGAGCAGGGAGCGGAAGGCTCTACGTCGTGACCGGCTCCCGTTTGCAAGCAGGAAGTCAGAAGCTTGAATCTCCTAGGCCCCACCAGCGGGAACACCTCCCTACGCAGAGAGCTTGACCACTCGGAACTCCCGCGGCCTGTAGAGCTTCGCTCGGCATAGCGGCTACGGCTCCGTCCTTTCCGGAGGCGGCGCCGTTTTCGGCATTTCCGGAGCTATTCGACGATCTCGTTGAGCACGTCCTCGTACGCTTTGGCGTCGGAGGGGGCCATGTCCTTATCCACACGCACCACGACGTTCTCCTTGACGTACGTGTACTCAGCCAGCATCGGAGTCTTCCCGAGCGCCTGTATGTACTTGGCGCGAGCCTCGGCGCTGCTGGCGTCCTCGAACACCTCGACACTGCCGGCCTTATCGGCCTTGACCCTGTTATCGGTGAACTCAGCCTTGCTGAGGTAGCCGTTGGGGCGGCCAAGCAGCTTGTTCGGGTCGGTGTTCTCGTCGTAGACGGTACCGAGCTTGGCGGGCACGCCGTTGGCGCCGAGGTCGCCGATGATGGCGGCGGCGTCCTTATTAGTCGTGGCCCCGCCGCATGCGGTGAGGAGGCCGACCAGTGCAAGGGCGGCGGCGGCGTGGAGATGTCGTCTTAACCAGATCATGAGGTCATGCATACACTCTGGACCGGTCCAGCGCGGCAGTGTTGATGCGATTGGTAGCTGCCTCGCCACTGGGCATGCGGGTTCTCGCCGCCGCTGTACAGCACAGAAGTACAGCAATGCAGCCATACTACGCCGTCCGACTCCAGCCACTCTTAACCGCCATACCAAGGCAAAGGCGCCTCGATCAGGAGGCTGCCCTGCCCTACGGATAAGAAGGCGGTTCGAGTTTCTCGGCCGCGCAGGTGGCGTGCGATCCTGGAGCGCATGACGGGTCGCCATGTTGTGACTATTCAGGTGACCGGTCGGCCTGCTACCTTCGCCACAGCCCACGAAAAACCTTGGAAAGATACTGTTCGATCGGCCGTCGATGCGAGCGGAGTGGAGCCTCAGGCCGCGCGTTTCGCCGTTCGTCTGGAGTTCCGGCTTGCCACGGCCCGCAATGCGAACGAGGTCTGGGATCTGGATAATCTCATCAAGCCCACGCTCGATGCAATGGAGGGCATCTTCGGCACACGGGCATGGCGGGGGACACCTCAGCCCGCTGATGACAGAGTCGATCGCATCGAGGCTGTCAAGCGCCTTCCAGGGGCGGGCGAGGTCCCAGGGGCAACAATCGATGTATGGGTCATCGATCCGGACTAATCAGCTCAGGAAGGTGTTTAGCGTCATGCGTGGCTCATGGAACGTCAGCACGGACACACCTCGGCTGCCATCCACATGTTCCTGACCATGGTCTCGCTCAACCGAGCAGGGAGATTGCTCTGCCTGAAAGCGGACAGTCACATTCCCCTATTTGGGTTCGACGCCTGATCGATTGGAATCCGTGTCCTATCGGTTGGCGGAGCGGTCGTCGAGGAATTTATGCCATATGTGCGGTTTGACCTGGGTATCCAGAGTGGCGCTATGGGAGTCGTTTTCGTATCGATCCCAGTAACATAATGTGTTGATCTTCCAAATGGCTTAGCCTGCCTTGTCCCTACTAGATGTGCAGGTGGATGCCATGAGCGAGCAGGCCGCACAGGCGATCGTCGGTAACGAGCAGGCTGAGGTCTCCAGGGAAGTCGTAAGCTCCCCAACGAAGAAGCCGGCGGGGGCGCGGGCAGTTCCGAAGTGGGAGGCTGATGCGCGGGAGCGCGTTCGAGCAGCGATACGGCGCTACTCCAAGCCGCTAACTGATCTTATAGCGCGTGATGCTAATGAAGGGGACACGCGCCTGCTCATCACCGACTTCCTATGCGCAGGACTCGGCTACGACAAATATGACGACCTCACTACGGAGTATCAGGTCAAGGGTGAGTTCGCTGACTACGGCATCCGCATCGACAAGCAGCTGATCGCCTTCATCGAGGTGAAGCGTTGCAGTCAGAAGCTCAACGTCAAACACCTACGGCAGGTGCAGATGTACGCCGTGAACGAGGGTGTTGAGTGGATGGTCCTGTCCAACGGCCAAGTGTGGCAGGCCTATCACATGACCGCCGGCCTCCCCGTTGTCATCGACCTGGCCCTTGAAGTGGACCTGCTCAGTGACACCGGGCTGGGTGTCAAGACGGACGCGCTCTTCTACTTGACCAAGGAGGCGTTCAAGCGTCGCCTGATCGATGACCTGTGGAGAGCTCGCGCCGCAACGTCGCCGAAGTCTCTGGCCCAGGTGCTTCTGTCCGATGTGGTGACCGACGCCGTACGCAAAGAACTGCGACGTCAGACGAACCATAATGCCGAAGTCGGCGAGATCCATCGCATCTTGCGCAGCGAGGTACTTCGGCCAGAGACCTTGCTTTGAGGCGTACTCTGGCAGTGCAGCGCCGAGGTTAGCGATCTTGCTAACGTGGATGCTAACAACGGGTCTGGACAACCCTGGATGCTTCTGGAATGGGAACGTTCCAGTAGAGGCCCTGAGCAGGCTTAGACGGCATCGGTGGACGGGCTCGGACAAGCATCTTCCCGCTTGTAAACAGAAGGTCAGGGGTTCGATTCCCCTCGTCGGCTCGCAGTTCAGAGGCCCTTCGGGAGGATCCCGGAGGGCCTTTCTGATCTCCGTACAACAGCAACGTGGTCTTTCGACGGCAGGAGTCCCGGTGGCAGCGACTCGGATGCTCACGTTCGCCGCGTGGCGTGACGGCCGTTACTTGGGTCTCGAAGAGTTGCTCAGGTCTCTCGGGACCCTGATCGACAGCTACGAGTGGCGATTGACGATCGACTGGCTGATTCCCGAGATCGAGATACACGGGGATGTGTGGCTGTCGACGTACCAGGTTCTCCAGTTGTTCGAGTCTCACCCGCAGCTTGTGGATGGAGAGGCGGAGGGGCGCAGGGTCGGTTCGTCGGCACCTGATGTTCGCCTTCGAGCCTTCGACAGCACTTCGTGGGATGTCCAGACGGCGAGGCCGGACGTTGCGGGGAGGATCCGTGAGCTATACGCGGATGCGGTTGGACTCGAGAAATGGTGACGGCACCCCAGGCGGAGCCATGGAGTGCCTTCTAAGCAGCTCTCGTCAGCAATGATCTTTTCGAGAGTCGAGGCTGGCGTTCAGAAGATCGAGCGCTCTGCGCATTTCCGGCGATGGGATCTGGGTGTAGACGTTCATGGTCACGGAGATCTGCGAGTGGCGGAGGATGCGCATCGCGGTTCGTGGGTGGACGTCAAGGGCAGCCCGCCTCTGGCAGGCTGCCACGCGTCGGGTGGTCGTTGGCCGCGCTGCGACTCTCCGGCCGGTCTCAGCCGGCGCCGCCAGCCGCCGGCAAGATCCGCAGGCGTATGAACCTTAGCCACTTCGATGCTAGCTAGGTCTGTAACGAATCTCGCAAACTGTGCCCCTGCGCCGTTATCGTCGAGCAAGGTAGCTTCGAGTGGCCTGTCGCGGTCATCCGTTCTGTTTGGCAGGGAGCAGCGGTGAGTCACACCCTACAGCGGGTGGCAGGTGCCATCGGTTCCGTACTGGTTGCCGCATTAGTGAATGTAGCAACGGGATTCTTCACTGATCATGATGCTGTTGCCTGGTGGGTCTCCGGTGGTGTGCTCCTGGCCGTCGGTGCTGCTGTGCAGTGGTTCCTCCCTATAGCGGGAAAGGAACCGGAAGGTGCACGACAGAGGGCCACCGGTAACACGGTCGGTGGATCGCTCAGTCAGAAGGCAAAGGGGCGCTCGACTCAGGAGGCGTCCGACAACCAGGTCGTTGGTGACCTAAATCAGGATCAGTATGGATGAGCCACGGGAAAAGCGTCGGTGGTGGTCGCCCCGTAAGCGGGCGAGTCAGCAGCCGAACATTGACCAGCAGGTGATGGGGAGCACCGTCGGCGGAGATCTCAAGCTCACGCAGATTACGGTCTACGGGGGCACAGAGGGGATTGCCGCCGATAAGACGGACGTAGAAGGGCTGGGACAGGAGCGCCAGGAGTATCTTCAGCGGATTCGTGCCCGGTACCGGCGGGTCGATCTCGAAATCCTTACTCCGTTGACCGAGCAGGGCGAGCATCCAGTGATGCTGCTGAGTGAGGTATTTTTTCAGCAGTCTGTGCGAGAGAATCCGCCGCCGGTAGAGTTGCTAAACCTGCCGCGTGAGGTGCTACATCGGCTGGTGGCGGACGAACAGTTGTCGGGACTGCCAGACAACATCGACCTCACTCGATTGGAGGAGGCCCGCCGCGCATATCAGGAGCGTCCGGCGCGTCCGGTGCTAGAGGCATTGGGCCGGACGAGCCGTGCTGTCGTGCTCGGTGACCCTGGCGCGGGGAAATCGACTCTAGCCCGTTTCATGATGATGGCTCTGGCGATCACCGAACTTCAGCAGGATAGCTCTGGGGAGCTTGCCGTCGAGTTGCCGGCGGAATGGGTGGGACGGCTCCCGCTGCTGGTGGAACTGCGTACGTACGCAGACCCGGCCTGGCGGGGCAAGACGTTCCTGGACCTGATCGACGAGATGCGGTCCAGCCACCACCTCGGCCTCTCTAAGGTTCGCCTGGAGCGGTACCTATCCGACGGTGGACGCGCCTTGGTGGTCTTCGACGGCTTGGACGAGATCTTCGATCCTCAAGTCAGAGCCGATGTGGTCGGGCAGATAGAGGGATTCGTGGCCCGCTACCCGAATGTGCGGACTATCGTCACCTCACGCGTCGTCGGATATAACCGCTCGACACTCGACGCGGCCGGCTTTACCACCTTCATGCTCCAAGACCTCGACACGCTTGAGATCGAAGCGTTCATCACCACCTGGTATAAGCGCAGCTGTCCTGGCGATCCCGCGACCGCGACACAGATGCGTCACCGGTTGCTGGCAGCGATCAACGCTTCCATGGCCGTTGGTGAAATCGCCGGCAATCCCATGCTCCTCACCATCCTGGCCATCATCGGCCGCCGCCGAGAACTTCCCCACGACCGCCGCACGGTCTATCAGCACGCAGTCACCGTTCTGATCGAGCACTGGGATGTCAACAAGCACCTGCGTGCCCACGACACCGATCTACCCCAACTCATCGCCGACGACAAGCTCCGCATGCTTCACAGCGTCGCCCGGCGTATGCAAGACGGACCTGCCGGGCTCGCAGGTAACCACATACCTGCGCGAGACCTCATTGAGGCTTTCGAGACCTATTTCACCGAAGAATTTGGGCTCCCCAAAGATCGCGCCGTCCACGCCGCGCGCGCGATGCTCCGGCAGTTCCAGCACCGCAACTTCATTCTCTCCAGTTTCGGCGCCGGGCTCTACGGATTTGTCCATCGCGCTTTCTTGGAGTATCTCGCAGCCGACGACATCAACCAGCAGCTCACCGACAGAAAACTTACCGATCACGAACTGTTTGACCTCTACGACGTCCATGCCACCGACCCCGCTTGGCGAGAAGTTCTCCTCCTTCTCACTGGAATGATTCCTGAACTGCTCGCAGGTGAGGTTATCTCCCGCCTTGCCGTCACAGGCTCTTATGGGAGGTTCGATGAACAACTTCCCACATCTCAACTGCTCGCCCTCAGTGCCATCAGCGAGATTCGCAGGCGACAGACCCTTAGATCCCTCGCGCCTACCATTACCCAACTCCTCGTCGAACTAATCAGAACTGCCGCTGTCAAAGAAGATGAGTACGATTTAACTCTTACTGCAGCAATTGAGAAGTCCTTGCCGCCCTTCGGCCACGAGACTGCGTGGCTCGATCACTCCCAGCGTGAACGATGGCGCTTGGCAACGGGGAACCGCATCGGGATGCTCCACTCCGCCAGGTATATTGCAGCTCGCCTCCGTTTAGCCGTCGAAGCGCAGACCTTGGACACCCTCAAAGGACACGCAACCACAAGTGCCGAAGCGGTCATACGATTCGCCGCCGTGGAGGCGATCGCTGAGGGTTGGCGTGATGACCCGGAGACTTTTGCCTGGCTTCGCGAGCGCGGCGTCGAGGACGGGCACGAGGGTGTCCGGCGCGGGGCCGTGGAGGCGATCGCTGAGGGTTGGCGTGATGACCCGGAGACTTTTGCCTGGCTTCGCGAGCGCGGCGTCGAGGACAGACACGAAGATGTCCGGCGCGCGGCCGTGGAGGCGATCGCTGAGGGTTGGCGTGATGACCCGGAGACTTTTGCCTGGCTTCGCGAGCGCGGCGTCGAGGACAGACACGAGGGTGTCCGGCGCGCGGCCCTTAGGGCGGTCGCTGAGAGTTGGCGTGATGACCCGGAGATACTGCCCTGGCTTCGCGAGCGCGCCACTGGGGACAGACACGAAGATGTCCGCATCGCAGCCTTTGATGTCATCGCTGAGGGTTGGCGTGATGACCTGGAGACTTCAGCCTGGCTGCGCGACCGCGTCGTCCGGGAGAAACGCTGGATCGTCCGCAGCATGGTCGTTGACACTATCGCCGCAGGCGGACCCCATCACCCTGAGACTCTTGCCTGGCTTCGCGACTGCGCTGTCCGGGACGAACACTGGATCGTCCGTCGCGCGGCAGTTAGGGCTGTCGACCGCGGCGGGCGTGATGACCCGGAGACTTTTGCCTGGCTTCGCGAGCGTGCTACCGAGGACACAGACGAGGATGTCCGTAGCACGGCCGTTAGGGCCATTGGCCAGGGTTGGCGTGATGACCCGGAGGTGCTGCCCTGGCTTCGCGAGCGCGGCGTCGAGGACAGACACGAAGATGTCCGGCGCGCGGCCGTGGAGGCGATCGCTGAGGGTTGGCGTGATGACCCGGAGACTTTTGCCTGGCTTCGCGAGCGCGGCGTCGAGGACAGACACGAGGGTGTCCGGCGCGCGGCCCTTAGGGCGGTCGCTGAGAGTTGGCGTGATGACCCGGAGGTGCTGCCCTGGCTTCGCGAGCGCGGCGTCGAGGACAGACACGAAGAGGCCCGGCGCGCGGCCGTGGAGGTGATCGCTGAGAGTTGGCCTGACAACCCGGAGACTCTTACCTGGCTTCGCGAGCGCGCTACCGAGGACAGACACGAAGATGTCCGTAGCACGGCCGTTAGGGCCATCGGCCAGGGTTGGCGTGATGACCCGGAGATACTGCCCTGGCTTCGCGAGCGCGGCATCGAGGACAGACACGAAGATGTCCGGCGCGCGGCCGTGGAGGTGATCGCTGAGGGTTGGCGTGATGACCCGGAGACTTTTGCCTGGCTTCGCGAGCGCGGCGTCGAGGACGGGCACGAGGGTGTCCGGCGCGCGGCCGTGGAGGCGATCGCTGAGAGTTGGCCTGACAACCCGGAGACTCTTACCTGGCTTCGCGAGCGCGGCGTCGAGGACAGACACGAGGATGTCCGCAGCACGGCCGTTAGGGCCATCGGCCAGGGTTGGCGTGACAACCCGGAGACTCTTGCCTGGCTGCGCGACCGCGCCGTCCGGGACGAACACTGGATCATCCGTCGTGCAGCTGTTAGGGCCGTCGACCGGGGCGGGCGTGATGACCCGGAGACTTTTGCCTGGCTTCGCGAGCGCGGCGTCGAGGACGGGCACGAGGGTGTCCGCAGCGCGGCCGTTGAGGTGATCGCCTCGGGCTGGCCTGATGACCCGGAGACTCTTGCCTGGCTTCGCGAGCGCGCTACCGAGGACACAGACGAGGATGTCCGCAGCACGGTCGTTAGGGCC
>NZ_JBEXMW010000060.1:0-14734 GCF_040610775.1 Nonomuraea sp. NPDC003709 | reverse complement strand
AGGACGGGCACGAGGGTGTCCGCAGCGCGGCCGTTGAGGTGATCGCCTCGGGCTGGCCTGATGACCCGGAGACTCTTGCCTGGCTTCGCGAGCGCGGCGTCGAGGACGGGCACGAGGGTGTCCGCAGCGCGGCCGTTGAGGTGATCGCCTCGGGCTGGCCTGACAACCCGGAGACTCTTGCCTGGCTGCGCGACCGCGCCGTCCGGGACGAACACTGGATCATCCGTCGTGCAGCTGTTAGGGCCGTCGACCAGGGTTGGCGTGATGACCCGGAGACTCTTGCCTGGCTTCGCGAGCGCGCTACCGAGGACACAGACGAGGATGTTCGCAGCGCGGCCGTTGAGGTGATCGCTGAGGGTTGGCGTGATGACCCGGAGACTTTTGCCTGGCTTCGCGAGCGCGGCGTCGAGGACGGGCACGAGGGTGTCCGTCGCGCGGCCGTTGAGGTGATTGCCTCGGGCTGGCCTGATGACCCGGAGACTCTTGCCTGGCTTCGCGAGCGCAGCACCGAGGACAGACACGAAGATGTCCGCAGCGCGGCCGTTAAGGCGATCACAGAAGGCAGTCTTGATCAGCCCAAGGCCTAAATCGGCGTTCGCTGCCAACGCTCTGACGGGAAACTGTCACCCGCTTTTTTCAGACCGTAGGTTAGCGAGATTGACAACCCTTCTTTGGGATCGCCATGAGCAACCTCCTGCCCTGTTCCGTCACTGTTCCGTGGGATGGCCGAGAACAGCGCGAAACGATGAGAGCCAGCCGCAACAGTAACGCCTGGTCAGGCTCTCCTGGTCGACAGGTTTTCGCAGGTGGCCGCGGAGAGCATCGGAGATCATGCAGATCTTCGAGGGCACCAACCAGATCCAGCGCCTGGTGATCAGCCGCCACCTTGCCAAGTGAGCTCCAGACGGTCATCGATGGCCTTGGCGGGCGCGAAGCCATGATCGGGACTGCCACTGCGATGTTCATCTCGGTGGCCGCGGCCGGATGAGGCAGAAAGGTCTTGCTCGTAGACCTTGACCCGCGCGGCGCCGCAACGAAGTGCATCGGAGTCGCACCCGTAGGTCCAGGGATTCACGTCGGCACCGCCCGGCTGCGAGACGGGTGTCACATGGATCCCCGGGAGACCCGATGTCGTAATCCCGGGCGTCCCAGCCGCCTTGCCCCTGCCCTCGGAGCGGGCCCGCCTTGGCCGCGCCGAACTGCCGTTTGATCGAGTCGTCGGAGACCCCGGCCAGGCCGTTGAGCGCGACTGCGATCGCCTGTCCTCTCCCCTTGACCGTTCTGGCCTCCTCGACCATTCGCATGCCCTCCGGCGTGGGACGCCGGAACCGGCCCAGCAATCCGCGCGTGACGAGCCCGCGGCGCAACAGGTCCTCCTCCACCGCGCGCACGCTCTCGTGCTCGGCCAGCGCGGCGAGCGACTCCTTCAGGGTGGCCCGCTGCGCCAGCGCCGCCTCCAGCACGGGATCGCCCGCATCGGCGCCCGCGACCGGATAGAGCCTGCCCGCGTGGGACAACCGCATCCGCCCCTCCAGCAGCAGGGTCGCCAGAGCGACCCTGCGGCGGCCGTCACTGAGATAGGCCAACTCATCACGATCCACAGCGCATCCCCCGTGTGGCTCGGCCGTTTGACCGATCACGCTGATGAGTGCATGTCACGCCTACAAGGGCCGACCATAGGTCACGAGGAGTGTTCGGCCGGGGCATTGGCAGCGGGCGAAGGTGTACGCCGGGTGTGCGCGTCGCGCGAGAGAACAGCCGCCTGAGCGCTGCGCCATGAGCGGGCATCAAGGGCTGTCGCTTAGATCTTGTTGTCAGTGTCGGCACGTCGAGTGGGTGAGGGGCCGAGCTGTCTGATCTGGCTGATGAGGAGTGGCGCGGTTGGATGTCTTGGCTGCTCCCCGTGTGCCGCAGTGTGGCGGTGGCGGGGTAGAACCGGTGGCGGACGCTCCTTGGTCGACCGCGTGATCCCGCTCGGGAGTCAGGCGTCGCGGAGATCGCCTGCTCCGTCCTGCTCGGTCAGGAAATAGACGGAGTGGGAGACAACCTGCCGCGCGGACGTGGGTAGGTCGTCCGGCCCGTAGTAGTCGTTCAGCCGGCGCCAGAACTCTTCTTCCGTAGAGGCTGCGCCGATGATCGGATCATCATCGGTCACCATCTCCCACACCAACATTTCTCTCAGGCCCGGGCCGTCGAGTTCTTCAGAAATGGCCTCGTGAAAGACGTTCGTCAGCCGGGACTCGTGTTCACGGCGGCAGTTACGGGGCAGCAGCCAGCGCTGCCACCAGGTCCGAAGGTGATCGGCTGCGGAATCCGCGAAAGCCTCAGCCGCGTCTTCGGCCGACTGATCGTAGTTCGGGTAGCTTGGTCGATTCACCCGGACCAGCAATTTGTGCTGACATTCTTCGGCGCACGTGTACCGATATAAACGAAACTGCGTGCGCTGGATACCCATGGCCTGATCGTAGTGGGCGTCTTCGAACCCGGGTTCCGAGGGAACCAACTCGCGTTGACCTTGACGGGCATGTCCGGGTCGTCGATATCGGGAATCTCGTCCAGACGAGAGTCGAATCGGCCATCCTCGTGTCGAGCAGCCCCAGCCGGTCGCGAGCTGGGCGGCGATCTCAGCATCGGTCAGCGGCACGGGCGCACACCAGTCGCAGAGCAAGAGACACGGCCAGTACGAGGCCGGACCGTGAAGGACGAACACCGCCCTCTTCCTTCCCGGGACAAGCCGAGCGGGCCGGCCGACGGGAGGACCCGGTCGGCGAAGTGTGCGTCGCGCTCAATCAAGGCTGGTTCAGTGAAGCTTCTTCATCCAGGCCGCAGGGTCAGCCTCCTTCATGCACTGACCCACCGTGGCCGTGTGACCGGGACCACGGCGAGCAGGTGGTCCAGGCCTTTGAAATCCTTGGGATTGCAGGTGTAAAGGGGGAGGCGGTTCGCGATAGCCACGCAGGCGATCATCAGGTCTGCTGTTCGGGGGCGGAGTTTGCGTCCTGAGGCGATGACGGCGGTCCACAACTGGCCGTACTCGCGGGCGGCGGTGTCGTCGAAGGGAAGGGGGTCGAACTCGGCCTCGGCGGTTTGAAGGATCTTCATTCGCTGCGCGAGTTCCTGTGCCCCAGTAGCCACCAGTACGCCGACTGACAGCTCGGCAGTGGTGATGGCGCTGATCATCATCTCGTCGGGCAGTTCGTCAGGGTCGATTCCGGCACGCAATGAGGATGTTGGTGTCGAGGAGCCCTTGAGTGAGAGTCATTCCCCGTCCTCGGCGAACTCGCCTCTGCCGTAGGCGCGATCGTAAGGGTCGTAGAGGTCGTCGTCGACGTGGCGGTTCATGTCCTCGAGGTATTTCTGGTCGTCCAGTCGCGGCATGCCGCGGGACACGGCGGCGAACTCGGCGCGCGAGACGGCCCGGCGCCGACGGCGGATGGGGACCAGGTCGCCGATGTGATGACCGTTGCGTGTGACGGCGTACCGCTCGCCGCGTTCCAGGCCGTCCATGATCTCCGCTGACCGGTTTCGCAGGTCGCGTTGGGAGATCTGATGGGAGTGGTCGGGCTCAGGAGTGCTCACTCGTCAACTCTGTCTCAGCGTGCTATCTGGTGCTACAGGGTGGCACTCTCGGCGTCGTTCGTGACCCTTCACATCGGCGTGATCGGGACCGCTATCGGCGCTGGGATCGGAGGTTCGGTCGCGCTGGCCAGCCCGCCGGCGGTGCGAGTTTCTTTGCGTCACCGAGTTGCCCGGCGCGGTGCTGGTCCAGCTCGGACCCGCTCAGATCGGTCATCGGCGCACCCGATAGCGGAGGTGGAGCACCCGGTTGCCCTGGATCACCACGTCAGGATCCTCCAGCAGGTGCTGTGCGTCGACTGACCCGAAGTAGCGCTTGCCAGATCCGAACACCACGGGCGCGACGTCCATGGCGACCTCGTCGACGAGCCCTGCGGCCAGCACCTGGCCGCCGACGTCGCCGGCGGCGACCTCGACCGTGCGGGCGCCCGCAAGTTCCTGTGCCTTGGCCATGGCGGCCTTGACACCGTCGACGAAGTGGAACGGCGCCTCGGGGTTCCAGCCCTTGGGCATCGGCCGGTGGGACACGACGACCACGTGGTCGATCCCGCCCGGAGGCTTGCCGCCCCAGCCGTCCGTCAGGTCGAAGACGTGGCGGCCGACGATCGTCACTCCGATCTGGTCCCAGTACGGCCGGGTGTAGTCGTAGGACGCCTGCGACACCTTCGCCTCCCCGGTCTCGCCCAAGGGGACGTCACCGCTGGACATCCAGTCGAACAGCGGTCCGACCTGGTCGTTCTCGTCCGCGATGAAGCCGTCCACCGACACCGTGCCGTACATGACCACCTTGCCCATAGGGCTCTCTCCTCCGCTCGGGAAGTGCCCATACTGGCGTATCGGGAGTTGCCGGCTCTTGTAAGAAATCAAACGGCCGGCAGCGGCCCGACGTCGAGCGCATGGCCGGGATGTTCGCGCAGGAACCGCCGCCGGACTTCTACGTACCGGGTCGGCGTAAGCCCCGTGAACGCCCGGAACTCGTGCCCGAAGTGGGCCTGGTCGAAATAGCCGGCACGACCGGCGAGGTCGACCCAGTTGACCGGTCCGGCGGGGTCGATCGCGAGCACGGTGGCGGCGAAGCGGTAGGTGCGGGCGAGCCGCTTCGGCGTGACGCCGATGAGCTCCTTGAACCGCTGTGCCAGATGGGTGCTGCTGACGCCGGCCGCCACGCTCAGGTCGCCGATCGCCACCGCTCCCGTGGCCGCCGCGATGACGCTGCTCGCGTGGCGGACCAGCCGCAGGCCGGCGGTCTCGCTGAGCCGTCGCATGAGCTCGTCCTCGAGCAGCGTCAGCATCTCGTGCGGCCCGGCCGCCGTGGCCAGCCGGTCTCGCAGCTCAGCAATGGCGGGACGGCCCCAGATCTGCTCCACCGTCACCGGCCGGTCGCACAGTTCGGCCGCAGGCATCGGCAGGAATGGCGCCAGCCCCCACGGCTTGAAGTGCACGCCGACTGACCGGGTCCCCGGTGGGTAGCCGAACTCGAAGGCGCGGGTGGGCATGGTGACCACGCAGCCGTCGGCGTACTCGGCCGTCTTGATGTCGGTGCCGGCGCGGATGTGGAACGGCGCCCCGAGGTTGAGGATGAGCACCGCCGACGGCATCGGCGGCAGCGTCAGCCGGGGGTACGGCGGCGCGCCCTCCAGGTAGTAGAGGTCGTCGAGTAGCCCGTCCAGCGGCGGTCGCGGAACTCTGGACACGTACTCCACGCGTCACAGCATCGCCGATGCACGGGCGGGCCGCCAGGTCCTCGTACGCCGTCAGTCGCGGAAACTGCGGCGGGCGCTTCTCCTTGCGCCCGGCCGCGGTCTCCTTGAAATACCGGTCAGCAGCCGGCCCACGCCCTCGCTGGGCATGTGCTGCTCCAGGCTCGCGGCGTCCGTAGGTCGGCTTGTGGCGGACGCGCCGGCGGAAGACGGTGCCGTCGACGGTGATGAGCGGCGAGCCCTTCTTCGGTATCGCCACAGCCGCCTCCAAGCTCCGCTCTTGTTCCGTCGCTGTTCCGTGGGAGCATCGGAACCAGGGAGAAGCGACGTGAGACGCCCGCAAGCGTTTCGCCGGTGACCGGCTCGCGCATCGGAGAACATGCAGATCCAGCGCCTGGTCATCAGCCGCCACCTTGCCAAGTGACCTCTGACCTGCTCAAAACCCCGCCTGCCGGTGCCCAGGGCTCAAATGATCAGGCCGTTGGTGAATCCGCGCAGGTGGGGCAGGTCAGCGGCTCGGCTCGTTGTGATCCAGGTGGTGAGCTTGGTGTCGTTGCCTTCGGCTGGAGTGAGGAGCTCGGCGTAGCTGCGGACGTGGCGGGCTCCTACGGTGAGACTTCCACCCTCGATCCCCTACGTGCTGCCGGCGACGGGTCATCAGCTCCGGAGGCTAGGCCGGTTCGGTGTCGGCGGCGAGCTCCGACGATGCGGCTGGCGGGCCGGTTGAGTCGTCGCGCTGCTGATAGTCGGTGAGATTGCGCAGGTGCCGGATCGGTGACGCCAGCAGGACCAACGGCATGCAGGCGGCCGCGACAACGAAAATCATCAAGGTGACGCGGCCGCTGAGGACCCCGGCAACGGCTCCGGCGATCAACCCGCCGATGGGGATCGCACCCCAGGAGACGAAGCGGACCGTCGCCATCACCCGGGACAGCAGGTCGGGCGGGCTGGCGATCTGCCGGTAGGTGCGGGTGACCACGCTGAACACCACCACGCCGGCGGAGAAGACCACATTGCCGACGGCGAAGGCGACGAAGGCCTGCCAGCCGGTGCCGAGGGGCACGACAAGCGCCCCGGCGAGCGAGACGAATCCGGCGACGATCAGGGCGCGGGCGGTCCCGAGCCTGGCTGTGATGTGGTTCGTCAAAGCCGCGCCGATCAGCGTGCCGACGCCGTCGGCCGCCAGCAGCAGGCCGACGAGGCCGGGCTCGGCGTGCAACTCGCGCACGAGGTACAACGCGTAGAGCGCGTGCTGTGCCCCGCAGACTGTGTTCGCCGCGGTGGCGGCCCACATACACGGCCCCATCACCGGGTGGTGCACGACGAAACGCCAGCCTTCCCGGATCATCGCGCGTACCGGTGGCCACCGCTCGGGGGTCTCTGAGCGGCGTTCGGGCAGGGTCCGCAGCAGCAGGGCTGAGACAAGGTAGCTGGCCGCGTCGACGAGGAGGGTAGGCACAGCCCCGAGCACCTGGACGATGAGACCGCCAACGGATGGTCCGCCGAGCTGAGTTGTGGCCTGGGTGCCGGAGGTCAGGCTGTTACGGGACTGCAACTGCTCCTTGCTCACGATCGACGGCAGGAAGGTCGAGTTGGCGACGTCGAAGATGACGTCCGCGAAGCTGATCACGAGCGCCACGATCACCAACTGGGCGACCGTCAGACAGTCCAGCCACCACGCCAGAGGAATGGAGATGACCGCCGCCGCGCGTGCCAGGTCAGCGCCGACCTGAACCCTTCGCATGGGTAGTCGCTGCACCATCACCCCGGCGGGTAGGCCGATCACGATCCAGGCGACGTAACCGGCAGCGGCGATCAGGCCCATCTGTAACGCGGAGGCGTCGAGCACCGTCAACGCCGTCAGTGGCAACGCCACTGCGCCCATCGCCGAACCGACCGCGCTGGTCGTGCCGGCTGTCCACCACCGCCAGAAGACGCTCGCGCCGCGCGCACTGTCGACTGCCATCTCGACATCTCCCAGGTAAGTTCCAGAATGGAATGCACTATATACTGGGGCATGTGAAGCGTGCTGATCTACCCGACGCCGACTGCGGCATCGCGCAGGCGCTTGGAGTGATCGGTGACTGGTGGACGTTCCTGGTGGTGCGGGACATCGCCGGCGGCACCACCCGCTTCGACGGCCTTCAGCGTGAGCTCGGTGTCAGCCGCCGAGCTCTGGCCGAGCGCCTGGCTGGGCTCGTCGAACACGGGGTGCTGGAGAAGCGGCCCTACTCCGATCGCCCGCCGCGTTACGACTACCTGCTGACCGCGAAGGGCGAGGGCCTGCTGCCGGCGCTCATCGCGCTACAGGATTGGGGTACCAGACATGTGATGGGCGATGGCGCGCTGACCGCGACCAGCGAGGACGGGTCCGCCGAGACCCGCCGGGTGCATGAGCTGGTCGATCGGAAAATGCCAGATGTCGTTCTGGAACGACACGACGGCGAACGGGCCGCGCCCAACGCACCCGGTGTCTGGACGGTGCTCTACTTCTTCCCCGGCGCCTTCGCGCCCGGCGCCCAGGGCCACCCGCCTGGTTGGGCCGACATCCCGGGTGCTCAGGGTTGCACTCTGGAGTCCCTCACCTACGCGTCACGGCATGCCGACTTCGAGGCGGCGGGTGCCGTGATCCGAGGCGTCAGCACCCAGCGACCCGACCAGCTGTCCGCCTTCGTCGCGCACGCGAGGTTGCCCTACCCGCTTCTGTCCGACCAGGACAGCAAGCTCGCGGCCGGGCTGCTGCTGCCGACCTTCCGGGCGGCCGGCGTCGATCGCTTCAAGCGCCTCACCTTGCTGGTCGACCCCAATGCGATCATCCGTGCGGTGCAGTTTCCGATCAGCGACCCGGCCGGCTCGGTGGAAGACATGCTCGCCCTCGTCCGCGCTCAATAACCCGCACCAACCCTGACCGCACCGTCATCGCTGAGCGGCCGTTTCGCTTCTACGACCGCTGCGCCGTCTCCGGCCTGCCCGAACTCGAACGCCTGGCCACCGCCATTGAGACCCGGTTGCCCAAGATCCTGACCTTCCTTCACGACCGGCATCACCAACGCCGGCTCGGAAGGCACCCACCGCGTCATCAAGACCACCCTCCGAGACGCCTGCAGCTTCCGTAATCCCGAGAATCAGCGTCTACGCACCCGATGCGCCACTACCCGACGCGCTTGCGCCGACCATCGAAGAGCCCTCACGTCCCGCTCGATCCCTGGCGGCTGCGTGCCGGGCCACCGCGGCGGCGCCCGTGCCGGCCAGGACGAAGAGGGCGGCCAGGCCGGCCCAGCCCGCGGTGCCGTGTTCGACGGCGGTGGTGGCGAGGATCGGGGAGAACATGGCGGCGATCGCGTAGCCGGTCTGGCTGAGGCCTTGGTAGGCGCCGGCGCTGCGCTGGTCGGCCAGTTCGAAGGCCATGCCCCAGCCACCCGCCTCGCCCAGGATCTCACCCATGGTGTGGGCGAACGCGGCCAGGACGAACAGGACGCAGGCGACGATCATGTTTCCGTAGCCGGCCAGAGCGTACAGACCGCATGCCATCGCGAGCAGCCACGACGCACGCCTGACCGTGCGCCCGGCCTTGCGCACGTCGTCGGTGCCGCGCGAGGCGCGCACCTGGAGTGCGGCCACGACCACGGTGTTGAGGACGAGTAGCGCGGAGACGATGGCGGTGGGCGCGTCGGTGGTGGCCACCCAGAGCGGCATGCCGACGGTCAGCAGGCCGAACTGCGTGGCCACCACGGCGTTGCACGCCACGCTCGCGATGTACGTACGGTCCCTGAGCGGCGAAGGCCCGGCGGACGCGGTGCGCTCCCTGACGGCGGTCATCCTGGCGGCGAGCTCCGGCACCTGGCGCCCGAGCCCGGCCAGCGGCACGGTGGCCGCCAGCAGCAAGATGCCGGCGACGACCACCGCCACACGGTACGCCGACGCGGTGCCGATCAGGAGCGCCGCCGCAGCGGCCACCGTGCCCAGGCCGATGAAGACGTTCGTGACCACGCGCATCCGGGCCCGGACCTCGACCCGCTCCGGGCCGGTGTACCACCGCGCCAGCATCGCCTGCTTCGACGCGGAGCCCACCGAACGCGTGATCACGGCCAGGCAGGCGATCAGGGTGAACACGGCGGCGTCGGAGACGAACGTGTAGGCGAGCAGCGCAACCCCGTTGAGCCCTGTCGCCACCGTCTGGACGTGGTGCGCGCCGACCCGGTCAGCCAGCCACCCTCCCGCGTACGAGGCCAGCACCCCGGTGCCGCCCGCGATGCCCAGCCCGAGACCCACCGTCGTCGCGCTGAGCCCGATGACGAGCGTGAAGTACAGCGTGCTGACGGTGTAGAAGACGCCGCTGGAGAGCGCGAACGCCATCGTGCTGACGGTCAGTGAGCGGGCGACGCGGTCCTGAGGGAAGAAGGTCTGGATCACGGGGGCCTTTATCCCTTAATAGGGCCTTTGTCGCCAATTGATGTAGCGTATGGCTTCATGGCGGGGCTGATCGAGTACGAGCTCGCGGGGATGGACGTGGCCGACGTCCGCTTCGCCATCTCGCCGCTCAACGAGCTCACGTTGTCGTTGCGCACGTTCCGCGACCCTGGCCGCTATCCCGTGCACCTGCCCTGGCTGCGCCGCACGGAGCAGGCCCGATCCACACTGGACGTGCCCCTGCTGCAAGCGCTCACCAACGACGACATGTGGACGCCGGACTACCTGTCACCCCGCCCCCATGCCCCGCTCACCCGCATCGACGACGAACTCGCCACGGTCGCCCGCGTGCCCGTGGACCGGGTGATCGACGACCTGCGCGCCATCCACCCCCGGCTCCCCGAGCCGCTGCGCGGTGACCCGTCGGCCCGCATCCTGGACGCACTGCGGGACTACTGGCGCACCTGCTTCGCACCCTGGTGGCCCAGGATGCGCGCGGTCCTGCAGGCCGACGTGGTCCACCGCGGCCAGGTCATCTCGGCCCACGGCCTGGCCGCGATGTTCGCCGACCTCAGCGAGCGCGTTCAGCTGAAGGACGGCGTCGTATCCATGCGGCTGATCAGCGACGCCCGCTACCGGCGCTCCACCAGCGGCGAGGGCCTCACCCTGGTCCCGACCCTCTTCAGCCGGGCCGCTACCGTCCCCATCTCCCCGTCCGAGCCCCCTTTGATCATGTACGGCACTCGGGGCGTCGGCACGCTCTGGCAAGCGGAGCCCCGTCACTCCCCAGGGGTGCTCACCGACCTTCTGGGCGCCACCCGGGCAGGGCTGCTCACCATGCTTGAGACCCCCGCCTCGTCGACCGAACTCTCCGGCCGCCTGGGCGTCACCCCCTCGGCCGTCAACCAGCACCTCCGCACCCTCCGCGCCGCCGGCCTCCTCGCCAGCGCCCGCCACGGTCGTTCGGTCCTCTATCTACGCTCGGAACTCGGCGACGCCCTCGTCGCCGGATCAGGACTTCGGCCCGTCGATGTCGACCGCACAGCGGAGGACGCTGCCCACCCCGGTCCCGGTCGGTTCGGCCAGGAGACCTGAGACGGCGGCCGACTTGGGGAGCCCCTACGCCGGTGAGACGTCAACCCCCGCATCATGTGGGCGTGAACGCGGAGGGGCCCTAAAGCAGTCAGTTACGCCGGGTGCCAACTAGATCGGCCAAAATTTCGATGTACGTGTAATCGTCGTCCGACGTGTCCGCGTTGAACAGCGCGATGATGAGGCCCTGCTCGACCAGGGCACAGCCAATGCCGTCACTGTCACTTTCGTCCAGGCCTCTGACCACGAACTGTGGGACGGTATATGTCAACAGGTTCTCGCCTTCCGACAACTCGTACGGGACGCCTTCAAAGTAGAGATAGTTGTCGTTCCACAGGAGGGTGACGTCATTGACCGCGCTGACGATCGCTTGAAACTCCTCGGGCTGGACACTGAAATCATCGGGACTGACGGCCCAGAGTTGGCCGTCCAGCCCGTAGACAGCTATTTTGGTGTACCCGGCGAGCTGCACCGCCTGTTCCAGCGCGGTTTGCAAGTCGCTTTTCGACACGTTCAATCCCTCCCGTGTGGCCCTGCTGGATACGGGACCGGTCGCGGTGGCCACCACCTGCTCGTTGCTCGCGAGGATCCTCTTCGCCATCGTCGATCAACATGAGCCCCTGATCAAGGGGTGCTCCCTTTGGCCATGCCCCCATCGCCTCCGCCCGACGGGGTATGGACGACCCCGGAGCCTCCGGCGGAGGGCTCGGGCTCCGGGACGAGGTCTTCGACGTGTGATGGCTTGGTGCTCTTCGCCTGGCGCTTGGCGAAGGCCGGCGTGACGTGCAGGGCGGTGGATGTGCTCGTAACGGATCTGGTCGATGATGTGCGAAGGCCGCCGGGAGGATGGCGGGTTCCCGACGGCCTTTCGCTCTTGTGTTTCCTCGCGGATCGGCAAGGAGTCAGGCGGTGACGCCGCCGTCCACTGCTATGGAGGCGCCCGTGATGTATCGGCCTCCCTCGCCGGCCAGGTGCGCGACGGTCGCGGCGATGTCCGCGGGCTCCCCGTAGTGCCCGAGGGCGGTGTAGGCGCTCTGAGCGTCGGCGCCCGGCCCGTCGGCGGGGTTCATGTCGGTGTCGATCGGGCCGGGATGGATGACGTTGGCGGTGATGCCCCTCGGACCGAGGTCGCGTGCGAGGCCCTTGGTCAGTCCGGTGAGGGCGGTCTTGCTCAATGCGTACAGGGTGATGCCGGGGAAAGGCGTGCGGCCGGACAGGCAGCTGCCGATGTTGATGATCCGTCCGCCTTCGGTCATGTGCGCTGCCGCGATCTGAGCGGCGATGAACGGCGCACGCACGTTGATGGCGAGGACTCGGTCGAAGTCCTCCGGACGCACGTCCTGCAGCGGCCCGAAGGGGAACACTCCGGCGTTGTTGACCAGGACGTCCAACCGGCCGAACTCGCCGGCCGCCCGCTGAACGGCGTCCGTGACCGCCCCGGGGTCACCGGCGTCTGCCTGGAGGGCCATGGCCCGGCGTCCCATCGCCTTCACCTGCTCCACCACGGCGCGGGCCTGGTCGGTGCCGTGCTGGCAGGTCACCGCCACATCCGCCCCGTCAGCGGCGAGCCGGAGCGCGATCGCCTTGCCGATGCCGCGGCTGCCGCCGGTCACCAGCGCTGCCTTGCCGTCCAGAACTGCCGACATATCGGACTCCCATCGTGAGCGAGATTTCAGGAGCGAGGGGCGGTTCACCGTCCCTGATGCGCCCCTTGAACCCCGTGCTGCCTCCCCTGGTTGCACCGGGACGCCGCGACCCCTGGAACTACATGCTTGCGATGGGTGTGTGGTTGGGCCGACTGCGCGACTCCACGACCGATGAGGGCGAGTGAAGGTCGCATGGGCGGTGCGCCAGGAAGCCGGCGGGCGGGCCTTCCGGTTGGTGACGGGGGCTGGGATGACCACCGTTGCCAACCGGAAGGCCGCTCTCAGGGACAGATCCGTGTCACCTCATCAGTGCTGCAGTGTCAGCAGGCCCGGCCGGTAGGGCAGGAGGCCGTAGTCGCCGCCGGAGTTGGGGTTGCGTCCTTGGTAGAGCAACTGCAGGTTGCAGGGATCAACGGTCATGGTCTGATCGGGGTTGCTGCGGACCAGATCGCCGTGGCTGATGTCGTTGGTCCAGGTGGCGCCGCTGTTGGCCTTGCCGGCGAAGGGGTTGCTCTCGGTCGCGGCCTGCGGTGTCCACGAGCCGTCCAGGCTGGTGGCGGTGAACGAGCGGAAGTAGCGGCCCTGCGAGCCGATCGCCTCGACGAGCATGAGGTATTTGTTCTGGCCCTGGAGCTTGTAGACCTGAACGGCTTCGAACAGGTTGTTCGTCGTGTCGCTCATGATCACCGTCGAGGTCGAGCCGAAACTGCCCGGGAAGTTCCCGATGGGCATGCTGGCCCGGTAGATCTTGCCGTTGTCCCCGGCGAAGAACAGGTACATGTTCGTGCTGTCACCGATGAGTGTCTGGTCGATGGGGCCTGTTCCGGAGCCGGAGATGCTTCCGGAGAAGAGCACCTGCTGCGATGACCAGCCGTTCGGATTGGTGGGGTCGCTGGAGGTCCGGTAGGAGAAGGCGGTCCCGCCCCACTGGTAGGCGAGCACCCAGATGTTCTTCGGGGCGAAGTAGAAGAGCGTGGGCGCGACAGTGGAGGAGGACATCGTGTTCTGGCTGGCCGAGGCCATGTCGGACCAGTTGGTGAAGAGGCCGAAGTTCATCGAACCCCACGCCGTTCCCGTGTTGTGCGTCGTCCCGTAGACGAGATGTCTGCCGTTGTAGACGACGGTGGTGAAGTCCTTGAGCGAGACCCACCCCGACTTCGGGTTCGCCAGCGCGCCGGTCGATGTCCAGCGGTACGTCGACGGAAGAGTGCACGTGCCGGTCGGTGTGGGGGTAGGGGTCGGTGTGGGAGTGGGCGTGGGGTGCCGGGGTCGCCGCAGGTCACGCCGTTCAGGGCGAACGACGTGGGCACCGGGTTGCTGCCGGTCCACGAGCCGTTGAACCCGAAGTTGGCGCTGCCGCCGGAGGGGATG
Source organism: Nonomuraea sp. NPDC003709 (assembly GCF_040610775.1). Taxonomy (NCBI): domain Bacteria; kingdom Bacillati; phylum Actinomycetota; class Actinomycetes; order Streptosporangiales; family Streptosporangiaceae; genus Nonomuraea; species Nonomuraea sp. NPDC003709. The sequence goes on along the minus strand of NZ_JBEXMW010000060.1, from coordinate 939 downwards.
GAGGCGTTGTAGGAGACGTTGGTGGCGGTCACCGACGAGCCGGACTGGGTCTGGGTGGCGTTCCAGATCTGGGTGATCTGCTGGCCGGCGCCGAAGGACCAGGTCAGCCGCCAGCCGTTGACCGCGTCACCGAGGTTGTTGATGGTGACAGTGGCGTTGAAGCCCCCTGACCAGCTCGAACTGATGGCGTAGTCGACCCGGCAGGCGACGGCGGCCTGGGCGGGCTGCACGGTCAGCAGGCCCGCTCCGGCGAGCAGGACTGCGACGGCGCCGATCACGAGGCCGCGGTGAGAGGCCCGCCGGGGCGGCGCCGCGGTCGTGACGGCGGAGGGGCGCGGTGACCGCGCTCGCCAGGGCAGTCGCATCTGTATTCTCCTCATCATGTCCGGCCGCCGTCAGGGGCTGGTGCAGGTGGCGGTCGGGGTGGCCGCGGTGCCGTTCGCGGTGAACCCGAAGGTCGTGGAACCGCCGGCGGCGATGGAGCCGTTGTAGGTGGCGTTGCGTACGGTGACGCTGGAGCCGGACACGCTCTGCTGGCCGTTCCACAGGCTGCTGATGCTCTGCCCGCCGGGCCAGGTCCACTGCACGGTCCAGCCGCTGATCGCCGTGTTGCCCGCCTGGACGGTCACCGTCGACTGGAAGCCACCCGACCAGCTGTTGGTCGTCGTGATGGTCGCCGCGCACGCGCCCGGGACCGGTGTCGGAGTCGGAGTGGGGGTGGGTGTCGGGGTCGGCGTGGGTGTGGGGGTGGGGCCGGGGTTGGCGGCGTTCAGGGCGTTGAGGACGGCGTCGTAGGCGGGCTTCTTGTTGCCGCCGCTGAACAGCAGCGGGGTGTCACCCGAGCGCCAGGAGTCCTGGTCGCGCACCCCCCACACCGTGATGCCGGCGCAACGGGCCACCGCCAGGCAGTCGTTGGTCACGGCGGCGTAGGTCTGCGCG
>NZ_JBEXMW010000059.1:0-28835 GCF_040610775.1 Nonomuraea sp. NPDC003709 | reverse complement strand
CCTGGGCCAAGACCCAGGGCGTCTACAACATGGTCCGCGACTTCAAGCAGCGCGGCGTGCCGATCGACTGCGTCGGCCTGCAGTCGCACTTCAACGGCAACAGCCCGTACAACAGCAACTACCGCACCACCATCTCCAGCTTCGCCGCCCTCGGGGTGGACGTGCAGATCACCGAGCTGGACATCCAGGGTGGCTCCGCGCAGACCTACGCCGCCGTGACCAACGACTGCCTGGCGGTGGCCCGTTGCGCCGGCATCACGGTGTGGGGGGTGCGCGACCAGGACTCCTGGCTCGGCGCCAACGCCAGCCCGCTGCTGTTCAACGGCGGCAACAAGAAGCCCGCCTACGACGCGGTCCTCAACGCCCTGAACGCCGCCAACCCCGGCCCCACGCCCACGGTGACCCCGACGCCGCCCGGCGACAATGGCCAGATCAAGGGGGTGGCCTCCGGCCGCTGCCTGGACGTGCCCAACGCCAGCACCACGGATGGCACCCAGGTGCAGCTGTGGGACTGCAACGGCCAGTCCAACCAGCAGTGGAGCTCGACCTCCGCGGGTGAGATCAAGGTGTACGGCAACAAGTGCCTGGACGCCGGCGGCACCGGGAACGGTACGAAGGTGCAGATCTACGGCTGCTGGGGCGGCGACAACCAGAAGTGGCGGGTCAACTCCGACGGGACCATCGTCGGCGTGCAATCGGGACGCTGCTTGGATGCCACTGGCGCGGGCACCGGCAACGGCACCCAGATCCAGCTGTACGACTGCTCAGGCGGCGGCAACCAGAAGTGGACCTGGAGCCGTTCCTGAAACCGCGTAGGTAGGCCCATGGCTTCGCCGCAACCGGTGGCCGGTTGCGGCGAAGCGCGCGCGTTGGTCTGCGAGCGTCGTCGGGCTCACACGCCCGTGATGGTCCATTGGTTGTTGGTGCTGTTGTTCGGCGTCCACATGGCGACGGTGGAGCCGGCTGTGCTGTTGCCCATGCCGTCGAGGGCCGTGCCGGTGCCGCGGTTGATGATCTGGTAGCGGCCGTTGCCCGTGCTGTTGAGGCGCCACTGCTGGTTGTTGCCGCCGCCCCACGCCGCCTGCCTGGCGTTGGCTCCGTTGGCGGTGTTGCCCCAGCTGTCGGCGACCATGCCGTTGGTGCGGTTGACGATGCGGTACCACCCGCCGCCCAGATCCACGAGCTGCCACTGCAGGTTGGTGCTGCCGTCCCAGTTCCACTGCTTGAGGTTCGCCCCGGAGGCGACGTTCCCGCCGCTGTCCAGCGCCAGGCCGGTGGTCGCGTTCGTGATCCGCACGTAGGTCGCCGGCGGAGGGCCGCCGGACCCGGTCATGCGGTACGTACGACCGGCCTGGCCGGTCAGCCCGATGACGTCGTTCTCGGGTTTGGCGACGCTGACGGTGTCGCCGGTCGTGGTGTCGACCACCTGGTAGGTCCCGGCGAAGATCCGGCTGCGCACGTTGACCGTCGCGTCACGGTCGAACCTGATGAGGATCTCGGTGGCCCCGCCGGAGCTCCACGTCGCGTCCACGGTGTAGCCGCCGCGCCCTCGAAGACCCTGCACTTTCCCGCTCGGCCAGGCCGCCGGGAGCGCCGGAAGCACGTGAAGCTCGCCGTTGTGGCTCTGCAGCAGCATCTCGGCGATGCCGGACGTCGCGCCGAAGTTGCCGTCGATCTGGAACGGCGGGTGCAGGTCGAACATGTTGGGCGCGAGCCGGGCCGTCGTCACGAGGGCGCGGATCAGGTCGTGCGCCCGCGTGCCCTCCTCCATCCGCGCCCAGTAGTTGATCTTCCAGGCCAGCGACCAGCCCGTGCCGTCGTCACCGCGCAGTTCGAGGGTCCGCCGCGCGGCGGTGTACAGCGCGGGGGTGCCGCGCTTGGTGATCTGGTTGCTGGGGTGCAGGCCGTAGAGGTGGGAGATGTGCCGGTGGTTCTGCTCGGTCTCGACCCAGTCGTACAGCCATTCCTGGATGTTGCCGCGTGAGCCGGTCTTCATCGGCGGGAGCCGGTCCCGGGCGGCGAGGACCTGCGTCCGGAAGCTCGCGTCCGTGCCCAGGAGCTCGCTCGCCTTGGCGCAGCCGTTGAACAGGTCTCGCAGGATCTGGTTGTCCATCGTCGGTCCGGCGCAGATGCTGACGCCCGAGTGGTGGGGCAGTTCCGGCGAGTTCGACGGGTTCGTGACCAGATATTTGAGGTTCGGTTCTTCCACGAGGGTCTCCAGGAAGAACTGCGCGGCCCCCTTCATGGCCGGGTAGTACTGCCGGAGGAAGTCGAGGTCGCCGGTGAAGAGGTAGTGGTCCCAGATCATGGTGGCCAGCCATGCGCCGCCGGTCTGCCACATGCCCCAGGTCGCGCCGTCGACGACCGAACTGCCCCGCCACCCGTCGGTGTTGTGGTGGGTCACCCAGCCGCCGGCGTTGTACTGCACCCGGGCCGTACGGGCGCCGCTGACCGTGAGGTCGTTGATCATCCTGAACACCGGCTCGTAGCACTCCGACAGGTTGGTCGTGTCGGTCGGCCAGTAGTTCATGGGCAGGTTGGCGTTGAGGGTGTACTTCGAGTCCCAGGACGGGGTCAGCGAGTCGTTCCAGATGCCCTGCAGGTTGGCGGGCTGGGTGCCCGGCCGCGAGGAGGAGATCAGCAGGTAACGGCCGTACTGGAACAGCAGCGCCGAGAACTGCGGGTCGTTGCCGTTCGCGTGCTGCGCGATCCGTACGTCGGTCGGCTGGTCGGCCGCCGGGGTGCGGCCGAGGTCGAGCGTCGTGCGCCCGAACAGCCGCTGGTAATCGGCGGTGTGCCGGCCACGCAGGTCGTCGTAGGTCCGGCCGGCGGCGGCGTCGAGATGGCGCCGGGCGATGCCCTGGTAGTCGCCGCTGACGTCCTTGTAGTTCACGTAGCCGGAGCCGATGGAGATCAGCACCGTCACGCTGTTGGCGGACCTTACCTGCAGGGTGCCGCCGGAACTGCTGACACTGCCGCCTTCGGCGACGGCCCGGGCCAGCGCCAGGAACTTGACCTTGCCGGCCAGGCCCCTCTGGTCGCCGGAGATGCCGTCGAGCGCCACCGTCGTGCCGTCCGGGCTGGACCGCGTCGTCCGCTGCGGGCTGCCGAACGTCGCGGAGAACGTGATCGAGCCGGGCTTGTCGGCGGTCAGGCGGACGGCGATCACCTGATCCGGCGCGCTCGCCAGCACCTCGCGCCGGTACCGTACGCCGTTCTGCAGGTACGTCACCGTCGTGGTGGCCGTGGTCAGGTCCAGGAAACGGTTGTACTCCGAAACCCCGGTGGCGCTGCCGAAGGTCAGTCGCAGATCGCCCACGGGCTGGTAGGCCAGCTGAGCCGAAGGGTTGCCCAGCATGTTCTGGTCGACCAGGGTCTGGGCCTGGCTCCACTGGTTCTGGAAGACCAGCTGCCGGATCTGCCCCAGCGCCGCCGCGCCCTTCGTGTTGCTCTGGTCGTACGGGCCGCCGGCCCAGATGGTGTCCTCGTTGAGCTGCAGCCGCTCGGTGTCGACGTTGCCGAACACCATGGCGCCCAGGCGGCCGTTTCCGATCGGAAGCGCGCGCAGCCACTCCGTGCCGGCGCTTTCGTCGTACCACAAGGCCAGATCGTTCGCGGCTCTCACCTCCGCAGGCGCCACCGACGCGGCCCGTGCCGCGGCCGTCCATGATAAGGGCAGCAGCGCGGCTCCGGCTCCAGCCGTACCGAATCTCAGCAGTTGTCTTCGCGATAAATCAGCCATTTCGGTTCTCCAAGCCCATGGGGATTTCGCGGGCGGTCGGCCTCCGTCGGGTACGAGCACGAGCCCCGCACCCTGCGTGCTCATGGCCATCGCCGGGGCGATGACTCGTCCCGGCGATGGCGCATGGTCAGCTGTCACGGACTGTCAGGCGCGGGCCCACTTCTGGTTGGTGGCGCCGGTGCAGGTCCAGATCTGCACCTTGGTGCCGTTGGCGGTGCCGTACCCGGACACGTCCAGGCACTTGTTCGCCCCCACCGCCGTGATCGTGCCGTCGGCGTTGAGGCGCCACTTCTGGTTGTTCTGGCCGTTGCAGTCCCAGATGATCACGGCGGTGCCGTCCGCCGTCCCGGCCCCGTTCACGTCCAGGCACTTGCCGCCGTAGACCCGCAGCTCACCGGAGCTGGTGGCGGCCCACTGCTGGTTGGCCTGGCCGTTGCAGTCCCAGATCTGCGTCTGCGCGCCGTTGGCCTGCGAGGCTCCGCTGACGTCCAGGCACCGCCCCGACCCCGCGCCCTTGAGCGCGCCCGCCGCCGGCGGATCAACCGTGGGGGTCGGCGTCGGGTTCGGGTCGCTGCCTCCGAACTGCGTGAAGAAGTTCCACACCACTGGCCTGGTCCAGGACTTCTCGCCAGGCTCGAGGTCGCCGGGCTTCCCGTCCACGGGACCGGGGGTGTGGCCGGCGTCGAACGCCGCCCATGCGACCGGATACCCCGCCCGGCACCCCGAGTAGTTGGTGACGACGTGCGTCAGGCTGCCCTGCGCCGGCTCCGGCGGGTTCTGGGGGGTGCAGCCGTTGTTCCTGACGAACCTGTCACGCAGCGACCGGCCCGTGGAGATGTTGAGCACCGGATCCCTGAGGCCGTGCAGCCCGATGTACGCGATGGGCTCGTTGCCGCCGCTGCACCCGCTGAGCTGCCCGCCGGAGTAGACCGCCACCGCGCGGAAGACCGTCGCCCGGACGCATGCGAGCGCGTAGCTCATGCCGCCGCCGTAGCTGAAGCCCATGGCGAAGCGCTGGGAGGTGTCCACACAGAGGTCCGCCTCGATCCGCCGCATCATGTCGTCGACGAAGGTGACGTCCTCACCGCCCGAGTTGGCCCAGCCGTTGTTGAAGCCCTGGGGCGCGACGAAGATGGCGGTGTTGTTCGACAATGCCCTGAGCCCGTAGTAGGACCAGGGGTACCCGCTGGTTCCGCCCCCGTCGACATCGTTGGCGGTGCCGCCATTCCAGTGGAATCCGAAGATCAACCGGTAGGGCGTGTTGTTGTTGTAGTTGTCCGGAATTCTCAGAATGTAGCTGCGATTTTTCCCGCTGGTCGTAATCGACTGCGTACCGCTTCTCAGCGTCGGGGTCTTGCCGCATCCCGCGGTGCCCGCGAGGGCGCTCCGTTGTGCGAAGGACGGGGGCGCGCTGTCGCCCAGCGCCGTATGCACCGTGGCCAGGACGATGAGCAGTACAGCGGACGCGATAGCGGTGAAGAGGTACCTGAGCCTCGACATCACGCAAATTCCTTTGCCGTTCTTGGGGGTGAAAAACGCAAAAGGGAAGCCACTTCCACCACCTTTTCCGGGGGTGCGGGCGTTGGAAGTGTTAGCGCTCACTCAACGCCGCAGTAATGGGATCTCCTTTCTTCCTGGCGGCTGGAGGCGATGGTGCAGCGGAGCAAATATGACCGTGACAAGACCTGTCAAGGCTCGGCCTTCCCGACGTTGTGGGCCTGTGCCTGAGACGACCCCGTCGCTCCGGCGTCTGACCAGGAGAAGCGGCCGTGGCCGCCACTGACGTGCCGCGCTGAAACTTTCACGGCCCTCGATCGAATCGGTTCCGAGGACGCGAACGGGCGCTAACGCCGCAGCCGCACGGGGTCGGCGGGTCCGCTGCGGCGGACGATCCAGGCCTCGGTGATGTGATTGAATATCGCCTCGGCGGCGCCCCCGGGATCGTGGGCGGCGATGCGTTCGTAGATGCGGCGGTGGCCGAGGTTCGACGCCACGCAAAGCGCCCGCTCGGTCCGGCCCAGGTATCGGGCGGTGTTGATGACCTGGCTTTCCAGCGCCCGTACGACGCCCCGGGCGATGCGGTTTTCCGACGCCTGCATGATCGTGTCGTGGAAGGCGCGGTCGCTTTCGGCGTACGTGACCGGGTCGTCCACGAGCTCGTCCATCCGATCCACCAGTACGCGCAGCTGCTCGATGGTGTCCGGCCCGGCCAGGCGGGCGGCGACGTTGGCCATGTCGGACTCCAGCACGCGCCGCGTGACGACGAGGTCGTCGAGGATCGCCAGGCCCTCTTCCTCGGCGATGGTCGCGGCGAGGACGAGCTCGTCGAGCATGTCCCACATCGCCGGCGGGGTCACCATGGTGCCGGAGCCCTGACGGACCCGTACCAGTCCCTTCTCCTGCAGGAGTTTCACCGCTTCCCGGACGACCGTGCGGCTCACGGAGAAGGCCTCGCACAGCGCGGGCTCGGGGGGCAGCGATGTCCCCGGCGGGTGCACGCCGCGAACGATGCGCTCCACCAGCTCGGCTGTCACCGCTCTGGCGAGACTGGCAGGACGTCGTACCCAGGCCGGTGGCGCCGGGACGCTGCCAGGCGTTTCCTGCGATGTCGTCATAGACCCCTCCTGGCGCGCCACCGCGTCAGTATACGTGAGCCCTATTGACGTTATACGTCATACGAATTATGTTTGCGCCTGGTCCAGCGGTCCTCGGAAAGCGGGCAGCAATGAAGCAGCGAGCACTGTGGTCGGCCTTGATGGCCGCCGCGCTGGTCCTGGCCGGTTGCGGGAGCGCGGCCAGGACCCAGTCACCCTCCGGAAACTCGACGCAGAAGCAGCAGAAGATCGTGGTCTGGGACTGGAAGTCCGGTGAACCGGCCGCCGCGGCCTACATCGAGAAGGCCAAGGCCGACTTCGCCAAGCGGCATCCGGGAGTCACCGTCGAGTTCGTCTCACAGCCGTTCGACCAGTACTACACCCTGCTCGGCACGGCCATCCAGTCCAGCAAGGGGCCCGACGTCATGCTCTTCAACGGGGGAGGGCAGATCCGCGACCGGGTCACCGCGCTCCTTCCGCTGGACCAGTACGTGGCCGAGGACAAGAGCCGGCTGGCGGGCTGGGACGCGTTCAGCAAGGACGGCAAGATCTACGCCGCACCGGTGACCCTGCAGGGACACCCGATCTACTACAACAAGACGCTCTACGAGAAGGCCGGCCTCGACCCGGCGAACCCACCCAAGACCTGGAACGAGTTCGTCAGCGGCTGCGCCGCCATCAAGAAGGCGACCGGAGCCACCTGCTTCGCGCTCGGCAACAAGGAAGGCGCCGGAATCCAGTTCTTCCTGTCGGGCCTCGGATCCGGTGTCCTGACGCCTCAGGAGTACGACGGCTGGATCGCCGGGAAGCGCGACTGGACCTCTCCTCACGTGAGGCGGATCTTCGAGCTGTGGAAGGAGGCCGGCGACAAGGGGCTGAACAACGACGGCGCCAACTCCACCGCGATGTTCACCGACATCTTCAGAGTCTTCGAGACCGGTAAGGCCGCGCACATCATCGGGCTGATGTCGGACATCGGGCACTGGAAGGATTTCGGCGAGTTCCTGCCGCCCGACAAGATCGGCGTCATGCCGGCCCCCGTCGTCACCAACGGAGCCACTCCGAGCCTTCCGTACGACGGCGGCATCGGCTACGCGGTCGCCAAGTGGACGAAGGACCCCGCGCTGGCCACCGATCTGGTGCGATCCCTGACCTCGACCGACGCCTTGACGGCGTTCTACTCGAAGGCCGGCGCGATCGCGTCCGACACGACGATCGACTTCTCGCAGTCCGGCCCGGCCGTCGCCACGATCGCGTCCGAGATCAAGACCGGCAAGCCCGCCCTGCACGTGGCGCTGTCCTCCAAGACCCTGGACCTGATGGGAAGACTGTCCCAGCAGCTCCTGAGCGGGTCGACCACCGTGGACAAGGCTGTGGAGCAGCTGGCCGCCTCCGACCGGGCGGGCTGACCGCGTGCCGATCGGAAGTCCGTCCCCGTTGGTCCGCCCGGCCGGCTCCGTGCCGGCCGGCGGAGGGACCGTCAGGCACCGGGGACGCCGCCGGGACACCCGTAGGGGGCGCGCGGAGCGCCTCGCGCCCTACGTCCTGGTGGCCCCGGCCGTACTGATCATCGTGGTGCTGCGGCTGTGGCCGCTGGTCCTGGGGGTCAACTTCTCCTTCACGGGCGACGGCGAGCTCAACGGAACCCCCGTCGGCCTGGGCAACTACCTGGAGCTGTTCGGCGACCCGTTGTTCCGCACCTCGCTGCGCAACGTCGGGCTGCTGGTGCTGCTGCTTCCCGTGGCGGTGGCGATTCCGGGGCTGCTCGCGACCTTCATCTACCTGCGCGTGCCGGGTCACCGGGTCTACCGCAGCGTCTATTTCTTCCCGGCCGTGCTCTCGCCGGTGATCGTCGGTGCGATCTTCAACCTCATGCTCGGGTTCGACGGCCCGTTGAACGCCGTCCTCGGGGCGGTCGGCGTCGGCCCGGTCGACTGGCTCGGCGAGCCGGGCATCGCCATGTTCACGGTTGTCGGCGTGCACGTGTGGGCGACGTTCGGGATGGCCCTGGTGGTGTTCCTCGCCGGATTCAGCACCCTGGACGCCTCGCTGCTGGACGCCGCCCGCGTGGACGGCGCGTCGCTCCGCCAGACGATCTGGCACGTGATCATCCCGAGCCTGACGCGCACCATTCAGTTCGTCTTCGTGACCACGATGATCGGGATGCTGACATCCATGTTCGGCCTGCTCTTCGTCATGACCAGCGGCGGCCCGGAGGGATCGACCTACCTGCCGGAGTACTACATCTGGCACCAGCAGGGACAGATGAACCGGCCTGCGCTCGCCTCGGCCGCCTCGACGGTTCTCTTCGTCGTCATGCTCGTGGTGGGGCTCCTGCAGATCACTCTGCTCCGCCGCACGGGAAGGCAGGACTGATGCCCGGCAGGCGTCTGGCCAGGTGGGTGGCCGCTGTCCCCATGGCCGTCCTCGCGCTGGCGACGATCTATCCTCTCGTGTTCACCGCCAACGTCGCGATGAAGACCCGGCGCGACTACGTCCTCGACCGGTTCTCCCCGGCGGGCTCCCTGCGCTGGGACAACATCGCCGAGGCGTGGGCCGGCGCCGGAATGGCGCGGTTCTTCGTCAACTCGTTCGTCGTCGTGGCATTCGCCGTGGCCCTGCTGCTGCTGTTGGGGTCGATGGCCGGCTTCGCGCTGAGCCAGCTGCGGTTTCGCGGTTCTTCGGTGATCTTCCTGGGCTGTCTCGCGGGGCTGTTCGTCCCGTTCCAGGTGATCATGGTGCCGCTCACCAGGGTCATGGCCGACAGCGGGCTCATCGACACCTATCCGGGACTGATCCTGGCCTACGTCGCGCAGTTCCTGCCGTTCACCGTCTTCCTGATGACGAGCCACTACAGGACCATTCCTGCGGAGATCGTCGACGCGGCCAGGATCGACGGGAACACGGTGTACGGCGTGTACCGGCGGATCATGCTCCCGCTGGGCGTTCCGGCGCTGCTGTCGGTCGGCATTCTCGACGCCTTGTTCTGCTGGAACGACGTGCTCATCTCCCTGCTCATGATGCCGTCGCCCGAGCATCGCACCCTCATGATCGGGGTCAACGCGCTGCGCGGACAGTATTCCGACGACATCCCCACCTTCGCCTCGGGGGTCCTGATCGCGGCGGTACCCGTGCTGATGATCTATCTGTTCCTCCAGCGCCAGATCGCCGACGGCGTCACCGCCGGTTCCACGAAAGGCTGACATGCGGATCACGGGGTATCGGACCACGACGACGGTCCAGGAATGGGGCCGTCCCGTCGGTGACGCCAACGGCGTCTTCGCCGACGGAGTGGTATCGGTGCCGCTCGTCATGGTGGACACCGACGAGGGGATCACCGGTATCGGCCTCGGGCCGCACGTGGAGATCGAGGCCGTCTTCGCCGCGATCGAGGGCGAGGATCCGCGCGGCGTGACGGCGCTCTACGACCGCATGCTGCGGCAGACCTTCAAGGCGGGCCACGCCGGCGCCGTGTTCGGCACGATCGGCGCACTCGACACCGCCCTGTGGGACATCAAGGCGCAGTTGGCCGGTGAACCGCTCTGGCGGTTGCTGGGCGGACGCGACCGGCGGGTGCCCGCCTACGCCTCAGGCCTCGACATCGGCCTGACCGACGACGAGCTCGTCTCGGCTTACCAGCTCTACGCCGAGCACGGCCTGCGCGCGGCCAAGATCAAGGGCGGCCTCGACATCGAACGCGACCGGCACCGCCTGACGCTGGTACGGGACGTCCTGACCGAGGCCGGGCACGGATCGCGGCCGGGCCTGATGCTCGACGTGAACGAGGCCTGGACCCGCAAGCAGGCGGTCCGGCACGTCTGCGAGCTCGAACGCACGCTGGACCTCACGTGGATCGAAGAGCCGGTCCGGCGGTGGGACGCCGAAGGCCTGGCCGTGGTCGGCCGCGGGATCCGCGCCTCCGTCGCCACGGGGGAGAACCTCACCGGGCTCGAGCAGTTCCGTCCGCTGCTGGCCGCGGGGGCCGTCGACATCGTCCAGACGGCCGCGGTCTGGGGGGTGTCCCACTTCCTCCGGGTGTCCACTCTGGCGCACGCCCATGAGCTGCCGGTCAGCCCGATCGGGACCACGCCGGTCGCGCTGCTGCACGCCGCGACGTCGGTGCCGAACCACCTGGCCAGCGAGTTGCAGGACCTGCACCCGCCACTCGGACTGTCACTCGACCTGCACGTCGAGGACGGCGCGTTCATCCTCGGAGACTCGCCCGGTCTAGGCATCACGATCGACGAGCACGCGATAAACGCGTGCACCCGCAAGCCGAACGCCAGGGCCGCCGAGGGCCCCAACATCCGCCCGGAACCCGCCGGACGACGGCTGCTGGCGGTCAACGGCGGCTTCCACCAGGTCTAGCACCCTGGCCGACGTCGGCGCGGGCTCCGGGTGGCTGAACTCGCGCGACACCTACCCCGAGGGCGCGGGCTTGGGCTCGAAAGCCCGGCCTCGTTCGTATGCCGGCCACCGCCTCCCCTCACTGGGCGAAGTAGGTGGCCGGCGTTAGGTTTGCCGAGGGACCGGGTCAGCGGTAGCCGGCGGTGATGATGTTGGTCTGAACGGCGTTCTCGGTGGCGTCGGTGGGATAGCCGGCGACCATGGCTCCTTCGTAGAAGGTTCCGGCGCTGAGATTGGCGCCGCCGTCAGGCTTGCAGCAGTCGCCGCCGCTGCCCAAGATGATGGCCCCCTGCTTCTTCATCGGGCTGTAGCCGTTGGGGAGCGGCCCGTCGTACAGGGTGTACAGGCTGCCGGACTGCGCGTTGCTGCCCCTGATGGCGAATCGGCTGGTGCCGTTGTTCTTCAGCGTGGCGGTGACGAACTTGTGGGGGAAGGCCCGCTGGTTGGGGTTCCAGGACTGGCTGCCGCCGGGGTAGAGCCCCCATTCGAGGTCGGCCTGGACCCAGGGGCCGCTTCCCTGGCAGCCGCCGAACCAGCACTGGGTGCTGAAGTTGATGGCGTCCATGGCGCCGGCGGCGTCGGCCTTCCTGGTCGTCTCGCTGTTGCCGTAGTCGAAGCAGCAGCCGCCGTTGACGTGGGTGCCGCTGGTGACCATGTACATGCCCTCGGGTGCGCTGCCGGTGGGCACGCCGGTCAGGTGGCCGTCCCGCCAGTAGCTGTTGCCGGGGTTGATGTAGAGCGAGTACGCCTTGCCGCCGCCGACGGTGAGCGACTCGGTGGTCGCGATCGCGGGCCTGCTCTGAGGGGAGCCGGGGACCACGCTGGATCCCTGGTACCACAGGTCGTTGCCCCGCCCGGACTGGTCGTACACGACGGTCATGACGCACGTGGCGCCGGTGCAGAACGAGTCCTGGGCCGCGGCGTCGGCGACACCGCCCGCGCTCAGCACGCCGATGTTCCTGGTCGTGTTGTCGGAGGAGCGCCTGACCTGGTACAGGTTGCCGTTGTACGAGCCGTAGAGCGCCCGTGTCGTGCTGTGCGCGGCCACGCACGGCGTGCCGCCGGAGGCGTAGATGTCGCACGGGCGCGCGCCGGGCGGCGGCGGGGTCGGTGTCGGGGTGGGCTCGGCTCCGGTGGTCCATTTCTGGTTGGTGCCGCCATGGCAGGTCCAGATGTGCACCTTGGTGCCGTTGGCGGTGCCGTACCCGGAGACGTCCAGGCACTTGTTCGCGCCGACCGCGGTGATGGTGCCGTCGGCGTTGAGGCGCCATTTCTGGTTGTTCTGACCGTTGCAGTCCCAGATGATCACGCTGGTGCCGTCGGCGGTGCCGGCGCCGTAAACGTCCAGGCACTTGGTGCCGTACACCCGCAGCTCACCCGCGGCGGTCGACGTCCACTGCTGGCCGGGCTGGCCGTTGCAGTCCCAGATCTGCACCTGCGCGCCGTTCGTCTGCGAGGCGCCGCTGACGTCGAGGCACCGCCCCGACCCCACACCCACCAGCGGCGTGGTCGCTGCGGAGGCCGGTGCCGACCAGGTCAGGGCGGTGGCCAAGATCGTCGCCAGCGCCGCCACCACAGCCGCGACGACGGCCGCCCGGGAGCCCGATAAGGGAACGGATGAAGGCTGCATGTCGTACTCCTTGGGGGTAGGGCGAGACGGAGACAGCCGCGCTCGGAGACCGGTGCGAATCGATTCGCCAAAGCACATACGACGGGTTGACCGCCTGTCAAGGCTCCGCCCTGTCCGGCGGCCTGCCGGAAGCCCTGCTCGGCGGCACTCGTGGTGGGGCTCGATGAAACGTTCATCCGCCGCAGGCTCGGCTGATCACGTCCGTCGGTTCCCGGCTGGGCGAACCGGTTCGGTCGGCCGGATCACTGGGATGAGAAGAGGCGCTGCTGGATCTCTCTCCGGTAGTCGTCGAGGGTGTTGTCGATGTGCGTGGCCGCGGCCTGGGCGGCCGCTTCCGGGTCACCGGCGCGGATGGCCCGGTAGATGGCGTCGTGCTCCTCGACGGCCTTGGCGGCATGCCCGCCCACCGAGCCGCTCAGCCCGATGAGGTTGGACTGCGCCTGCAGCCTGCGGGCCTCCCGCACCGCCACCTGGAGGAACATGTTGTGCGAGGCCGTGGCGATGGCGGTGTGAAAGGTGTCGTCGCCCTGGTTGAACAGGTCTTCTTGGCCGGTCTCGAAGCCGTGACGGCACAGGCCGGCCGCCTCCTCGATGGCCCTCAGCTCGGCGGGGGTGGCGCGGCGGGCGGCCAGCCTGCTGGTCTCCATCTCCTGCACCCGGCGGAACTCGAACAGCATGTAGACGTGGTCGAGGTCGGTCGGGAGGAAGAAGGAGGCCCAGCGCCCGGTGCCGAACATCCCCTCGTCGTCGGCCACGTACAGGCCGCGGCCCTTCTGGGCGCGTACCCGGCCGAGCGCGGAGAGCAGCTTCACCGCCTCGCGTACCACCGTGCGGCTGGTGCCCAGTTGCCGGGCCAGCTCGATCTCGGTCGGCATACGGTCACCCGGACGCAGGCCGAGCCGGACGATCAACTCCAGCACCTGCTCGGCCGCCACCTCGTAGCCCGGCCGGTATCCGCTCTCGCGCGGGGTGTCGGTCACCGTGCTTCCTCCTCGCCGTTCCCTGCAAAGTATGACTGATGAGGGTGCCCTCCCAGGGCCTCAGGCGCTGGAACCATGAGTACGACACATCTGAACGATTCATATGAAACCGATCGGCGCGGGTGTGCGCGGCGCGGGAATTCATGCTGGTAAATGGCGCAAATCGGCTAACCATGGCCGGAGTCTCGGTGTGCAAATGGTGAAATAAGCGGGCTTAAGGTCTTGACGGACATCAATACTCACAACGTAATTAGAGGCGAAGACCCTCAGAAGGGCGTCACCTGCCCGAGCAGCAGGGCGTGACCTGGCCACACCCGTACCCCCCAAAGGAACCACTGTGCAGTCATCTTCGCCCGTCACGGCGCTGAGACCGTTCCTGATCGGCATCGTCGTGGCGCTGGCCGCGGCGTTCGCCCTCGTCGCCCCCGCCACCCCGGCCCTCGCGGCCACCACGACCCTCTACGCGTCACCCACCGGCACCGGCACCGCCTGCACCTCCACCCAGCCGTGCTCGCTGTCCGCGGCGCAGACGGCGGTGCGTTCGCTGAACGGCGCCATGTCCGGGGACATCGTCGTCGAACTGGCCGACGGGGCGTACCGGCTGTCCGCGCCGCTCCGGCTGACCGCCGCCGATTCCGGGAACAATGGCTACACCGTCAAATGGCAGGCCGCGGCGGGTGCCCGTCCCGCCATCAGCGGAGCCAAGGCGGTCACCGGATGGACCGTGGCCGATTCAGGGAAGAACATCTGGCGCGCCGACGTCGGCGCGGGGATCGACACCCGGCAGCTGTACGTCAACGGCGCCCTCGCCACGCGGGCGCGCACGACCGTGAACCGGTCCGACTTCACCGCCACCACCACCGGTCTGAGGTTCGGCAACAGCGCCCTGAGCTATCTGAACAACCTCGCCAACCAGAACCGGGTCGAGATGGAGAGCGTGGGCTCGTTCACGGACCGCTACGTGACGGTGCAGGGCATCAGCGGGAACTTCATCACGATGCAGCAGCCCGGCTGGAACAACAACACCTTCGGGTACGACACCTTCACGCAGCCGCACCGGGCGGGTCCGCTGTACCTGGAGAACGCCTACGAGTTCCTGGACGCGCCGGGGGAGTGGTACATCAACCCCGGCACCGGCGTCCTGTACTACATCCCGGCTGCCGGGCAGAACATGAGCAACGTCAGTGTCGAGCTCCCGATTCTCCAGTCCCTGGTGAACGTCGGGGGCACCTACGACGCGCCCGCGCACCACATCACGTTCAGCGGGATCACCTTCTCCGGCACGACCTGGCTCGGGCCCAGCGGCAACCAGGGCTACGCGGACCAGCAGACCGGCGCCTACATCGCGGGCAACTGGAACTGGCCCGCCGACAGGCTGACCTCCTGCCAGGAGGGGTGCCAGCAGTTCGAGGCCGCGCGGCCGAACTGGCAGCAGATGCCGGCAGCCGTGCAGGTGTCCGCGGCCGGCAACATCACCTTCACCGACTCCCGGTTCGTCAACCTCGGCCAGACGGCCGTGGGCATCGGCAACGACGCCAACGCGCACGCCAGCGGTGTCGGCCTGGGCGCCGGCGACATCACGGTCACCCGCTCCGAGATCGCCCAGAGCTCGGCCGGCGGCATCGTGGTGGGCGGCGTGCGCGCCGACGCGCACCACCCCAGTGACCAGCGGATGGTCAACCGGAACATCACCGTCAGCAACAACCGCATCCACGACCTCGGCCTGGACTACCGGGGCATCGTCTCGGTCCTGACCACCTACGTCACCAACACCGACGTGTCACACAACGAGGTCTACAACCTGCCGTACACCGGCATGTCGATCGGGTACGGCTGGGGCGCCAACGAGCCGGGCGGCAGCAACCAGTACGCCAACCGCGGCCTGTACAACTACCAGCCGCGCTACACCACTCCCACCACCGCATCCGGCAACAAGCTCATCGGCAACTACGTGCATGACGTCATGCAGCAGATGACCGATGGGGGCTGCATCTACACGCTGTCGTGGAACCCGAACGCGGTGATCAGCGGCAACCACTGCCTGCGGACCAACGGCTGGTTCGGCATCTACTTCGACGAGGGCTCCAAGTACTACAGCGTCACCGGCAACGTGCTCTCGAACACCGGCACCTGGGCCACCGCCAACTACTGGGGCGGCGAGAACATGGGGAACTTCACCGTCACCGGCAACTGGTCGACCAACGGCAGCACGAACGTGACCAACGGCGACCGCGGCAATGTGGTGAACAACAACGTCACCGTCACCAACGGCGCCTGGCCCGCGGGCGCCCAGGCCGTGATGGCGTCCGCCGGGCCCCAGGGCCAGCCTTCGGGGAGCACGAGTGCGTTCAAGGGTGCGGGGTCGGGCCGGTGCCTGGATATCAGCGGAGCCTCGCAGGCCAACGGCGCGCAGGCGCAGATCTGGGACTGTAACGGTCAGCCGAACCAGCAGTGGACGTCGACCGCCGCGGGTGAGCTGCGGGTCTACGGCGGCAAGTGCCTGGACGTGAACGGGGCCGGGACGGCGGACGGCACCGCCGTGATCATCTGGGACTGCAACGGCCAGAACAACCAGAAGTGGCGCCTCAACGCCGACGGCACGATCACGGCGGTGGGGGCGAACAAGTGCCTGGACGTGTCCGGATACGGCACCGCCAACGGCACCAAGGTGCAGATCTGGACCTGCACCGGCGCCACCAACCAGAAGTGGACCCGCGCCTGACGACGCCCCCACCCTCGAGGGCGGCAAGCGTGCCCTCCTTGCTCGGATCGCTTCGATAGTGGAGGAACACTCATGCCCCGACGTCCGTGGCTCACCTTACTGACCACGATGGCGCTGATCACTCCCGGAGCACTCGCGCTCGACGCCTCCCCGGCGAACGCCCTCGCCATCCCGGCGGCCGACTACCAGCAGGTGTCTCTCGCGTCGGGAGGCGCCGAGCTGGGTGAGGCGATGTCGCTGGCCGTGATGCCGAACCGGTCGGTGGTGCACACGGCGCGCGACGGCACGGTGCGCGTCACCGATGTCAGCGGCAACACGAAGGTGGCCGGCAAGCTCAACGTCTACAGCCACGACGAGGAGGGCCTGCAGGGTGTGGCGGTGGACCCCGACTTCGCGTCCAACCGGTACCTCTGGCTCTACTACTCGCCGCGGCTGAGCACGCCGAACGGTGATGCGCCGACCAACGGCTCGCAGGCGCAGTTCGACCAGTGGAAGGGCGAGCTGCACCTGTCCCGGTTCGTCCTCAAGCCGGACGACACTCTCGACCTGGCCAGCGAGAAGGTGGTCCTGCGGGTCCAGAACGACCGCGGCCAGTGCTGTCACGTGGGCGGCGACCTCGACTTCGACGCCGCCGGAAACCTCTATCTGACCACCGGCGACGACAGCAACCCCTTCGAGTCCAGCGGCTACTCCCCGCTCGACGAGCGCACCGACCGCAACCCGCAGTTCGACGCCCAGCGCTCGGCCGGCAACACCAACGACCTGCGCGGCAAGCTCCTGCGCATCAAGCCGCAGCCCGACGGCACCTACACGATTCCCAGCGGCAACCTGTTCCCGCCCGGGACGGCGAAGACCCGGCCGGAGATCTACGCGATGGGCTTCCGCAACCCGTTCCGGATGAGCGTGGACAAGGCGACCGGCACCGTCTACCTCGGCGACTACGGGCCGGACGCGGGGGTGACCAACTCCAACAGAGGGCCGAGCGGGCAGGTGGAGTTCGACCGCATCACCGGTCCGGGCAACTACGGATGGCCGTACTGCACCGGCACGAACACCACCAGCGAGACCTACAACGAATGGAACTTCGCCACCAACAGCACCGGTCCGAAGTACAACTGCGCGGGCGGTCCGACCAACAACTCCTTCCGTAACACCGGCCTGGCCACGCTGCCTCCGGCGAAGCCGGCGTGGATCCGGTACGCGGGGGACGCCGGAAGCCCGCCGGAGTTCGGCTCCGGGTCGGAGTCGCCGATGGGCGGTCCGGTCTACCGTTACGACCCCAACCTGAACTCGGCCGTCAAGTTCCCCCAGTCGCTCGACGGGCGGTATTTCGCCGGCGAGTACGGCCGGCGCTGGATCAAGGCGATCGAGGTCAAGGCGGACGGCGCCTACGGGGAGATCTCGGCGTTCCCCTGGACGGGGACGCAGGTGATGGACATGGCCTTCGGGCCTGACGGGGCCCTGTACGTCCTCGACTACGGCGACGGCAACAACAACCAGGCGCTGTATCGCATCGAGTACATCGGCAGTGCCAACCGCAACCCGATCGCCAAGGCGTCCGCCGACAAGACGTCGGGACCCGCTCCGCTGACGGTGAACTTCTCCTCGGCGGGCAGCTCCGACCCGGAGGGTGGCGCGCTGACGTACTCGTGGAACTTCGGCGACGGCACCACCTCCACGGCGGCGAATCCGAGCAAGACCTACACCACGAACGGCGCCTACACGGCGACGCTCACGGTCCGGGACCCGCAGGGTCTCACCGGCACGGCGAGCGTGATCGTGAACGTCGGCAACACCGCGCCGACGGTCACTCTCACCACCCCTGCCGACGGGCAGCTGTTCTCCTTCGGCGACACCGTGCCCTTCCAGGTCACCGTCACCGACCCGGAGGACGGCACGATCGACTGCGCCGGGGTCACCGTCGCCTACTTCCTCGGCCATGACAGCCACCGCCACCAGATCACCTCCAAGACCGGCTGCTCGGGCTCCATCTCGGTGCCGGTGGACGGTGAGCATGACGCCGCGGCCAACATCTACGGCGTCTTCGTGGCCTCCTACACCGACAAGGGCGGTCTGACCTCCACCAGCGACCGTACGCTCCAGCCGCGGCACCGGCAGGCCGAGCACTTCGGCGCCCAGCAGGGCATCCAGACGGCCGACCACGCCACCGCGGAAGGCGGCAAGACGGTCGGCTTCACCGACGACGGCGACTGGATCTCCTTCCAGCCGTACAACCTGGGCAACGCGACGAGGATCACCGCCCGGGTCTCCTCGGCCGGCGCGGGCGGCCGGATCGAGGTGCGCGCGGGCTCGGCGACGGGCACACTGCTGGGAACGGTGAACGTGGCGAGCACCGGCAGCTGGGACACCTTCGCCGACGTCTCGGCGAACCTCAGCGGCGCGCTGGCCGGCACCACGACGCTCTATCTGGTCTTCCGCGGCCCGACCGGACAGGGCTACCTGTTCGACCTGGACGCCTTCACTCTCGACACCGGCACCCCACCCTCGGGGAGCACGAGTGCGTTCAAGGGTGTGGGGTCGGGGCGGTGCCTGGATGTCAGCGGAGCCTCGCAGGCCAATGGCGCGCAGGCGCAGATCTGGGACTGCAACGGGCAGTCGAACCAGCAGTGGACGTCGACTGCCGCGGGTGAGCTGCGGGTGTATGGCGGTAAGTGTCTGGATGTGAGCGGGGCCGGGACGGCGGACGGTGCCGCGGTGATCATCTGGGACTGCAACGGGCAGAACAATCAGAAGTGGCGCCTCAACGCCGACGGCACGATCACGGCGGTGGGGGCGAACAAGTGCCTGGACGTCAACGGCACCGCCAACGGCACCAAGATGCGCATCTGGACCTGCACCGGAGGAACCAACCAGCGCTGGACCCGCGTCTGAAAGGACACCCCATGCTGCGACATCACACCCCCGCCGCGCTCGGGCGCATCGCGGGGAGCGACCGGAAGACATCTGTGCTGCGACGCCTGGCAATGACGGCGGTGGCGATCACCGCCGCCGCGACGGTGATCCCCGCCATCCCCGCCCAGGCCGCCGCCTTCAAGGTGCTGGTGTTCTCCAAGACGGCCGCGTTCCGGCACGACTCGATCCCCAACGGGATCCAGGCCATCCGCGACCTGGGGGCCGCCAACGACTTCGCCGTCGACGCCACCGAGGACGCGAACGCCTTCAGCACGGCCAACCTGGCCCAGTACAAGGCGGTGGTGTTCCTCAGCACCACCGGTGACGTGCTGAACGACAACCAGCAGGCCGCCTTCCAGACGTACGTGGACGGCGGGGGCGGTTACGTGGGGGTGCATTCGGCCGCGGACACCGAGTACAGCTGGGCCTACTACGGGCAGCTGATGGGGGCCTGGTTCAACAACCACCCGGCCATCCAGCAGGCCACCGTGCGGACCGAGGACCGGGCGCACGCCGCGACCGCTCACCTGGGGGCGACCTGGTCACGTACCGACGAGTGGTACAACTACCGCACCAACCCCCGACCGAACGTCCGGGTGCTGCAGAGCCTGGACGAGGGCAGCTACAGCGGCGGAAACATGGGCGATCACCCGATCACCTGGTGCCACCCCCAATCCTCCGGCCGCGCGTTCTACACCGGCCTGGGCCACACCAAGGAGTCGTACGCCGATCCGAACTTCCGCACGCTGCTGCTCGGCGGAATCCGGTACGCGGCCAAGGCCACCAACGCCGACTGCCGCCCGGAGACCGGGTACACGACGTTGTACAACGGCTCGACGACGGGCTGGTCGCAGGCCGGGCCGGGGTCGTTCGCCAACAGCGACGCCACGCTGACCTCCCAGGGCGGCATGGGCATGCTGTGGTACAGCGCCAAGGAGTTCCGCTCCTACTCCGTCAAGCTCGACTGGAAGATGACCGGCGACTCCAACTCCGGCGTGGTCGTCGGTTTCCCGGCCACCAGCGACCCCGACGCGGCGCTCAACACCGGATATGAGGTGCAGATCGACGCGACCGACACGTCTGACAAGACGACCGGGGCGATCTACGGGTTCAAGGCCGCCGACATCGCCGCCCGCGACGCGGCGCTGAACCCGCCGGGTCAGTGGAACACCTATGAGCTGCTGGTGGAGGGTGAGCGGCTGCAGGTGTTCCTGAACGGCACCAAGATCAATGATTTCACCAACGCCGATCCGGTCCGCTCGCTCCAGCAGGGCTACATCGGCATCCAGAACCACGGGTCCGGCGACGTGGTGTCGTTCCGCAACATCCGCGTCAAGGAACTGACCAGCACACCGGGCGGTACGGGCGCGCTCAAGGGTGTTGGGTCAGGGCGGTGCCTGGATGTCAGCGGAGCCTCGCAGGCCAATGGCGCGCAGGCGCAGATCTGGGACTGCAACGGGCAGTCGAACCAGCAGTGGACGTCGACCGCCGCGGGTGAGCTGCGGGTTTATGGCGGTAAGTGTCTGGATGTAAGTGGGGCCGGTACGGCGGACGGTGCCGTGGTGATCATCTGGGACTGCAACGGGCAGAACAATCAGAAGTGGCGCCTCAACGCCGACGGCACGATCACGGCGGTGGGGGCGAACAAGTGCCTGGACGTCAACGGCACCGCCAACGGCACCAAGATGCGCATCTGGACCTGCACCGGAGGAACCAACCAGCGCTGGACCCGCGTCTGAGGCAACCGTCCACACCCTCGCGCGGCCCCGATCGGGGGCCGCGCGAGCCACAGGAGCGCGGCGATCAACGAGTGGCCGTGGTCACGAGAACACGGTGTTGTGACGCAGCTGTTCGGCGCACCACCGGAAGTGCCCGTCCTCGTCGCCCATGCCGAACAGATCGTAGGTGGTGAGGGCGTATACGGCCTGGTAGGCGATGAGGGCAGCGGGCGCATAGCCGAGTTCTCGCGCGAAGAACCGGGTGAGTTCCGCGGTGTGCTCCTCGGCGTACGGGCCGTACATGTCCCAGACGGCCGCGGTGACGGCTGCCTCGAAGGCCGGATCGCCCGCGGTCGTGTAGAAGCCGAAGTCCAGGACGGCGACGGGCCGGCCGGTGGCGTCGGTGTGGAGGTTGGGCGGCACGAGGTCACCGTGGATCGCTGTGACCGGAGCATCGGGAAGCGACCGCAGGGCGTTCAGCGTGCGCTCGACCCCCGCGCTGAAGTCCGGCACATGCACAGCCAGCGCGGAGCCGTGCCGGGCCGCGGCTCGAACGACCAGGGCCGCGAGCGCGTCCTGGAAGCGGTCGTGCCCCTGCCACAGCGGACGGTCGTCGCCCTGGACGGTGAGCCGGCGCATGGCGTCCGTACCCGGCGCCGAGGCGAGGCCGCGCAGGACGGTGAGCAGCGCGTCCCCGTGATGAGCGGGCAGCTTGTGCGCAAAGTCGCCCCGCATCGGGACGGCGGGCTCCTGTGTGTCCGCGCTCGGCGAAGTATCCCGGCCACGGATCGGCGACGCGGGACTCCCCGGCTTTCAGCGAGATCTCCATCCGCGCATTAGACCAGCAGTTTTACCGGCCCTACCAGGCATTTTCGAGGTGCGCGGTCAGCGGCTTCGCCGGGCCAGGCCGGTCAGGAGTTCCTTGACCTCGGTTGCCTCGTAGGAGTCGCGGTCGAAGGGGCCGATGAGTAGCGGGCCGTCGTCGGGGCTGTCGGGCAGGCGGCCGTGGCTGCCCCGGATCGGTGCCGGGTCGAGTGGTACCACGGGCATCGTGTAGCGGAAGCCCAGTTTCTTCTTGGCCAGTGCGGTGGCGGCGCGGAGCTTGACGAAGGGGTCATGTGGGTTCATGAACAGTTCGGCGGGGTCGTAGCCGGGTTTGCGGTGGATGTCGACGAGCCTGGCGAAGTCGGGGGCGCGGTTGTCGGAGAGCCAGTAGTAGTAGGTGAACCAGGCGTCGGGTTCTGCGACGGCGACGAGTTCGCCGGCGCGTTCGTGGTCGAGCCCGTACTTGGCCTTTCCTGCGTGGTCGAGTACCTCGTCCACGCCGGTCAGCTCGGTGATGACGGCGCGGGTGCGGTCGAGGTCGGTGGGGTCGCGTACGTACACGTGGGCTATCTGGTGGTCGGCGACGGCGAAGGCGCGGGATGTCCAGGGGTCGAGGTATTCCATGCCGGCTTGGGTGTGGACTTCCAGGAGTCCGGCGGTGCGTAGCGCTCGGTTGATGTCGATCGGGTGGGAGGCGGGGGTGATGCCGTATTCCGACAGCACGACGATCTCGGCTTCCTCGGCGAACAGCGGGGCCAGGGCGGTGTCGATGGCGCGGGCGGCGGCGATGGCTTCGGGTCCGGCGGGGCCGTACCGTTGCAGGTCGTAGTCGAGGTGCGGGATGTAGACCAGTAGGAGGTCGGGGCGTTCGCGGGTCAGGATGCGGCGGGCTGCGGCGATGATCCATTGGGAGGAGGTGATCCCGGCGGTTGGGCCCCAGTAGGTGAACAGGGGGAAGGGTCCGAGGGCGGTCTCGAGGTCGTCGTGGAGTGAGGGTGGGCGGGTGTAGCAGTCGGGCGATTTGCGGCCGTCGGCGTGGTAGATGGGGCGTGGGGTGACGAGCAGGTCGGTGGCCGCGCCCATCGCGTACCACCAGCAGACGTTGGCGGTGCGCAGGCCGGGTACGGCGGTCCATAGTTGGTCGCCCTGGATGAGTGCGTTGTGCTGGCGCCACAGCAGTACTTCGCCGAGGTCGCGGAAGTACCATCCGTTGCCGACGATGCCGTGGTCGCGGGGCATCGCGCCGGTCAGGAGGGTGGCTTGCATCGAGCAGGTGACGGCCGGGAGTACGGGTCGCAGTGTGGCCGCCGTGCCCATCTTGGCCACGTTCGGCATGTGGGCGAGCAGGCGCGGGGTGAGCCCGACGACGTTGATCACGATCAGCGGTGCCATCACGTCTCCTTCAGCCCGAGGGCGGCGAGCTGCCCCCGCATCCAGTCGAGCTCGGCGGCGATGCCTTCCGCGACGTCGGCCGGCGCGCCGGGAAGCACGTTCCAGGTGTAGGTCTCCACCTCGACGTGGCTGGTCAGCGGCCGTTCTCCGCCGAGGAGCACGTTGAGCAGGTCACGCAGGTAGGGGGCGCTGGTGGTGAGCGGAGGGGGCGGGTCCGCGTGCAGCGGGACGTGGAAGTGCACCCGCCAGCTCTCGTCCGCGGGCAGGCCGCCGGCCAGGGCTTCTCCCAGGTCGTCGGCGTATCCGGTGGCGGAGCGTGTCTGGTGGAGGAACCTGGCCTCGTCGAACGCGGCCAGCGCCTGCTGTGCTCCGGGCGGGGCCTCCAGGGCGCATGACGCCTGGAGCTTCACGATGGGGAGCCCGGTGCGGGCGCCTGCGCCGGGTTCCTCGAAGCCCACGGCCATGTGGCAGGCGTCCAGGCAGAGGCCGAGGTAGTCGTGGTCCACGTCGCTCAGCAGGGCGGTCGCCTGGGGTGTGACCTCGATGACGCAGCCGGGCTCCGGCTCGAAGCCCACCCGGATCACCTTGCCGGTACGGCCGGCCAGCGTGCGCAGGCCCTGGGCGAGCGCGTCGAGATTGGCCATGACCGCAGCCGCTTTGTCCCGTGTCCATGGGGTGCGCCAGGCGAGGGGGAGGGTCGAGATCGTGCCCTCGGTGACGTCGTCCGGCAGCAATGCGGCGAGAATCTCGGCGAGCCCGAGCGTGTACTGCAGCCGCTCCGCGTCGGCCCAGTCGGGGTGGTAGACGCGGTATTTCACGATCTCGTCGTGGAAGCCGCGGTAGGGGAACCCGTTGAGGGTCACGACCTCCAGCCCGAGCGCGGCCAGCCGCTCGCGCAGTCCGGCGAGCTCCCCGGGGTGGGCGAGGAGGTCCGCGGCGGCGTGCTGGGACAGCCACAGCCCGAGCCCGAGCCGTTCGACGCCGAGCAGGTGCCTGACCCGCGCGGCGACGCCGGACAGCTGACCGTGGATGCCGGGGAGATCCTCGGCGGCGTGGACGTTGGTGCAGTAGGACAGGTGGATCGTCGAGCCGTCCGGGTGTCGCAGCCTCATGACTCATCCCCGCTTGATCGTGTTGCCGGCGTGGTCGGGGCCGGCATGCGAGCTGGTCTCCAGGTCGAGGCGGCCGCTTTGTCCATAGAAGGCGACCGGATTGCGCCAGAGCACCTGGTCCACGTCGTCCTCGCCGAAGCCGGCCGCGAGCATGGCGTCGGCGACCTCGCGCGTCTTGAGCGGGTCGCTCCGTCCCCAGTCGGCGGCCGAGTTCACGAGCATCCTGTCCGTGCCGTACTCCTTGAGCAGGGCCACCATCCGGTCCGGGTCCATCTTGGTGTCGGGGTAGATGGAGAACCCCATCCAGCAGCCCGAGTCCGCGACCATGCCGACGGTCAGCTCGTTGAGGTGGTCGACGAGCACCCGTTCGGGGGGGTATCCCGGCGTCCCGGACCACGTGGAGGGTCCGGCGGGTGCCCGCGGGCTTGTCCCGGTGCGGTGTGTGCACGAGCACCGGAAGATCACTCACTCGTGCCAGGGCGAGCTGTGCCTCGAAGGCCCGTTCCTCCTCCGCCGTCATCGAGTCGTAGCCGACCTCGCCGACGGCGACGACGGAGTCCTTCAGCAGGTATCGCGGCAGCTCGGCCAGCACCTCCGCGCACCGCGGATCGTTCGCCTCCTTCGGGTTGAGCGCGAGCGCGCAGTGGTGGCGGATGCCGTACTGCGCGGCGCGGTACGGCTCCCAGCCGAGCAGCGCGTCGAAGTAGTCGAGGAAGCTGCCCACGTTGGTACGGGGCTGGCCCAGCCAGAAGGCGGGCTCCACCACGGCTCGGACTCCCGCGGCGTGCATGCGCTGGTAGTCGTCGGTGGTCCGGGAGGTCATGTGAATGTGGGGGTCGAAGATGCGCATTCAGATCCTCTCCAGGACGTCGCGCGGGACGGGCCGGCCGGCCGCCCGCAGCTCCGCCGCGTAGTCCGACAGCATCCGGGCCAGCTCGGCGTCGAACCGGCGCTCCAGGCCGGTCACCGCCGCCAGCGGGATCGACATGAAGACGCACTTGAGCACCCCTTGACGGAAGGCGTGGTCGTCCAGCCACGCCGACCCGTAGGGGCCCAGCGCCGCGGCGACCAGCCGCGCGTCATTGGCGCGCAGCGCGTCCTCCACCAGCCCGACCGCAGTCCCTTCCGAATCGAGCTCGTGCAGGACGGTCAGGATGGCCAGCCGCTCGCCGCTGTCGCCGGCCTCGTACAGGTTGCGGATCACCGCGTGGTGACCGTGCAGCGCGCCGAGCAGCGCGCGCCGCGCACCTGGGCCGCCCCGCCGTTCGGCCTGCGGGAAGAGCCGGTGGATCGCGTAAGGGTCAGCCTCGACCTGCCGGACGGCCTGCGCCAGCCACTCCTGTGCCGGCTCCTTCATGTGCCCTCCTCAAGAAGTCGATCGAGCGGCGGGCGACCTGCGGAGCCGCATGGCTGTGCCGGGCCAGCTCCACGGCCACCAGACCCGAGTAGCCGCTCAGCTCGGCGAGCACCGGGACGAAGTCGATCTCGCCTTCGCCGAACTCCAGGTGCTCGTGGACCTCGCGGCGCATGTCCTCGATCTGGACGTGCACGGTGTACGGCAGCGCCCGCCGGACGCAGGCGGGCAGATCGTCCCGCTCCACGCAGTGGCAGTGCCCGATGTCGAGGGTGAGGCCGAACCGGGGATGGTCGCCGAGCATCCGGCGCAGCCGCTCGTAACCGTCCAGGTCCCGGACGAGCATCCCGGGTTCCGGCTCGAACCCCAGGGTGACGCCGGTCCTGTCCGCTTCGTCGAGGAGCCGTGCGCACTGGTCGGCCAGCCGCGTGTACGCCTCCTCCTCCGGCATGCCGTCGGGCTGGACCCCGCTCCACAGGTGCACCACGGGAGCGCCCAGATCGGCGGCGATCCGCATCGCGGTGGTCAGGAACTCCACTCTGCGCTCGGCGTCGTCGCTGATGAGGGTCGGATGGTGTTTGCGCAGGGGATCGAGGGTGTAGCGTCCGCCCGTCTCGACGACGGCCGCGAGGCGGAGGCGTTCGAGGAGCCCGGCGATTCGCGACACCTCCGCGGCCAGGCCGGGGGAGTGGGGGTCGAGATGACCGTGGTCGAGCGTGATCGCCGCACCCGTGTACCCCAGATCGGCCAGGACCGCGAGTGCCTCGGGGAGCCGGTGGTCGGCGAAGCCGTTGGTGCAGTAGGCCCACTTCACGATGTCGCCATCCGGGACGAGAGCCATCTGCCCAGGGGTAGCGAGCACAGCAGCGCGCCCGCCGCCCCGAACCGCCCGCCACCGGCGACCGCCGCCGCCTGGAGCGGGATCAGGCCGAGGATGCTGAGGCGGACGGCCTGCCGTACGTTCTCGGGGTCGGGACGGGCCCGTAACCCCGCCTGGACCGGGAGGGTGAAGGCGAGATAGCCGGCGATGAGGACGCCCGCTCCGGCCCGGGCGGCGGCTCGGTTGCGCACGCAGGAGGCGGCAGCGAGCCCGGCCGCCGCGGTGGTGGCCACGAGCGCGCGCTCGGCCGTCCCGGGTACCGCCCCCGCCACCTCGGCCCGGCCCAGGATGCTGATCCCGTAGGTGTGCGCGCCGACCGCCAGCGCCGCCGGCACGGCGGCTCTCCCGTCCGCGCCGGCGCCCAGGAGCACGTCCAGCACGCGGCAGGCCGCCATCGACGCCGGCCCCGCCGCCGTCCGTTTGAGGCCCAGGTCATAGGCCCACACCGCGCCGGCCAGCAGGCCGGCGACGGTGAGAGCGCGACGGCCGCCGGCGACGGCGGCGGTGGCCAGGCCGGCGCCGGTCAGGGCGGCCGCGAGCCCGAGCGCGGCGCCCGGGCGGACCCGGCCTGACGGGATCGGGCGCTCGGGCCGCTCGATGGCGTCCGCCTCACGGTCGGCCCAGTCGTTGAGCGCCATTCCCGACCAGTACATGAGCACCGAAGCCACGGCCAGCCCCGGGTTCGGGCTCCGTCCCGCGGCGACCGCACCCGCCATGGTGTCGCCGGGCACCGACAGCGCGGCCGGCGCGCGTACCAGCTCCAGCAGCGCCCTCACGACAGCTCCCCGGCGAAGGCGAGCAGGCGGGCGTACTGGGCGGCCAGGGCGTGTTCGCCGGTGCCCAAAGGGTTCTTGAAGAAGTAGCCGAGCTCGGGGAGCACCCCGCTGCGTCCCTTCTCATGCGCCCGCGCGACCAGCCGGGCCAGGTCCAGGACGAGGGGGGCCGCCAGCGCCGAATCGCAGCCCTGCCAGGTGAACTGCAGCGTCATCCGCACGCCGAGAAAGCCCTCGAAGGTCACATGGTCCCAGGCGGTCTTCCACTCTCCGAGATCCGGGACGTAGTCGATGTGCGTCTCACCCTCGACGGGTCCTCCCAGGATCTTCGCGACGACCTGGTCCTTGGAGAGCTGCTTGCTGGACCTGGCGGCCGGATCGGCGAGCGTCGCCCCGTCTCCGCCGCCGAGCAGGTTGAGCCCTGACCAGGAGCGCACCCGTAACGCCCGATCGGCGAACATGGGCGCCAGGGCGCTCTTGACCAGGGTCTCGCCGGTCTTCCCATCGCGTCCGGCGTACGGCACGCCCCGCCGGGCGGCGAGTTCCGCCAGCGCCGGCAGGGTCGGCCCGGTGGAAGGGGTGAACTCCACATAGCCGCACCCGGCCTGGAACGCCGCATAGGCGTACAGCGAGCTTGGCGGCAGGACGTCGTCCCCCGCGGCGAGCCGCTCCTCCAGATCGGCCAGCCTCTCGAACTCCGGGCGCGAATCCACCGGGGGCTCGGTCGACGACACGTTGACGACGACCACCCGGGCCAGCCCGTGCCGAGCCCGGAAGCCGGTGATGTCGTCGACCAGCCGGGTCGCGGCCCGGCCGCCGTCGCCGGGGACGTAGCCCGTCCGGATCTCGGCGTCGGCGGCGTCCAGGTCGGACGCGAGCAGCCCCGGGAGGTCCGGTGATATGACCCCTGCTCTGCCCAGCTGTTCGGCGCGCTTGCGTAAGGAGGTCTCGGTGATGTCATGGCCGCCGAAGGCCAGGTCGGTCAGCGGAACCAGGTGCCCGGGAAAGCCGGGGGACTCGCTCACGCATCCTTGCGGGGTCGCGGCTCCCGCCCTGATGGCCGCGGCGCCCACGATGGCGGTGGTCGCCACGGATCCTCGTGCCCCGATAAGCCACACACCGAGCTTGTCCATGAAAGCTCCATCGTGTCGGGACTACCCCCGTATGCGGAAGGCATCCGGTAGGTAAGTCTCCGCGATGGTAAGAGCTATTTTTGTCGATGGTCAACCATAAGCAGGCTAATCGGCGTCCCTATCGTCCGCCGCTTACGGCCATCACCGCCCGGTCCGCTGCCGCACCGGCGATGCGAGCTCGCTCGCCACGACCTCCCGGTTATGTCGTACGGGTGCGAGCTTTTGCTTGACCATCGATATAAGCCCGCTTAACATCCGGCAGCATGAGGGAAATGAGCCCGAAATTTGCCGATGGCCCCAGGCTCACCCTCATAGCGGGGGAGACGGGGAGGTGGGCGGGGTGCTGAGCATGCGTGGCATCGGCAAGAGCTTCCTGGGCGTGCGGGTGCTGTCCGGAGTGGACCTGGACGTGACGGCCGGCGAGGTCCACGCCGTAGTCGGCGAGAACGGCGCCGGAAAGTCCACCCTGATGAAGATCATTTGCGGCGTTCACCCGCCGGACGAGGGCACGATCGAGATCGACGGTCATCCCGTCTCCTTCGGCCATCCGCTCGAGGCGCAGCGCTCCGGTATCGCGATCATCTACCAGGAGTTCAACCTGCTGCCCGAGCGCACCGTCGCCGAGAACGTCTTCCTCGGGCGCGAGCCCGTCAGGCGCGG
>NZ_JBEXMW010000058.1:0-29851 GCF_040610775.1 Nonomuraea sp. NPDC003709 | reverse complement strand
GAACATCAGCCGCCATTTGGCCTCGTCGGTGGACCACTCGCGATCGCTTTCGAGCCGCTGGCACAGGGGCAGTTCCTCGGGACCAAGAAGTCGAACATCACTCACAGGCGCGAACCTACTCCGTCGGCCACTGCGGCCCAGCCCCGGACGTACTGGCTGGATCCGTACGCGCCCGCGATGCCCGCCGCCGCTGACACGGCTGCGGCTCATAACCCGTGGGTCGTGAGTTCAAGTCCCGCACGCCTCACCACGTCGGCCTGCGGTTTCACGTTGCCTTCCGGGCCATGCCGGTCTTCCGGTTGGTCGCCCGTACCGCCTTCAGCACCAGCCGCGCGGTCGCCTTGGCGCTAAGACGGTCAGGCTCGCGAACGACGTCCTCGGCGCGCTGCCGGCTCCACCACCTTCTCAGAACAGGAACCCATGATCACCGCACCACGGCCGTCGTCGCGCCGCCCCCTCCGATTCGTGCGAACGGTGGCGACCGTCGCACTCGCTCTCCTGCTCACGATCTTCACCGCGCCCTGCTCCTCACCAGCCGCCGACGACGTTCCCCCCTACGCCGTCGCCACGCGGGACGACCCCCGGTTCACGAGCACCTTCCGGCACGAGTTCGCCGATGTCGACAGCGTCCGGATGCACTACGTGACCGGTGGAAGCGGCCCGCCGGTGGTGCTGATACACGGCTGGCCGCAGACCTGGTACGGCTGGTGGCCGATCATGCCGGCGCTCGCCGAGCACCACACCGTCTACGCCGTCGACCTCCCCCGACTGGGCGACAGCACCGGCTCCCCGACCGGCTACGACAAGGCCACCCCGGCGCGGTACGTGCACACCCTGATCGCCGATCGGCTCGGGGTGCGCGACGCCCGCGTCGTCGGGCACGACCTCGGCGCTGCGGTGGCGTTCCAGTACGCCGCCCAGTTCCCCGCCGACACCGCACGCCTCGGCTACCTCGACCTGCCGCTACCCGGGCCCGCGATCGATGCGCCCACGTACCGTTCACTGAGCTGGCACATCGCCTTCCACTCCCAGCGACGGGTCCCCGAGGCGATGGTCGGCGACGACGTCCGCGAGTACCTGGCGATGTTCTACCCCCCAGGTCTCCTTCGGCGGAACGGCGTTCGGCGGCGCCTCAGACCGATCCCCGTTCACCGACGCCGAGATCAACGAGTACGCGCGGACCTACCGCCGGCCCGAGGTCCTGTCGGGCGGCTTCGAGCTCTACCGCGCACTCGACAAGGACGTCCGCGACACCAAGGCAGCAGCACCGATACGTGTCCCGACCCTGCTCATGACCGCCCAAGGGCAGCTCGCCCCGGTCCGGGCCACCGCGGCTCCGCGCATGTCCAACATCGTGCGCGCGGTGGATGTGCCGAACGCGGGGCACTGGCTCGTCGAGGAGAACCCCCGGTTCGTCACCGCGGAGTTGCTGCGCTTCCTCGACGGATGACTCCGCCCCGAGCATGGCGCGGGGTGCCGCACTGCACCCCGCGCCACCATCGGCATCGGGGTTCACCGACGTGATGTGCGTTGAGCGCCGTTGAGGCCTTCCGCGGACTCGGCGCGCCCGCCACCGCAGCAGCACTGTGTGGTCGTGCAGACCGGAGGGCATGTGGGCGCTACGTGTGGGGCAGAGCACGGACTGGTCTGGTCTACCTGTGAGGCGCCGAGCCGGTCGGGTCGTTGCCGCTGTCCTTGCGAGCCCGGCCGCGTCCTCACCCCGGACGGCCGGCCATGCCGCGAGCGCCCCTTGTGTGTTTCGTGGTCAGCCGGAACGCCGTCGTGGCACCGGCAGACCACCCCGGTCCTGCGCCGTCGCCATGCCATGTGCGCGGCCCAGTTCGGTTGCGGCCGTCCCGGGCGGTTGAGATCGGCCAATCGTCGGACCTGGTGCACCGCGCTGTCGTTGCGCGGCCCGTAAGGGGTGGCGACGGTGGCCGCCCATCTTCGCCGTCAGGGGGCGGCTGCGGACGCGCGCTAGTCACCCTGGCGGGCCGCGGGCCCGTCCAGGCCGGCGGCGTGTTCCGCAAGTCCGCTCGCCATGGCCTGCATGAAGCGGCGGAGGTACCACTGGAAGACCCAGCGCATCCCTCGGCGAGCCACGTACGTGCCGTGCCAGCGAATTCGTGTTCCGCCGCCGGGCAGTTCGTGTAGTTCCACAGCGGCGCGGTAGTCGATCATCTGCGGATTTTCCACACCCTCGTACGCGAACCGACGTCCGGGCTCCAGAGCGGTGATCCGCTCCTTGGTGACGACCTTCCCGGTGCGGAAGGCGCGGATAGCGCCGACGCCGTCTCGTCCATCGGGTGAGAGGCCACGCGACTGACCGGTTTCCAGCGCTTCGATACGCGACCATGCGGGCCAGCTCTGCGGGTTGAGCAGTAATGTCCACACTGTCGCCGGCGGCGCCGTGGATTCGGCTGTGACGTCGTACGATTGCATTCTGGGATTCCTCGCACTGTTCGGCTGATTGATCACGAGTGGGGTCCACCTGCGACCCGGGTCTGTGGCGGGGTCTTGCGGACCAGATCCCGCGGGGGAACGGTCCCCATGCAAGGCGCACAGGAACTGTTGGGCGGCGTAGCCGATCCGACCCGCTCGATGACGCCCATGCTGCGGAGTTGTGGCCCGCTGGTAACGGCGGTCTGTCCCCGCAGCCGCGTCACCTCGTTGTTCGAGCGAACAGGAGCAAGACGCGCCAGTTCGGTGCTCACAAAAGCACCCCAATCCCCGCCGTGCGCCCCGAAGCGCCGGTAGCCAAGCACGGTCACCAGCTCGGCCCACGCCCGCGCGGTGCGGCCCGGGTGCCGGCCCCGCTCACGTGGACGGTCACTGAACCCGAACCCCGGCAGCGCCGGTACGACCACATGGAAGGCATCGCGTGCGGAACCGCCGTGCGCGACCGGGTCGCTGAGCGGCCCGAGCACGTTCTCGAACTCAAGCACCGAGCCGGGCCGGCCATGTGTCATCAGTAGCGGCAGCGCTGTCGGTTCCGGTGAGCGAACATGCCAGAACGCGATCCCCAAGCCGTCAAGACGTACCCGGTAATGCGGAATCGCGTTCCACCGGGCTTCCCTCGCGCGCCAGTCATGCTGTCGCCACGCATCGAGCAACGTCACCAGTTGTCGTAACTCGATTCCCTGCATCGAGTCCGGCACGGTCTCGGGTTCGGGAAGCCGGACCCGGTCGAGGCGAGCAAGCAGATCAGCCAGGTCGTGATCGGGGACGTGTAGAGCGAAGGGCTCGATTTCCGGCACCGTCGCCTCGCCCGAAGGGGTATCGGTCACGGAATAAACCTAGGGACAGGTTGTCACTGACCCAATGACCGAGATTGCGGTGCAGCGGTCAAGAATTGCGATAGACCGAGGGGCGCGCTCCGGTGTGCCGCAAGAAGGCAGCCGACAGAGCGCCGGGGCTGGCGAAGCCACACCGCGGCGCAACCTGGGCGATGGCCAGGTCCGTCTCGCGCAGCAGCCGTTTCGCCTCCTCGATCCGTAGCCGGGTGAGGAACCGGTGCGGCGTCACCCCGGTCGCCTCCTTGAAGACCCTGACGAGGTGGAAGACGCTGAGGTGCACCTCGCCGGCGATGTCAGCCAAGGTGACCGGATCGGCCAGACGCTCGCGCATCATCGCGACGGCCGCACGGACGCGTGCATCCTCCCGCGTCAGCGTCCGAAGAACCGTCCGTCGCGAATGGCGGGTGAGCAGGTGCACGGCGAGGAAGGCGGCCGCGGACTCGGCATACAGATCATCGGCCTCGCTCAGACGATCGACCGCTCGGACAGCCTCCTCGATCAGCGGGTCTCCCGCAGCCAAGGACGCGGACATGGCCTCATAGTCCACCGCGCGACCACCCAGTCGCGCCGCGACCGAATCGACGGTGCCACGCGGGATGTGAACCTGCACGCTCCGCATCGACCCGTCCCCGTGATAACGGCGAACGACGGGCTGATCCGGGATCCCCACCTCAAGCCGACCCGGCGCCCACGTGTAGCGGCTCCACCGGCCACCACTTCGCGCTTCCATCACCGCCCGTCCCGCGACCGGCAGCACCAGATGCAGATCCGCCGCGCCTGGCAATTCCATCTCCTCGGCAACGGGGACATGCTCGAACCGCTGAACAAGCAAGGACCGCCAGCCGGCGTTCTCCCAGCTGCAATACGTCCGCCGAACGTAACGAGCCATGTCGAAACCGACATATGGCTGGAGATCGAAACGAGTGGAGTCGAACACCATGACATCGAGGCTACCGACGGGGCGCCCTCGACCGGGTCGGGAAGAGCTCGCAGCGGGGCGGCACTCATTGAAGTGGGTCCCGTAGGTAACCGGCACGCGCCGGGGCGCTGATCACCGCCCGATCCGCCCACGACGGCCGAGGCCTTGCCAAGTGCCGAGTTTCGGGCACCCACAAGGTTCGAGTGGTCGTGATCGGCAATGGCGTGATTCGGATGCTGATCGCGAAGGACGTGCACATCCTTCGCGAAGCGCTGGTCGGGTTGCTGTCGCTCGACGGCGACATCACGGTGGCGGCAGGAGTCGCCTCGGGTCTGGAGATCGCACCTGCCGGGGCTGGATGGCATCTCGGCGGCAGTCAAACCGGGCGGCCTTGAAGGCGCCGGACAGCCCGCTCACCCGGCGCGGGACCGAGATCTTGCGCCTGCCGGCGAGCGAGGCCCAACCCGCCGACATCGCCGAGCGGCTCTGCCTGACCTACGGCACGGTCCGCAACCACCTCACCTCAGCCGTCGCCAAGCTGGGAGCCCGCAACCGGGTGGACGCCATCCGGATCGCCAACGAGCCCGGTTGAATCTGACCTGAACTCGGCGACCACCTCGAACCTGCCACCGGGGTGATGCACCGCCGTCAATCGCCCGCCGGTACGTTGTGCGAGGCTGCTGAGCCCGGATCCGTGCCGCCCCGGCTGCGCCGACGTGGAGGATTCGGCTGAGGCGACGGCCATGACGCCGTCGTTGACAACGCGCAACCGTAGGACCTCTTCAGTGCCGGAGATGGAGATCTCACATGTCCGGGCCTGGCTGTGCCGCAGGACATTGGTGATGGTCTCGCGAAGCGCGGTGGCCACCGCCGTGTCGACCTCGACCGGCAGCGGGCCTGTCGCATCCCGTGCCGCCACCTCGATCCCAGCGGCCTTCAGCACCTCACGCGCCGCGTCGAGCTCTGCCGCCAACCGCAGGTCGACCCGGTCGCCGGAGATGGACGACAGCTCGGCCAGGGCTCGTTCGACCAGCGACACGACGGCGGCGATCTCGGATCTGGCCCGCGTGGGGTCGGTGTCCAGCAGGCGTTCGGCCACCTCGCCCTTCAGCGCGACCGCCGACAGGCTGAAGCCCAGCACGTCGTGCAGGTCGCCGGCGATCCGCACGCGTTCGCGCCGCACCGCCGCCGCGGCGAGTTCGTGCCGCGCCCGCTCCAGGACGGTGAGGAGCCCGCTGAGCCGCCCGAGGCAGTACACCAACCACATGATCATGACGTGACCGCCGAAAACGCCAAGCGCGGCCGCGAGGTCGTCGATGAAAAGGAAGGAGCTGTCGACCCTGAGCAGGAACCAGGTGAGGTGCCCGGCCAGGACGACCCCGACGATCGCCCAGGAGCGCGGCGGCCGCACGTTGAGCAACAGCTTGCCGGTGAAGATGCTCAGCAGACGGTCCCACGCGTCGGGGAAGATCGCCAGAGGCAGCAGGATCAGCAGGCTCTGCGCGACCAGGACCAGCCGCGACCGCGGCAGCATCTCAAGGACCACGATGACGGCGAGCAACGCCGTAACGAGGCCGAGGACCGGCCAGTCGGCGGGGTACAGGTAGACCAGGAGCTTCATCACGAGCACGCACTGGATGACCAGAACCGCGAGCAGCACGCGCCGGGCCAGCCCTGGTGACTCGATCAGCGGCGTCTCCGCGGGCGGGTCGGCCCGGTAGGCCCCGGCCATGGCCCGTACCTCTGCCAAGGTGCGCCGGGCGAGCGCGACGCCTTCCTGGACATCGTGCCGCGCGTCCCCCGGCTCCTCCTGACCCGCCGCCTTCCGCATCCGGAACGCGATCACCTGGAGCTTTGCGCCGAGCAGGTCCCGCAGTTCTCCATCCAGCCGCAGGCGTTCCCTGGCCAGGGCCATCGTGGCCAGTTCCTCCCGGGCGCCGTGCAGTTGCTCGACAGCCCTGACGAGCGCGGACAAACCGAACAAGATGAGCCCGTCGTCCGCCGCGATGATCATGTATCCGACGCCGACCATCCCGTCGTACCCGGGATAGAGGTCGTATCCGAGAACGAGCACGGCCCCGCCGGACGCGGCCACGACGAGGACGAACAACGGCCAGGCGACCCGGCCGGGCAGCGCGCACAAGACCGCGGCGGCCACGGTCCACGGCACCCAGTCCCAAAGCTCCCCGACCACCAGGAACGGCACGAAGTAGAGCAGCACCACGGTCGCGAGGAGCCCGTACCGCCCGGCCGTGCCCCAGCGCCACACCACCAGCGCGACGAGCGGCGGATACGACACCATCGGAAGCAGCACCCCGAGCACGCCGGCGCCGTTGTCCAGCCCGGCGGCCGCGCGGATGTAGAACAGGATGCCGAACGCGGCCCACAACATGCCCCGGGCCAACCGGAGCGGGAGGTCATCCGTCGTGCGCCCCACCCAGTCCCTCCCGACAAGCCGTGCAAAATGCATACCTGGCCGATGACAGCGACACTATCGACCCTTCTTCGCCCAATGTCACGATCTCGTATGCCAAGTCGGCAAGATCACATGACGAGGGGGATCGGATGAGACAGGCCACCGAGATCCTGCCGATCATCGCCGTGGCCTCGGTCGTCACGGTGGAATTCGGCGGGCACGCGCTGCTTCGCTTCATCACCACAGACCAGGGCAGGCTCGGCGAGTTCCGCGAGCGGTTCTTCCGCGCCGGACACGCGCACGCCGGCGTGCTGCTGGTGCTGTCGCTCGTCTACTTCCTCTACCTGCCCCGCGCCGGTTTCTCCGACGGCCTGGAGTGGCTGGCCGGTGCGGCCCTGCTGGCCGGGGTGCTGGCGCAATCGGGTGGGTTCTTCCTGCATCTGGCCGTCGGCGAGCAGGGCGCCCGCTCACCCGGCACGATGCTCACGCGCGCCGGGGCCCTGCTCCTGGCCGCCGCGCTGATCGCCCTGGCCGTCGGTCTCGCCGCTGCCGCCTAGCGCCTTTGCACTCTTCACCCGATGGGAGACATGATGATCTTAGTGACCGGCGCCACCGGCAACACCGGGTCGGAATTGGTGGCCACGCTGGCCCAGGAGGGGCAGCGGGTGCGCGCGCTGGTACGCGACCCTCAGGGCGTCACTCTGCCGCCCGGCGTCCAGCCCGTCACCGGCGACCTGAACCGGCCCGACAGCCTGGCCGATGCGCTGATCGGCGTGCGGAGCGTGTTCCTGCTGCCGGGATATGCGGACATGCCCGGCCTGCTGGCCCACATGCGCCGGGCCGGGGTGGAACGGGTCGTGCTGCTGTCGGGCGGCTCGGCCGCGCTTGCGGACATGAGCAACGCGATCTCCCGCTACATGACGCTTTCCGAGCGCGCCGTACGCGAGGCGGGTGTGGCCTGGACGTTCCTGCGGCCCAGGGCTTTCATGTCCAACGCGCTGCGCTGGTTGCCGCAGCTTCGGGCCGGTGACCTGGTGCGCGTACCGTTCGCCGGGGTGGCGGCCGCCGCCATCGACCCCGCCGACATCGCGGCCGTGGCGGCCCAGGCGCTGACGAGCGACGGGCATGAGGGCCGGATCTACGAGCTGACCGGGCCGGACTCACTGCTGCCCGCCGATCAGATCGCCGTGCTGGCCAAGGTGCTGGGCAGGGACCTGCGCTGCGAAGGGCTGCCGGACGAGGAGGCCCGGGCCCAGATGGAGGCGAGCATGCCGGCCGAGTACGTCGATGCCTTCTTCCGCTTCTACGCCGACGGCACGCTCGATGAGTCGCAGGTCCTGCCGACCGCGAAAGAGGTGACCGGTCACCCGCCCCGCACCTTCGAACAATGGGCTGAAGCACATGCCGAAGCCTTCCGATGACCACGGAAGCAGCTGGAAAGGAGCGGCCATGGAAGCGGAGAGCCGCGACGCCGGGCCGTCGGCGCCGCTCATGTCGGCGATCGTGACGGAGCATTTCGTGCTGCAATCGGCGGCCGGCACGACGGTCAGCGAGGCGATCGGCCGTTCGTCGCTGTACCTGTCGGCGTTGTCCAGCAGTTTGATCGCGTTGGGGTTCGCCGCGCAGACGCCTGGGCTGTTGTCGCCGTTCGCCGCCGCCGCGTTGCCGACGGTGTTCTTGCTGGGGGTGTTCACCTCGGCCCGGCTCGTCGACACGGGGGTACAGAACGTGTTGTATCTGAGCGGCATCGCTCGCATCCGTGGCTACTACCGCACGCTCGACCCCGAGGCTGCGCGCTACTTCGCCAGATGGGGCGCGAGTGAAGGGGAGACCGACGATGCGCTCGGGTCGCTGGCGGTCAAATCGGGCCCGCTGGCCGGGCTCTTCACCGCGGCCAGCGTGATCGCCATCATCAACGGTGTTCTGGCCGGCGTCTGCCTCGCTCTGCTGACCTACAACCTCGTGACGGACCACCACCTGCCGGCCGCCCTGGCCGTGGGGCTCGTCACCGCCGCCGCCTGCCTGACCGTGTTCTTCCGCTACCAGCACCACCGCTACCTGAGCGTCCAGCGCTGAGCAACACTCAGGCGGCTGCGACGCGGCCAGGGGCGATCTGCCTCCATTTCGGCTATGTTCCGCGACAAGACAGGATGACGATGAACATGACGCGCGCCGCCCTCATCGACGGTTACGGGCCGCCGCAGGCACTGCGGATCGGCCGGGTCCCGCTGCCGGAGCCCGGCCACGGCGAGGTCCAGGTACGCGTGCACGCGGCCGGGATCAACGCGATCGACTGGCTGACCCGTGCGGGCCGCGGCGTGTCCGTGAGCAGCTTCCCGGCCGTACTGGGCTGGGACATCTCCGGCGCGGTCACCCGGACCGGCGCCGGCGTCACCACGCTGAAGGCCGGAGACCAGGTGTTCGGCATGCCGCGCTTCCCCGGCCTCGCGGGCGGATACGCCGACCACGTGACGGCGCCGGCGGACTCGCTGGCCGTCAAACCCGGCGACGTCACTCACCACAGCGCGGCGGGCACGCCGATGGCCGCGCTGACCGCGTGGCAGGCGCTGTTCGACCTGGGGGGCCTTTCACCGGGCCAGCGGGTCTTGGTCCAGGGCGCCGCGGGCGGCGTGGGCCACATCGCGGTGCAGTTGGCCGCGAGGGCCGGAGCCGAGGTCATCGGCGCCGCTTCTCTCGGCAACCATGCCTTCGTCGAGGGGCTCGGCGCCCACGAGGTCGTCGACCACTCGGCCTCGCCGGTCCGCGACGTCGACGTGGTCATCGATCCGAGGGGCGGCGAGGAGGCGCTGCGGCTGCTCGACGTCCTGAGTCCCGGCGGCATCCTGGTCACGCTCAAGGGCTCCGACGCGCGGCTGGCGCAGGCCGCGCGGGCCCGGGGACTGCGGGTCGGCTTCGTCTACGTGGCACCGAACGGCGCCAGCCTCGCGAACCTCGCCGCGCTGATGGCCGAGGGGCACCTGCGCATTGCCGTCGAGAAGACGTTCCCACTGGAGGAAGCCGCCGCCGCGCACGTGATCGGGGAGACCGGACACGTGCGCGGTCGTCTGGTACTCGACGCGACCTGAAGCCGGGATCAGAAGGAATCGAGGCGGCAGACCTCCAGCGGCACGTGGACGCCGAGGGATGGCCACGTTCGCCAGCAACGGAGACAAAAGTCGGGTAAGGACGGCGCGTTGCCGCGCCGTCCTCCCCTCAGCACCGGACTGGAACATTTCTATTCATCCGGCTCAAGCAGGTCCTGATGGCATTGAAGCCGCAAGGAGTAGTGCTGGTGCTGCCGGTCGGGCGGTCCGGGTCCGGCAGGCGGTGTGGATGAGGCGTTGATCGTCCGGGCTGTTCCCGGTGGCGATGTTGAGCTTGCTGATCGCCATTCGGGTGCCGCGCAGCCACTGTTCCATTCGCGGGGGGACTGTGGTTCGCGGTCGGCGTGCAGAAGCGGGGTGCCGCAGAGCGGGCAGCGTCCTCGCTGGGCCTTCAGCTTGGCGAGCAGCAGCACGCTGAGCGGTCCATTGTGCTTCTTGCCGCGACGGTCGGCCAGTAGCGGGCCAGGCCGGGATCGTCTGGAGAGGCGGCCCCGGCCACCATCGCGGGCCGGACGATCTTCGTCCAGGCGAACTTGGGCAGTGTGCGTGCCGAAAATTACATCCAACGGCCTGACCTGCAAGCCTTGCGGGTGCCGATTATTCATCCGTCCAGGTCAAGCCGCATGCGCGTACTCCCTGAGGACGCCGCCAAGTCGATCGTGTCGGCGGATATCGATGCGGGTAGTCTCGGTCGGGATGGTGCTCGGCTGGCAGGTCTGGATCCAGCGCTCCATGATGGAGTTCATGCGCGGAATGCGGATGCCTGTGGTGACGACCTGTACTGCGGCGTCGGTCAGTACGGCGTCGAAGGCCGCGGTGAATTTGGCGTCTCGGTCGCGGATGAGGAACATAACGGTGGTGCCCGCCTCGTGTAGGTCCATGAGGAGGTTGCGGCCGAGTTGGGTGACCCATTGGCCGGTGGGGTGGGCGGTGGCGCCGAGGATGTGGATGCGGCGGGTGGCGTGCTCGATGACGGCCAAGACGTAGAGCCGCGCCCCGGTCAGGGTGCGGACCTCGAAGAAGTCACATGCCAGGAGTGCGCCGGCTTGGTCTCGTAGGAAGTCGGCCCAACCGGTGTGGGAGCGTTGCGGGGACGGAGCGATGCCGTGCTCTTCCAAGATCTCCCACACGGTGGAGGCGGCGATCTTGATACCGAGTGCGGCCGGTTCGCCGTGGATACGCCGGTAGCCCCAGGAGGAGTTTTCCCGTGCAAGGCGCAGCACCAGGGTGCGAATGGATCGGACGGTGCGCGGGCGTCCTGGCCGCCGGGGTGCGCTGGCCGCCGCGTGACGGCGCCTGAGTAGGTCGCGATGCCAGCGCATGAGAGTGTCCGGGCGGACCAGCAGCACCAACCGCCGCAGCTTGTCCATGGGTAGATGGTGGAGCAGTCCTGAGAGCAGGAATCGGTCCGCCGGAGTGAACATGGGCTTGACCACCTGCCGCTGTTAGACCATCAGCTGATGCCGGAGGGCCAGGATCTCGATCTCTTTATCGCGATCGGTCATCGGTAGCAGGCGCATGAACGAGAAGGTGCTCGTGACGGCGAGGTAGGCCAGGCGCAGCAGCACGAGAGATCATCATGCCGTTTCGGTACAGCCCCACACCTCCGATTTGAAGTGCATGATCGCCCATCGAGCCTACGATCTGCACGGGTGAATTTTCGGCACCCGCAGAGCCACGCACTCGGCGGGCCGTAGGTCGTGTACGGCGTCGGCTCGCTACCATCTCACCGTGATTTCCAGCGCCCGCACCACGGTCTTCGACATCGACGGCACGCTCTGCTTCGACGGACGGTCGATCGACAGCCGGATCCTCGCCGCCATCGAGGCCTGTGAACACGCCGGTCACCAGCTGGTCTTCGCGTCCGCCAGGCCGGTCCGCGACCTCCTGCCCGTCCTCAACGGAGCATTCCCCGCCGCCACGCTGATCGGCGGGAACGGCAGCCTCGTCTCCATCGGCGGCCAGGTCCGGGCGCGCGCCGCGTTCAGTGCCGGCGAACTCGACAAGCTGCTGGTCGAGGCCGAGCGATACCAGGCGGGCTACCTCGCCGACGGCCCCTGGGACTACGCCTACACCGGGCCGGCCGACCACCCGATTCTCAGCCGCGTCGACCAAAGCCGCCTCGCCCGTCGGGTCGACCTCGCCGACCTTCCCTCCGTCGTGAAGTTCCTCGTGGTCAAC
This sequence comes from Nonomuraea sp. NPDC003709, assembly GCF_040610775.1. Classification (NCBI taxonomy): domain Bacteria; kingdom Bacillati; phylum Actinomycetota; class Actinomycetes; order Streptosporangiales; family Streptosporangiaceae; genus Nonomuraea; species Nonomuraea sp. NPDC003709. Next base: position 17,935 of record NZ_JBEXMW010000058.1, on the reverse strand, counting down.
GCGACCGACATGGCAGCCCTCGCCGAGGCCGGCCGCGTGCTAGGGATGGCCGTCAACCATCACCTCGATGAGGCGATCATCGACTTCGCCCAGGGCACCACGAACAAGTGGGAGGCCCTGACCTCGCTGGGCATCGACGAGTACAACGCCTTCGGCAACGACATCAACGACATCGACCTGCTGCGCAACGCGCGGCACGGGGTCCGTGTCGGTGCCCACCCGAGCCTGGACGGCATCGCCCGTGTCACCGTCGCGCCCGACCCGGACGCCGTCGCCGCCGAGATCTCCAGGCTGGCCGCAGCGACGCCCGCGGCCTGAGTAGGTCTCCGGTCAGCTGCGAATCCAAGAAGACGGGCGCGTACGGCGCACAGCCGAAGCGGCAGGGCGCCCGTCCCACCCCGCTGCCCAGCCGTTATGACATCGGCGGCTGATGAGCAAGGGCCGCCATGGAAACCGGCGAAAACCTATGGGAGCATCCGCGCGAAGATCCGCGTTAGGGAAGACTTGCCGGTCAGGAGCAGCACTTCCGGGTCCAGTACTGGATACGGGTAGTACCGGCCACAGATGGATCTTGAAGATGCCGGCCTGGCCAGACGGCAGCCTCTGCGACCCCGAAGAGATCTCCCGGCGAGAAGGCCGCGACCCGCACCGGCTGCCTGACTAGAAATCCGGGACGCCCGAGGCTGAACCGGGTGCTGCGCCAACCGCAGAGGCGGTGGCGCCGATCGCGAGTGACTGATCCAGATGATGGCCGCCCGCACCCGGAGCCGCTCGTTAGTCGCGGACATGCAACTGATTGACTTGGATCATGCACCTGCTCTTCTCGTACGGAACACTCCAGCAGCCCGAGGTTCAGCGAACGGTTTTCGGAGCCGAAATTGCAGGCGAGGCCGACGCCGTCGTCGGACACCGTCTCGGCGAGGTCATCATTGAGGACCCTCACGTGATCGAGGTCAGCGGATCAGCGATCCACCCTGCTCTGATTACCGACAACAGCCGTGAGGCAGAGGTGATGGGCACCGTCTTCACACTCACCGATGACCAGTTGGCCCAGGCCGATAACTATGAGGTGGCTGCATACCGCCGCGTCGAGGTACCGCTGCGGTCTGGGCGCACTGCCTGGGTATACGCGCTCAGCTGAGCCCGGGGATCAACCACCTGGTCGCGCGGGCGACCAGGTGATGTGGTCCCGAAGCTGATCCGCCTCGACCCTGACGCATCGCGAGACCGCTGTACGGCGCCGCGGCATGGGACGCCCTGCGTACCGACCCGGAGAACGTCCGGCTGCACCGTTCGCTGATGCAGGTCCTGGAACGGATGTGGAGCCTCCCAGGTCGAGGGCACCGTACGGCCCGACCTCACCAGCGGCGACTTCGCCCTACTCCTGGCCCGGGTGCTGCGCCGCTGCCCGGTATCGTCCGTCGCCAAGGCCCCTCGCGAATTAGCCATCGCCCAGTCTCGGCGTGTTCAGCGCCAAGCTTCTCCTATTCGTTGCAGGCTGGCGAGGCTGCCGTCCGCAACCCGGCGGGAAACCTCTTCTCACTCGCGGATCACTCGCCGCCTGCCATCAGGGATTGATGGCCAGTCCGCACGAGTCACGGACTTGCCAGCGTAGACAGGTTCCCATCCGATGGTGTGAAAGGCCCCGATGTCCGGGAGAAGGGTCTTGAGCATGTGAATGGTGCGGCGGTGGTACCACTTCGAGACCGCCGCGACCGTCAGCCCTGACTGTAGCGCTTCCTGGAGAAACGGCAGCGCGAATTCGACGTTCTGCCAGGTGTTGGCCGACTGATCCTCGCAACGAATCACGTGCTCTGGTACTCCACGCTCGACAAGCAGGCGTTGGAGGATCCCGTTGTGGCGATTCACCCCGCCAGTAACGATGATCAGCGGAGCGAGTCCCGCATGGTAGCGGTCGGCCGCGATCTCGGTCGGTGATGCCTGATTGGTGCCGAACAGGAAAAGTGCGGTCGGCTGGCCGTCAGTGCGCCTGCCGAAAATCACGTCCATGCACGTCAGGCAGACCACGCATCGCATCCGAGATCCGCTGCGAACCATCCTGCCTGTGGACGCAAATGACCAGGCGATGGCTGCTCGGTGGTTGCTCGCACACGTTCGATCCGCCGTAAAGTTCGAGTTCACCACGCAAGCCTGGCCCCAAACAGCCGCGCCGAAATGGGGACAAATGACATATAGCGCCGATGGTCAAGACCGCATGGTTGCTCGGTGGTTGCTCGCGTGTACGCGATACAGCACGGCACGCGTCGGCACAGACCGACACGACGACGGGGATAATCCCAGCCACGACAATACAGAACAGCACTTCGTGACACTGAGCGACATCAACCGAGGATTCTCATAATCCGTGGGTCGTGGGTTCAAGTCCCACCCGCCCTACTCTGTGATGTCTCAGGACATCGGAAACCCTCTGGGATCGAGGATCAGTTCGCGCAGGAGTTCCCCGGTGATGGCGTTGACGATGCGGACGTGCAAGTCGTCGACGAGCAGGATGACGTGGGTTCGGGCGTGGGTTCGGCCGATGCCGAGGTGGTGCAATCGGCCGTTCACGCGCAGGGTGACGACGCCGGAGGGGTCGATGCGGTCGTGGCGTACGCGGGCGTGGGTGTCGGCGTCGCGGCTGCTGTCGGGCAGGGCCTTGGGCGTCGCGGCGTAGACCGCTGCCGGGGTGGCGCGGTGCGGCAGGGACCGGTGCGGGCGGTGGTGGTTGTTGTTGTAGGCGTCGCAGAAGCGGTCGACAAGCGCCTGCAAGTCGGCCAGAGTGGCCGGCTGGTGGGGCTGGGCGCGCAGCCAGTTCTTCATCGTCTGCGTAGGGTCGGCCGAACGGCGAGGTGCCAGCGTTGTGGGCTGGTCCTTTTCCGTTCGGCCTCCCTCCGAACCGGGCGGACCCGTTTCCGAGTACCCGGCTCTCCAGCGATCTACTGCGTGAGCGGTGTTGCAGGGTGCCCATGGATGAGGTCATGGCAATCGCCGCAGACCACGAGAGCTTTGCGGCGGATCTTGGCCATGGCTTCCACCCATGCGGGCCGCGGGTCACCGGACTTGCCGAGATCGGCGAGTCGGCGGATGTGATGAATCTGAATGCCATCCGTTTGAGCGGGATGCCGCCGAACCAGGCGACCAGCGGTTTCCTGCCCTCGCGGTCGACCTTGGCCTCGAACCGCGTGCGCAGCCCGTGCGGTGTGGAGATCTTGGCCTTGAAGCGGGCCGCCATCTTCGTCACCGTTGAGCGGTGCTTGCGGGCCAGGGTGTGAAGCATGGAGGTTTCCACGACCCAGCGCAGCCGGTGCAGTCGGAAGATGTCACTGGCGAGCAGGTAGAACTGGACGACGCCCCGGTACTCGGCCCCGAATCGGGCGACGATGTTGTAGTCGCTCTCGTTGATCATCGGGTTCCGGCACGCAGGTTTGCCGCCTGACAAGTACGGGGCGGACTTGGCCTTGACCACCGAAGCGGGAACGCGCTGGACGACCGCCCCGTTAAGTGAACGGCGATTACGCCGGTCACTCGCAGACGGCCTTCGCGTCCTGGTCGCGCTGCTCGCAACGGTGATCTCATAACCGAGGAAGCTGGCCCGCTGAGTGCGGGCATGGGTGATCAGAGTCTTATCCGCTGATAGCTCCAACTTGAGATCATCACGCAGGAACGCCGCCAGGCGGCTCTTGATCTGTTCGGCCTCGGCTTTGGGTCCGGCGAACCCGAGCAAGGTGTCGTCGGCGTATCGGCAGTAGCGCAGCCTTCGATAGCCGAGATCACGAGGATCCTGACTGGGCAGGCTCTGCAGCCGCCGGTAGAGTTTCCGCACCTCGGCGCGGTCTCCAGCGCGGCGGGCTCTGACGATCGCCGCTTCCACCGCCCGGTATTTGCGGGTTGCGAGCCCGCAGCCGCCCCCGAGTGAACTCGGGAATCAGAGTCTTCTCGACGAAGACGTCGAGCTTGTGCAGATAGATGTTCGACAAGATGGGGGACGCGATGCCGCCCTGCGGGACCCCGCTGAGCGTCGCATTCCACCTCCAGTCCTCCAAATATCCGGCTGTCAGCATGTGGCGCAGCAGCCGCAGGAATCGGTTGTCGCGAATCTTCTCCGCGAGGATCGAGAGCATGACCTCGTGGTCCAGGCTCCCAAAGCAGTCGGAGATGTCTCCCTCGATGAACCAGGTCGTCCCGGTCCAGGTGTTGGCCACCTCCCGCAATGCGGTGTGGCAGCCTCGTCCGGGCCGGAACCCGTGGGAATGGTCGGAGAACGTCGGCTCGTAGTAGGCCTCCGATAACAGGCGTACAACTTCGCCAACGAGCTTGTCCGACCAGGTGGGCATGCCCAGCGGGCGCGTCTTGCCGTTCTTCTTCGGGATGTGCGTCCGACGGACCCGGGCCGAACCGGTAGCGCTCGTGGCGCATCGCGGTAATGATCCGTTCGATCTTCCGGACCGACATGCCGTCCACGGTCTCCTGCGTGGCCCCTGGCGTCATCGCACCCTTGTTGGCGTAGATGCGGCCATAGGCCAGCAGATACAACTCACTGCACGGCAGGCCGCGCCTGCCGCGCTCACGCAGGACACCCAGCACCGTTTCGGCACTCTGCATTGCGCATACCTCCCGATTTTGTGGTGTCCCGATCGCCTGGCCTCCTTCGCCCGTGTGGACGGCTTTCCCGCCCTCCTTGGCCGGTCGTGACTCCGGCGACTACTACGAGGCCTCAGTCGCCGTGGGGCTCGCGCCCGATAGGCGATCCCACGTTCGTCACGGTCGTACGTGACAGCGTGAGGTAGGCGTCCCGTTCGTCTCCTTCAATGCCCTCACTGGACATCGCTCCAGCGCCCCGGAGGTTGCCTGCGTCTGTTCCATCACCGTCAGGCAGGGCCGGCGCCGGTTTCAGGAGTCTTTTCGGCGGATGTGAACTTCCATCTTCGGGGTTGAGGAACCCAGGAACAATGGTTGGCGCTGAGAATGATCTTGAGCGGAATGTGACGTTCGGTTTCGGTGTGTGATCGCCCGGGCTCCGAGATTCGGGCATCTGGCATGATCGTCGCTTTGACGGTGATCAGTGACATCTCTGCCGTTGTCACCCATGCCTGTGGGGTTTTTGTCTGATGACCAGGTCAGGACGTACACGGCGTTCGAGGAGCTGCCGTCGCTGTCGGATTTGGAGAAGTTCTTCTTCCTGGACGCGTTCGATCGGGATGTGATCGCCAAGTCACGCCAGGACTCGCATCGCCTGGGCGTGGCCGTCCAGATCGGGACGGTCCGTTACAAGGGGCTGTTCCTGGAGGATCCGCTGGCGGTGCCGTGGCCGGTGGTGGACTATCTGGCCGAGCAGCTGGGATCGGCGATCCGTCGCAGGTGAAGAGGTATGGGGAGCGGCTGAAGACGGCGTATGAGCACGCGTGGATGATCCGGGACGCCTACGGTTACCACGACTTTGATGATCATGAGTCGTGGGAGGGGCGGGTGCTGGCGAGGCGGTTCCGGACGTTCCTGCACGGCCGGGCGTGGACGCATGCAGAGGGGCCGACAGCGCTGTTCGATCAGTCGGTGGCGTGGCTGCGCAGGCATCGGGTGCTGCTGCCCGGGGTGACGATGCTGGAGCGTCTGGTGGCCAGCGTCCGTGAGCAGTCCGACGAGCGTTTGTACGCGACGGTGGCGCGTCAGGTGGAGCGCGCTGATGTGACGTTGCGGCGGATGAAGACGCTCGCGAAATACGGGGCGGGCAGCAAGGCGCCGCTGCTGGCGCGGCGGGCTGGCCGAGACCACCAGGCATTGCCTTCGGTCTGGGGTGGGCTGCGTTAGGGCTCGCGGGCGGGCTGCAGGTCGTCTGCGGCGGGCGTGGGTGTAGTGCCGCCGATGGTCAGGATGCCGGTGTGGTGGAGGTGGTCGCGGGCAGCGGCGATGGCCTGCGGGGTGGTGGCGAAGACATGACCGGCAGCGTCCAGGCGGGCGATGGCGCCCAGAGCGTGCAGGGGCTGATGGTGGCCGTCGCGGATGCCGGAGACGTAGACGGTGATGCCGCGCCGCTGCAACCGTTCGATCGCGTCGGCCAGCACCAGGGCGCCGCTTGCGTCGATGGTGGTGACGCGGGACATACGCAAGATGACCACCGAAACGTCGGCGACTTTGGACAGTTGGAGCAGGAAGCGGTGGGCGGCGGCGAAGAACAGCGGCCCGTCCAGTCGATAGGCGACGATGTGCTCGGCGAGCAGAGCGTGTTCTTCCTCGGTGTGGTCGCCTGGCAGATCCGGCCGCAGGGGCATGGCCTCGAGGCGTACCTGGCGGGCGATCGCCCGCAACGCCAGCGCCCCGGCTACGAGCAGGCCGAGGATGACGGCCTGGACCAGGTCGAGGGCCAGGGTGGCGATCGCGGTCAGGACAAGTACCACGGCGTCGCCGCGGGTGGAGCGCAGCATCGCCCGTACCGAGCCGACCTGGACCATGCGGATCGCGGTGGCCAGCAGCACCCCGGCCAGCGCGGCCAGCGGGATCTTGGCGACCAGGTCGGCGGCGGTGAACACGATCACGGCCAGGATGGCGGCATGGGCCAGCGCGGCCAGCCGTGACTGCGCGCCGGAGCGCACGTTGACCGCGGTGCGGGCGATCGCGCCGGTCGCCGGGACGCCGCCGAACAGCGGCGCGGCCAGGTTGGCCAGACCCTGGCCGAACAGCTCGCGGTCCGGGTCGTGCTGGTGGTTGACGCTCATGCCGTCGGCGACCGCGGCTGACAGCAGCGACTCCAGGGCGGCCAGCGCGGCCACCGCCACGGCAGGGGCGATCAGCGTGCCCAGCGTCGCCACATCGAGGAAGGCCAGCGAGGGGGCGGGCAGCCCGGCCGGCAACTGGCCGATACGCGCCACGTCCAGGCCGGTCAGCCCGGCCGCGATGGTGGCGGCGGCCACCGCGATCAGGGAGAACGGCACGGTGGGCCGCCAGCGCGCCCCGGCCAGCATCAGCGCGGCCACCCCAGCGGCGATCGCCGGCGCCCACCCGTTCGGGTGGGCGGTGAAGTCGAGCACGGCCTTCCAGGCCACCTCGGTGACCTTCTCGCCCTGCGGGATCGCGACGCCGAGCGCGGCCGGGACCTGCTGCAGGCCGATCACGCAGGCGATGCCGAGGGTGAATCCCTCCACCACCGGGGCCGGGACCAGCGCCATGTAGCGGCCCGCCCGAGCCAAGGCCAGCGCCAGCAGGAGCAGCCCGGCCAGCACACCGACGGCCAGCACACCGGAGGCGCCGTGCTCAGCCATGATCGGTACCAAGACTACGGTCATCGCCCCGGTCGGCCCGGACACCTGCAGGGCGGATCCGCCGAACAGCGCCGCGATCGCACCGGCGACGACGGCGGTGGCCAGCCCCGCGGCTGCGCCCAGCCCGGAGGAGATGCCGAAGCCGAGCGCCAGCGGCAGCGCCACGATCGCGACTGTCAGTCCGGCCAGCAGGTCCCGTCGCGGACGGCGGCTCATCTCTGCCAGCTCCGCGCGGCCGGGTAGCAGCGCGCGCAGGCGGGCCCGGCTTACTGAGACGAACATGCTCACGCGGTGCGGCTCCCGGCCCCATCCTGTAGCAGCTCGCTGAGCAGCTCGCTTTGTCCCGCCAGCTTCTCGGTCAGCAACTCGCGCGCGGCCCGCAGCAGCCCGGCCACCTGGCCACCAGCCAGCGCGTACACCACGGTGGCGCCCTCGCGCTGCGCGGTCACCATGCCCGAGCGGCGCAGCACCGCCAGGTGCTGCGACAACCCGGTCGCCTCCACTTCCATCGCGGCCAGCAGGTCCCGCACCGGCATCGGCCCGTCCTGCAGCAGTTCCAGCACCCGGATCCGCACCGGATGGCCCAGCAGGCGGAACAGCTCGGCCTTGGCCTCGTACAGCGGCACCGACATCATCACGCCATGTCCTCCCCCGCCGGGCCCGCGCCGCGAGCCTCGGCCGTCGCCGCCTCGATGGCTGCCTCGATGCTCACCGCGTGCGCATCGGCGAGCCGCCGCACGTCCTCCCATTCGGCCTCGGCCACCAAGACCGCATGGGTGTCCCCGTCCTGGCGGGCGACCCGCAGAGCCTGCCAGGCCACCTGCGCCCGCTCTCGGACGGCCGCGGCAAATGCCGTGCTCACGTCATCCCCTACTTCCGTCGACGCCGACACCCAGGCCGGACATGCAATTGAGCAATTACGATTCTTCGCAATTACGATACCGTAGGAATGTGGGGCGTGCAGCGCGGCACCGCACCCGGGCGCCGGCATGAACCATCCACGTCAGGGCCCTTCCAGGCAGCCGCCCGCAGCGCGTGGCGCGGACCATCACACCAGCCATCGGAGCCACCTGATGCAGATGACCATCGACGCCCACCCCACCTACACGGTGATGACGATCGGTGGCCACATCACCTGGCCCGACACCGACCAGCTGGTCACGCGCATCAACCAGATGGCCGACAGCCCCCGCGGCCTCCCAGTCCTGGTGCTCGACGTCAGCCACGTCAGCCGGCCAGGCCAGGCCGCCGCCCATGTCCTGGCCCACCTCATGCGCAGGCAACGCCATTCCGGGCACGGACGCATCATCCTGGCCGGCCCCACCGACCCACTGCGGCGCATCCTCAACCGAGCGGGCCTGCTGGGCTACCTGGAACAACACCCCACCCTCAGCCAAGCCATCAGCGCCGCGCGCTCCATCCAGTAGCCCGCCCGCGCCAGGACGGGGCCTGATCACCAGCGATTCTTTCTTCCTCAGGCGCCCACCTCTGACGTGCCGATGCGCTTCTACGCCTGGACAGGCGTCGCATGTCGGTGAAAGACCTGCTGTAGAAGGATCTTTCAGCGACATGCAGACATGCCGCGAGCTGCTGGCGCTGGGATGATCACGGTGTGGGTGTTCCGTTTGGGGATCCTCAATCGGAACACCCACCGGCCGAGACAGAACCCCAGGTCGAGGTGTTCCGTATAGGTGTTCCGTGCAATGTTCCGGTGAAGGCCCCCTATCCGGAACACTTGAGCGCGTGAACGGAACCCGCGTCGGCTACGCCCGCTGCTCGACCGACGAGCAAGATGTGATCATCCAGACCGAGCAACTGCTGACGCTCGGCGTACCCGAAGACCGGATCTACATCGACCGCGGCTTCTCCGGCACCACTTGCCGCAATCGCGCCGGTCTCGACCAGGCCCTCGCTGCTGTGTGAGACGGCAACGTCTTCACGGTGACCAAGTTCGGCCGGTTCGCTCGCAACACGGCCGAGGCCAACGAGATCCTCACCGGCCTGTCAGGGCGCGGCGTCCTGTTCGGCCTGGGCGCGTCCGTCTACGACTGGAACGACCCGTTCGGGCGGCTGTTCCTGCAGACCCTCGCCATGGTCACCGAGTTCGGGGCCAACCTCGGGCACATGTGTACCCGCGAGGACATGGCGCTGGCCAAGAAGAACGGCAAGCTCAAGGGCAAGCAACCCAAACTGCCCGAGCCCGCCCGGCGGTCCATCCGCCGCCGTTACGCCGAGGGCGAGGTGTCCCTGGCCGACCTGGCCACCGAGTACAGCGTTCGGACGCTCTACCATCCACCGCATCATCCACGGGCCAGAAACCTCCGGGTAGAGCGATCACACGCCGAAGCCGAGCGTCACACTTCGCTCAAGATCATTCTCCGCGCTAAATGACTGTGCATTTCGGCAAGATCGCACCCCGTTCCACCTCGCGCGATGACTCCGGACTGTGGTGGTGGCGGACGACCACGCGCCGGCGGCCGTAGGCGATGTCCCCCAGGTGCAGGCCCAGCACCTCACCCGGCCGTAGTCCGCCCTGCCGCATCAGCAGCACGATCGCCCGGTCCCGCTTGCCGCGCAGCTGCTCCAGCAGCGCCTTGACCTGGGCCTCGCTCAGCGGCCGCGGCACCCGCTGCACCGTCTTGACTTTCACCGCCCGGCGGACCGGACGTTGCCGACTGGCCCGCCCCATGAACGGCCGATGCCGCTCCGAGACGCGCGCCAGCGCCGGGTCCGGCCGCTTTTCGATCGGATTCAGCCGGTCGAACATCCCGGCCAGGATCACGTACTGGGCTCGTCGTCATCGTGCGCGACCTGCTGGCGGCGCCGCGGCAGCCGCCGCGCGGCTCCGGATGTGAGCCTGCGCCCCGGCGGCCGTGTCCGCCGGGGCCGCCGCCAGGTCCGGCGAAGGCCCGGGAACAGCTGGTGAACGGCGGCCGGAACCGGCCGAGCGACGACTCCACACGAAAGATAGGCGCGGGTCGGCGCCAGAGCAGGTGATGGAGCACCGGCAGTACCGCGATCCGGTCACCTACCCGCTCCGCACCCTCGAACAAGCCGCCGCCGTTTCTCAGAAACGGCAGGACCGGCAATCCTCCCAGCGTGCACAGCAGGTGCAGCCCCAGCCCCAGAAGTAGCGAGAGTGGGAGGCACAGTAGCCGTACTGCGCCCACCCGGCCAGGTCAGAGCGCCGGGCGATCTCGCGAGCCGAGCTGCTCGGCGAGGTCGTGCACGGCGCGCTCCGGGCGGCGGCGTGAATGTGGACCAGGCAGCGGACGCGCGCCACGGCGGGTGTGGGCGGCTCGTCGGTGTCGAGCACGTACCCCATGAGCACCTTGGCGCGGGTCCACCGTCCGCGTGCGTCGTCGTGCTGGAACCGCCGCCCCCGGCGCGGGCATACGCCCACGGGCCGCACGAGCAAGGAGATCAGACAAAGCGATCACCCAGACACCGTCGGTCGGGACACTCTCAAATACGGCACGTCCCCACGTAGCACACGTTGTCGATCTCGCAGACTACTGTCCGGCAAGTCGGGCGAGGAACGGCGTCAGCGTGTTCAGGAAGGTGTTCTTCGCCGGGGCCGCCAGCAGCGGATCCACATGGGTCATGGCGTTGTCCTCGGCATACGTCGCGTCGGTGATCCGCGACTGCGCCACCACCCAGGTGGCGGCCGCGTTGGCGGTGCCGTGCGTCAGACCGCTCTGGAACGAATACAGCGGCACGTCGATCTCGTGGGTGTGCGACAGCCGCAGGCCCAGCCTACGAGCGACCTGGGTGTCGTCGAACGGGTCGGCGGCCTCGAGGTCGAGGCTGAGCCGGTTCGGCCAGTACCACTCGAACACTGAGGGCACAGGGCCGGCCAACGCGCGCGCAAGGGCGGCGGTCGAGGTGTACGCCGGGTTCACGCTGATGTCCGGCACCAGCGGATGCGTGACGAACAGCCACTTGAGCAGCCCTTCGTTGCTCACCTGGGCCGGTGGACGCAGCCCGGCAGGCAGGTGGCCGGCCAAGGCCGAGGGCTCGTCCGGGCGGGCCGCCGCGTACTTGCCCGCCAGCTGCTGCAAGATTGCAAACGTCTCGGTCCGGCCCACGGTGAGGGACTCGTCGAAGACCTCCCCACCCGCGATCTTGGCGAGCCGGGCGTCCGCCTGGTCGGTGGTGAGCCGGTAGGCGTAGCCCTCCCCGGCGAAGGCGTCGTGCACGCCGCCGTCGATCAGCACCAGACCTGACAGGTCGCGGTATCCGGGGTGACCGTCGAAGTCCCAGCCGGCGTAGGCGAGCGCGGTGGTCGCGCCCCATGAGTGACCGCCCAGGATCACCCGGCGGCGTCCGCCGTCGGCTGCCGCCATCACCACCCGACGCAGGTCGGCGAGCTCGACGCCGAGCCCCCACTGCCCGACGTACGGCACGGTCTGTGGCGCCTGCGACCGGTAGTGCTCACCGAGGTAGTAGTCGGCGGCCCGGTCCGGTGAGCGGCGGAACCCACGCAGGTCGGCCAGGTTCTGCTCCCGGCGATCGACGGCCCAGACCTGGGTGTCGGGCAGCCGGGCGGCCAGTTCCCTGGCGAGCGGCGCGAAGCCGCCCGCGGCGCCGAACTGGCCCGGCACCAGCACCACGACCTGCCGGGCGTCGGCGGACCCGACTTTCAGTACATGGACACGGTCATCGGCGGCCGGGCCCGGTGCGTCGGCCCCGGGCATCGACACGTAGGCCTCCCGAACCTCCCCTGTGGCGGCCCCGGCCGTGCCGGACGCTGTGGCGAGGGCCAGGGCAGCCGTGATCGCACAGGTCATGTGCTTGAGCGGGCCGGTCCACGGAATTCTCATTGCTTCCTCCTTGCGGATGTCTCGACTCGGAAGAGCACGCGGACCGGCCCGACGTTCCCTGTGCTCCCTATCACAGGAGAGGCGACGAGCGGTGACCGACGTCACTGGGAACGTGCGCCCGCTTCCAGCCCTCTTCCGTCATGAAGTGACCTCACACCATCAGGAGGCGGTACCTGTGAGACCTCAGACGCGAGTGCGTGCCGGGAGCGCGGTGGTCACGGTGCTGGCGGCGGACGCCGTCGTGCACCTGTACTGGATGACCGGCAGCACCTGGCCGGCCCGGGACCCCGGTTCACTGTCCTTGGCCGTGCTCAACATCGTGCTTCGCTCTCAAGGCCGCGTTGGAGGAGTGGATCAAGGTCTGGAACGAGGACGCCAAACCGTTCAGGTGGACCAAGACCGCCGACCAGATCCTCGACCGCATCTGCCGCTACTGCGACCGAATCTCAAAACCGGCTCACTAGGTCAGAACGGCCTCGCGTCCTACCTCCAAGCCAGGGCGACGTCGCCGCGCTTGGTCATGACCTCACCACCAAGGGCTTCGATGCTAAACGTGGCCGGCTTCCCGGCGTACCACTTGGGGCCCAGGACGGTGGTGTGGAAGGACACCGCCCAGGTGTGCTCGGTGCCATCACATTCGACGTCAAGCACGGCCGTCCCTTCGGCGTCGCCTTGCTGGACGGTCAGCTTCGCTTCTATCAAGCGGCTCAAGTAGGCGGGGCAGGTGTTCGTGCCGCTGGCTTTGAGCCCGCCACCGCAGCCTGCACGCCCTACGCCGCGACCTGCACTACGCCCAGCAGGGCACCATCGTCCGGCCTCACGTCCAAGACCAGACCGAGCAGGCCTGGTGCCTCACCCTCCTCACCAATGCCGTGATCACCTGGACCACCGAGTACTACGGCAAGGCGATCGGCGAGCTCCGCGGCCAAGGCCGCGACGTCGGCGACGAGCTGCTGTCGTTCATCGCCCCCGGTCACCGCGAGAACATCAACTTCTTCGGGTTCATCACCGTCGACATCGAAGCCGAGCTCGCCAAGCTCATCGAGGGGTGGCGGCCCCTACGCCCGACCAGGGTCCACGACGCGGGCCTGTCTTTCCTACTCAACCCGTGAGCCCGCTGCCTGGGGAACGAGACGAACATGGCTGGCGCCCCGTCCGGCTGACCAGCCTTGGCATCCGCAGGCGCGGCCGGTCCTATGACGGACACGGCCGCGGCTCAGTGCCGCCCTACTTGATCGCGGCCAGGTCCAGGACGTACATCTCGTTCTTGATCGGGTAGGTCATCAGCCGGTCGAGGCCGCCGTCGGGGATCGCCATGCCTCCCGTCGCATCCGGCCGGATGCCGAGATCGGCGGACCTGCCGGTTTCGGCGTCGTACAGCGTCAGGACGTCCTGGTTTCCCGGTCCCGTCAACGTGACCTTGAAGAAGCGCTCCAGGCCGGCGTCGTCGCCCTGCTGGAAGGTGCGTGGCAGTTCGCGCTCGTGGGAGCCGTCGCGGTCGCGGACGAACCTACGCAGGATGGTCTGGGACTGCACCGTGTCCGGGCACCGGCGAGTGCCGCACTTGATCTCCTTGCCGTTGCGGTCGCGGGGGCGTTCGACCTTGACGATCCTGTATCGCACGGCCACGCCCGCGCACCGGTCGACGCCGCACCTGACCTCCTCGTCGGCCTTGACCACGGCGTCGCGTCGCTCACCGGTCTCGACGTTGAGCAGCTCGCGGAAGATCGATTTTCCGCGGTGGATGCCCACCCACGGCCATTGCAGGATGTGGTGCCGCTCGGCGCCCTTCACCGGCTGCGGCGTGCCCCCGCTCAGCGGCACCCGATAAACCCCGCCCTTCTCGTAGGCGAAGACCACGTCCGAGCCCGTCACCGCAAGCCCGTTGATGCGCTCCTGCTTCATGACGTTTCCGAGGGGGACGTCGGTCACCGGCCGAGGCTGGCCGCCGGTGGCCGGCACCGTCCAGATCCGGGCGACCCGCGGGCTGCCCGCCTCCTTGTAGGACGCCCACCAGACGATGTTGCCGCCACCGGAGGCGACGTCGTCGGCGAAGATCGTCGAAGCTCTGCTGGCGCAAAAGCGCTACGACGCCATGACCGTCGGCGACATCGCCCAGGGCGCAGGCATCACCCGCGGCGCCCTGTACTTCTACTTCGGCTCCAAGCAAGAAGTAGTCACGGCACTCGTGGCCCGGACCGTTGAGCACCTGTGGGAGCGCTCGCGGGCCACCGCGGAGACCGACGATCCGCGTCAGGCCATCGCTGCGGCCATGCAGCGCACGGTCGAGCTGTGGAACGAGCACGGCCTGGTCATGCGCACGGCGATCGACCTGTCGTTGACCGTGCCGGAGATCGGCGAGCTGTGGAGCCATACGGCCGACTTGTTCATCGCGGCCATCACCGCCGTCCTGGAACGAGCTGGCGTTCCGATCGGCACCGAGCCAGAACAAGCGCCGGCGATGGCCCGCACCCTGTGCTGGATGATCGAGAGGACCTTCTACCACGCCTCGCAGGACTCCCGCGAGGAGTTGCAGAAGGTATCGTCGACCTGCGAACACATCTGGCTGATCAGCGCCGGCCTGACCACCTGACGCATCTGTTAAGAAGATGGGTCCGCGGCAATGCGTACTCGAAGGCATGGAGCGCACTACGAGAGACAGGCTCAAGGTCGGCGATCCGCCAAGGCAGAGCCATCGGCTGGGCGCAAGAGCGTGGTTCTGACCAGATAACCCCCGCATCGGCGCCCAGCAGGATCACGTCCTCGCCGCCGCGCCGCTCCGTCGGCATCCGCTGCCACCGCCGCACCATCGCTCTTGCCCTCGTGCGCGGTACTGATCACGCCACCGGCACCGGTCTCGTTGGCCTGCTGTTTTGGTGGATCACCCACCGCTAAGCCGCACTCGTACGCCTACTACGGGCGTGCAGACCACTCCGCACATCCGTGCACGCGACTTCGAAAACTGACAGCGTTCATCGGACTGCTATACGTGCAGGTCAGTCATATCCGTTGGATGTTCGGCGGATGCTACGGCAAGGCCGTACTCGGTCTGCTGTCGGCATCGGAGAACCGGCGCCGCTCGCGCGCCTGACGGCAGGGCCTGTCCAGTGATCGACGTGCACCGTGAGGCGCCGTGATTCGTGCGGAGGGGAGACCTTCACCCCCGGCGGAACGCCTCGCGGAGCTCCTGGCGACCTGCGCCTGACCTAGAGGGTATCTCTGTGAACAGTTGATCGGCCTCTCCAAAGGCCGACGGCGTCGCGTCATGGAAACTTGTCGGCATGGATAGCTTCGCGGACCGACTCGACGGCGCATGGCGGTGGTGGTCCGCCGCCATTGAGGAATCGCAGGAGGGGCGCTGGGTTCGTAGTGCCGTGGAACGGCAGGTGATGGAGGACATCAAGGCCGCCACCAACACACTGCATGGTGGACGGATGGCCCCATTCACCGAGGACTCGTGGCATGCGCGTATCGGGCGGATCGCCAATTGGGCTGGCGTCCTCCGGTTGGCCGCCCGGGCAGGTGGATGGGAACTTCAACCTGTCGTCGGGCACAGTCCGACGCACCCTGCGGGCATGGCCGAGCTGCTGTCCGGTATCTATGCGGTCGGCGAGCAGGGCGAGATGTGGATGAAGGAGTTCCAAGGGGGCGGGCTACCACCAGAAGATGATGTTGCCAAGGCCGAAGGCTTCTTGACCGGGCCGGGGTCCATCGAAGATCTTGAGCTGTTCTTCTACGACTGAAACCCACCCTTCCATTGTCAGCGTCGCGTCCAGATGAAGGGTTGCCGTATTCCCCGCAACTCAGGGAATACGGCAACCCAGTCGGCTCGCTATGCCGGCAGTCGCCAGTAATGGATCAACGTGTTGCGACGACCCCTCGAATGCGCCATTGCGGTGACGGCGTTTAGCAGGTGGCGAGCATCTCCATGAGGGCCTCCTTTTCGCTGGCCTGCATGGACAGGCCCCAGTCGTGCTTGACGTCGATCCAGCTCCGTGCGTACTAAGAGATAAGTCTTGGGTTCCTTGAGGTCTCTGTGGCCTGACTAGGCCCTGGACATGCACCTTCTGCTTGGGGCTCCGGGAATTTCGGATGTTGATGAGACTTCAGAGATTCTGACTCGGTGTGGGTCATGCTGATCAACGTTAGCCGGGCGGCCCTTCACCGGTTCGGGGTTCGCGCCGCCGTCCCTTGTCGGTGCCGTTCTGGTCGCGTAGGGCTGCCGCGCGGGTCGTGCCCAGCTCGGCGACGAGGATCTGCAGCAGGCCAGGGAAGTGCCGCTCGAGGTCCGTCCTGCACAGCCGCAGCGCGCTCCCGTTGCCGTGATCGCGTTGCGTGACCAGGCCCGCTTCCCGCAGGACCCGGAAATGATGGGTACGGGTGGCCTTCGTCACCGGCAGGTCGAACGACCCGCAGGCGCGCTCCCGGTCCTCCGGGTCGGCCGCGAGCTCGGCCACCATCCGCCGCCGGGAGTCGTCGGCTAGCGCGGCGAACACCTTGCCGATCTCCATGCCCTCCCCTTCTAGGTATGGCTTGCATCGTACCTCGGCGCACGGCTAGCCTCCACAGGTATGAACATCGTCATACCTGAAGGAAGCGGCCCCATCGGGATCTACGGGTTCGCCCGCCCGCGTCCCGAGCGCGCCGAGGACCTGGAACGGCTGCTGCTGTCGTTCGTCGAGCCGACCCGCGCCGAGCCGGGCGCCTGGCAGTACCAGGTCCACCGCGACGCGTCCGACCCCACCACGCTGGTCTTCTACGAGCTGTGGCGCTCCAGGGACGACCTGCGCGACCACCTCGCCCAGCCCGGCCTCGTCGAGTTCCAGCAGACTCGCATGGAGTACCTGCGCGAGGACCTGGAGATCCACTGGCTGACGCCTCTCAGCGCGGACGCCCCGGCCGAGCCCCTGCGACCGGATCTTCCGCGGGCGGCTGCCGGAGGTCGAGATGGTCAATCCGACCGCGGCCTTCGTCATCCCTTCCCTGGGTGATCCGTTGAGCACGTTCTCACCGCTGATCGAGGAGGTCGACCGGTCCGGCGCGCGGCTCGTCGGAGCCGCGGCGGCGTCGAACGACGACCAGGTACGCGCTCCGTCGGCGCTCCCCGCATGGACCCGCGGTCAGGTGCTCGTGTACCTCGCCCGCAGTGCCGACGCCTGCACCTGGCTGCTGCGCTCGGCCTGCGGACACCCCGACCCGGGCAGCAGACCGGACACGGCTCCACCGCCCGACACCGCCGAGACCAGGGCCGAGACCAGGGCCGAGAGCGGGGCCGAGAGCGGGGCCGAGAGCGGGGCCGAGAGCGGGGCCGAACTCGCCGCCGGCGTGCGCCACCGCCTGGCGCGCTTCGTCGAGGAGGCCGGCTCGACGCCCTCCGACGCCTGGAACCGGCTGGTCATGGCGCTGGCGGGCTGGCGGCACCCGGCATGGTTCACCCTGAGGCGGTGCCTGCGCGAACTCGAGACCCACCATGTCGACCTGTGCTGCGGCTACCGCACGGCCGACTGGCCGGCCTCCTACGTCAGGTGGGCGCTCGACGACACGTTCGCACGCTGACGGCGCGGCGTTTCCCCATCGGTTCGGCCGAGGCCGTCGATCTGGGTCACCAGTGGGAGCTCACCCCCGGCAGGCCCGAAATCTCCGCCCCCGGGCACACACTGCTCGGCTGGCTCGCCAGCCGCACGCCCGGCCCCGGCGAGAACCTGCCGGTCCCGCCGCCCTGGCCGCAACCACCCACCCCCGGCTGGGGCCGCCCACGCCACCCCTAAAGGGTGTTGCAGAAATCTATGTGCAGGCAGGTCAGGACGATTTTCGGGCAATCGTGCTCATGCCGTGAGGGCGAGGTTGTGCATGTGTGCG
>NZ_JBEXMW010000057.1:0-30769 GCF_040610775.1 Nonomuraea sp. NPDC003709 | reverse complement strand
CTGCGGGTGGCGCCGGAGGCGATCCGGTTGTCCCGCAGCACGCTGAAGACGATCAAGGGCAACCTGTTCTGGGCGTTCGCCTACAACGTGGCCGCCCTTCCGCTGGCCGCGCTGGGGCTGCTCAACCCGATGATCGCGGGTGCGGCGATGGCGTTCTCCAGCGTGTTCGTGGTGAGCAACAGCCTGCGGCTGCGCCGCTTCAAATAGGAACCGTGTCCTGTGGCCCGAAGGCGATCACCGCCTTCGGGCCACAGGACGTGCCGCCAAAGATCTGGAAGCAGTCAACTGGGGGTCCTGTTCGTCGAGTCTCCGGTCACGGTGTCCCGGAGTGAGGCGGCGGCGACCCGCAGGCAGGTGACGAAGTCCGTCTGCCCGTTCGCGTTGACCCATTGGTCGAAGGCGCTCTGGAAGACGACCATGGCGATCTGGGCCACCAGGTGTGCCGTGCCGGTTTCGGTGCCGCGCTGTTCGAGTGCGGTGCGGATCGCGGCGGTGACGGCAGCGAATTTGGTGCGCTCGCGTTCCTGGAGTTCCGCGCTGGCGTCGATCACGGCGCGGCGCTCGGCGACGTTCTTGACCTGTTCGGCAAGCTGAGCGCCGACGTCGGCGAGGGCGTCGAGGACGGTGGACAGCGGCGATGAGGTCTCGGCGGCGGCGAGGACGGCCTGCTGAATCGCGGTGGGCAGCCGCTCGGAGCCGGCGAAGAGGACTTCACGCTTGTCGGGGAAGTAGCGGAAGTACGAGCGCCGGGTGATGCCGGCGCGCTCGGCGATCTGCGTCACGGTCACGTTGTCGTATCCGTGCTCCGCGTAGAGCTCCAGTGCGGCCTTGATCAGGCGCTCTTCGGTTCCGGGATCCCATCTCGCCATGGCCTGACAATAACAAATGATGTCTCAGTGTGTCGTCGGTGCTAGCATCAGTGATGACACACTGAGACATCACCCGGATTTCAGCCCGGAGGGGGTCCCCAATGACTCACGGCATGCCCGACGCACGGACCGGTGAGGTATGGATCCTGGGAGCGACGGGCCGGATCGGCGCCGCCGTCGCCGCCCGCCTGGCATCACGAGAGGTGCCAATAGCGCTGGTCGGGCGCGACCGTGACCGCCTGGACAAGGCGCGAGCGAAACTCGGCCAGGGAGACCGGGTGAAGGTCGTCGTCGCCGGCACCGCGGAGAAGATCGCGGAACAGATCGCACAGCAGCGGCCGACCGTGGTGGTCAACACCATCGGCGAGTACGCCGAAACCGCCCTGCGGCTGGCCCGCGCCTGCATGCCGGGCGGGCACTACCTGGACCTGGCCGCCGACCCGACCGCCACCTCCCGGCTCCTCGACCTGCACGAAGAGGCGGCAGCGGCCGGCAGCACCCTGGTGACCGGCGCCGGATTCGGCGTCCTGGCGACGGAAGCCGTCGTCGTCGCCCTGTGCGCCGGCCGCCCCGCCCCCAGCCACGTGCGGGTGGACGCCTTGGCCTCGGTGGCCATCGAGGCCGGCGTCATGGGTGCCGCCTTCGCCGCCTCCATCATCGACGTGCTGACCACCGGCGGGCTCCGCTACGAAGACGGCCGCCTGGCCAGGACCAGGCTCGGCGCAGACGCGCAACACCTCACCCTCCCCGACGGGCAGAAGGTGAAGTCGGCGGGAGCCCCCTCGGGCGAGCTCATCGCCGCGCGGCGGGCCAGCGGAGCGCCGAACGTCACCGCCACCTCCGCCCTGGTCCCCACCGGCGCGGCCGTACGAGCGATCCTTCCGCTCGCCGGGAAGCTGCTGTCCATCCCAGCGCTGCGTCGCTTCGCCGTCCGCCAGTTGGCCGGCCTCCGGCTCAAGGCGGCCTCCCGTCCCCGGCGGCACTCCTGGGGACACGCCGTCATCACCTGGCCGGACGGCACCAGCCGCGAAGGATGGCTACGCGCTGATGACGGCATGGACTACACCGCCGGCGCCGCCGCCGAAATCGCCGCACGCCTCGCCCGCGGCGAAGGCAAGCCCGGCGCCTACACACCTGCGGCCGCCCTGGGCCCCGACCTCGCGGCCGCGGCCGGAGGCACCTTCATCCTCCCTTGAGGACCCCCTCGCCCGTCATCAACGGAACCCAGCCAGGGGCCTACGTCCGCCTGTACTCCGGCGACGCCGAGCCTGGGCAGCGCCCTTCGAGAACGGTCAGATTCGTGAGCTCATGGCGCTGCGCCGGCTCGCCCAGGGCGTGAGCGATACGCCCCAGCTTCTCCTCGGGGAGAGCATTCTTCCTGGCGATCGCTGAGCGGCCGGTGGCGCTGTGCCAGGCGATGAGCAGCCTGCCACGAGGCCGGGTCACCCGGCGCAACTCGTGGATGCCTGCCTCCAGGTCCGGCCACATCGCCACGTTGTTCACCGAGACCACGACGTCGAAGCTGTCGTCGGGACAGCCCGTGTCCGCCGCGGTGCCGAGCCGCAGCTCGACGTGGCGCCCGCGGTTGTGCCGGGCCGCCTGACGCAGCATCTCGGGCGACGGGTCGATGCCGCAGATCCGCTCGGCCTCGATGTGCCGCAGCAGGCCACCCGGCCCGCATCCGGCCTCCAGCACGCTGCCCTGCTCCCCGATGAGCGTCACGAGTTCGCCCGGATCGTTGAGCCACAGCATGAGCCGTCCTGCCAAACGCCCGAGGACTCCCTGCGGAAGGGCGAACGGAGAGCGGATCGGCTCGTCGTACGCCCAGGACTGGATCTCCTTGGTGGCCATGCTTCCAGGTTCGCGGTTCAAGGCGGGTTGAAGTCAAATGGACGCATGGAGCTCATATCCATCGGTGAGGCCGCCCGTCGCCTCCGCCTCAACACCTCGGCTCTGCGGTACTACGAGGAACGAGGCCTGGTACGGCCGGCGGCTCGCCATGCCGGAAGGCGGATGTACGGCCGGACCGAGCTGCGCCGCCTCGCACTGATCGCACTGATGCAACGGCTCGGAGTCCGGCTCGACACCGCCGCCGCCGTCATGGACGAGTCCGGCGAGCAATGGCGATCAGCGGTGCGGGACCAGATCGACGAACTGGACGCCCTGATCGAGCGAGCCCAGGGCGCCCGCCGGTTCCTCTCAGCGGCGCTGACCTGCCCCGCTGAGCATCCCACGAGCGAGTGCCCGCACCTGGTCGGCGTCCTGGACCGGCTGTCCACCGGCGGAACCGTCGAAGAACTCGCGGAAGAGCACTCGGATTAGGTGACCTCGATGGTCGCCACGAGAGCCGGTGCTCAGTCTCCGGCGGCGACAGGGCGCGGGAGGCGGAGCCCCTTGAGGGCGAGTGCGTTGACCGCGACGATGACGCTCGACCCGGACATGGACAGGGCGGCGATCTCCGGTCGCAGCACCAGGCCGAAGGCGGGTTCGAAGACGCCGGCCGCGATCGGCAGCGCGATCGTGTTGTAGCCGATCGCCCAGCCCAGGTTCTGGCGCATCTTGCGGAGCGTGCCGCGGCCGATGACCAGCGCCGTCGGCACGTCGAGCGGGTCGGAGCGCATGAGCACCACGTCGGCGGTCTCGACGGCGACGTCGGTGCCCGCGCCGATCGCGATGCCGAGGTCGGCCTGGGCGAGCGCGGGGGCGTCGTTGACGCCGTCGCCGACCATCGCGACCTTGCGCCCGTCGCGCTGCAGCTCGACGATCTTGGCGGCCTTGTCGCCCGGCAACACTTCGGCGATCACGGTGTCGATGCCGAGCTGGTCGGCGATCCGCCGGGCGGTGGCCTCGTTGTCGCCGGTCAGCATGACGACCTCGACGCCGGCCTCGTGCAGCGCCGCCACCGCGGCCGCGGAGCTGTCGCGGGGCGCGTCGGCGATGCCGATCAGCCCGGCCGCGCGGCCGTCCACCGCGACGACGACCGCGGTACGCCCGCCCGCGGCCAGCTCCTCGCGCCGGGAGGCCAGCGGGCCCAGCTCGACGCCTTCGACCTGCATCAGCTTCGTGTTGCCCACCAGGACCCGGCGTCCGTCCACCTGAGCCGTGGCGCCATGACCCGGGACGTTCTCGAACCCGGTGACCCGCAGGACCCCGGGAGCATGCGCGTCGGCGTGGCGGACCACGGCCTCGGCCAGCGGGTGCTCGGACTCGCGCTCGACGGCGGCGGCCAGCCGCAGCAGTTCGGCCTCCTCCATCCCGTCGGCGATCACATCGGTGACCTCCGGTTCGCCCCTGGTCAGGGTGCCGGTCTTGTCCATGACCACGGTCTGGATGCGGGCCGAGGTCTCCAGCGCCATGGCGTTCTTGAACAGCACGCCGCGCTTGGCGCCGAGGCCGGCGCCCACCATGATCGCGGTGGGGGTGGCCAGGCCCAGCGCGTCGGGGCAGGTGATCACGACGACGGTGATGGCGAACAGCATCGCCGTGCCGGCCGCCGCACCCGCCAGCAGCCACACCACCAGCGTCAGCCCGCCGCCGATGAGCGCGACGAGGACGAGCCAGAACGCCGCCCGGTCGGCCAGGCGCTGCCCGGGAGCCTTGGAGTTCTGGGCCTGCTGGACGAGCTTGACGATCTGGGCGAGGGCGGTGTCGGCGCCGACCTTGGTGGCCCGTACGCGCAGGGTGCCGTTCTTGTTGATGGTCGCGCCGACCACCGCCGAACCGGGGGCCTTGTGCACCGGCAGGCTCTCGCCGGTGACCATCGACTCGTCGACCTCGCTTTCGCCCTCCATGACCTCGCCGTCGACGGCGATCTTCGTGCCGGGACGGATGAGCAGGACGTCCCCGGCCACGACCTCGGCGGTGGGGATCTCCACCTGCTCGCCGTCGCGGATCACCACGGCCTTGGGCGGGGCCAGGTCGAGCAGCGCGCGGATCGCGTCGTTGGCGCCGCCCCTGGCCCGCATCTCGAACCAGTGCCCCAGCAGGACGAACGCCGCCAGCACGGTCACCGCCTCGTAGAACACCTCGCCGCCGCCGGTCAGCGTGATGTACAGCGAGTACAGCCAGCCCGCCCCGATCGCCACGGCGACCAGCACCATCATGTCCAGCGTGCGGGCCCGCAGCGCCCGTACGGCGCCGTCGAAGAAGATCCACGAGGAGTAGAAGATCACCGGCAGGCTGAGCAGCAGCGCCCACACGTCCTCGCGCAGCCCGAACGGCACCGGCACGTCCAGCCCCAGCACCTCGCGCCCGATCGGCGACCAGATCAGGATCGGGACGGACAGCACGGCCGCCACGAGGAACCGGTTGCGCATGTCGGAGACCATGGCCTCCATCGACATGGCGCCATGGCCCCCGTGCCCCATCGCCTCGTGCGGCGACGGACCTGCGTGCTCCCCATGCTCGGCAGGGGCCTCACGGACGGCTTCGGCGACGCCCGGCGGGTCGGGTTCTGCCAGGGGATCGCAGACATGCGACGGTACGGACTGCCCCGCGCAGTGATAGCCGCATTCCTGTACCCAGCGGCGCAGCTCGGCCAAGGACGTGGCCCTCGGGTCGAACACCACGACCGCGGTCTGCCCGACCGGGTTCACCTCGACCTCGATCACTCCGGGGCGGCGGCTCAGGACGGCACGCACCACGTTCTGCTCCGAGGCCCACTGCAACCCGCTCACGTCGAGAACCGCCGTGCTGCGATCCTTGATGTCCCCGGTCGTCATGGTTCTCCTCCACATCCGCCCGGTAGCGCTCGATCTACCATTAGCCATAGTAGACGTCGGCCCCTCGGGCGCCAGGTGCCGGCCTCAAGGCATGACGGCCGCGGGGACCCGCTCCTCGACCGCGGACCGGAAATGGGGGCAACCGGCCAAGTCCTCGTGATCGCAGTCCAGCGCGCAGTCGATGAGCTCGAGCGACGCCTGCGCCTCGGCGATGCGCCGGGCCAGCTCCTCCCGGCGGCGCAGCAGGACGGCGCGCCGTGCTGCCGCGTCCGAGGTGGCCATCATCTCGTGGATCTCTTCCAGGCTGAACCCGGCTTCCTTGCCACGCAGGATCACGGCCACCCGGTAGAGGTCGTCAGGCCCGTAGCGGCGGCGCGCTCCTTCGATACGGGCCGGCGCGATCAGGCCCATCGCCTCCCAGTGCCGCAGGACATGCGTCGCCAGGCCGAACCGCTCCGCGATTTCCCCGATGCTCATGGTCGCACTTGACTTCATGTCGACATTAAGTCGCATGCTGGCCCACATGTCCAAAGACAACAACTCGATGGAATCACTCATCAAGCTGCTCGACGTCGCCGACGCGTTGCCCGGGGCCGTGGCATTGCGCACGCGCTCGTACGATCTGCTCACCCTTCCGGACGGCGGGGCCGTGGTGGATGTCGGCTGCGGCGCGGGCCGCGCGGTCGAGGAACTCGCGGAGCGCGGGATGAGCTCGATCGGCGTGGACGTCAGCGAGGAGATGATCGCGGCGGCCCGCCATCGCCGGCCGCATGCGGACTTCCGGATCGGCGACGCGTTCGACCTGCCGCTCGACGACGGGCAGGTCGCCGGGTACCGAGCCGACAAGGTCTTTCACGAGCTCGCCGACGCGGCCAAGGCGCTGGAGGAGGCGAAGCGGGTGCTGGCTCCGGGCGGGCGTATCGTGCTCGTCGGGCAGGACTGGGACGCCTTCATCATCGACTCCGATGACCCGGTGCTCACCCGGGCCATCGTGCACGCGCGCGCCGACCTGGTCCCGAATCCCCGTTCGGCTCGCCGCTACCGCAACCTGCTGCTCGACGCGGGGTTCCAGGACGTCCAGGTGGAGGCACACCTGGGCGTCTTCACCGACACGGCCATGCTGCCCATGCTCACCGGCATCGCGGAGGGAGCACGCGCCGCCGGAGCCATCACCCATGAGCAGGAAGCGGCGTGGGTGAGCGATCAGAGGACGCGCGCCCAGGTGGGACGCATGTTCCTGGCGTTGCCCATCTTCGTGGCGTCAGCTTCGCGATCACGGTGATGGAGGCATCTCGCGTGCCGTGATCGCCCGCTTGAGCTTGATCAGGTCCCTGGGAGAGTTGACGGCGACGGCGCCGACCGGCACGCCGTCCCGCGTGAAGGCCACGGCGAAGCGGTCTTCTTCGGGGGAGCCGGTGGCGATGCTCGCCGAGTCGGCGAGGTGCGGCAGTCCGGCGGTCTGGATGCGGGCGCCATGCACATGGGTGGCGAAGTTCGGCACGTCCACGAAGGGTTGCGCGTTCTCCGCCCCGGCCAGCAGGTTACGGGCGGCGACCGCGCCTTGCTCGTTGGCGTTGGACCAGTGCTCGATGCGTACCGTCTCCCCGCCGAAGTGGGTGTGCGGCCAGCGTGCGACATCCCCCGCGGCCACGATGTCTGTCGAGCCGGTCGCGAACAGCGTCGGCTCGCACAGCACGCCGTCGTCCACGGCCAGGCCGCTGCCGTCCAGCCATTCGGTGTTCGGCAGCACGCCCATGCCGCCGACGACCAGGTCCGCGACGACGGTGCGGCCGTCGCTGAGCCGGACTCGGCCACCGTCCACGGCGGTGACCCGGACGTTCGTGATGAGCTCGACGCCGTTGCGCTCGTGGTGCGCGGCCAGCCAGCGCGCTGCCTCCTCGCCCAGCCCGGCGTGCATGGGGTACGGCGCGGAGTCGATCAGGGTGACCTTCCGGCCGAGCTGCCGTGCCGTCGAGGCCACCTCGCCGCCGATGAACCCGCCGCCGATGACCAGCACGTGCTCGTGTCCCGAGTCGAGCTTCGCGCGCAGCGCCAGCGCGTCGTCGATGGTGCGCAGGGTGTGCACCCCGTCGAGCCGCCGCGGGCGCGCGCCGCTGGCGATGACGAGCCCGTCGTGGCCGAGCTCGGTGCCGTCGTCGAGGGTGACCGTCCGGTTCCGGGTGTCGAGGTGTACGGCCTTGCGCCCGCGCAGCCACTGGTCGTCGAGCTCTTCCGCGCCCGGGAGTGTGACGTCGTCGTCGCCGTGCAGCACGCTCTTCGACAGGGGCGGGCGGTTGTACGGCACATGCGTCTCGGCGCCGACCAGCGTGATCTCGCCCGCGAAGCCCTCCCGGCGCAGTGTCTGCACGGCCCGCAGCCCTGCCAGCGAAGCGCCGACAACGGTGATCTTGTTAAGCCTGCTCATGCGACGACCATACCTATGGGGGGTATATAGGCCGCAACGTGACATAGATCTCATATACCCCTAGCCCGTATGGCTTGTCTCGACGGTGAGCGCGGCGTACGGTCTCCTGTGAAATATACCTGGTAGGGGTATAAAGGGAAGGGGATGCCGCAATGAGCACGAACACGTACAAGGTGTCGGGAATGACGTGTGGCGGTTGTGCCGGCAAGGTGAAGACCGAGATCGGCAAGATTGCCGGGGTCTCCTCGGTGGAGGTCGAGCTGGCGACCGGGCAGGTCACCGTCGCCTCGGACGGTCCGCTCGACGACGCGGAGATCAGGAACGCCGTCGAAGAGATCGGTTACGAAGTGGTCGCCGGCTGAACGCCGGGGTGCTGCCGGGTGAGCGAGTCACGCAGGCCGCCCGGCGGCGCCAGGCGGGTCGATGAGCATGGACGCCGTTCGGCGATCGGGGGCGAACGCTGCCTTTCTGTAGGGGCACGGCACAAATGGCACACTTCGGTTTGTCCGAAAGTTACCCCTCGGGGGTACTTGACGAAGTGTCCGGGCCGGAGAGACCGTTGGCGGAAGGCAAGTACCCCCTAGAGGTATGAAGGGATCGCGCCATGATCCGCTCCTCACTCCTCGTCGTGTTAGTCGTCGCAGTCGCCGGATGCGGATCCGGCCAGGCCAAGGGCGATCTCCTCCAGCGTGTCAAAGCCGCGGGGGTGATCCGGGTGGCGCAGACCCAGGCCAACCCGCCGTGGAACTTCCTGGAGAACGGCAAGCCCGCGGGCTATGACGTGGATGTGGCCAACGAGCTGGCAAAGCGGCTCGGGGTCGCCAAGGTCGAGTTCGTCCCGTCGAACTTCCAGAGTTTCATCGCCGGGGTTCAGGCCGGCAGGTTCGACGCGGTGATCTCGGGCCAGACCATCACCGACGAGCGCAAGGAGCAGGTCGACTTCTCCCGTCCGTACGAGGTGAACGGCATCTCGATCTTCGTGGCCGGCGCCGACACGTCCATCAACGGCGTGGCTGACCTCAAGGGCAAGAAGCTCGCGGTGACCGCGGGCACGACCCAGGCCGCGTTCGCCAAGAAGTCGATCCCGGACGCCGACATCAAGACCTACGACAACGCGACCCTGGGCCTGACCGAGGTCGGCAGGGGCCGCGCCGACGCCGCCCTCGTCTCCCGCTTCCAGGGCGCCTTCCTGGCGCAGAAGAACAGCCTGGCGGTCAAGCCGGCGGGCCCGCTGCTGGAGTCGGAGGTCAACGGCATCTCCTTCGCCAAGGGCTCGACGGCCTTCAAGCAGGCCGTGGACCAGGCCCTGGGCGACATGATCTCCGACGGGACGCTGAGCGCGATCTCCAAGAAGTGGCTCGGCGGCCTCGACATGGCCGAGCAGCTCAAGGGGGTCTGATGGATCTCCTGATCGACTTCCTGCCCGACCTGCTCACCGGTCTCGGTGTCACCATCGTGCTGGGCGTGATCTCGTTCGTCCTCGGCAGCGTGCTGGGCGCCTTGGTGACGCTCGCCCGCATCTCCTCCAGCCGCGTGCTGCGGGCGCTGGCCGCCGCCTATGTGTCGGTGTTCCGTGGGACGCCGCTGCTCATCCAGATCATGATCATCTATTTCGGGCTGCCGCAGCTCGGGCTCGAGATCCCGCCCATCCCGTCCGCGATCATCGCCTTCACCCTGTTCAGCGCCGCCTACCTGAGCGAGAACTTCCGCGCCGGGATCCTGGGCGTGGACCGGGGCCAGTGGGAGGCGGCCGCCTCGATGGCCATGCCGTACTGGAGGACCCTGCGCAGGATCATCTTCCCGCAGGCGATCAGGATCGCGACCCCGGCCGTGGGGAGCCGGTTCGTCGCGCTGATGAAGGACACCTCGCTCGCCTCGGCGGTCACCGTCGTCGAGCTGACCCGGGTGGCCGAGGGCATCGGCACCTCGACCTTCCGCTACATGGAGGCGCTGCTGCTGGTCGGCCTCCTGTACTGGATGGTCAACACCCTGCTGCAGATCGGCCAGCAGGCGCTGGAGAAGCGGATGAGGAGGGCCTACGCATGATCACTGTTCGTGGGCTTCACAAACGATTCGGTGACCTGGAAGTGCTCAAAGGTGTCGATCTGGACGTCCAGCATGGTGAAGTGGTGGTGGTCATGGGGCCGTCCGGCTCGGGCAAGACCACGCTGATCCGCTGCCTGAACCTGCTGGAGGAGCCGGAGCGGGGCACGATCGGCGTGTGCGGCGCCGAAGTGACCTGCGGCGCGCGCCTGCCGGCCAGAAAGGTGCGCGAACTGCGCCGCCGTACGGCCATGGTCTTCCAGCAGTTCAATCTGTTCCCGCACCTGACTGCGCTGCAGAACGTCATGGAGGGCCCGGTCTCCGTACGGCGGGTTCCCCGCGCCCAGGCGGCGGCCCGAGGGCGGGAGCTGCTGGCCCGGGTGGGGCTGGAGGACAAGTGCGACTGCTACCCGGCGAAGCTGTCGGGCGGGCAGAAGCAGCGGGTCGCGATCGCCCGGGCGCTGGCCATGGAGCCCGAGGTGATCCTGTTCGACGAGCCCACCTCGGCGCTCGACCCCGAGTTGCACGCGGAGGTGCTCCAGGTGATGCGCGAGCTCGCGCGGGAAGGGATGACGATGGTGGTGGTGACACACGAGACCGCGTTCGCGCGGGAGGTGGCCGACCGGGTCGTCTTCATGGACGGCGGCACGGTGATCGAGCAGGGGCCGCCGTCGAGCTTCTTCACCACGCCCGATCATCCCCGGGTCCGGGCCTTCCTGCGGCTGGTGGCCTCGTGATCGACGTCGCCGCGGCACGGGCACTGACGCCCGGTGTCGGACATGTCGCGCATTTCAACAACGCGGGCTCCGCGCTGCCGTCGAGCGGCGTGCTGTCCACCGTCATCGACCACCTGCGGCTGGAAGCGGAAACAGGCGGCTATGAAGCGGCGGCGCAGGCCGCCGACCGGCTCGCCGCCATCTACACCTCCGCGGCCCGCCTGCTGAACTGCGCGCCGGACGAGATCGCGCTCGTCGACAGTGCGACCCGCGGGTGGGACCTGGCCTTCTACGCGGTGCCGTGGCAGGCCGGCGACCGTGTTCTGACCAGCAAGGCCGAGTACGCCAGCAACTTCATCGCCTACCTCCAGATCGCCGAGCGCTTCGGGGTGCAGGTGGACGTGGTGCCCAACGACGGGCTCGGCCAGATCTCCGTCGACGCGCTGCGCCGGATGGCCGACGAGCGCGTCCGGCTCATCTCGATCACACACGTCCCGACCAACGGCGGCCTGGTCAATCCGGCGGCCGAGGTGGGCAAGGTGGCGGCGGAGGTCGGCGCGCTGTTCCTGCTGGACGCCTGCCAGTCGGTCGGCCAGCTGCCGATCGACGTCGAGGTGATCGGCTGCGACCTGCTGTCCACGACCGGCCGCAAGTATCTGCGTGCTCCGCGCGGCACGGGGCTGCTCTACGTGCGGCGTACCGCGCTCGACCGGCTCGACCCGCCCTTCCTCGACCTGCACGGCGCCCGCTGGGTGGCGCCGTCGCGCTACGAGGTGCAGCCGGGCGCGCGCCGCTTCGAGAACTGGGAGTACGGCGTGGCCGCCCGGCTCGGGCTGGGCGCGGCCATCGACGAGGCGCTCGCCTGGGGGCCCGAGAACATCCGGGACCGGGTCTACGCTCTGGCGGATCACCTGCGGGGGCGGCTGACGGAGCTGCCCGGCTGCCGGGTTCGCGATCAAGGGGCCGAACGGTGCGGCATCGTCACCTTCACCCTGGACGGCGAACCCGCTGAGGAGATCAAGAAACGGCTGGCCGGCCGATCGATCAATGTCAGCGTCTCACGGGCTCCGTCGACGCTCCTGGACATGACCGATCGGGGCCTGTCGTCGGTGGTGCGGGCCTCCGTTCACTACTACAACACCGAGGAGGAGGTGGATCGGCTCCTCGAGGAGCTGTCGGATTGACCTGACCGGCCGGCTCCGCCCGGGCGCTCTCGGGCGGACGTCAGGCGGCGATCTCCGTCAGCGAACGGTCCCGGGTGCGGACGCCGAGACGGATGATGCCGGCCGCGATCACGAGCAGGCCCACCATCACGAACGACGCCGGCCGGGCCCCGAAGGCGGTCAGGACGGGCAGCACCACGAGGGGCGCGACCGCGCCGCCCAGGTGGCCGACCCCGTCCGCGATGGCCGACGCCGTGCCCCGCGCCCGGGTGGGGAACACCTCCGCCGTGTAGGTGTAGGCGGGGGTGGCCATGAAGGCGATGCCGAACGAGCTGAACAGCGCCCCGACGGTGGCGACCGTCTCGCCCAGGTCGAGGGTGATGAGCAGCAGCGAGGCCGCGAACACCAGCGTGCCGATGATGACCATGGTGCGGCGTTCCATCCGCTCCACCAGCAGCACGGCGGCCAGGCCGGACACCAGCGGCATGGCGCGGGTGAGCACGCTGACCAGGACCGCGTCGGAGGTCGAGATGCCGATGCCCTCGAGGATGAGCGGCAGGTAGCTGGCGTAGCCGTACATGGCGACGTAGAAGGCGAACCAGAAGCCGAGCACGATGAGCATCCGGCTCTGGTACGGGGGCCGGAACAGGGCCCGGACCGGCAGCCTGTCGTCAGCGGCGGCGGCGTTCTCGGCGGCGTCGGGGACGGAGACGGTGCCGCCCGGGGGCAGGCCCACGCGGGATTCCATCCGGCGGACGATGCGGTCGGCCTCGGCGGAACGGCCCATCGCGACCAGCCAGCGCGGCGACTCCACCAGCGCCTTGTCGTTGATCAGCGGCAGCACCAGGAGCACCAGGCCGCCGAAGGCGAGCAGGTACCGCCACCCGCTGGAGGAGGCGGCCAGCACCTGCAGCGACGCGAACCCGATCACCAGGAGGAGCACGGTCCCCACCATGTAGAGGCGTGACAGGTAGCCGCCGCGCTGGTGCTTGGGCGCCAGCTCGCCGATGTAGGCCGAGCAGAGCGCGAGGACCGCACCCATGCCGCACCCGGTCAGGAACCGGAAGAACGTCAGCGACCACACGTCCCACGAGAACGCCGTGAGGAATCCGCCGAGGCCGAGCGCGGCGATGGTCAGCGCGAGGCCCTTCTGCCGGCCGTGCCGGTCGGCGACGTGCCCGAACGCGTACGCGCCGACGCAGTAGCCGACGAGGTTCCACGTGACCGGGTACCCCAGCTCGGCTCCCGCCAGCCCGAGCTCGTCCCGCATGGAGGGCAGCGTGATGGTGAGGACGGAGATGTCGTAGTTGGCGAAGAAGAAGCAGAGCATGAGCGCGAACCATGCGGCGCGGCTGAGCCCGACCTTCGCCATGGCGTCGATGCGGGCATCGATGTTGCCGGCCGACACGGACACGGGCGAGGGGGGTGTCTGAGACATCGTGGCCTCCTAGGGGGTAGCGCAAAGGCACCGCTGCGGCACGGGCGGCGAACGCCTCACAAAGGCCTCACGTAGCGGTGTGCGTGGAACCGTAAGCAGGCCGCACCGCCGGTGACCATTGCGCTTTCGCGCACGTGCACGTACGCGAATCCGCAACGTGCCCCGCCGTCAGAGGGTGAGGCGGCGCCCGGCCCACTCCTGGCGTGCCACGTGGACGAGCTCCCGGACGGCGTCGTCCTGCCCCGCCCGGGACCGGTTCCAGGCCACGCCGAGCAGGAAGTCCAGGTCGTCGCGGAGGGGGACGACCGCGAAGGCCGGGTCGTCGTAGACCCGGGCGCTGCCGCCGTTGCGCGGGTCGATCGTCAGCGTGATCCCGCCGTCGCGGCGGATGCGGCTGGCCAGCATGACCGCGTCGTTGTCCGGCATCCGGTGGAACGAGGTGATGCCGGCGTTCTTCAGCCGCTCGTGGAACAGGTTGACCGCCACCGGCTGGGGCGTGGGCGGGCCGATGGTCAAGGTGCGGTGCGCGAGGTCCCTCAAGGTCAGCTCGGAGGCGGTGGCCAGCGGGTCGTCGGCCCGCATCGCCACGGAGAACAGGTAGCGGGCCACTACCAGGCTGTCGAGCCGGGGCCGGTCCAGCGGCAGGTGGACGAGGGCCGCGTCGAGCTCACCGCGCTCCAGGGCCGGCAGCAGCTCGGCGGACGGCCCTATCGTCGCTTCGACCGTGTGGGAGGGGAGCGCCTGCCCGGCCAGGGCCAGGAAGCGGTCCATCACCGCCGGCGGGCACAGGTGGGTGCCGCCCACGCGCGCCACCTGTCTTCTGGCACCCTCCTTGATCACGTCCTTCAGGCCGTCAAGCTGCTCCAGGATGTCGCGTACCCGGCCCGCCAGGAGCGCGCCGTCGGCGGTGAGCTCGACCTGGTGGTAGCGGCGGACGAACAGGTCGACGCCCAGCTCCCGTTCGAGCTCCTTGACGGAGCGGCTGACCGGCGAGGGCGTCAGGTGCAGCCGCTCCGCGGCGCGACCGAAATGGAGCTCCTCGGCGACCGCGAGGAAGCACCGAAGCTGCTGTACGTCCATGACCTGGAGTTTCGTGATGGTCGGTGCCGCACGTCAACCGCGCACGTTGCCGATTGGGACGCGTGCCACGTTGCCGATTCGGACGTTTTCAGCCCGGAACCGTCGTGGCAGTCTCACCTCAGGAACCTGTCCCCGACGATCCGCGGGACAGGTCATGTCCGGCGTACTCCGCACCCGCCCGCCACACACAGTGGGGTGATTCACCATGCCCGCAACCGGGGATCTTCCCCTCGCCGGTCTCCGTGTCATCGACCTGGCCGACGGCAAGGCCGAGATGTGCGGCCGGTTCCTGGCCGACCTCGGAGCCGACGTCATCCGCGTCGAGCCTCCGGGAGGCGCGCCGACCCGCCGGCGGGAGCCGCTCCACGACGGCGTGAGCCTCTACTTCGCCACGCACAACGCCGGCAAACGCGGCATCACCCTGGACCTGCACGACCCCGCCGGCCGCGACCGGCTGCTCGGCCTGGCCGCCGGGGCCGACTTCCTCATCGAGACCGAACGGCCCGGCACCCTCGACGGGCTCGGCCTCGGCGCGGACGCGCTGCTCGCGCGCAACCCCGCGCTCGTCGTCGTCTCGATCACCGACTTCGGGCAGAGCGGCCCGTACCGGGACTGGGCCGGCACCGACTGGACGCACCTGGCGCTCGGCGGTGTGCTGTCGCGATCCGGCATCCCCGGCCGCGAGCCGGTCGTGCCGCCGGGCCCGCTGGCGTACGAGTCGGCCGCCGTCCAGGCCGCGTGGGCGGGCCTGCTGGCGTACACGAACAGGCTCGAGACCGGACGCGGCGACCACGTCGACTGCTCGGTGTACGAGATGACCGCGCAGGTCCTGGACCCGGGCTTCGGCATCGGCGGCTCGGCCACCGGCGGCGTGCCGGCCACGGCACTGCCGCGCGGCCGCCCCGACGCGGGCAGTCTCTACCCGATCTTCCCGTGCGCGGATGGATATGTACGGATCTGCGTGCTGGCCAAGCGGCAGTGGCGGGGGATGTTCGGCTGGCTGGGGGAGCCCGAGGAGTTCGCCGACCCCAAGTACGACACCCTCGCGGGCCGCTACGGCGCGACCGAGCGGCTGCACGCGTTGATCGCCGACCTGTTCAAGGAGAGGACCAGGGACGAGCTCGTCGCCCAGGGCCAGGAGCGCGGCGTGCCGATCGCGTCGCTGCTCGCCCCCGGGGAGGTGCTCGCCGGCCCGCACTTCCGCGCACGAGGAGGACTGGTCGACGCCGAGATCGCGCCGGGCCTGACCGGCCGGCTGCCGTCCGGGTACGTCGAGCTGGACGGCGTACGGGCCGGATTCCGCGGCCGGGCCCCCGAAGCCGGGGAGCACGACGACGAGGTCTTCGCCGAGACGCCGCCGGCCACCCCTCCGGCCCCGGCCGATGGCGCGCCCCGGCGGCGGCCACTCGACGGGCTCCGCGTGCTGGACCTGGGCGTCATCGTGGTCGGCGCGGAGCTCGGCCGGCTGCTCGCCGACCAGGGCGCCGAAGTCATCAAGATCGAGAGCCGGGCCTACCCCGACGGCAGCCGGCAGTCGCTGACCGGCGAGGCCATCAGCGCCGGCTTCGCCTGGGGTCACCGCAACAAGCTCAGCGCCGGGATCAACCTCCGCTCGCCCGAAGGGCTGGAGCTCTTCAAACGGCTCGCCGCGGCCTCCGACGTGATCCTGTCCAACTTCAAGCCCGGCACGCTGGAGTCGCTGGGGCTCGGCTACGACGTCATCAGCGAGCTCAACCCCCGGATCGTCATGGCCGACAGCAGCGCCCTGGGCCCGACCGGGCCGTGGAGCCGCCGCATGGGGTACGGCCCCCTCGTACGCGCCTCCACCGGGCTGACCGGGCTCTGGCGTGACACCGGCGTCGAGGCGGGGTTCTGCGACGGCATCACCATTTATCCGGACCATCTCGCCGCACGGGTCGGCGCCGTCGCCGTGCTGGCCATGCTGATCCGGCGGCGGCGTACCGGGAAGGGCGGCACGGTCAGCGTCTCCCAGGCCGAGACCATCCTCACCCAGCTGTCCACGAGCCTGCTGCGCGAGTCCCTGGAGCCCGGCTCCTTCACCACCCACGGCAACAGCGGCGAATGGGACGCCCCCCAGGGCCTCTACCCGTGCGCCGGCGACGACGAGTGGTGCGTGGTGAGCGTCGAGGACGACGAGCAGTGGCGGAGCCTGTGCGGCGTCATCGGCCGCGCCGACCTGCTCGCCGACGCGCGGCTCGCCACCGCCGCGGGCCGCCGCGCGCACCGCGGGCTCGTCGACGCCGCCGTGACCGCGTGGACGTCGGACACCCCGCCCCGCGAGGTCATGGAGCGGCTGCAGGCGGCGGGCGTGCCGGCCGGGGCGATGCAGCGGGTGATCGAGTACCTCGACGATCCCCAGCTCGCCGCCCGCGGCTTCCTGCGCGAGATGCGCCACCCGCACATCGGGCACGCCATGCGGACCGAGAACGGCCCGGCGACCTTCGGCGGGCTGGCCGACCCCGAGCTGCGCCCGGCGCCGCTGGCGGGGGAGCACACCCGGACGGTGGCCGCGAAGCTGCTCGGCCTGGCCGAACCGGAGATCCAGGCGCTCATCGAGGCGGGCGTACTGGACGAACCAGCTGAAGGAGTTGACCATGGGTGAGCCCGCCGCGCTCGTCGAGCGCCGCGACCACACGATGTTGATCACATTCAACCGGCCCGAGGCGCGCAACGCGGTGAACGGGGCCCTGACCCGCGCCGTCGGCGAAGCCCTGGACGAGGCCGACGCCGACACCGGGATCCGGGCCGTGGTGCTGACCGGGGCCGGGGACAAGGCGTTCTGCGCCGGTGCCGACCTCAAGGAGGTGGCCCGCGGGGAGTTCTCCACCGAAGGGGTCAAACCGCACTGGGGCTTCGCCGGGTGCGTGACGCATCCGATCGCCAAGCCCGTCATCGCCGCCGTCAACGGGTTCGCGCTCGGCGGCGGCACCGAGATCGCCCTGTGGGCCGACCTGGTGGTGGCCGCCGAGAGCGCCCGGTTCGGTCTTCCCGAGGTCAAGCGCGGCATCATCGCCGGCGCGGGCGGCGCGTTCCGGCTGGCCGCGCAGCTGCCGGTCAAGGTGGCCATGGAGATCCTGCTGACCGGCGAGCCCGTGACCGCCGCCGAGGCCCTGCGGCTCGGCCTGGTCAACCGGGTCGTGCCGCAGGACCAGGTGGTGCCCGCCGCGCTCGCCCTGGCCGAGACGATCGCCGCCAACGCGCCGCTCGCCGTACAGGCCGGCAAGCGGATCGCGCGGGGCATCGCGGACGGCACGGTCGCCTCGGAACAGGCCGCCTGGGAGCGGACCGCCGCCGAGGGCGCCGCGATCATGCGCTCGGCGGACGCGCAGGAAGGGCCGCGCGCCTTCGCCGAGAAGCGCGCCCCCGTCTGGGAGGGCCGATGACCATGACGATCAACAGGGCGCCCGTGATCGCCGGTCTCGGCATCACCGAGATGGGCAAGGTCTACGGCAGGACCGCCCCGGAGTTCGCCGCCGAGGCCGTCCGGCTCGCCGCCGCCGACGCCGGGATCGACCTGCACGAGGTGGACGGGCTGCTGACCAACACCGGCATCACCGGCGACGTCGGCCTGGGCCTCCAGCGCGACCTCGGGCTGCGCCACCTGCGCCTGCTGTCGGAGGTGCAGGCGTACGGCTCGTCCGCCGGAGCCATGGTCCAGTACGCCGCCATGGCCGTGATGTCCGGCATGGCCGACATCGTGGCCTGCGTCTTCGCCGACGCTCCGCTGAAGGACAAGTCGGCAGGGGGCGGCGCCGCCTACGCCGCCGCGGGCCGGCGGCCGACCGGCTGGCAGGGCCTGACCGCCGCTTCGGGCATCTACAGCGCCAACACCATGTACGCGCTGGCCGCCCGCAGACACATGCGGACGTACGGCACCACGAGCGACCAGCTCGGCCACATCGCCGTCGCCCAGCGCGCCTGGGCGGCCGGGAACCCCCTGGCCCAGCTGCGCGACCCGATCACCATCGAGGACCACCAGAGCTCCAGGTGGATCGCGGAGCCGTTCCACCTGCTCGACTGCTGCCTGGTCAGCAACGGCGGCGTCGCGGTCCTCGTCACCTCCGCCGACCGGGCCGCCGGGCTCGCGCAGCCCGCCGTCCACCTCCGCGGCTGGGGCCAGGCGCACCCGGGGTACGTCATGGGCAGGGACAGCGAGTTCGGCCTGGTCAGTGGCGCGGCCCTGTCGGGTCCCACGGCGCTGAAGATGGCCGGGATCACGATCGCCGACATCGACGTGGCCGAGCTGTACGACTGCTACACCTACACCGCGCTCATCTCGCTGGAGGACTACGGTTTCTGCGCCAAGGGCGAGGGCGGGCCCTTCGTGGCGAGCGGCGTGCTCGGACCGGAGGGGAGCCTGGCCGTGAACACCGGCGGCGGCCAGCTCTCCTCCTACTACATGTGGGGCATGACTCCGCTGTCCGAAGCCGTCATCCAGGCCCGCGGCCACGGCGGCGACCGCCAGGCGCCGCGCAACGACATGGTGCTGGTCAGCGGCAACGGCGGCATCCTCGACCATCACTCCACCCTGATCCTCAGCCCGCACGCCCGTTAGGAGCACGCCGATGCCTGTGGGAATCGTCCACCGCGACGCGGCCACCGCCGCGTTCTTCGACGGCACCGCCCGTGGCGAACTGCTGATCCGGCGCTGCGGCGCCTGCGGCGCCCACTCCGCGCCGCAGGCGCGCACGTGCCCGCAGTGCGCCTCGCCCGAGCCGTCCTGGACGGCCGCGGCCGGAACGGGCGTGGTGGTGAGCTGGTCCGTGGTGCACCCCAAGGGCGGGCCGCCGTTCGTGGTCGGGATCGTCGAGCTGGACGAGGAGCCGTGGATCCAGGGCCGGATCGTCGAGGTCGCGCCTGAGGACGTGTACGGCGGCATGCGCGTACGCGTCGCCTTCGAGCGGGCCGAAGGGGGAGAGGCGGTCCCCGTGTTCCACCCGGCGTGAGCCTGCGCGGGGGCTCGTCGTGGGCCCGCGCAGGGCCGATACCCTGGCCGGGTGGACATCCAGCAGCTCCGCTACTTCATGGTCGTGGCAGAAGAGCTCCACTTCGGCCGCGCCGCCGAGCGGCTGCACGTGACGTCCTCCCCGCTCAGCCGGCGCATCCGCGAGCTGGAGAAGGAGCTCGGCCACGACCTGTTCGACCGGCGCTACCACCAGGTCGAGCTGACCTCCTTCGGGCGGACGTTCCTCGATCCCGCCCGCGACGTCCTGGCCCGCTTCGACGCGCTGGCCGAGCTGGCCGCCGGGGCCGCCCCACCGCCGGCGGTCGTGCGCGTGGGGGCCACGCCGCTCGCCCCCACCCAGGTCCTGGACCTGGTCCTGGAGACGTTCGCGGAGGTCAGCCCGGGGACCGAGCTCCCGGTGACCCTGGAGCCGTCCGCGGGGCTGCTCGGCCTGCTGGCGGCGCGCAAGCTGGACATCGCCGTCGTCCACCTGCCCGTGGACGCCGGCGGCCTCGGCAGCCTCGCACTCGCGGAGTACCGCTTCGCGGTCGCCATGCGCGCCGACGACCCTCTCGCCGGCCGTCCCAGGCTCACCCTCGCCGACCTCACCGACCGGCAGATGCTGCTCACCTCGCACAAGGTGCACCCGCTGGTGATGAACGGGCTCCGCGACCACCTGCGCGCGGGCGGCGTCACCCAGATCCGTGAGCTGCCGCACAACGACGCGGTCCAGGTCGCCGCACACGTCACTCATTCCAGAGCCCTGTCGCTGACCACGCTCAGCACCATCTCGGGCCGCATCTTCGGCGAGGCGGGCCTCGTCCTCGTGCCGCTGCACGATCCGGATCTCCACTTCCGGCTCGGCGTCGTCTGGCCTGCGAACGCGGAAGCGCGCGGCGGCCCGATCGCGAAAGTCCTCGACGCTCTGCGCGCGCGTCACGGCGACCCCCTCGTCATCCTCTGAGGACGTTCGCGAGGCGACCGGGGCGACAGGGCTCCTCTGCGGTCAGCCGGAGAGCACGAACCCCGGGTAGCCGTCCGCCGTGACCTGGTCGCATTTCTGCCGGTACGCGCCGACGCCGCCGACGTACGGCATGAACACCCGGGGCTTGCCCGGGATGTTGGCGCCCAGATACCAGGAGTTGGCGCGCATGTAGAGCGTGCGGGCGGCGACCTCGTTCACGTGGTCGACCCAGGCGTCCTCGGCCGGCGGGTCGGCGTCGATGGTGGCGATGCCGCCGGCCCGCAGCCGCTCCACGCAGTCGGCGATCCAGTCGACGTGCTGCTCGATGGAGACCATCATGTTGCTGAGCACGGACGGGCTGCCGGGCCCGGTGATGGTGAACATGTTGGGGAAGCCCGCCGTCATCAGCCCCAGGTACGTACGCGGCCCGGCCTCCCACTTGCGCCGCAGCGACAGGCCGTCCCTGCCGGTGATGTCGATGCCGAGCAGCGGACCGGTCATGGCGTCGTAGCCGGTGGCGTACACGATCATGTCGGCGGCGTACTCGGCGTCGGCGGTGCGCACGCCGGTCGGGGTGATCTCCTCGATCGGCGCGGCACGCACGTCGACCAGGGTCACGTCGGGGCGGTTGTAGGTGGCGTAGTAGCCGGTGTCGATGCAGATCCGCTTGGTGCCGATGGGATGGTCCCTGGGCGCCAGCAGCTCGGCCACCCGCGGATCCGTGACGATCTCGCGGATCTTCTCACGGACGAACTCGGCGCTGATCTCGTTGGCCGCCGGATCGATCGCGGTGTCGCCGTAGGCGCCGAGGAAGCCCACGCCACCCTTGGCCCAGCGGGTCTCGAACTCCCGCAGCCGATCCTCCTCCGTCGCCTCCAGCGCCGACGCGGTGTTGGAGGTGCCCATGACGCCGGAGGCGGAGGTGCGCATGCCGGCGCGGAGCTCGGCGTAGTTGGCCTTCACCCACTGCGCGTACTCCGGCTCCATGGGCCGGTTCCAGGCCGGCAGGCTGTAGTTGGCGGTGCGCTGGAACACCGTCACGTGCGCCGCCGGCTCGGCGATCACCGGGATGGCCTGGATGCCGGAGGAGCCGGTGCCGATGACGGCGACCCGCTGCCCGGTGAAGTCCACGCCCTCGTGCGGCCACCGCCCGGTGTGGTGGCTGGGCCCCAGGAAGGAGCCGGCACCGGGGAAGTCGGGTATCCGGGCCGCCGACAGGCAGCCCACGGCGGTGATGAGGTACGTCGCCGACACGTGGTCGCCGCGGTCGGTCTCCACGCGCCACAGGTTCGCGCTCTCGTCGTAGCCGGCGCGGGTCACCCGGGTCTCGAACTGGATGTCCCGGCGCAGGTCGAAGCGGTCGGCGACGTGATTGGCGTAGAGCAGGATCTCCGGCTGGGACGGGTAGCGCTCGCTCCACTCCCACTCCTGCTGGAGCTCCTCGTCGAAGGAGTAGGAGTACTGCATGCTCTCGACGTCGCAGCGGGCGCCCGGGTAGCGGTTCCAGTACCAGGTGCCGCCGACGCCGTCGCCGGTCTCGAAGACGCGGACGGTCAGGCCCAGGCCGCGCAGCTTGTGCAGCATGTACATGCCGGCGAAGCCCGCGCCCACGACGACGGCGTCGTACCTCATCGCAGGCTCCCGTCGATCGCCTCGACGACCATGGTGATCGCCGCCGCGCTGCCCGGCAGCACGTTCACCATCGTGAAGAAGACATGCATCTGGCCCTCGAACCGCTTGAACAGCACCGGGACGCCGGCCTCGCGCAGCCGCCGCGCGTACGCCTCGCCCTCGTCCCGCAGCACGTCGTGCTCGGCGGTCAGCACGACGGCCGGCGGCAGGCCCGACAGGTCCCGGGCCCGCAGCGGGGAGGCGTCCGGGTTCGCCCGGGTGGCCGGGTCGGGCGCGTAGTGGTCCCAGAA
Organism: Nonomuraea sp. NPDC003709; assembly: GCF_040610775.1. Classification (NCBI taxonomy): domain Bacteria; kingdom Bacillati; phylum Actinomycetota; class Actinomycetes; order Streptosporangiales; family Streptosporangiaceae; genus Nonomuraea; species Nonomuraea sp. NPDC003709. The sequence continues at coordinate 8,462 of NZ_JBEXMW010000057.1, read as the reverse complement.
CCAGATCATGCTGTCGCGGCTCAGCATGAGCTGGTTGGCCGGGTCGGTGTAGGAGGCGGTGTCCAGGTCGTGGTCGGTCACCGGGTAGACGAGGACCTGCAGCGCGGTGGCGGGGCCGCCCTCGTCGCGGCTGCGCTGGGCCACGACGGCCGACAGGTTGCCGCCCGCGCTGTCCCCGGCCACGATGATCGGCAGGTCCGGCTCCTTCGCGGCGGCCCAGCACAGCGCGTCGTAGGCGTCGCGGGCCGCCACGGGATACCGGTGCTCGGGGGCGAGCCGGTAGTCGACCAGGACGACGGCGCAGCCCGTCCGGTGCGCCAGCGTCCGTCCCAAGGTGTCGAACTCGTCGAGCGCGCCGATGACCCAGCCGCCACCGTGGTAGTACACGATCACCGCTCTCGGGTCCTCCACCGGGACCAGCACGCGTGCGCCGAACGATCCGCCGTCCGCCGCCTGGATCACCGCTTCCTCCACGCGGGCCATCTCCGGGCCCTTGCCGTACAGGTCGCCGAGCGCGCCGCCCATGGCGCGCGCCTCCTCGGGTGTCATCTCGTGCAGCGGCTTGCCGCCTGCTTCGCTCATCTGCTTGAGGAACTGGGCCGTCGCGTCGTCAAGGGACATGGAAGGTCACCTCACCGGGGCCATGGAGTGATCGGCATCACTTCGACTCAAGCACCGCGACGCCACCAGGTCCACACGCGGCCAGGCTGATCGGTGGCCGGCCGGCCACCGATCAGCCTGGCCGCGAGCCGAACGAGGCCGGCGGGACCATGGGCGCCGAGCCGGCAGACCTGTCCGCCGTCACGTCACGGCCGGGCGACCCGTAGGTGTCGTCGTTCGGCCAGCTCCTCCGCGCTGACCAGGGTCAGGATCGGGGCGCCGGGCGGTGCGAACATGGTCACCACCAGCTGCGACTGCGCGTCCGGAAGGTTGTTGCCGCCCTGGAGGTGGATCACGTCGCCGCCGGGCTCGAACAGGGCGTCACCGGCCTTGAGCACCCGGGGCGGCTGCCCCTCCAGCTCGAAGAGGATCTCGCCCTGGGTCACGTAGCCGAAGAGCGGCCCAGGGTGGCGGTGCGGCGGCGCGCCGGGGTCACCGGGCGGCAGGGTGACCCTGACGGTCCTGGCCTCGGCGCCGGCCGGGATCCGGGCCGCCGCCTCCGGCAGGGTCGTGATCACCTCGACGCCTGGGGGCAGGTGGGCGTGCTCAGCACTCATGTCTTCCTCCATCCGAATGGGGACTGTTCAGAGTGAGGACAAGACGGCCGCCCCGTTTGTGACAGCCCCCCACGGTCGTTCAGTTCTGCTGTGCGGGTTCCTCGGCCGGGCGGTAACCGAGGCGGCCGCGGGTCGCGATGAGGACCAGGATCGCTGCCGTGGCGCCCGCGAGCAGGGTGACCTGACTCGCCTGCTCGGCGGTGGCGATCGACGGGAACATGTCCGAGTAGGCGAGTGACATGAAGTTGTTGACGCTGACGTGCAGCAGCATGATCAGGGGCAGGCTCTGGCCGGTCCGGTTGAACACCCAGGTGACGACCACGCTGAAGACGCAGGCGAAGGCGATGAACTCGCCGACTCTCAGCCAGGTGACGTCCGGCCACCCGCCCCACTCGCTCAGGAACAGCGGCAGGTGCCAGACGCCCCACAGCGGGCCGAGGACGAGGGTGGCGCCCAGCGGGCCGAACCTGCGCTGAAGGCGGGGGAGGGCGAAGTCGCGCCAGCCGGGCTCTTCCGCCAGACCGGTGGTGACCATCTGGAGCAGCAGCCCGGGCACGTAGGCGGCCAGCACGGCGACCGGCGGCAGGTGGATGTCCTCGTCGGAGACCGCGACTCCGGCGACGATGATGGCGGCGGGAACGCCGAGGGCGGTGACGGCGTACCAGACCCAGTTGACCCGCCACTTGGTCATCCGCCCGATCCACCGGCGGACCCCTTCCCTGCCGTCCGCGACCGCGGTCACGATGAACGCGCCGAAGATGGGGCCGAGGTAGGCGCCTGGAAGGACGCCGGTGAACTGCGTGGTCCCGAGCAGCGAGGGGAAGCTGAAATCCCAGATCCCCAGACCGTTCGCCGAGAGGATGTAGGGCGTCCAGGCGAGCCAGCTCATCAGGTTGGCCAGGACGAAGAAGCTGATCAGCGGACGGCGGCGGATGAAGCCTCGAAGTCCGCTCCGACCCGGATGCTGCTCGGCCCCCGGCCGACTGTCGACTGCCATTTCGATTTTCCTTAGAGGAGCGCTTGACCGACGGCGATCAGCACATCAGCCGCGGGCCCCTCCGGTCGTTCCCGCCTACGCCCCAATGGAGGTATAGCCAGGGGTACGCGATGGAGTCGGTCGTGGCACACCGGGAGTGCGCTTCGGTCAGGAAGTGGACAGCGAATGGGCTGGGAACCGGTCAGGCAGAAGGCCGACACTCGGCGGGCTGGTGCTGCGACAACGAACACCGTGCCACTGAGGAAGGCTGATCGATCGTGACTGAACGCGTACGCGTGGCTGTGCTGGCGGGTGGGCCGTCCGCCGAGCATGAGGTGTCGCTGCAGTCGGCGCAGGCCGTGCTCGATGCTCTGCCGAGGGATCTGTACGAGCCCGTCGCCGTCATCATCGACCGGCAGGGCAGGTGGCCGGTGGAGCTGCGACGCGACCTGGCGGACGTGGTCTTCCCCGTGCTGCACGGGCCGTTCGGCGAGGACGGCGTCGTCCAGGGTCACCTGGAGACGCTGGGCATCCCGTACGTGGGCTGCGGCGTCATGGCCTCCGCCGTGGCCATGAACAAGGTCACGATGCGGCGCATGTTCCTGGCGGAGGACATTCCGGTCACCCCACATGTATGGTTCACCGAGCACGAATGGCGTACCACCACCGACCACTGGGGTCTGGTGAAGTCGCTCGACTGGCCGATGTACGTCAAACCGGCCAGCATGGGCTCCTCCATCGGCATCTCCCGTGTCACCTCCATGGAGGAGTTGCGCGCCGGCGTGGAGCTGGCGCTGGCCTACGACCGGGTGGTCATCGTCGAGCAGGGGGTGACCGCGCGCGAGCTCATCTGCGGCGTGCTCGGCGGCTATGACACCCCGGATGCCTCGGTGCCCGGCGAGCTCATCGTGCCCGGTGACTGGCTCGACTACGAGGCCAAGTACCTCAGCCGGGCCGAGATCGCCGCCATTCCCGCCGTGCTTCCGGAACGGGTGGCCGAGGACGTGCGCGAGCTGTCCCTGCGCGCCTTCCGGGCGATCGGCGGCTACGGCCTGTCCCGTGTCGACTTCCTCTATGAGGAGGACACGGGACGCCTGTACGTGCTGGAGATCAACACCATGCCCGGCTTCACCTCCCGTTCCGTCTACGCCAGGGCCTGGGCCGCGAGCGGTGTCCCGTACCCGGACCTGCTGCGCCGCCTCATCGACCTCGCGTTCGCCAGGAGCGGCTCGTGATCCCCATGACGCTGAACGAGATCGCGCAGGTCGTCGGCGCGAGCCTGCATGACGTGCGCGACCCGCAGGCGCTGGTGACGGCTCCCTCGGCGGTCGACTCCCGCGAGGTGGTGCCCGGCGGCCTGTTCGCCGCGACGGTCGGCGCCCGCGTCGACGGTCACGACTACGCGGCCGTCGCCGTCGCGGGCGGCGCCGTCGCCGTGCTGGCCGCAAGGCCCGTCGGCGTGCCCGCCCTCGTGGTCGAGGACGTCCAGCTCGCGCTCGGCCTGCTGGCCAGGCACGTGCTCGAACACATCGGCCCGATCGTGATCGGCCTGACCGGCTCCGTGGGCAAGACGACGACCAAGGACCTGCTGGCCCAGGTGCTCGAACGGCACGCCGCGACGGTCGCCACCGACAGGTCGTTCAACAACGAGCTCGGGCTGCCGCTCACCGTGCTGCGTGCCGATGCCACCACCCGGTACCTGGTGCTGGAAATGGGTGCGAGCCGGAAGGGCGACCTGAGATACCTGACCGGGCTCGCACCGCCCCAGGTCGGGCTGGTGCTCAATGTCGGCACCGCACATGCGGAGCGGATGGGAGGCGGGCCGGCCGACGTGGCCGAGGCCAAGGGCGAGCTGGTCGAGGCGCTTGCGGCGGACGGGTTCGCGCTGCTCAACGCCGACGACCCGTACGTCATGGGCATGGCCGGCCGTACCAGGGCCCGGATCCTGCGGTACGGCAGGTCGGCGCGGGCGCAGGTGCGAGCCGAGGACGTGCGGATGACCGACCGCGCGCGAACCGCGTTCGAGCTGGTGACGCCCTCCGGTCGCGCCCCGGTCGAGCTCGACCTCATAGGCGAGCACCAGGTGAGCAACGCCCTGGCCGCAGCCGCCGTCGCCACCGCACTCGGCCTGGGCGTCGCCGAGATCGCCGACGGGCTGAACGCCGCGCGGCGGCGCTCCGCGGGCCGGCTGGAGATCGTCGAACGACCCGACGGCATCACTGTCGTCGACGACGCCTACAACGCCAACCCCGAATCCATGCGGGCCGGGCTGCGGGCGGCCAAGGCCCTGGCCGGCACCCGTCGTACCGTCGCCGTGCTCGGCGCGATGGGGCAGCAGGCGGACGCCTCCCGCGCCCGGCACGCGGAGATGGGCCGGCTCGTCGCCGACCTCCGCTTCGACGTGCTGATCGCGGTCGGAGCAGGGGATCCGCTCGCGATGGCGGAGGCAGCGCAGTCCTCGAATCAGGGTGTGGCCGTCCACACCGCCGAGGACGTGGCCGGGGCCCTCAGGCTGGCCACCGCGCTGCTCGAACCGGGAGACGTGGTGTTCGTCAAGGCCTCCAGCGAGATCGGGCTCGGTGCCTGCGCCCGTGCGCTGGCAGCGCCGACCTGTTGACCGCTCCTTTGCTGAATGAACGGAGTTCCATGCGCACCATCGGTCTCATCGGCGGGTTGAGCTGGGAATCGACGGTGATCTACTACCAGATCATCAACCAGCGGGTACGCGAGCGACTCGGCGGCAGCCATTCCGCCAACAGCCTCATATGGTCGGTCGACTACACGACCGTCGAGGACCTCATCTTCGCCGACCGCTGGGACGAGGTGAGTACGTTGCTGACCGAGGCGGGCAGGAAACTGGAGGATATCGGCGCCGGGCTCCTGCTCGTCTGCAGCAACACCTTCAGCCGGGTGAGCGACGACGTGGAACGGGCCGTGAGCGTGCCCGTGCTGCACATCGCCGACGTCGTGGGCGCCGAGATCCGCGCCAGGGGCATGCGCAAGGTCGGTCTGCTGGGCACTCGCTTCACCATGGAGCAGCCCTTCTACCGGGACCGGCTGGCCGCCCACGGCTTCGACGTGGTCGTCCCGCGGCGTGAGCAGCGGGAACTGGTCCATCACGTGATATTTGACGAACTGGTGCGCGGGGCGCTCCGGGAATCGTCCAGGGACGCGTACGCCCGGATCATCGATGATTTCGCGGACGACGGCGCTGAAGGCGTCATCCTCGGCTGTACGGAGATCGAGCTGCTGATCAGTGAGAAGGACAGCGCCATCCCGGTGCTGCCGAGCGCTCGGCTGCACGCAGAGGCGGCGGCCGGCCTCGCGCTTGCCGGCTGACACACCCTCGGTCGCGGCACGATGTGGCGGCTCAGGTGGACCGGTACGCCGGTGCGTCGGCGCCATACAGCTCCCGGTGCCACAGGCCGGCGCAGACGCGTTCGATGCCGGCCGCCAGGTGGCGGCGGTAGGTGGTGAAAGGGAGGCCGAGTCGTTCCGCGGCCAGCTCCTGGGTGGGCGTGCCGCGCAGGAACGTGACGGACAGCGCCCGGTGGGACTTGACCGAGCGCGGATCCTCACGCAGGTCGTCGATCGCCTGGCGGAGCAGGTCACCCAATGCCGTGGCCGGGCTCTGCCCGGCCCGCTCGGCGATCAGCCTGGTGCGCGTCAGCGGGGAAGCGGCCAGCGCGTCCAGCCGAGACAACTGGCGCAACGCCTTGCGAACGGCTTCGGCGAACTCCGCCCGGGACAGCACCGCCAGCTCCGACGTCGCGGCAGGCCCCGCGTGGAGCGGTCGGTTCATCCGCTCCAGCCACGCCCGCGGCGGCACCGCGCGCCAGTCATGAACGAACAGGCCGTACGCGTCGTCCCCCCGTTGTGGCTGCTCGGCGATGTCACGCATCCCGTACTGCCGCCGTAAATGCTTCGCACGCCGTATCTCGATATATGACCATGCCATCCGCTCGGACCGCAGACAATTGCCGATCACCCGCCACCGGATCAGATCCATCACCGGCGAGTTCCCCCGATACGGCGGCAGCGCCCACAGCCGGCTGACCGCCAGATGTTCACCGGCGCGCAACGGCGTGGTGGCACGCGCATGCGCCCACGCCCTGGCCACGATGGGATCGGCCGCAAGCTCCTCCTCATCCGGTTCCGCCAACCGCAACCACGCGGAGAAAGCCACGGGCTCGCCGGTTTCGGTCCGCCGATACAGCCGGAACGCCTCCGGCTGACGTTCCGCCCAGAAGGCGGCGCAGCCCGCACCCTCCGCCGCCACCCGGAGCAACGTGCCGACGTCCTCCTCCCGCAACACCTCTTCCTGGAACTCGTCGTGGCGGCCACGGAAATCGGCCGGCGCCCCGTTGTCGCGATGCAGGTGGAGCAGCGCCGCCACCACGCCGGGCACGTCCACGTCGTTCGCCGTGCGCACCCGCTCCGCCAGCTGCGCGTGAATGCGGTCGTGCATCGCCGCGTACCCCTCGGGATCCCGCCACCGCAGGTCCGCCTCCAGCAGCTCCCGCACCACGTCATGCGGAAACAGCCCGCGGCTGCTCGACTCCACGAACGGCAACCGCCGCAACCACCGGAACAACCTCCCGGCGTCGTCCGGCAAGGCCGCCCGCAGCAGGTCCTCCGTCGTCGTGTACGCATGCGCGCAGATCTCCAGTGCATGCCGGTGCGCCGCCGAAGGCAGCTCGCCCACCAGCTGATCCAGCAACGTGGCCACCACGTCCTGATGCGGCATCCACCGCCGGCCGGCCCCGCCGTCCTTCACCGCCACGGCCGCCCCCAGCAGCAGCGCCAGCGGATGACCACCGGCGAAGGCCAGCAGCGGCTCGCGCAACTCGGCCGGCACCCCGGAGGAGTCCATCAGGGCCTGCGCGTCTCCGGCCCGCAGGTCGCGCAGCGGCAGCACCTCCAGCGCCCCCGCCCATCCCGGATCCGCCTGCCATCGCATATCCGGCGGGTTCCGCCCCGCGATCACCACCAGCGCCCCCATGGGCACCCGCGGCAGGAACCGCTCGCGCAGCCATCCCTCCAACCCCTGAATGCGTTCGAAGTCGTCGACCAGCAGCACCGCGTCCGCATCGCGAAGCACCAGCCCGGCCTCGGACGCCGCCGGGTCCAACATGCGCCTGTCCACCATGGACACCGGCCGCCCCGCCACCTCGGCCTCGTGAGCGAACCGCCGCAACAGAGCCGACTTCCCGATGCCGCCGGGACCGTGCACGTACAGAACGCTGCAGCCGCCGCCGTACAACGCCGCGTTGAAGACCGCGAGCTCTTCCTCCCGCCCCACGAACGCCATCTCGCGCGCTGCTTGCAGACGCCATCCCAGCAAGCCGGACTTGTTGTCACTCCCCGATGACATACCCTGGCCCTCTCCGAACGCCCGGTCGATCATGAGCTCCCGTTCTCGATGTCGTAGCCCACGCCGGGGTGGGGCCGTCGTCGTGGTGGCCTGCCGCGGCGGCGCACCTCTTCGCGGGCCTGGCCGGGGCGGCGGAGGAACGCCGCGGGTAGCAGGAGCACGGCCAGCACCAGCGTGACCACGGCATAGAGCCGGTCTCGGGGCCGAAGGGGGATGGTGCGTGGTTCGTCCATGACGAACTACGATTGGCGCCGAATGTGCGCGCGTTGTCCGCCCGATGTCACCGTTTGTCGACGGCGGCGAGTACCGGCGTGATCGTGACACAACGATGACATGGCGCGGACGAGGTGGGGACACGGCCGGTCGACAGTGGATGGGGTGGATCGGCGGGCAAGTTACGGAGCGTGCTGTGGTAGGCGGCGGCGTGGCGCGGGTGTTGTTGATCGAGGATGACCCGGCTGTGCGGGAGGGTCTTGAGCTGGCCCTGAGTCGGCATGGGCATCGGGTGAGCGCGGTGGAGTCCGGTGAGCTGGGGCTGGAGCGGCTGCGTGCGCATCTTCCCGATGTTGTGGTGCTTGATCTGATGTTGCCGGGGATGGACGGGTTCGAGGTGTGCCGTCGTATCCGGGCTGTCGGGCAGGTGCCGATCATCATGGTGACCGCGCGGGGTGATGACATGGATGTGGTGGCCGGGTTGGAGGCGGGTGCCGACGATTATGTGGTCAAGCCGGTGCAGCCCAGGGTGTTGGAGGCGCGTATTCGTGCGGTGTTGCGGCGGATCGGCCGGGATCAGGCGGAGTTGGAGCGGTATGGGGAGTTGACCATTGATCGGGCCGGGTTGGTGGTCGCCAGCCGTGGGGTGCCGGTGGGTCTGGCTCCGACCGAGTTGCGGTTG
>NZ_JBEXMW010000056.1:0-31416 GCF_040610775.1 Nonomuraea sp. NPDC003709 | reverse complement strand
CCGAACAGGTGCAGCTCCATCAGCTCACGCAACTGCGCGTCGCCGACCTCCTCGACCGCGCCCACCACGGCCCGGCCCGCGTTGTTGACCAGCACGTCGAGCTGTCCGAAACGGACAAGGGCGGCACGCACGAGCTCGCCGGCGGCGGTGGCATCCCGGGCGTCGAACTTCGCGATCAGGCAGCTGTCGGGGTAGGCGTCCGCCAGGTCGGCCACGCTCTCGGGCCGGCGCACCGCCGCCACCACGCGGTCACCCGCCGCGAGCGCCGCCTCGGCCAGCGCGCGTCCGAAACCCCGGGACGCGCCGGTGATGATCCAGGTCTTTGTCGTCATGCCGGCGACGCTACGGCTTCGAGCGCGCTCGAACGCAAACCGGCTACTTGGGGCCGGGCGACCGGAAAGCCATGACGTAGAAAACCGTTGAGGCGACGAGGAAGCAGACGGTGGGAACCATCAAGATGAGTCTCAACAGCGGATCGACGTCCAGAACCAGGGGAAGCAGCATCGTCGTCAGCGAGGCGGACATGAAGATCTGCGCCCAGGAGAACGGCTTCCAATAAGCCCATTTACCTGCCGGAACCCAGCGCGGGAGCCCTCGGTTGATCAGTGTGAAGATGCCGAGCAAGAACGGAAAAGCACACGTCGTGAGAGCGATCAGCGCCATGTAGTGCGTGACTGTCTCTAAGGACTCAAGCATGTGACCCGCTCTCCACAACGCGTCGCTCCGTGGCGTCGATGTAGTCGCGGAGGGACTGGCGGGAGCGGGCGAGTGTGTCGATGTGCTCGTCCAGGCCGTGCAGGCGGGCCCGCAAGGTGTCCAGGAGCTCGGGGCAGGGCTCCAGGTCGGGGGCCGCGCCGGTGGCGCAGGGGAGCAGGTACGCGATCTCCTGGGTCGACAGCCCGGCTTCGAGCAGCCTGCGGATCTGGGTCACGGTCAGGACGGCGTCGTCGCCGTACTCGCGGTAGCCGTTGGTGCCGCGCTCGGGTTCGAGCAGGCCCTGGGCCTCGTAGTAACGCAGCTGATGCGTGTGGACTCCGGTCTGCCGGCTCAACTCCCCGATCAGCACGCCCGTTCCCCCTTGACCTTCATATCGGTATGAACGTTGAGGATTCTGCCATGAGCACCAACAACGCCAACCACACTCCCGTGACGGTCATCGGCCTGGGGCTGATGGGCCAGGCGCTGGCCGGAGCGTTCCTGCGCGCGGGGCACCCCACGACCGTGTGGAACCGTACGGCGGCCAAGGCCGACCAGCTGGTGGCCCAGGGCGCGAAGCTCGCGGGCTCGGTCGGCGAGGCCGTCGCGGCCGGGCCGCTCGTGGTCGTCTGCGTCACGGACTACGACGCCGTGCACGGGCTGCTCGACCCGCTGGGCGCGGTTCTCGACGGCCGGGTCCTGGTCAATCTGGGTTCGGGTACGTCGCAGGGCGCCCGTGAGACCGCCGAGTGGGCGGCGCGGCAGGGCGGCGCCTACCTCGACGGCGCGATCATGGCCGTCCCCGCGGAGATCGGGGCGGACGCCGTCATCACCTACAGCGGGCCGCGGTCGGCCTTCGAGCTGTACGAACCCACCCTGAGGAGCCTCGGTTCGGGAACGACGTACCTCGGAGACGACCACACCCTGTCGGCGCTGCACGAGATGGCCGTGCTGAGCCTGATGTGGAACATCCTGAACGGGTTCCTGCAGGGCGCCGCCCTGCTCGGCGCGGCGGGGGTGCGAGCCGGCGCGTACGCCCCGCTCGCCGGCAAGGGGATCGAGATCGTGAACGGCTGGCTGGCGGACTACGCGGAGCAGGTCGACACGGGCGCGTACCCGGCCCTGGACTCCACCATCGACACCCACCTGGCCGCGATGGACCACCTCATCCACGAAAGCGAGTCCCTCGGCGTCAGTGCCGAGCTTCCGAGGTTCATCAAGGCCCTGACCGACCGGGCCGTGGCCGACGGGCGCGGCGGCGACGGCTACGCCGCGATGGTCGAGCAGTTCCGCAAGCCGTCATGACCGCCACACCGTTCGACCCGCGCACGCTGCTCGCGGAAAGCCGGCTGGGCGTCCTCGCGACGATCAAGTCGGACGGCCGCCCGCAGCTCTCCCCGGTCATGCCCTTCTACGACCGGAGGGCCGAGGTCGTCTACGTCTCGATGACCGAGGGGCGGGCCAAGACGGCGAACCTGCGCCGGGACCCGCGGGCCGCGCTGGAGGTCACCAGCCCCGACGGCTGGTCATGGGCCACCGCCGAGGGCACGGTGACGCTCACGGGGCCGGGCTCCGACCCCCACGGCCCCGAGGTCGAGGCGCTGGTGGACTACTACCGCCGCGCCGCGGGGGAGCATCCGGACTGGGAGGAGTACCGGTCGGTGATGGTGTCCGACCGCAGGGTGCTCATGACGATGAGGGTCGAGAACGTGTACGGAGAAAGAGTCCGCTGACCGGCGGGCGTTTCGCCTTTTCCATGACCTCCCACGTAATCGCCACGGTACAGGTGCCGGCGGCATTGTCTATCTCGCAAGCGGCCACCACACCAGGAGAGCGACATGACCGCCGTCAAGGCACCCGAGTCCGCCGTCCCCCGGACGGCGGACCCCGGCCAGGGGACTTTGCTGGTCCTCCTGTCCGGCCTCTTCATTACCACCCTCGACTTCTTCATCGTCAACGTGGCGATCCCCGCCATCCAGCGGGACCTGCACGCCACGCCTTCGCAGATCCAGTTCGTGGTGGCGGGGTTCGGCGTCGCGCTGGCCGCCGGGCTGATCACCGCCGGCCGGCTGGGGGACCTGTACGGGCGGCGCCGGATGTTCGCCGTCGGCCTGGCCGTCTTCACGGTGGCGTCGGCGCTCTGCGGGGCGGCGCCCACGGCCGGGATCCTGATCGGCGCCAGGATCGGCCAGGGCCTCGGCGCGGCGCTGCTGATGCCGCAGGTCCTGGCCATCATCAACACCACCTTCACCGGTGAGCACCGGGCCAAGGCGTTCAACGCCTACGGCGTCACGATGGGCTTCGGCGGCGTGTTCGGGCAGCTCATCGGCGGCGTGCTGATCAACGCGGACCTGGCCGGGCTGGGCTGGCGCACCATCTTCCTGATCAACGTGCCGGTTGGCGCGCTCGCCATCGCCCTGGTCCCGCGCCTGGTGCCCGAATCCCGCCTTCCGGGCGGCCCGAAGCTGGACCTGGCCGGTACGGCGCTCGTCTCGCTCGGCCTGGTCGCCATCGTCTATCCCCTCGTTCAGGGCCGCGAGCAGGGCTGGCCCGCGTGGACCTGGCTGTGCCTGGCGGCGGCGGTCGCCCTGCTGGCCTCGTTCGCGCTGCACCAGCGGCGGGTCGCCGCCCCGCTGGTGGACCCCGGGCTGTTCCGGCACCGCTCGTTCTCCGCGGGCACCGTGGTCAGCCTGCTGCACTCGATGACGATGGGCTCGTTCTTCCTGATCCTGGCGCTCTACCTCCAGCAGGGCCGCGAACTGGACGCGCTGGGATCGGGGCTCATCTTCCTTCCGCTGGGCCTCGGCTACTTCGCGTCCTCGACGCGGGCCGTCCGGCTCGCGGCCAGGCTCGGCCGCCAGGTCGTCGCGCTCGGGGCGCTGACCATGGCCCTCGGGTACGGCCTCCTCGCCCTGACCGCCACAGCCCTGGGCGAGCACGGTCCCATCGCCTGGATCATCCCCGGGCTCGTGGTCGCCGGCGCCGGAATGGGGCTGGTCATGGCCCCGCTGCCCGCACTCGTCCTGAACGGCGTGGACCCCAGGCACGCGGCCGCCGCCTCCGGCGTGCTGAGCACCGCGCAGCAGGCGGGCGGCGCGATCGGCGTGGCCGTGGTCGGCGTGGTCTTCTACGGCGCTCTGGGCGGCTACCCGCATGCCTTCGCCATGGGCCTGCTCCTCCTCATCGCGCTGGACGTGGCGGTCGTCGCCCTTGTCCAGGCCCTGCCCCGGCTGCGTAACCGCACCGAAGGGGCAGAATGAGCCGGTGACCAGTCCCATTGAGGCGCCCCTGCTCGCCCTGATCCCGTTGCGCCCGGAGCACGCCGACGAGATGGCCATCGTGCTGTCGGACCCGGACCTGCACACGTTCACCGGCGGCGCCCCGCTCACCGCGCCGGAGCTGCGCGCCCGCTACGAGCGGCTGGTCGCCGGGCCGCCCGGCTGGCGCAACTGGGTGATCCGGTCGCGGAAGGAAGAACGGCTGGTCGGGTACGTGCAGGCCACGATCGACGGCCGGACCGCCGAGATCGCCTGGGTGATCGGCACACCCTGGCAGGGCCGCGGTCTGGCCACCGCGTCCGCCCGGGCCCTGGTCGACCAGCTCGTACGGGATGGGATCGACACGATCGTGGCGCACATTCACCCCGATCACGCCGCCTCGGCCGCCGTCGCCACGGCGGCCGGCCTGCGTGCCACCGACCGGTGGCACGAGGGGGAGGTCCGCTGGGAACGTACCGTCTGATCCGTAAAGATCCCCTACCCTTGGGGGAACTTGATCTCAAAGGTCTGACGTCGGGGTGTTGAATCGTGGTCACGCACGAAGAGATGGTCGAGGCTTTCGGTGACGAGGGCCTGCTGCTGATGGACGTCGAGCAGTGCCGCGAGAAGGGGCTCTCGGAGGAGGACGTCCGGATCCTGTCCGAGGTCGGGCTGCCGGTGCGCGCGGACCAGGCGTTCACCACCTTCATCGCCGACGAACCGCGGGTGGGCTCCCTCGTCGTGTTCAGGACGCCGGGCGGGGACCTCAACGTCCTCACGCTCGGCGGCACGTCGGGAGACACGGGCATGCGCTACTTCCTCGACATCCGCAGCGGCGTCGTCGGCCTGCTCTCGATGGACGAGACGCCGCAGGCGGAGAAGATCAACAGCTCTCTCGCGAACTTCGTCGAGTTCCTCTACCGGCTCAGGCTGCGCCAGCAGGCGTTGAACGGCGAGTCCCCGGAGGCCGGCAAGGACTACACGGAGAAGCTGTGGCTCTCCCTCAAGGAGCTGGACCCGGACGCCTTCGGCGAGGCCGAGGCCTGGTGGTCGATGGTGATGGACACCCTGATGAGCCGGAACCTCATCTCCGAGACCCGCGCGTTCCTCGAACAGCGCCGCGCCGAGGTCTCCGACACCGTGTCCAAGCTGATCGAGTTCGAGGAGGCCGTCGCGCCGCGCGGCACGCAGCGCGAGGGCTTCGACCGGGCGCTCAGCCGGTTGGAGCACGAGGGCTGGCAGATCGTCGACGCCGAGCGCTTCGCGTCCGACACCGCGACCAGCGGCCTGCTGAGCCCGTGCGCCGACCACTTCACCCCGGACGGGACGCTGGCCGACGACGTGCCGCTCGCGTGGCGGGGCGGGCTGCCCTCCAACATCCAGGCGGCGTTCGCCCGTGAGGGTCTCGTGGTCTCCGTTCCCGGACAGGCGGGTCAGGAAGACGACTACGACGCGCTGCTGGAGATGGACGACGACGAGCTGGCCAAGCACAGCGACGCCCTGATGGACTCGCTCATCGCCTCGGTCCACGGCCTGAACAAGCCGGAGGAAGGGGTCGTGACCTGCCTGGCCGCCGACCGGTCGTCCGACCTGTGCCGGATCTCGGCGGCCTTCGACCGGCTGGCCGCGCACGGCTACCTCGCCGAGCCCGACCTCTGGCCGACCGCCTCCGGCGCCTGGCAGCAGGTCCACGAGGCGGCCTCCGCTGCCGGGCAGCCGCCCAGGGCCGTCTTCTGGACGACGCAGTCGCACACGGCGAGCTTCGACGCGTACGGCGATCTGGTGGACGAGCTCGTCCTGCAGTGGACCGGCGATCGCGACCTGATCGCGCAGGCGCTGGCCGGCACCGGGCTCGAGGTGGAGGTTCCCGAGCACGAGAGCACCGCGTTCCTCCTGCGCCCGGCCTCGGAGGGGCGTTTCGAAGTTTCTTGATGTGAGCCGTCGCGCGCCGCGGGGCTCTGTACCGTGCTGCCGGTGAAGATCCAGAAGATGGGAACGCGGCCGTGGCTGGCCGCCGGCGCGGCGATGATCACGGTGCTCGCGGGGGTGGCCGGCCCGGCTCGGGCGGGGGAGAACTATGGGGAGTACTCCCGGTTCGCCGACCGCAGCGCCGGACAGTACTGGTCCGACGGGCAGGCGGCCGGGCAGTGGACCTGGAAGCCCCTGTCTTCGACGACCTCGGAGATCAGCTGGGGCGACCCGAAGAAGTGGCCGCCGGACTACGCGGAGAAGTTCGTGCGTGACGGCGACTGGCTGACGCTGGACGGGTGGCGGGGGAACGGCACGTACTACACCGTCAGGGTGACCAAGGAGCAGATCGGCGACGCCAAGTGCGGCGACCTGCGTACGTTCGCCACGTCGGGCCCGCAGCACTACGTGAAGTGGGACATTCCCTCGCAGGGGTACTGCCTCAAGGCGTGGGGGACCATCACCGAGAAGTCGTCGGGGAAGGTCATCGACTTCGGCCACACCCAGATCTGGTCGCCGCCCGCGCCCTGCTCGAACCAGTACCTGAGCGGGAAGACCTGCATCAAGCAGTGGGAATCCTGGTGGGACAACAAGGATGCCCCGGGCAAGCCGATCACCAGGAAGCTGGACCGCGACCAGTACATCGCCCGTGGCCTTGGCATGGCGTTCAAGATCCAGCAGTATTTCCCGAAGGATTGGAAGTCGGAAGCGCGCTCCTACTGGACCTGGTGATCCATGATCGTATGGCTGAACGGGACGTTCGGCGCGGGTAAGACGAGCACCGCGAGGGAGCTCATCCCGCTCGTTCCCGGTGCTCGCTGTTTCGATCCCGAGCAGGTCGGCTTCATGCTGCGGACCGTCTCCGACCTCCCGAGCGTCGGTGACTTCCAGCACTGGACACCATGGCGGGGCCTCGTCGTGGAGACTGCGGCGCGGCTGCTCGACTACGTGGGCGGGGCGCTCGTGATGCCGCAGACCGTCCTGGTCGAGGAGTACTGGCGGGAGATCAGCGCCGGCCTGCGGGAGGCCGGCATCCCCGTGCACCACTTCGTGCTCCACACCGACCAGGAGACCCTGACCCGCCGGATCGAGGCCGCCGACGACGTGTCGGCCCGGAAATGGCGGCTGGAGCACCTGCCGGCGTACGCGGACGCCTTCCCCTGGCTCAGCCGCGAAAGCCAGGTCGTCGACACGACCGAGCAGCCGCCCGCCGAGGTGGCCAGGAGCATCGCGAACCGGCTCGGCTGAGGGAGTTCATCCACAGGTGTGTGCCCAGGCCGGTGGACAGTCGGCCGGAGGTGGTCGCGGGCTGTGGTATGGCGACGCCAAGCCCTGATTCTCCAGCATTCCGGCCCTTCCGGAGCGTTCGGGACAGGTGCTTCCGCCGCCCCTGGTGAGGGCCTGTACGGGCCTGGTTATCCACAGGAGGATCCAGTTATCCACAACCGGCGGCCCTCGCGGACGAACAGCAGGGCGAAGGCGGGAAGGGCCGCCAGAGCGCTCATCAGGATCACCGCCCCCGCCAGGTTGCCCGCCACCAGCAGCGGGGTGACCACGGCGGCCCCGACGGGCGGGGTCGCCTGCATCATCGTGCGGAAGACACTGAAGACCCGGCCGCGCTGGGACGGCGGGATGCGCTCCATGCGCAGCGACTGCGCCCAGACGGTCATGGGGGCGCTGAACATGCCGATGACCAGGAAGCCCGCGGCCACCGGGATCCAGTCGGGCGACCCCAGCGCCGCCAGGAACCCTGCCGCCGCCACCAGCTCCACCACGGCGATCGCGACCAGCCTGTCGATCCGCGGCCGCCAGGCCCCGGCCACGAACCCGCCCACGAGCTCACCGGCCGACAGGGCGGCCATGAGGAGCGAGAGGGCGGCGCCGTCGCCCGGAAGCTGCTCCTTGGCCAGCCACGGGGCGACCACCATGGTCATCGCGCCTTCGGCGATGTTGAAGGCCATGAAGGCGAGCGTGGTGCCGACGAGGACCCTGTCGCGGAAGACCGTCACGCGTTCGGCCTGGGGCGCCGGCTTCGCGTGCGGCCGCAGGGGGCGGCGGACCAGGGCCACGGCCACGGCGAAGCAGGCGTAGGTGGCGGCGTCCAGGGCCAGGAGGTTCGCCGGGCCGAGGGTGCTCAGGAGCGGGGCGGCCAGGGTGAAGCCGATGATGCCGGACAGGGAGTAGCTCACGGATTCGAGCGCGTTGGCGGCGTCGCGTTCTCGCGGGGCGACCAGGTCGGGGATGGCGGCCGGGACCGCCGCCATGGGGACCATCTTCAGCAGGCCGTAGAGGGCGGCGACGAGGAAGGGGAGCCAGGCCGGCACGGTCGCGACCGCTGCCGCGAAGGGGATGGATCCGACGGCGACACCGCGCAGCACGCTGTCGGCGATCAGCGCTGCCCGCTTGTCGAACCGATCGAGCAACGGCCCCGCGACCAGGCCGCCGACCACGACGGGAGCGGTGTAACAGACGGCCAGGAAGCCCAGTTTCGCCGTTCCGCCGGGCTGCGCCAGGACCAGCCAGGACAGGGCCACGAACGTCATGCTGTCGCCCACCACCGAGACGGACGCGCCGAGCCAGAGGCTGCGGAAGTCACGCCTGTTCTTGAGGAGGGACAAATAGGTCGACACGAAGGTTCCTCAGGGGGTGTGGGTGCGTGGCGTGCTCAGGTGCTGCATCGCGTACGAGCGCCAGGGCCGCCATCGGTGCGCGTCCCCGGCCGTCAGCCCGAGGCGGTGCAGTCCCTCCCGCACGGCCGGGTCGGAGGGGAGGAAGACGTCGGGGTCGCCGAAGGCCCGCATGCGGATCCGTGCCACGGCCTCCACGTCCATGCCCGGCAGGGCCAGGAGCTCGCGTTCGGCCTGGTCGCGATCGGCTTCGGGGCCGAGGTGGAGGGTCCCGGCGGCCAACGCGCGGGCCAGGGCGGTGACCGGGGCGGGCGCGTCGGAGCTCGCCAGGGCCTCCATGCGGGGGAAGGCATGAGTGACGCCGGCCGCTGGATGGGGGAGTCGGGTGCCGTAGGTGCGGACCAGGCGGGCGAGCCGGGATCGGCCGGTGGGGGTCTCCTCGTTCAGGATCGCGCGGATCGCCATCTCGGCCGCGTCCACCTGGCGGGGCACGCGCCTGCCGGGAGTCCGCGCCACCACGGCGGTGAGGCGTGGGTCGCGGGTCAGGTGGTCGGAGATGTCGCGAGGGTCGGCGTCCAGGTCCAGGAGGTGGCGGCAGCGCCGTACCGCTGCCGCCAGATCCTTCAGGTTCTCCAGGTGGAGCTCGCAGGAGACGTACGTGCGCGCGGGGCGGAGCGTGACGAGGCCGGGGCCGTGCGGGAGGGTCAGCGAGCGGCGGTAGCAGTGGGCGGTGACGTCCTCCAGGCCGGGGATCGCGCGGGTGGCGAGGTAGGAGAACAGGGCCGGCAGGTCCAGGGGCGGGCGGTAGGTGAGGCGTAGCCGTATCGCGCCTGGTGGGCGGCGGGCGGAGGGAGTGCCCCGCAGGGCGGTGGGGGTCGTGCCGTAGACCTTGCGTACGGTGTCGTTGAACTGGCGGATCGAGGAGAAGCCGGCGGCGAACGCTATCTCGCTCGCGGGCAGGTCCGTGGTCTCCAGGAGCGTTCTGGCGGTGGCCGCGCGCTGGGCACGGGCCAGGGCCTGCGGGCCCGCGCCCAGGTCGGCGGTGAGCTGGCGGTGCAGCTGGCGCTCGCTGTAGCCGAGCCGGGACGCCAGGCCGGCGACGCCTTCGCGGTCCACGAGGCCGTCGGCGATGAGCCGCATGGCGCGGCCCACCACGTCCGCCCGGACGTTCCACTCGGGGGAGCCGGGGACGGTGTCCGGGCGGCAGCGTTTGCAGGCGCGGAAGCCCGCCTCCAGGGCGGCCGCGGAGGAGGGGTAGAAACGGACGTTCTCGCGCTTGGGAAGGGCGGCCGGACAGCTCGGGCGGCAGAAGACGCCGGTGGTCACGACGGCGACGAAGAACCGGCCGTCGAATCGGCCGTCACGGCTTCTGAGCACGGAATACGCGTCTTCGTCGGTGAGCACGCGGACCACTCTTCCGCCTCCGCCGCCGCGCCCACTAGTGGAAATCGGACATCAAGCAGCTCAGCCCAGGTCGCGGTCGCGGAGGCGGATCAGGGCGGTGGCGACGAGCAGCGCGGTCAGCGCGAGGATCACCGTCGCCGGTGCCGCGGTGAACGGCTCGCCCGACACCGTGTTGGGCGTGTAGTGGAACGGCTCCACGCGGCTCCAGCCCCACAGCCCGAACAGCGGTCCACCCAGGTCGCCCACCATGGCGACCGCGCACCAGACCGTCCACGAGAGCGCGACCGACACCCGCGGCAGCACCCCCACGGCGAAGGCGGCGAACGCTCCGACGAGCCAGGCGGCCGGTACGTGTTCCAGCGCCGCAGCCAGGACCCGGCCCACCGCCGGATCCCCCATGACCAGCGAATAGATCAGCCCCGTGACGAACCCGCCGAGGGCCAGCAGCGCCAGGGTGCCGAGCGCGGCCACGGCCAGGTGCGCCGCCGCCCAGCGCAGCCGGCTCACCGCGGTGGACAGCAGGGCCTCGGCGTGGCCGGAGGACTCCTCGTGGTGCAGCCGGAGCGTGGCGAGCACCGGGTAGAGCGCGACCGTGTACGCCAGCAGGAGCACGATGATCCACAGGTACGCGTCCACCGGATCCCCCGACGGACCCCCGTACCGGTGCAGGAAGGTGTCGAGGACCCGTCCGGGCTGGTCCGCGAGGCGGGGTGCGACGCCGCTGAGGCCGGCGAAGAGCGCGGCGGCGGCCGTCACGCCCGCGGCCCACTTGGCCAGCAGGCCGCGCTGGAGGCGCCAGGCCAGGCTGAACGGCCCCTTCAGGTACGGCCCCGCGGCCGGCCCAGGACGTACGGGGAGCAGGCCGGCGTCCAGGTCGCGACGGGCGGACAGCGCGTACGCGAGCGCCAGCAGGACCCCGGTCGCCGCCAGCGACACGATCAGCGGCCACCACCGGTCGGCCGCGTAGGCCCGCACCAGGTGGCTCCAGCCGAGCGGCGAGCTCCATGTCAGCCAGGTCGTGCCCGAGGCGTCACCGAGGTAGCGCAGCACGTAGGAGACGCCGAGCGCGAGCAGTCCGAGCGTGGTGGCGGTGCGCGCGGTCTGCGCGAGCTGGGAGGCCAGCGCGCCGATCGCGGCGAAAACCCACCCCGCCGCCGTGATCGCGGCCCCGTACGCGAGCGACCCGGCCGGCTCCATGCCGATCGCGACGAGGACGCCCGCGGTGAGCGCCCCGGCGACCAGCGCGGCGACGGCCGCGGTGACGAGGGCCGCGGTGAGCGGCGCGGCCCTGCCGATCACGCCGGACAACATCAGCTCCTGCCGCCCGGACTCCTCCTCCGCCCTGGTGTGCCTGATCACGATGGTCAGGGCCATCCAGGCGGTGAGCAGGAAGAGCAGGCCGCCGCTGCGCCAGGCCGCCATCGCGCCGACCGAGGGTTCGGCGACGGGGCCACCGAGGCCGAGGAAGATCGGGTTTTCGGAGATCACCCGCGCGTACACGCGCAGCGCCTCCTGGGTGGTGAAGTACCTCTCGATGTAGGAGACCAGGCCCGCGCCGAGCATGACGACGACGAGGATCCAGACGGCCGAGCGGAGGCGTTCGCGGCGGGCGGCCAGCCCGAGCAGCACGGTCATCGCGCGGCCCCCTGGTAGTGGCGCAGGAACAGGTCCTCCAGGCTCGGCGGGCTGCAGGTCAGGCCGCGTACGCCGATCGTGGACAGCCGGGCGAGCAGCCCGTCGAGCGCGTCGGAGTCGGCCTGGCACGTGAGGCGGCCGTTCTCGACCAGCACGTCGTGCACGCCGGGCAGGTCGCTCAACGGGCCGGGGGAGCCCGCCAGGTCGGCGGTGATCGAGGTGCGGGTGAGGTGGCGCAGGCCGGAAAGGGTGCCCGACTCCACGGCTCGGCCTGCGCGGATGATCGTGACCCGGTCGCACAGGGCCTCGACCTCGGACAGGAGGTGGCTGGACAGCAGGACCGTGCGTCCCGCCCGCTGCTCCTCGACCACGCTGGTACGGAAGGCGGCCTCCATCAGCGGGTCGAGCCCCGCGGTCGGCTCGTCGAGGATCAGCAGCTCGGCCCCGGAGGAGAAGGCGGCGACCAGCGCCACCTTCTGGCGGTTCCCCTTGGAGTAGGCGCGGGTCCTCTTGCGCGGGTCCAGCTCGAACCTGTCCATCAGCTCGGCGCGGCGCCGCTGGTCGAGCCCGCCCCTCGCCCGGCCGAGCAGGTCGATCACCTCGCCTCCGGTGAGCGCGGGCCACAGGGTCACGTCGCCCGGTACGTACGCCAGACGCCGGTGCAGTTCGGTGGCCTGCCGCCACGGGTCGCCGCCGAGCAGCCTGACCGTGCCGGAGGTGGCCCTGATGAGGCCGAGGAGGATGCGGATGGTCGTGGACTTTCCCGCGCCGTTCGGGCCGAGGAAGCCGTGCACTTCGCCGGCGCGTACGGACAGGTCGAGCCCGTCGAGCGCGCGGGTCGCGCCGTACGACTTCGTCAGTGCGGTGACCGAGATCAAGTCGTCCATGGGGATTTCCTTGTGAGAAGGCATGGCGGGACGGCGGCGTGGCCGCAGAGAGCCCGCCGCGTCCGCTCTGGGTTTCAGTCGGAGGCCTGGTCGAGCACCTTGGCGAGGCCGGCGATGGCGGTCCTGGCCGACTCGATGCGCCTGGTCTGCGCCTCGTCGGTCCAGCCGAGTCGCAGGCCCTCCGCGGCCAGCTCGTCGAACGCGATGAACGCGGCGAGCTTCTGCCGGATGACCTTGGACCAGGCGTCGTCCTCGATCTGGTAGTAGACGTTCCGCTCCCCTGGCTTGCGGAACCTGCGGATGAGCTTGATGGACGTCAGGAGGTGCATGTTCGTCGTCAGCGAGGCGCGGCTCGCGCCGATGGCGTCGGCGATGTCGCTCGCGGTCTGCGCCGGCGGGTCGCACGCCATGAGCCAGCCCAGGACGCGGCCGGTGATCGGGGCGAGTCCCCATTCCTCGGAGACGAACGCGGCCACCCGCTCGACCCATTCGAGCACCTGCTCGCGGTCAGGGCCGCCCTGCGTACTCATGCGGTCATCCTAACGTTCAGCTTTCTAGCCAGTAATTTCAGACTAGACTGAAACAACTGGCAATGGCAAGCCGATGTTTACTGGTTGCATGATTCTGGTTCTGGGTGCCACGGGCAGGACCGGGCGCCTCGTCGTCGCCGGGCTGCGGGACCGGGGCGTGCCGTTACGGGCGGCCTCCCGGTCGGCGTCGGTGCGCTTCGAGTGGGACGACGCGCGTACCTGGGGTTCCGTCGTCGAGGGCGTTTCCGTGATCTACCTGGTGACGCCCGAGGACCCTGTGTTCCCGGCCGGGCTGGTGGCCTCGTTCCTCGCGGTCGCGCGGGCGGCCGGAGTGTGGCGGGTCGTGCTGCTGTCCGGGCTGAGCGCGGGGTACGGGAGCGTGCCGATGGCCTCACGTGAGACGGCCGTGCGCGAGGCCGGGCCGGCATGGACGATCCTGCGGCCCGGCGCCTTCCAGCAGAACTTCGCGACCCTGGCCGGGAAAGAGGAGTTGCGGCTGCCGCTGGGGCCGGAGCCGTACACCGCGCCGATCGACGTCGCCGACATCGCCGACGTCGCGGTGGCCGTGCTCACCGGCGCGGGGCACGAGGGCCGGATCTACCCGCTGGCGGGGCCGCGCGCCCTGTCGTACCCCGAGCTCGTCGCGATCGTCTCGCGGGAGACGGGGCGCACCGTGGTGTACGTCGACGAGCCGGTCGAACGATGGACGGAACGGACGAAGGCCGCGGGCGCCTCGGAAGCGGCCATGAACTGGTCCTTGGAGACCTTCGACGCCATCCGCCGCGGGGAGTACGCCCGGCTCCACGACGGGGTCCAGCGAATCCTCGGGCGCCCGCCCCGGGAGTTCACCGTCCTCAGGCCATCCGCCTGAGTTGCTGCGCCCGGGCGCTCACCGCGCGTGGGTCATCCGCCTGAGCTGTTGGGCCCGCGCGCCCGCGTCGCCCGGCAGGTCCCGCTCGGCGAGCCCGTCCGCGATCCGCTCGCGGAACTCGACCGGCCGGTGGTCGTCGTACTTGAACTTGGCCCGCACCTCCACCACCTCCAGCCGCAGCCCCCGGATCGCCGAGAGCATCTTCCGGTACGGCCCCGCGTCCGCGGCCACCTCGCCGTGCCCGCCGCCGGGCTCGTGGTGGGCCAGCTGGCGGCGCAGGATCTCGGCCTTGCCCTCCTTGTCGTCCACGATCCGGGCCTGGCAGGTGAGCTGCACCGAGGCGTAATAGCTGGTCGGCACGCCGGTCTCCGGGGTGTCGGAGCGCCAGCCCGACGGGATGTAGGCGTAGTCGTCGTGCACGGTCACCACCACGGCCGGGTTGGCCTCCAGCGCGGGCCAGATCGGGTTCGGCCTGGCCAGGTGGAGCACGACCGCACTGCCGTCGAACAGGAAATGCGTCGGCACCACGACCGGCGGGCCGCCGTCCACGCCGTTCGCGGCCAGTTGCCCGAAGTCGCGCGTACGCAGCCAGGCCCGCCATTCGTCGCCGTCGTGGGCCGCGTCCCAAGGATGAATGAGCACCCCATACCTCTTTGTATTAGTACATAATGGATTTTGTGTCAGAAAAGTACCTGATTGCAGGTGGAACTGCCAGCGAGCTTGCGGCCGGGGTCGAGGCCGCCGTGTCGGAGGGGCGGCTTTCACCAGGCGCGCTGCTCCCGCCGGTGCGCGAGCTGGCCTCCCGGGCCGGGGTCAGCCCCAACACGGCGGCGGCCGCGTACCGGCTGCTGCGCGAGCGCGGCGTCATCGAGACCGCCGGGCGGCGCGGCACGCGGGTCAGGCCGCGCCCGGCCAGCACGTTCCGGGAGGAGATCCGCATCGAGGTGCCTCCTGGCGCGCGCGACCTGTCCACGGGCAACCCCGACCCGGCCGTGCTGCCGCCCCTGGGGGACGCCCTCGCCGCCGCGGCCCGCGCGCACGAGGAGCGGCCCGCCATGTACGGGACGGGCGACGACGAGGAGCTGATCGCCCTGGCCGGCGAGCGCCTGCGCGCGGACGGCGTACCGGCCGGCCCGCTGGCGATCACCTCGGGCACCCTCGACGCGGTCGAACGGGTGCTGGCCGCTCAGCTGCGCCCCGGCGACGCGGTGGCCCTGGAGGATCCGAGCTGGACGGCCCTGCTCGACCTGGTCGGCGTCATGGGGCTGCGTCCCGTGCCGATGCGGGTGGACGACGAAGGCCCTCTGCCCGACGAGCTCGGCCGGGCCCTGCGGACCGGGGTCCGAGCCGTCGTGATCACGGCCCGCGCCCAGAACCCGTTCGGCGCCGCCGTCTCCGCCGAACGTGCTGGGGCCCTGCGAGAGGTGCTGGCGGCGTACCCGGGGGTGCTGCTCATCGAAGACGACCACGGGGCCGGTTTCGTGGACCTTCCCCTGCACCCGCTGGCGGGGGTCACGCAGCGCTGGGTGCTCACGCGTTCGACGGCCAAGGCCTTCGGCCCCGATCTACGCGTCGCCCTGACCACCGGCGACCCGGTCACGCTCGGCCGGCTGCGCGGCCGCCAGCGCCTGGCCGCGGGCTGGGTCAGTCACCTGCTGCAACGCGCCGTCGCGTACCTCTGGCGTACGGACGCGGTGGACACGGCGGCGGTGGCGGCCTCTTACGCGCGGCGCAGGGACGGCCTGGTGACGGCGCTGGCCGGGCGCGGCATCCCGGCGCACGGGCGCACCGGGCTCAACGTGTGGGTGCCCGTCCCGGACGAGGCCACCGCGATCACCCGCCTGCTCGCCCGCGGCTGGGCCGTCGCGCCCGGCGCCCGCAACCGCATCGCCACGCCGCCCGCCATCCGCCTCACTGTCTCGACCCTGGCTGCCGACGAGGTGGACCGGCTCGCGGACGACGTCACCGCCGCCCTGCGCCCGTTCTCGAGCGGCCGGTACGGCTAGGTCCGGGACGGATACCGGGCTCCCGCGAGGTCCTCGGCGAGGTGGCCACGGCCCGTCGTTCCCGTAGGGGCTCATGTGCATTCATGCGCCCCATCCGACCGGCAAAGAGGCCCTTAAATAAGGGGTGGCCAAATCTATAATTTTGGGCGTACATAAACTAGGCTCACCATCGGATTGGCCGAAGTGGGCTGCGGTTTTGATAAGTACTTGACGGCAAGTTGAAGAGCCGCAAAATTTCATCTCCGTAGAGATTGATGAAGAGAACTTTCAGGGATATCTTCATGATCGACCGCCCTCCCCCACGGGCGGTGAGGTGTCGAAATGCTGCCATGTCGCAAATCGACACCATTGGAACTGGGTGCCCCACCGTATCCCCCCACAGCACCTGTTCAGAGAGGTGAGCATGCCCACAATCGGCAGGCCGACCTGGCCGAAAGCCCTCAAACCCGCGATCACCGTCCTGTTGGTCACCGTCGCGGCAGCGCTGATTCCCCAGGCCGCCTCAGCGCAGGACGCCGGCGTCCTGGCTGTGTCTCACAAGAGCCCGTTCAACTGCGGAAAGACCTTCTACGCCAACAACTGGACCGGGACCCCCGCCCACAACCCGTCCGGTTCTATCGACTGGCAGGACTACGGGGGCGACGACATCAACGGCGAGACCGTGCGTGCCACCGCCGCGGGCACCGCGACCTTCAGCGACGCGGGAAGCACCAGCTACGGCAAGTGGATAGAGATCCGGCACAGCGACGGCACCAGGACCCGCTACGCCCACCTGGCGACCATGGTGAGGTCGGCCGGCAGCACGTTGACCGTCAGCCAGGGCACCGTGATCGGGACCGTCGGCTCGACGGGCGGCTCGAACGCGCCGCACCTGCACTACGAACAGCGGACCTCCACCGGTGCGATGGACACCAGCCCGACCGTGGACGGCGTGACCGTGTCCCTGGGCCAGAAGAAGGCCATCACGAGCACCAACGGCTGCGGCAGCAGCAACCCCTACACCCCTGAGGAGGTCTGCGGCAGCGGTTACTCGGTCATCGACTCGGCCGCTCTCACGGGTGGCCGCACGTACCTGCTCTACAACTCGGGTAACGGCTACAACTGCGTCGTGACGCTGAAGTCGACGAACCTCGGCTCGGCGTCGGCGGTGTCGGCCTTCCTGGAGCCGCAGAACGAAAGCAGGACGACCGACTCGGGCAGCTACGACTACTACGCGGGTCCCGTCAGGCGCGACGCGGCCGGGCAGTGCGTCAAGTGGGGCGGCTCGGTCGGCAGCAGTTCCTACACCAGTGGCTTCGAACACTGCGATTAAGAGCGAGACGTCAATGGCCACTCCCCGATCGCGGGGGGTGGCCATTGCGCTGTCCAGGGCGACGCAGCAACACCATGGCCAGCCATATCAGCGTGGGCAGAAGGACCAGCATCACGCCGATGCCCAAGGTGAAGAGGTATACGACGTCGGCGTCCGGTGACGAGATGTAAGCGTCATCGTTGTCCACCCGATGACGATATCGGCAGGTGAGCAGCCGCAGCCAAGCGAGCGGGGAGAGTCAGGCAAGACGACGCCCAACCGGTTCCAACTCCTGTCCAAGATGGCTACAAGTCCCCACGCCTATACCTGATGTCGATCAGCCGATGGCCCCGGGCCCGCGCTGATCATCCAGTGGATAGGGGAGCAACGTGGGGGAAGACCAGACCGGCGTGGATCGGCACGTCCTGGAGGACGTCGCCAAGGCGGCCTTGGGCCGGGCGGCGACCGGTGAGCAGGAGGACGCCTGGGAGATCCGCACCCGCAGGCCGTGGACGTATGTGACTCCGGCAGGCGCGGCGAACCGGGCGCAGGGTTGGAAGCTGCACGTCTCGGCGACGCCGCTGTCGGCGCCGGTGGTGCTGGCGCGCGCGGTGGAGGTGCTGGCGCGGCACCGCTGCTCGCTCAAGTTCGCCGCGACGCTGGCCGAGCTGTCCGGCCTGGTGGCCAGGGAGCAGGACCGCGGGTCGGTGGGCAAGTTCATCACCGTCTACCCGCCCGACGACCGGGCGGCGACCGTGATCGCCGAGGAGCTGCACGCCGCCACCCTGGGCCTGCCCGGGCCGCCCATCCTGTCCGATCGCGCGTACAAGCCGGGCAGCCTGGTCCACTACCGCTACGGGGTGTTCTCCGCTCCCTCCGTGCTGGACAACGACGGCTCCTACGCCTCGCAGCTGACCGCCCCCGACGGCACCCAGGTGACCGACAAGCGCAACGCCTGGTACTCGCCGCCCTCGTGGGCGCCCTGTCCGTTCGAGTCGGGCAAGGCTCCGGTACGGGTGGCCGCGCCGCAGGCGGTGCTGCTGGCCGACCGGTTCGTGGTGCGCCAGGCCGTACGGCACAACGCCAAGGGCGGGGTCTTCCTGGCCGAGGACCGCGACACCGGCGGGAACGTGATCGTCAAGCAGGCCCGGCCGCACGTCGGCGCCAGAATGAACGGACATGACGAGCGCGACGCGCTGCGCCACGAATGGCGGATGCTCGACCTGTTCGGGCCGCTCGGCGTCACGGCGCGCAAGGTGACGCTGTTCGACAAGGATGACAACCTGTTCCTGGTCCAGGAGCGCATCGAGGGGACCGTGCTCACCGTCTGGGCCGGCGAGCGCGGAGCCGAGGGCCCGGACCCGCGCTGGCGCGAAACGGTGCTGGGCCTGGTGGGGCGCCTGGTCGAGCTGGTGGCGACGGTCCACGAGCGCGGCTACATCGTGCGCGACCTGACCCCGAACAACATCATCGTCACCGAGGACGGCGACTGCCGGCTGATCGACCTGGAGACCGCGGCCAGGCCCGGCACCCTGGTCGGGCGCACCCACACCCCCGGCTACGCGCCGCCGGAGCAGGAGAACTCCCCCGCCCTCGGGCCCTGCCCCGGCGTCGAAGTGGACCTGTACGCGCTGGGCGCGACGGTGTTCTACCTGGTCACCTCCTGCCAGCCGATGCTGGTCAAGGATCAGGACGAGCACGCCAGACCGTGGGACTCCCGGGTGCGCACGCTGGTCGACGTGGCCGTCGCCGGCGATCCCGTGGCCACCGAGCTGGCTCCCATGATCTTGGGGTTGATGGCGGAGGATCCCGCCCGGCGGTGGGACCTGGCCAGGGTCCGTACGTTCCTGGACGGCCTGACCACCGGTCCGGAGGCGGGGAACGGTTACCGGCTCGCCACGGCCGACCAGGACCGGCTGCTGCACGACGGGCTGGCGTACACCCTGCGCACCATGGGCGGGGACGCGCGGCTGTGGCCCAGCACCGGGTACGGCGCCACCGCCGACCCCTGCGGCGTGCAGTACGGCGCGGCCGGCGTGCTCCAGCTGATGGCCTCCGTGCTGAGGACCTCCCCTCAGGAATCCCTCGCGACCGCCCTGCGCGACGGCGCGAACTGGATGATCCACCGCCTCGCGGGCGAACACCGCCCCTCGCCGGGGCTGTACTTCGGCCGGGCCGGCATGGCCTGGGCCCTGTACGAGGCGGGTGCGGCGCTCGACGACCACAACATCCGCTCGGCGGGTCTGGACCTCGCCCTCGACCTGCCCGTCAGCTGGCCGAACCCGGACATCTGCCACGGCCTGGCCGGGACCGGGACGGCGCTGCTGCACCTGTGGAACGCCACCGGCGACCCGAGATTCCGCGACCGGGCGAGCGACTGCGCCGACGAGCTCCTCAAGGTCGCGCAGCGCACCTCCGACACGGTGCTGTGGCCCATCCCCAAGGACTTCGACTCCGCGCTGGCGGGCGTCGTGCACTACGGCTTCGCCCACGGCGTCGCCGGGATCGGCGCGTACCTGCTGGCCGCCGGCGTCGCGCTCGGGCGCGAGGACTGCCTGGAGACCGCCGTCGCGGCGGGCCGTACCCTGCTGGACGCGGTCGACTACCACGGTGAGGCGGCCTGGTGGGGGGAGGGCCCGCACGGCGGGGCGAAGATGCCCCACTGGTGCAACGGATCCTCGGGGATCGGAACGTTCCTGGTGCGCCTGCACACGGTCACCGGCGACTGGGACGCGCTGGAGGTGGCCAGGGCCGCCGCCAGGGCGGTGCACGGCCACCGGCTGCGCTCCGGCACCGCGGCCTGCCACGGCCTGGCCGGAGACGGGCAGTTCCTGCTGGACCTGGCGGAGCTGGCCGACGATCCGATCTACCACGAGCAGGCCGAGGAACTGGCCGCCGTGCTGTGGACGCGCGCCACCGTGCGCGACGGGCTGCTCGTGGTGCCCGACGAGAACGCCCTTGAGGTGACGTTCGGCTGGAACACCGGGCTGGCCGGGGTGCTCGCCTTCCTGTGGCGGCTGCGCCACGGCGGTCCCCGCCCGTGGATGGTCTCCGACGAGGTGGCCGCGCGATGAGCACCGTCACCACCCTGCCCACGGAACTCAGGCGGATCAGCTTCAGGTTCTCCGGCAACGGGCGCCATGCCACCTGCCTGGCCGCGTACGGCCGTGACAAGCTCATGCCGGAGCTGTGGGACCTCACCGGTCCCGCGCCGCGGCCCCGCCTGTTACCCACCCGCGAAGGCGAGACCTCCTGGACGCTCCCGCTCCCCACCGGAGACGGCGGCGTGCTGCTGTGCCGTCACGGCAAGGGGTCGGCGCGACTGCTGCTCGCCGTCCCCGGCCCGGACGGCGCGCCGGCCGAGGAGTACGAGCTGCTCACCCCGCGCAGCGGAGGGCTCAGGCTCGTCGCCGGTGTCGCGCCGGGCACCGCCGCCCTGCTGTTCGAGAGCGGCGCGGACGGACGCACCACGGTGTGGCGCGTGTCTGGGCGCGCCGAGGCTCCCGAGCAGGTCGCCAGGCTGACCGGTGCGGTCGGCGGGGGAGTCTGGCTCGACGAGGACGGCCGGCGGCTCGCGCTGGCCCGCCCCGAGCCGGGCACCGGCGGCACGCTCGTCCTCGACCTCGCCACCGGTCTTCTGACGGCACTTGACGGGCTGGCGGACGGCGAGCACCTGCTCATGGCCGCGCCGCGCACCGGCGTGCTGCTCACCGCGGCACAACGCGGTGGAGCGTTCCGGCTCGGCGTCCGGCACCGCGACGACCCGGCGCCGACGGCGTTCCCCGAGCGGCTGAACCGCGTCGAGGGCACCGTCGCACCGCTGACCCTGGACCCCGACGGGCGGCACCTGGCCCTGTCGGTCGTCCGCCGCAGCCGCTCCGACCTGCTGCTGCACGACCTCGCGGCGGACACCCCCGTCGAGGCCGAGCTGCCGGCCGGGACGTTGCAGCCGCTGGCGCGCTGGACCACCGGCGGGCTGCACCTGCTGCACAGCACGCCGGACCGCCCGCTCGGCGTGGTCACCCTGACCGATCCGCTCCGGCCCCGGGCGCGGGCCGCCGCCGAGGAGCACGCGGGCGGCTGGGCACCGGCCCGTACGGTGGACCACCAGGGCCCGGCCGGGCCGATCGAGGCCATCGTGTACGGCGACCCGGCGACGAGCGAGCAGGTCGTCCTGGCGCTGCACGGCGGCCCGGAAGCCGCCTGGCCCTTCGGGTTCGACCCGCTGTTCCAGCGGATGGCCGCGGCGGGCATGGCGGTGGTCGCGCCCAACCAGCGGGGGAGCACCGGCTACGGCGAGGCGCACCGCGACGCCATCCACGGCGCGTGGGGCGGCCCCGACCTGGCGGACATCCTGCAGCTCGGGCGCACGCTGGCCGACGCGCGCGGCCCGGGCCGGCAACGGCCCATGCTGTACGGCATCAGCTACGGCGCCTACCTGGCCCTGCTGGCCGCCGCCGCGGAGCCGGACCTGTGGACCAGGGCCGCGGTCATCGCGCCGTTCCTGTCCGGGCGGGACCTGTACCAGGACGGAGCGCAGCGCGTACGCACGCTGCTCGATCGGCTCGGCGGCTGCGCGGAGGCGGACGACGAGCTCGGCCCGCGTGACCTGGCCCGGCTGGCGGACCGGATGCGCCTGCCGATCATGATCATCCACGGCCTGCAGGACTCGATCATCCCGGTCACTCACTCCCGGCGGCTGCACGGCCGGCTGCTGGCGGCCGGTCAGCCGGTGCCACCGGTCTACCTGGAGATCCCCGTGGCCGACCACGACCCGCTGGCCTCCGGCGACGGACACCTGGTCACCGGCCTGCTCATCGACTTCCTGAGCGGCAGGCCCGTCACCGCCTAGCGGGCGCTCACAGACTCCGGCCCGTCGACGCGGGCCGGTACTCCACGCCGTCTCGAAACGAGCGGCAACCACCCAAGAAAGGAGAACGCGATGGAAATCGACATCAAGGCCCTGGACATGCTGCCGGCCGCCGAGGAGGCCGCGCTGTGGCCCTGTCTCATCACCTGCGAGGTCAAGACCTGCAAGGACAGTTGCTGGGTCACCATCTGACGAAAAATCCCCATTACTGAAGGAGAGAACACCATGGAAATCGACATCAAGGCTCTCGACATGCTCCCGGCCGCCGAGGAGACCTCGCTGTGGCCCTGCGTCATCACGTGCTTCATCTCGTGCAAGAACGACAGCTGCTGGATCACCGTCTGATGGAAATCGACATCAAGGCCCTGGACATGCTCCCGGCCGCAGAAGAGTCCTGGCTGTACCCCTGCACGCTGAGCTGCTTCGGCATGACGTGCGAGGGCGATGAGACCTGTTTCATCACCCTCAGCCTGTCCTAGTGAAATCCCAGGGTCACCGCCGCCGGCGGTGGCCCTCCGGGTCCGTTGAGAGGTCCGTAGAGAGGGCCGTCGAGAGGTCCGCAGAGAGGGCCGTCGAGAGAGGAGAGGAAGGATGCCGGATCCCGTGGCAGGCACCGCCGGGGAGCGGGTGACGCTCAAGCACGGCGACCGCCTGCTCGCCTCTCTCGCACGGCGCGCCTGGCGGCCGCTGGCGGTGGTCACCGCCGCGACCGCCGCCGCCTCGGCCGCGACTCTGGCCATGCCCGCCCTGCTGGCCGCCGCGGTGGACAGGGTGCTCGCGGGCGAGGACGTGCTCGCCGCGGCGGCGCGGCTGGCCCTGGTCCTGGCCGTCATGACGCTCGCCGACCTGGTGTGCCACGTCGCGGGCGCCGCGGCCAACGCCTCGGCGACCTCCACGCTGCGCCTGCGGTTCACCGGCCACATCCTGCGCCTCGGCGTCGGGGAGGCCCGCCGGTTCCCGACCGGGGAGCTGGCCAACCGGCTCGTGAGCAACACCGCCGGGGCCGGACAGGTCCCGCTGGCCCTGCTGGACACCGCCGCCGGGCTCGTCACCGCGGCGGGCGGCATCATCGCGCTCTTCCTCATCGACTGGCGCACCGGGCTCGCCTTCGTGGCCGGCCTGCCCGTCGCGCTCGTGATCATCCTCATGTTCGTCTCCCGGATGTCCGGGTTGTACGACCGCTACCAGGAGACGCAGGGCCGGCTGGCGGCGCGGCTCACCGACACCCTGGGGGGCATCCGTACCGTGCGGGCCTCCGGCACCGCCGACCGCGAGATCGCCCGTGTGCTCACCCCGCTGCCCGAACTGTCCGAGACCGGGCACGCCCTGTGGCGGGCCCAGGCCCGTGGCGGGTGGCGGATCGGCCTGGTGCTGCCGCTCATGGAGGTGGCGGTCCTCGCCGTGGCGGGCCTCGGCGTCGTGGCCGGCCGCCTCGAACCCGGGCAGCTGCTGGCCGTGGCCGGGTACGCCACGCTGGGCCTGTCGTTCATCGAACACGTCGACGCGGTGATGAGCGTGGCGCAGGCCCGCTCGGCGGCGCGGCGGGTCTCGCAGGTGCTCGCTCTGCCCACCCAGGCCCCCGGTACGCGCCCGGCCCCCGAAGGTCCCGGCACGTTGTCGTTCCGCGGCGTCACCGTCACGCGGGACGGCGCCCGGCTGCTCGACGGGATCGACCTGGAGCTTCCCGCAGGATCGCTGACCGCCGTCGTCGGGCCGTCCGGCGCGGGCAAGACGACGCTGGCCATGGTGGCGGGCAGGCTGCTGGACCCCGACCGCGGGCAGGTGCTGCTCGACGGCCGGCCCCTGGCCGAGCTCGCCCCCGACGCGCTGCGCGACGTCGTCGCCTACGCCTTCGAACGCCCAGCGCTCCTCGGCGGTGACCTCGCCTCGGCCATCGCCTACGGGCGGTCCGGGACCAGCCCTGCCGCCGTACAGGAGGCCGCCGTCTCCGCCCGCGTCGACGACGTCATCCGCCGGCTCCCCCAGGGGTACGACACCCCGGCCGCGGGCGCGCCGCTGTCCGGCGGCGAGCTCCAGCGCCTCGGCCTGGCCCGCGCGCTCGTACGGCGCGCCCGGGTGACCGTGCTCGACGACGCCACCTCCAGCCTCGACACCGCGACCGAGGCCCAGGTGACCCGCACCCTCGTGGACGGGATGCGCGGACGCACCCGCCTGGTCGTCGCGCACCGGGCGACGACCGCCGCCCACGCCGACCTGGTCGTCTGGCTCGAGAACGGCCGGATCAGCGCTCAGGGCACACACCGGGAGCTCTGGAACGACCCGTCCTACCGAGCCCTGTTCGCCGCCGAGGAAACCAGTGGGAAGGAGGAGACGTGTCCGGTGCTTCGCTGACCCCGCTCCTGGGGCCGCGCACGCTCAGCGCGCCGCGCCTGCTGCTGGCCCTGCTCCGGCCGCGCAAGCGCCCGCTGGCGGTCGCCCTGGCCCTGTCCGCCGTCGAATCGGCTCCGACGCTGCTGTCCGGGTTGCTCATCGCCGCCGCCATCGACCGCGGGTTCCTGGCGGGGCGGCCGGGGACCGGACTCGCCCTGCTCGGGCTGCTGGCCGGCGTCATGTCGCTCAAGGCGGTGGCCACCCGGTTGACGCTCCCCGTCCTGGCCAAGGTCGTCGAACCGCTGCGCGACGACCTCGTACGGGCCGTCGTCACCGCCACGGTGACCCGCGCGGCCGGCGGCGCCGAACCACCCGACACCGCCGCCGTCAACCGGCTCACCGCGCAGGTGGAAACGGTGCGGAACCTGGTGTCCGCCCTCCTGCGCAGCAGCCGCCAGCTCGGCATGTCGTTGATCGCCGCGCTGGTGGGGCTGCTGGCCCTCTCTCCGCCGGCGGCCGCCATCGCCGTGGGACCGGTGGTGCTGGCCCTGGCCGTGTTCGCCTGGCTACTGCGTACGCTGGCGAGCCGGCAACGCGCGCTGATCCTGGCCGACGAGCGGCTCACGGCCGAGGCCACCCCGATCCTGTCCGGACTGCGGGACGTCGCCGCCTGCGGAGCCCACGACCAGGCCCGCGCGACGGTGGACGCCGCGGTCTCCGCGCAGGTGGCGGCCACCATGTCGATGGCCTGGGCGGGCACCGGCCGGCGGCTGGTCGTCACGCTCGGCGTCCACGTCCCGCTGCTCGTCCTGCTGATCGCCGCCCGTCCGCTGGTCGACGGCGGCCACCTCAGCGCGGGAGAGGTCATCGGCGCGGTGACCTACCTGGCCACCGGGCTCGACCCGGCGTTGCGCATGCTCATCAGCACGGTCGGCGGGTGGGGAGTGGCCCTCGCCGTCACGCTGCGCAGGATCGCCGAGTCCGTCACCGTGCCGGTGACCTCCCCGCGGACCGGGACCGGGCCCGGCCCGCTCGGGCACCGGCTCGACGCCGAACGGCTGACCTTCGGCTACGCGCCCGGGGCGACACCGGTCGTTCGCGACCTCGACCTCACGATCCCCGAGGGGGAGCACCTGGCCGTGGTCGGCCCGAGCGGCGCCGGCAAGTCCACCCTGTCGATGCTGCTGACCGGGCTCCTGCCACCGACCGGCGGCCGGATCGTGCTCGGCGGACTCCCGCTCGACGAGACTCCGGAACGCCGCCTGCGCACGATGATCGCCCTCGTGCCCCAGGAGGCGTACGTCTTCGCCGGAACCGTCCGCGAGAACCTGGCCTACCTCGGCGCGGACACCGACGCGCGGCTGCGGGCGGCGGCGGCCGCCGTGGGAGCTCTGCCGCTGGTCGAACGGCTCGGCGGGCTCGACGCCGTCATCGAGGAGCCCTCCTCGCTCTCCGCCGGGGAGAAACAGCTCATCGCCCTGGCCCGCGTGCACGCCTCACCCGCGCGGACCGTCGTGCTGGACGAGGCCACCTGCCACCTCGACCCGGCCGCCGAGCAGCGCGCTGAGGAGGCGTTCGCCGGACGCGACGGCACGCTCGTCGTCATCGCGCATCGCATCAGCTCCGCCATGAGAGCGCGGCGCGTCCTGCTGATGGACGGCGGCACCACGACCGCCGGAACGCACCAGGAACTGCTCACCCGATCCCCCCTGTACGCCGACCTGGTCGGCCACTGGCGCACGAACGAGAAAAGGACCATGCCATGAGCATCCCGAACGGGCCCAGCGACATCGTCTGGGACGTCACCTACGCCTGCCCGCTGCGATGCGTGCACTGCTACTCCGAGTCCGGCAGGCGGCCGGCCCGGCAGCTGAACCACGACGAGATGCTCAAGGTCGCCGACGCGATCGTCTCCTTCGGCCCGCGGGCGGTGGAGTTCGCCGGCGGCGAGCCGCTGCTGGTCAGAGGCATCACCAAGGTCGCCGGCCGGCTCCGCGAAGCGGGGGTGGGCGTCAACGTCTACACCGGCGGATGGACGCTCGACCGCCGCTCGGCCGAGGAGGTGACCCGGGTCTTCTCCCTGATCACCGTGAGCGTCGACGGGGCCGACGCCGAGGTGCACGATCGGATCCGCGGGCGGGCCGGTTCGTTCGAGCGGGCGATGAACGCGCTGACCCTGCTGAACGACCTCTCGGAGGAGCGGGTGGCCAACGGCCTCGACCCGGTCGAGTTCGGGGTCGACTACGCGGTCCTGCGGTCCAACCTCCACCAGCTGGAGGAGTTCTGCCGCACGGTCGCCCCTCGCTTCCCGTACCTGCGCTTCCTCACCTTCGCCGCCGCGGTGCCGTCCGGGCTCGCGAGCCGGCAGGGGTTCGCCGATCACGAGCTGCTGAGCTTCGACCAGCTGCGCACGCTGGTGAGCGGCGAGCACGTCGAACGCCTGCGTTCCCTCGCACCCCGCCAGGTGCAGGTGGCGACGTCGGACAACATGGTCCTGATGATGCATCCGAACGCCCTGCGCCGCTACGGTTTCCCGTTGCTGCAGGTGGAGCCGGACGGCGAGGTGCGCGCGATGCCGATCTACGAGGGCACCGTCGGCAGCCTCCTCACCGAGGACGCCGGCACGCTGTGGCAGCGCGCGGTGGAAAGGTGGAGCGACCCCGTGGTGGTGGAGGCCCTGTCGGCGGTTCGGTCGATGGACGACTGGGCCGAGGCGACCCGGCGCATCGACTACCACTTCGGCACCGACGAGGTCCGCCGCCGCATCGACCGCCGCCCGTCGCTGGTCCCGGCACCGGCCGGGAGATGACAGGCGTCAGGCCACGGGGTGCGGTGCGGTGCGGGGCCGGGCGGCCAGCAGGTGGTCGATGAGCGCGAGCAGCACGTCGCGGGCCGCCGTCCGGTCGCGGGCGTCGCAGAGCACCAGCGGCACCTGCGGGTCGAGGTCGAGCGCCGTGCGGATCTCCTCGGGCGTCCGGTCCTTGACGCCGTGGAAGCAGTTGACGCCGACGACGAAGGGGATGCCGCGGCTCTCGAAGAAGTCGATCGACGCGAAGCTCACGTCCAGCCGCCGGGTGTCGACCAGGACGACCGCGCCCATCGCCCCGTGCACCAGGTCGTTCCACATGAACCAGAAGCGTTCCTGCCCGGGGGTGCCGAACAGGTAGAGCACCAGCTCGCGGTTGATGGTGATGCGCCCGAAATCCAGCGCGACGGTGGTGGTGGACTTGCCGCTCACGCCGTCCAGATCGTCGACACCAACGCTGGCGTGGGTGAGGTACTCCTCCGTACGCAGTGGGGCGACCTCGCTCACCGCGCCGACCATGGTCGTCTTCCCGACGCCGAACCCACCGGCGATCAGGATCTTCACCGCCAGGGGAGCGTCGTCCCCTTGGTCAGAGCTTGCGTAAGCCATCCCTCACCGCCTCAAGAATTGTCACATCGGGAAGACCGCCGCCCGCCTGGGCGAAGGCCAGCGGTGGCCGGGCCCGCATCTGACCGTTCTCGATCAGATCGCCAATGAGGATCTTGGTCACTGACACCGGGAGGTTCAGCGCCGAGGCGACTTCGGCCACCGCCAGCGGCCGCTCGCACAAGGCGAAGATGGTGCGGTGCTCCGGCTGCATGCGCCGCAGCCCGCGTCCGGTCTGCGAGGAGACGCCGGAGAGCGAGGTCACCAGCGTGATCAGCGTGAGGTCGTCCCGTTCTGGGGCGGTCCGTCCGCCGGTGATCGTGTAGGGGCGGACAAGGGGCTCGTCGGCGTCATCGTCGTCGAACCCCTCAGTCCAGTGCTTCATCCGCGTCTCCCCGCGTCATCGGCCTGCGGGGTACGCGCGTCGGTGCCCAGCTTCTGGCCGACCTGCTGGACGAGGGTGTGCATCGCGACGCTCATCAGCTCGGCGTCCACCTCCTGGGAGGCGACCACGGCCAGATGAGTGCCGCGGCCGGCGGTCGTGATGAACAGCCACAGCTCGGCCATCTCGATGATGACCTGCTGCACCGGTCCGCCGCTGAAGAGCTGCCCCACGCCGCGAGCCAGGCTCTGCTGGCCGGTGGCGATCGCGGCGAGGCGTTCGGCGTCCGAGCGCTCGATGGTCCGGGACCGGCTGATCACCAGGCCGTCGTCGGACAGCACGATGGCGTGCCGGGTGCCCGCGACCTGATCGACCAGACCGTCCAGGAGCCAGTCCAGGTCTGCGTTGGTGGCGGTGGTTCGCTGCGTCATCATCGATCTTCCGTCGTGGGTGAGCCGGGCTCGGGGGATCCGTCCGGCCGGGGCTGGAAGGCGTCATCACCGGTCCGGCGCCTGCGAGACTGCCTCTGGAACGCGCCGATTGTCGCACTGGATCGGCCGGGCTGATCGCGTGGGGCCCAGGCCTCCTGCTCGGTCTGTTCGTCCCCGTTCGCCGGGACCTTGAGCTCGGTGACCAGGCTGGCCTGGCGCACCCGCTGGGGCAGCGGCCGGCGGGCGGACGGCGGGAGGGCGTCGTCCGGGATTCCGGTGGGCGCTGTCACGTACGCCATCGCGCGTCCCCTGGAGCGGGTCGGCAACTGCCCGTCCGCCGGTTCCTCCTGCGGGCGAGGCTCCGGACGGGCCGCCTCCGGCGCCGGGGCCGGGGCCGGGGCGGCCTCCTCGGGCACCGCACGCGGACGGTCCACCACCAGCGCTTCCGGGAGCAGCACGATGACCCGGGTGCCGCCGAAGGCCGACGACCGCAGCTCCACCTGGAGGCCCAGGCTCGCGGCGAGCCGGGCGACCACGTACAGGCCGAGCCGGACGTCGTCGGCGTGGGTCATCACGTCGAGCTGCGGCGGCGACTTCATCAGGGCGTTGGCGGCGGCGTACTGCTCGGCCTCCATGCCCAGGCCGCGGTCCTCGATCTCCACGGCGACGCCCCGGCTGACCGGTGCGGCCCGCACCTCGACGGGGGTCATCGGCTTGGAGAAGGTGGTGGCGTTCTCCATGAGCTCCGCCAGGACGTGGACGAGCGGTCCCACCGCGCGCTCGCTCACCCAGGACTCGCCCTCGACGTCGATCGAGATCCGCCGGTAGTCCTGGACCTCGCCCTGCGCGGCGCGCAGCACGTCGAGCAGGTGCACCGGCTTGCGCCAGCGGCGCTGCGGCTGCCCGCCGCCGAGGATCACCAGGTTCTCCTCGTAGCGGCGCAGCCGGGCGGTGAGGTGGTCCAGGTCGAACAGGCCCTCCAGCACCTCGGGGTCCTCGTGCTTGCGTTCCAGCTCGTCGAGCTTCTTCAGCTGCAGGCCGATGAGGATCTGGGTACGGCGGGCGATGCGCTGGAGCATGCGCTGGAAGCCACGGTGCTGTTCGGCCTGCCGCACGGCGGTGAAGACCGCGCTGCGGCTGGCCAGGTTGAGGGCCTGCCCCAGCTCGCCGAGCTCGTCGGGGGTGGGCTTGAGCATGTGGACTTCCGCGTCCACGTCGACGTCCTCGCCGCGCTCCAGCCGGGCGACCACCTTGGGCAGCCGCTCCTGGAGCTCCTGGGCGTCCTCGCGGAGGTGGAGGATGCGCCGGCGAAGAATGGAGGTGAGACGCCAGCTGGTGAAGATCACCAGGCCCAGGGCGAGCAGGCCCACGCTGGTGACGCTGATGAAGATGACGAAGAGCATGCCGGCGTGGTCGTAGCCGATCTTGCTGACGTCGGCGAGTCGGAGCCGCAGGAGCTGCGTCACCTGCTCGGTGACCGTGTCCACCGAGGAGCGCCACCCGGTGCTGTCCCCGCGCAGGGTCACCTGGTTGCCGCCTGAGGGGGTCAGCCGCTCCTCCAGCGCGGTCATGGCCATCCACGCCTTGCCGGTGATCAGCGTCTCGTACCGCTTCTCGTCGCCGATGAGGCTCGGGATCACCTGGGAGCGCATGAGGTGCTTCCTGGTGCCGGCGGCGTCGGTGACGAGGCCGTACTCGTCCCTCGTCAGGTGCCCCGACTTCCAGCCGCGGGCCAGGACGGCGTCCTCGCGGCCGATCAGGTTGACGACCCAGAACAGGTCGACCAGGGTCTGCGCGCTGCTGTTCACCTCGCCCTCGTCGGTGTGGCTGAGGACGGTCAGCACGCGCAGGTCCGACTCGATGACCCCGCTGTAGTAGTCGAACGCCTTCTGCGGGCTGGCCCAACCGGCGTCCACCGCCCGGCGCTGCTCGTCGAGGAGGTTGAGGCTGCGGTCGGTACGGGAGATGGCGTCGCCGAGCCCCTCCGGCCCCTTGGCGGTGTCCAGGGCCGTCAGGGGACGGAAGGCGCTAACGGCCTGGTCGGTCACCGCGCGCTGCTTGGCGAGCTTGCCCGCCGCGGCGCCACCGGGGTCGGCCTGCGTCTCCGCGGTGAGCAGCCGTTCCTTGTGGAGGCTGAAGAACAGGTCGGACGCGGGTGCGCCGACGGTCTTGGTGGCCAGATCCATCTGGGCCTTCTCGGCCCGCCACTGGGAGGACAGCTGGAACATGCCCGAGGCCAGCAGCGGGGTGAAGGTCAGGCTCGGCACGAACACGATGATGAGCAGCACCGTACGCAGGGGCAGCCGGCGGGCACCGGCCAGCCGTCGCGGCTGGGACGACGCGCTCCCGTCGCCCACGGTCTCCGTCCGCCGTCGCCCGGCCCTGCCCCATCCAGCCACGTGGAGGACACTCTCCTCACCAATCGGTGACAATCACCCAACTAGGCGATTGGTGCCTGATAGTAGCCATACGGCAGTTGAGTCGAAAGCCCCGCTTTCCCGGGCTTTGCCGCCCCCGGCGTGGGCCGGGGGCGGCGGCGGGTTCACCTGTAGCCGGCGGCGACGATGTTGGCCTGCACCGCGTTCTCGGTGGCGTCCGTCGGATAGCCGGAGGTCATCACGCCCTCGTAGAAGGTGCCGGCGGAACCGTGGCTGTTGTCTCCGCCGATGCCGAGGATGATGGCCCCTTCCTTCTTCATCGGGTTGTAGCCCGCGACGTTGGGACGTGCCCCGTTGTAGTAGGTGGACAGGTTGCCCGACTGGGCATTGCCGGCGCGGATCGACCAGTGGTTCGGCTCGCCCTTGACGATGGCGGTCAG
>NZ_JBEXMW010000055.1:0-33213 GCF_040610775.1 Nonomuraea sp. NPDC003709 | reverse complement strand
AGCACGACGTTGCGGCCCTTGGGACCCAAGGTCACCTTGACGGCGTCGGCGAGCTGGTTCATACCGCGCTCGAGACCGCGCCGGGCGTCCTCGTCAAACGCGATCATCTTGGCTGCCATAAGGCTAGACCTCCCAGATGCAGGGTGGCTTGTCGTGGACCGAGCCGACGCCCGCGACGGCATGGGTCAGCATCTCCTGCGGCAGACCCCATCGTCCCGATCCGAGTGTTGGCACTCTGCTGCACAGAGTGCCAACGAACTGTTTAGCACTCTACCCTGTCGAGTGCAAGCGAGAAGCCTCCTACCGGGCCTTTCCTCCCCATATCAGCCTGTACGGCAGAGCCGTCCATCGCCGGCGGCAGGACCCCGCACCTGCGACGAGCCGCGTCCAGGCCACCGCAGGTGGCGGGATCCATACGCACGGCGAGCCGCCTCGCGCGGCTCGCCGTGACCGAGTCGACGAAAGAAAGGTGGCGGGTTCGCACGGACTGCGCTGCCGGGCGATCCCCGCCGGTGCATACCAGGGGGGTGTATCAGACCGCGCGGACGGACTCCGCTTGAGGTCCCTTCTGGCCCTGCGTGATCTCGAACTCGACCCGCTGGCCCTGTTCGAGAGATCGGTACCCGTCCATCATGATCGCTGAGTAATGGACGAATACATCCTTACCACCGTCTACCGCGATGAAGCCGTAGCCCTT
The DNA here is from genome assembly GCF_040610775.1 of Nonomuraea sp. NPDC003709. NCBI lineage: Bacteria > Bacillati > Actinomycetota > Actinomycetes > Streptosporangiales > Streptosporangiaceae > Nonomuraea > Nonomuraea sp. NPDC003709. Next base: position 32,516 of record NZ_JBEXMW010000055.1, on the reverse strand, counting down.
GTCCGCGTTGAACCACTTGACGGTGCCCTGCGCCACTTCCGACTCCTCTTACTGGGCTTTCAGATCTCGCCCATTCCTCCGCGAGACCCGTAATCGCCGGACTTAAGGGAAAATCAGCCAGACGATCGCCCTCGACCATACCTGTGGCACGGGGTTTGGCAACAGAGTCAATCTGCAAACGACGCATTTCTTCGCAACGAAGGCGCTTGTACGTTTCATTTGCCCTGGAAATGGAGAAGGCGCCCACTAGGGGCGCCTTCCACACGTGTGATCTATAGCACTCAGCCGCCGGCAACCGCCGGGATGATTGAGATCTGAGTGCCCTCAGGTGCCGGAGTGTCGAGCCCGTCGGCGAAACGGACGTCCTCTTCCCCAACGTAAACGTTGACAAAACGACGAATCTTGCCCGATTCATCCAGAATTCTCGCGCCGATCCCCGGGTAGTCGGAGTCGAGCTTGGCAAGCACGTCACGAAGAGTCGCGCCCTCGCCACTGACTTCGGCGTTGCCCCCGGTGTAGGTGCGCAGAATGGTGGGAATCCGCACCGAAACGCTCATGGTTTAACTCGCCTTTCCTGGTTGTCAGACAGTCGCGCGGAACGCGTCGAGGGAGGGCCGGATCACGGCTGTGGGCTGGGCGTCGTCGCTGATCGCGTCGAGTGTCTTGAGCCCGTCGCCGGTGTTGAGGACCACGGTCTCGGCCTCGGGGTCGAGCCGCCCGCTCTCGGCGAGCTTCTTCAGCACGCCCACGGTCACCCCTCCCGCGGTCTCGGCGAAGACGCCCTCCGTCGAGGCCAGGAGCTTGATCGCGGCCACGATCTCGGCGTCCGTGACGTCCTCGACGGCCCCTCCGGTGCGCCGGGCGATGTCGAGCACGTACGGCCCGTCGGCCGGGTTGCCGATGGCCAGCGACTTGGCGATGGTGTCGGGCTTGACCGGCTGCACGACGTCGTGCCCCGCCTTGTACGCGGTGGAGACCGGCGAGCACCCGGCCGCCTGCGCTCCGAAGATCTTGTACGGCGTGTCCTCGACCAGCCCCAGCTGCACCAGCTCGCGGAAGCCCTTGTCGATCTTGGTGAGCTGCGAGCCGGAGGCGATGGGGATGACGATCTGCTCGGGCAACCGCCACCCGAGCTGCTCGGCGATCTCGTACGCGAGCGTCTTGGAGCCCTCGGCGTAGTAGGGCCGCAGGTTGACGTTGACGAACCCCCACTTGTCACCCAGCGGGTCGCCGATCAGCTCGGAGCAGAACCGGTTGACCTCGTCATAGGTGCCGTCGATCCCGATCAGCTTCCCGCCGAACACGCGAGCCATGGCGATCTTGGCCGCTTCGAGGTTGGCCGGGATGAACACGCACGCCTCGAGCCCGGCGCGCGCCGCCGCCGCGGTGACCGCGCCCGCGAGGTTGCCCGTGGAGGAGCAGGAAAGGGTGTGGAAGCCGAAGTTACGCGCCGCCTCGACGGCGATGGCGACGACCCGGTCCTTGAAGGAATGGGTGGGGTTGCCCGAGTCGTCCTTCACGTACAGGTTCTTGAGACCGAGTGCGCGTCCGAGGTTTCCGGCCTTGACCAGTTTGGTCCAGCCGGGGTTCATATTGGGCTTACTGGCGACGTCAACCGGCACCGGGAGCAGCGACCGGTAACGCCAGATGTTGGCGGGACCAGACTCGATGTCGGAGCGGGTCACCGTACCGAAGGAATAGGCCGCTTCGAGCGGCCCGAAACACTCCAGACACGCGAAGCTCGGACCGAGCGGGTAACGCGTGCCGCACTCACGGCAGGACAGACCGACAGCAGGACCAAAGTCGAGCGACATGAAGCGAGGCCTTCCCTCATCTTCGCCTGCGGCCACCTTGACCGCAGACCGGAATTGGCACCTTGTCCCGGTCGGCCTCGCCCTGTCGCGAGTCTCAAACCGGGAGGGTTGCCGGGGCTTCGCAGGGCCGGTCCCTCCACCCCTCTGGATGAGCAATATTCAGTTGTTGAAAAGGACTCTACCCGTCCATGGGGCCCAAATGGCCACCCGTCTCAAGATGCGAGACGTGGCGTCTCAGCGATAATCATCACCCAGCACTCCCTGCACGTATTTGCGGGCCTGATGAATGCGCGACTTGGCGGTGCCCAGGGGGATGCCGAGCTGCTCGGCCACCTCGTTGTAGTCGAGCTGGACGATGTCGCGCAGCACCAGCGCCTGCGCCAGGTCGGGCTTGTCGGCCTCCAGCGCCTCCATGGCGTCGAGCAGGTCGAGCCGCGAGCCTGCGATCACGCTCACCCGCGCCACGTCCGGCTTCTGCGTGGGCAGCTCGTCCGAGGTCTGCTCGGCCGCGCGGCGTTTGAGCGACCTGTACGTGGTGCGCGCGCAGTTGGCCGTCACGATGTGCAGCCAGGTGCTGAACCGCGCCCGGCCCTCGAACCGGCCGATGTTGCGCGCCACGGCCAGCAACGTGTCCTGCGAGGCTTCCTCGGCATCCTGGTGATAGGGGAGGATCCGGGCGCAGTGTCGCATCACATCGGGCTCGATCCGCGCCAGGAGCTCGCCAAGTGCGCGATGATCTCCTCCTGCGGCCGAGCGGGCGAGTTCCTCGGTTAGCTCATCTAGCGCCATAGCTGGGATCCTATGGGCGAAGGGAGCGTAGATGAACAGCGTCCTGGTGGCCTCCAACAGAGGGCCCGTTTCCTTTACCGTCTCGGACGACGGCGAGCTGACCATGAAACGCGGTGGCGGCGGCCTGGTTTCGGCACTGTCCGAGGTGGCCAGGAAGGACGGCATGCTGTGGGTGTGCGCGGCGCTGTCCGACGGCGACCGCAGCGCCGTGCGCCTGGTGCCCGGCGGCCGGATCGACCACGCCGGCTACGACACGGGCCCGGTGCGCATGCTCGACATCCCGCCCGCCACCTTCCACCGCGCCTACAACGCCGTGGCCAACTCCACCCTGTGGTTCGTCAACCACCTGCTCTACGACATCCCCAACTCACCCAACTTCGGCACGAGGTTCGAGCGCGAGTGGGAGTCCTACCGCGACTACAACGGCGCGTTCGCGCTGGCGCTGGCCGAGGAGGCCGGCCACGGCGCCCGCGTCATGGTGCAGGACTACCACCTGACGCTGACCCCGGCGATGCTCCGCGCCGAGCGGCCCGACCTGCGCATCGCCCACTTCAGCCACACCCCGTGGGCGCCCCCCGAATACTTCTCGCTGCTGCCCGACGAGGTGGTCGGAGAGGTCCTGGAGGGCATCCTGGGGGCCGATCACGCCGGGTTCCTGGCCGACAGGTGGGCGCAGGCGTTCATGGACTGCTGTGAGGCGCTGCTGGGCGCGGAGGTCGACCGCGTGGGCCGCAGCGTCACCCACGAGGGCCGGACCACCCGCATCGGCGTGCACAGCCTCGGCGTGGACGGCGACGCGCTGTGGGAGCGTGCCGTCGAGCCCGACGTCGAGTCGCACATGACCGCGCTCAGGGAGCAGGTGGGCGACCGCCGGCTGATCGTCCGCATCGACCGCACCGAGCTGTCGAAGAACATCGTGCGCGGCCTGGTGGCCTACCGCGAGTTCCTCGCCGCGCACCCGGAGTGGCACGGCAAGGTGGTGCACCTGGCGTTCGCCTACCCGAGCCGGCACGACCTGCCCGAATACCGCGAATACACCGCGTCGGTGCTGCGCTGCGCGCAGGAGATCGAGGACGAGTACGGCACCGAGGACTGGGACCCGCTGATCCTCAACGTCAACGACGACTACCCGCGTTCGCTGGCCGCGTACCGGATGGCCGACGTGCTGCTGGTCAACCCCATCCGCGACGGGATGAACCTGGTCGCCAAGGAGGGCCCGATCCTGTCCACGAGGTGCGCGCTCGTGCTCTCGCGCGAGGCGGGGGCGGCGGCCGAGCTGGGCCCGCACGCGCTCGTGGTCAACCCGTACGACATCAGCGGCACGGCCGCCGCGCTGCACGCCGCGCTCGTCATGCCGGAGGACGAGCGCCGCATGCGGCGCGACAAGCTGCACGCCGCGGCCACCGCCCTGCCCCCGCAGAAGTGGCTCGCGGCCCAGCTCGACGCGCTGGCCGAGATCTGAGCCCGGTCAGGTCCAGTCGGCGTGCTTGAGCGTGTCGGCCAGCCCCGGCGTGTTCCACTGGTCCACGATGAGGATCTTGCTCTGCGGCAGGTACCACTCGCGCTGCGTGAAGCGGAGCAGCACCTTCGTGGTCGAGCCCGAATACTTGACGCACTCCGACTGCCACGCGTTGTAGGCGGCCTTGTGCCCCGCGCCGACCTGGCGCAGGCCCCTGGTGACCTTCGGGCCGATGGCCTCGCCCCACTTCCGGTTGAACGGGCACGGCTGCACGTCGCTCGCCGTGTAGAAGGGCCTCTTGCCGGTGTACGGGCCGAACCCCTCGGCGCCGCGCTTGATGGACGAGGGGCCGAGGACGTAGAAGGCGTCGCATTCGGGCGTCCCCCAGCCCATGGGCTTGCCGCACTTGCCGGTCACGATCTGGACATCGTCGCCGAAGCGGTGGACCACCCACTTGATCGGGATGTACAGGGTCAGGCCCTTGCGCAGCTTGACCGCCTGGGCGGGCGCGGCGTGGGCGGGCAGGGAGGTCGCGAGGAGGGTGGCCGCGGCCACGGCCACGGCGGCGAGGTGTCGCTTGTGCATGCGCCCGACCCTAGGGAGCGCGACTTGCAGCTCAATCACGAACGGCTGAAAGCCGCCACAAGCTCCTCCAGCAGCGCGACGACGCCGTCGGGCCCGTCCACCACGATGTCGGCCCGCTCGGCCAGCTCGGTGACCTCCGCGGAGCCGCTGCACACGGTCACGCCGGGCAGCCCCGAGAGACGTACGGCCTCGAACGCGGCCAGGTCGCCGAGATCGTCGCCCACGAACATGACGGACCTGGCGGCCCGCTCCGCCAGGAACAGGCTGAGCGCCTGCCCCTTGTCCATGCCCGGCGGCCGCAGCTCCAGCACGAAGCGGCCCGGCTCGACCACCAGGCCGCGCTTGCCGGCCAGCTCGGCCAGCGGCTCGCGCAGCCTGGCCAGCGCGCCCTCCGGGTCGGAGCTGCGCCTGGTGTGCACGGCCACGGCCCGGCCCTTGTCCTCGATGGTGACGTCTCGCAGGCCCAGCGACTCGAGCAGCAGCTGCAGCTCGGCCTCTGCCTCGAGCACGCCCGGAGGCGGCGGGGGCCCGGAGATCTGCCCGGCCTCCCAGCGCTCGAAGCCGTAGTGCCCGAGCACGACCAGCCGGGGCACATCGGCCAGGCCCGGCCCGAGCTCCAGCGCGGTGGCCGGCGGCCGGCCGGTCACGATGGCCACCGCCAGGACGTGGGCGCCGAGCTCGGCCAGCACCTCCGGCGCCTTCGGATGGATCACGGCCTCGGCGGGATCGGGCACGATCGGCGACAGGGTTCCGTCGAAGTCGAGCCCGATCACGGCGCCCGCCGGGTCGTCCAAGATCGCTTTCATTCCAGGGATGTTCCTCACGCGGCTGCCGTACCCAGCCGGTCAGGGACGCATGCCGAGTCTCCTGGCGGCGCGGTCACGCTGACGGGTGGACCGTAACCTGCGCAGCCGCTTGACCAGCATGGGATCGTGCTCCAGCGCCTCCGGCCGGTCGATCAACTCACCGAGCAACTGGTAGTAGCGCGTGGCGGAGAACCCGAAGCTCTCCTTGATGGCCTGCTCCTTCGCGCCCGCGTAGCGCCACCATTGGCGTTCGAAGGCGAGGAGTTCGAGATCGCGTTCTGAGAGGGGTTGGCCGGACGTCTCCTGGGCAGCATTGTCACCGCTGAGCGGTGCTCCCATGGTGTCCTCCTCGGGAAAGGTGCGCGCGACGACTCCGCACGCACGCGGCCCGTGGCCAATCGTAATGTGCGAAGTGCGGCTGTTCACGACGTATTGAGAGACGTACAGTCACGAAATGTGACCTCAGTAATCACGCTCCTCACCGACTACGGACTCGAAGACGGCTATGTGGCGGCGTGTCACGGAGTGATCGCCGGAATCGCCCCCGAGGCGCGGGTGATCGACGTGTGCCACCTGATCCCCTCGGGTGACGTACGGCGTGGCGCGGCGATTCTCGCCCAGACCATTCCGTACCTTCCCGCGGGCATCCATATCGGCGCGGTCGATCCCAGCGCGGGCGGCGCCCGGCGGGCGGTGGCCGTCGAGGCGGGCGGGCGGGTGTTCATCGGACCCGACAACGGGCTGCTGTCGTGGGCCGTGCACGCCAGCGGCGGCGCCGAGGCCGCCTACGCGATCAGCAACGAGGAGCACTTCCTGCGGCCGGTCTCCCCCACCTTCCACGGGCGCGACGTCTTCTCGCCGGTCGCGGGGCGGCTGTGCGGCGGGCTGAGACCGGCGGACCTGGGGCCCGAGGTGCCGATCGGCAGGCTGGTGACGCTGCCGGCGCCGACCACGCTGCTGCGCGAGGGCTCGGTGGAGGGCGAGGTCGTCTCGGTCGACCGCTACGGCAACACCCAGCTGTCGATCGCGGTCGGCGACCTGCACGCGCTGGGCGTGCGGGTGGGCGACACCCTGGGGGTCTGGCTGGGCCGGCGGCAGCTCTCGCTGCCCTACCGGGAGACGTTCGCGGCGGTGCCGCCGGGGGAGCTGGTGGCGTTCGCGGACTCGGCGGGGCTGATCGCGATCGCGGTCAATTCCGGTGACGCAGCGCAGCGGTTGGGGCTCCCACCTGGCGCACATGTCCGACTCTCCCCTACTCCATAGGACGAAGGCGCACAGATCGGAATTACTCCGCGTATCGGTCTGTTTACCGAAGCGTCGGAAAGAATCAGCGGGCGCGTGTCAGAATGCAACGCGCGGGCGTCCCTCCCCTCCCCTCCAGAGGTCGACGTGTACCAGCTGTCCATCGTGCTGCTCTCCATAATGTCCGCGATCTGGCCCGCGCCGGAGCCGCCCGTGTCAGAGCGCTGGCACGCGTGGCCCGTCGCGCAGATCTTCCCCGCGACCCTGCCCGGGGTCAGCCCGTCGGGGGCGCGGGTCACGTACGAGCTGGCCGGGGTCGCCCCCGAGGCGCCCTGCCGGACGGCGTTCCAGCCCGCCGCCGTCCGGCGCGGCTGCCGCGTGGCCCTGCGCGCCACGTACGCCGACAGCACGCAGACGTTCGTCGCCACCGTGGGCATCGCCGTGCTCGACACGCCCGGACGCGACTACTACCGCGTGGGACGGCCCGCGACCGTGCGGCCGGTGGCCTTTCCCCGAGGGCCGGCCGAGCGCTTCGGCGAGCGGCAGTACTTCACCGGGGTGGTGCTCAGGTCCGACGAGCGCTACGTGGTGGCGACGGCCGCCGGGTACGCCGACGGCCGGCCGTACCAGCCGGGTGACCGCCTCGCACCTCGACTGCGCGCCACGGCGCGGCAGCTCGCCACCGAGTTGCACCGGACGCTCACCCGATGAGCAGGCTCGCCGTCGCCTTCCTCGTCACCGCGCTGGTGGTGGGAACCGTTCCGGCGAGCGCCACCGACGACGTGGGCGAGGCCGCCCGGGCGGGACAGTGGCAGCTCGCCGCGATGCGGCTGCCCGAGGCATGGCGGTCGAGCAGGGGCGAGGGTGTGATCGTCGCCGTGCTCGACACCGGCGTGAACGGCCGCCACCCCGACCTGGAGGGCGCCGTGATCCAGGGCCCCGACCTGACCGGCACCGCCAAGGGCCTCTGGGGGCGGCACGGGACCGCCATGGCCAGCCTGATCGCCGGGCGCGGCCACGGCGACGAGCACAAGGGCGGCGTGATCGGGGTGGCGCCCGCGGCCAGGGTGCTGTCCATCCGGGTCACGCTGGAGAACGGCGACCCGCTGCGCGAGCAGCAGCGCGCCGGCGGGCGCGACGCGCTGGCCAAGGGCATCCGGTACGCGGTCGACCACGGGGCCGGCGTGATCAGCATGTCGCTGGGCGGCGGCAGCGGCGCGTGGGAGGGCTCGCCGTCGGAGGAGGAGGCCATCCAGTACGCGATCGCGCGGGGTGCCGTGCTGGTGGCCTCGTCGGGCAACGACGGCGGCACGGCCAACAGGAAGAACTTCCCCGCCGCCTATCCCGGGGTGATGGCCGTGGGGGCGGTGGACCGGGAGCTCAGGGTGGCCGCGTTCTCCAACAGGCAGGACTACCTGTCGGTGGTCGCGCCGGGCACGGAGATCGTCACGGCCGACGCGCGCGACTCGTACGTGGTGAGCGACGGCACCAGCTCGGCGGCGGCCATGGTGGCGGGCGTGGCGGCCCTGATCAAGTCCGCGTATCCCAATATGTCGCCCTACCACGTACGGACGGCCATCGAGCTCGGCACCAGGCTGCAGCCGGCCGACGGCCACAGCCCCGCCTACGGGCACGGGGTGGCCAACGCCCTGCTCGCCCTGCGGGAGGCCGCCCGCCTGGACCCGCCCGGCGCCGGCCTGGCCCACCCCGGCCCGTACTTCGGCGACGGCCCGCCGCCCGCCTCCCGGGGGCCGGTGGTGGCGGGCATGGTGATGCTGGCCGCGGCCATGTCGGCCCGCATCCTCGTCCGCCACCGCAAACGCCGCCCCTGACCCCTCCCCCGACCCCCTCCCCAACCCCGGGTCTTCTCCAAAGGGACAGAAGGGACGTCGGCGGGCCACCCGCGCACCCGTCCGGGCAAAGGGGCGTCGGCGGGTCGTTACCCTAGCAAGCGCTTGTGCGATACTGGCGGCATGACGTTAGCGATCGAGGGCTGGTTCGCCATCGACGAGGACGGCGTCTTCCTCCTGGGCACCAGCTGCGCCGCCTGCGGCACCGTCACCTTCCCGCCCCGTCCCGGCCTCTGCCCCAACCCCCGCTGCGACGCCACCTCGATGGAGACGACCCGCCTCCCCCGCCGTGGCCGGGTGTGGTCGTACACGAACGCCTGCTACCCACCCCCCGCCCCCTACGTCGCCGCGGACCCGTACGTGCCGGTGACGCTGGCCGCCGTCGAGCTCGACGAGGTGGGGATCGTGGTGCTCGGGCAGGTCAAGGGCCTCACCGTGAACGAGCTGGAGGTCGGCATGGAGCTGGAGCTCACCTCCGGGCCGCTGTCGGACGGGCCGCTGATGTGGATGTGGGAGCGGGTCTCATGAGCATCGTGGTGCTGGGCGTCGGGATGCATCCGTGGGGCAAGTGGGGCAGGCCCTTCCTGGAGTACGGCGTCGCCGCCGCCCGCGCGGCCCTGCGGGACGCCGGGGTGGCGTGGACCGACGTGGAGTTCGTGGTCGGGGCGGACACGATCAGGAACGGCTACCCGGGCTTCGTCGCGGGCGCCTCCTACGCGCAGGCGCTGGGCTGGTCGGGTGCCAGGATCGCCTCCTGCTACGCGGCCTGCGCCTCCGGCGCCCAGGCCGTGGACATCGCCCGCACGCGCATCCTTGCGGGCCTGTGCGACGTGGCGCTGGTGGTCGGGGCGGACTCGACCCCGAAGGGCTTCTTCAAACCGGTCGGCGGCGACCGCCCCGACGACCCGGACTGGCTCCGCTTCCGCCTGCTGGGCGCCACCAACCCCGCCTACTTCGCCCTGTACGCCCGCAGGCGCATGGCCGTGCACGGCTCGACCCCGGCCGACTTCGCCGCCGTCAAGGTCAAGAACTCGCGGGCCGGTTCGCTCAACCCCATGGCCCGCTACCGCAAGCCCGTCACCGCCGAGGAGGTGCTGGCCTCGCCGCTGGTCGCCGACCCGCTGCGCCTCATGGACATCTGCGCCACCTCGGACGGAGGCGCGGCGGTGGTCCTGGCCTCGGAGTCCTACGCCCGCCGCCGGGGCCTGCGGGCTCCGGTACGCCTGGCCGCGGTCTCCACCGTCACCCCGACGTTCCCCAGCACGATCCTGGAGCTGCCGAACTTCGCCACCGATTCCCGCACCGCCGTACCGGCCCCTGAGAGGCCCTTCAGAGCGGCGATCGCGCACGCGGCGTACGAGGAAGCAGGGGTGGGACCTGAGGACGTCTCACTGGCGGAGGTGTACGACCTCTCGACGGCCCTGGAACTGGACTGGATGGAGGACGTCGGCCTGTGCCCGCCAGGGGAGGCGGCCAAGCTGCTGCACGACGGGGCGACGGGGCTCGGCGGCCGGATCCCGGTCAACCCCTCGGGCGGCCTGGCCTCCTTCGGCGAGGCGATCCCGGCCCAGGCGATCGCCCAGCTCTGCGAGCTGACCATGCAGTTGCGGGGCGAGGCCGGCGACCGCCAGGTGCCCGTCGCCCGCGTCGGCCTCGCCGCCAACCAGGGCCTCTTCGGCCACGGCTCCGCGCTGATCGTCACCACGTAGAAACGCGAAGACCCTCCGGGGAGCTCCCTCGGAGGGTCTTCGGAGGCGCGTCAGCCTACGTGCACCACGTCGTGCGTCTCCGCGAAGTGACAGGCGCTCTCGTGCCCGGTACCCGGACGGATCTGCAGCAGCGGCTCCTCCTCGGCGCAGATCTCCTGCGCCTTCCAGCACCGCGTACGGAACCGGCATCCCGACGGCGGGTTCGCCGGGGACGGCGGGTCGCCCTGCAGGATGATCCGCTCCCGCTGCTCCCGGCCCTCCGGGTCGGGCACCGGCACCGCCGAGAGCAGCGCCTGCGTGTACGGATGCGCGGGCTTGTCGTAGATCTCGGTGTCCTTCCCGAGCTCCACGAACTTGCCCAGGTACATCACGCCCACCCGGTCGGAGATGTGCCGCACCACCGACAGGTCGTGGGCGATGAAGATGTACGCCAGGTCGAACTCGTTCTGCAGCCGCTCGAGCAGGTTGATCACCTGCGCCTGGATGGACACGTCCAGGGCCGACACCGGCTCGTCGCAGACGATGATCTCCGGCTGGAGCGCCAGCCCTCGGGCGATGCCGATGCGCTGCCGCTGTCCACCGGAGAACTGGTGCGGGTAGCGGTTGATGTGGTCGGGGTTGAGCCCGACGACCTCCAGCAGCTCCTGCACCTTCTTGCGGCGGTCGCCGCGCGGCGCCGCCTCGCTGTGGATCTCGTACGGCTCGCCGATGATGTCGCCGACGGTCATCCGGGGGTTCAGCGAGGTGTACGGGTCCTGCATCACCATCTGGATGTTGCGGCGCATCCGCTTGAGCTCGCCGCCCTTGGCCCTGCCGATGTCACGGCCGTTGATCAGCACCGAGCCCGAGGTCGGCCGCTCCAGCGCCATCAGCACCTTGGCGAGGGTGGACTTGCCGCAGCCCGACTCGCCCACGATGCCCAGCGTCTCGCCCTTGTGCAGGTCGAACGACACGCCGTCGACGGCCTTGATCGCGCCGATCTGCCGCTTGAAGACGATGCCCTGGGTCAGCGGGAAGTGCTTGACCAGGTCCCGAACCTCGAGGATGCGCTCACCGATCGCCATCGAGGACCTCCCTCCAGTAGTGGCACGCGCTGCCTCGGGTGCCGCTGATCTCGTGGAGCGGGGGGGCGTCGGTCACGCAGTCGTCCTGCCGGTAGGGGCACCGGGGGTGGAACGCGCAGCCGGACGGCAGGTCGAGCAGGTTGGGCGGCAGGCCCTTGATCGCGTACAGGTCCTGGCCCTTGAGGTCGACCCGGGGGATCGACTCCAGCAGGCCCTTCGTGTACGGATGCGCGGGGCCCTTGTAGATGTCGTGCACGGGGGCCTTCTCCACGATGCGACCCGCGTACATGACGGCGATCTTGTCGGCCACGTCGGCCACGACGCCGAGGTCGTGCGTGATCAGGATCAGGCCCATCTGGCTCTCGCGCTGCAGCTCGGCCAGCAGCTCCATGATCTGGGCCTGGACGGTCACGTCGAGCGCCGTGGTCGGCTCGTCCGCGATCAGCACCTCGGGGTCCAGCGCGATCGACATCGCGATCATGATGCGCTGGCGCATGCCCCCGGAGAACTGGTGCGGATAGTCGTTCACGCGCTGCCTGGCGGCCGGGATGCGGACCCGGTCCATCAGCTCGATGGCCTTCTTCATGGCGTCGCGCTTGGACATGCCGCGGTGCACCCGGAACATCTCGCTGATCTGCCAGCCCACGGTGAACACCGGGTTGAGCGCGGAGAGCGCGTCCTGGAAGATCATCGCGATGCGCTGGCCGCGCACCTGCGTGCGCGCCTCCTCCGACAGCCTGAGCAGGTCGGTGCCCTTGAAGCGGATCTCCCCCTTGGGGATGACCGCCGGCGGCATGTCGAGAATGCCCATGATCGCCTGCGCGGTCACGGACTTGCCCGAACCCGACTCGCCCAGCACCGCGAGCGTCTCACCGGGGCTGACCGTGTAGCTCACGCCGTTCACAGCGCGGACGACCCCGGCACGCGTACGGAACTCCACGTGCAGGTTGTCGACCGCGAGCAGCGGTTGGTCGCCCAGCCCTCCCTCGGCGGGCAACACATCCGTTGACGTCTTCTTCACTTGATCCCCCCTTCTACCTGAGCTTCGGGTCGAGCGCGTCGCGTACGGCGTCGCCCATCATGATGAACGCCAGCACCGTGATGCTGAGGAACACGGCCGGGAACACCAGTGGCAGCGGCGCCTCCAAGAATCTGATGCGCGCGTCGGCGATCATCAGACCCCATGAGATGTCCGGCGACTGGACACCCACGCCCAGGAACGAGAGCGCGGCCTCGGCGGCGATGAAGCCACCCAGGTTGATCGTGGCCACGACGATGACCGGCGCCAGCGAGTTGGGCAGCAGGTGACGGAACATGATCCGCCCCGCGCTCGCTCCCAGCGCCCTGGCCGCGACCACGAAGTCCTGGTTCTTCGCGGTGATCACGGCCGCCCGCATGATGCGGAACGTCATCGGCCAGCCGAGCACCGCCAGCGCGAGGATGACCAGCATGATGCTGTTGGCCCGGCCGCGGAAGGTGGCGGCGATGAGCAGCGCGCCCAGGATCGGGGGGATGGCGAAGAAGATCTCGGTGACCCGCGAGGACACCGTGTCGACCACGCCGCTCCGGAAACCGGCGATCAGGCCGAGCAGACCGCCGACCACCGTGGTGATGATCGTGGTGAACACGCCGATCACGATCGAGTTGCGGGCGCCGTAGATCGTCCTGGCGTAGACGTCGCACCCCAGGCTGTCCTTGCCGAACAGGTGGCCGGCGCTGGGCGCCTGCCTGGCCGTGGACAGGTCACAGGTCCTGGCGTTGAACGGGTCGATCGCCGTGAACAGCGACGGCAGGAACGACATGACGAGCAGCACCAGGATGATGAGCACCGAGATGATGAACATCGGCCGGCGCCTGAGGTCGTACCAGGCGTCGCTCCACAAGCTCGCGGGCTTGCCTTCCTTGCCCTTCTTGCCCTGTGGTGTGGGCGCCGGGTCGGTAACCGTGTCCGTGACCAGAGTCTGCGTCTCCGGGAGCCCGGGCCCGACCGGCGGGATTGGGTTACTCATAGCGGATCCTCGGGTCGAGCACGGCGTACAGCAGGTCGACGACCAGGTTGGCCAGGATGTAGATCAGCACCAGGACGGTGATGATCCCCACCACAACCGGTTGTTCTCGCAAGTAAACCGACTGGAACAGCTGATTTCCAATCCCCGGGAGATTGAAGATCGTCTCGGTGATCACCGCGCCGCCCATCAGGTTGCCGAGGTCGGCGCCCAGATAGGTGATCAGCGGGATCAGCGCGTTACGCAACCCGTGCCGGCCGATGACGCGCCGTCGCGGCAGGCCCTTGGCCGTGGCCGTTCGGATGTAGTCCGCTCTGAGCGTCTCCACCAGGCTGGTCCTGGTGAGCCTGGTCAGGTACGCGATCGACGTCCCCGCGAGCACGAAGCCGGGCAGCAGATAGCTGCGCCAGCCCGCGAACGTGCCCGCCACCGGGAAGATGTCCAGCCCGGTCCACAGCTTGAGCTTGACGCCCAGGACCAGCTGCAGCACGAAACCGGTGACCAGCGTGGGCACCGAGATGAGCAGCAGCGTGGAGGCCAGGATGGCGGTGTCGGTGGCCTTGCCGCGGCGCAGCGCCGCCCACAGGCCCAGGCCGACGCCGATGAGCGCCTCCATCACCAGGGCGGTCAGCGCGAGGTTCAGGGTGACCTGGAACTTGCCGGCCATGACCTGGGACACGGGGACGTCGGCGAAGTTCACGCCGAAGTCACCGCGGAAGAGCACGCCGCTGATGTAATACCAGTACTGCAACAGCAGCGGATCGTTGAGGTGATACTGCTCGCGCAGGACCTCCGCGACCGCGGGGTCCGGGCGCTTGTCTCCGAACAGCGCCGCGATGGGGTCCCCTGGCAGTGCGAAGACAATCATGAAGATGAGTAGCGTGGCGCCGAGCAGGACGGGTATCGCCTGGATCAAGCGCCTGATGACATAACGGCCCATACAAGCCCTCCGGTACATGACTTGGAGGCAGCCCCCGGAGCCCGTGGTTCACCCGGCTCGAGTGGCTGCCTCCAAGCTCAGCCCTCCGGCGGGTGGACGGCAAGAGCCGTCCACCGCGCGAATGAACGTCAGGCCTTCTCGATGTCGACCCAGTTAACCTGGTTGAGCAGGTTGAGCTTGACGTTCTTCACCTTCGAGGAGTACCCGAAGTTGCTCCGGTAGAAGTAAACCGGGATGTACGGAAGGTCCTTGATGAGGATGTCGTCGGCCTGCTGGTAGAACTTCAGGCCCTCGGCGGCGTCCGACGCCTGGTCACCCTTGGAGACCAGCTCGTCGAACTCCTTGTTCGAGTAGCCACCGTAGTTCGAGCCGGTGCCGATGGAGCCGGTGCCGAAGATCGGGGTCAGGTAGTTCTCAGCCGACGGGTAGTCGATGGACCAGCCCATACGGAAGAGGCCCTTGTACTCCTTGGCGTCCAGGGCGTCCAGGATGCCCTGGAACTTCTCGAACGGCTTCGGCGTGACCTCGATGCCCAGGTTGGCGCGGAGGTTGTTGGCGACAGCCTCGATCCACTCCTTGTGGCCACCGTCGGCGTTGTAGCCCAGCTCGATGGTCTTGGGGCCCTTGGCGGCGTCGTACAGCTTCTTGGCCTCGGCCGGGTTGTACGTGCACGCGTCGCAGGCACCCTGGCGGTAACCGGGGATGGCCGGGTTGATGAAGTCGTCGGCGGGGGCGCGGGTGCCGGAGAAGACCGTCTCGGTGATGGTCTTCCGGTCGATGGCCAGCGAGATGGCCTTGCGGACCTGCGGGTCCTTGAACTCGGGGTTGTACTGCAGCGGGACGCCGATGTAACCCACGGCGGCGTCGGGCTCGTCGTGGTAGCGGTCGCCGAGCACGGACTTGGCCGTGGCGATCGTCGACGGCGGCAGCGAGTCGTGGATGTCCAGGTTCTCGGCCTGCAGGTCGTTGAACGCGGTCTCGGAGCTCGTGTAGACCTTGAACTGGAGCTTCTTCCAGTTCTTCGGCTTGGCGCCCGGGAACTTGTCGTAGACCGTCATGTCGATGGTCTGGTCGGTGCCCTTCTTGTAGGGCTTGTCGAGCTTGAACAGGCCCTGACCGATCGGCTGCTCGCCGAAGGTCTGCGTCACCTTGCCGTCGGCGCCGAGGGCCACCTTCGGCATCGGGTAGAACGCGGTGTAGCCCAGCATCGTCTTGAACTGCGAGAACGGCGCCGAGAGCGTCACCTCGAGCGTGGAGTCGTCGACGACCTTGAGACCCTTCATCTCCTTGGCCGTCGGCGTCTTGCCCTCACCCGGGTGGACGTCGGCGTAGCCGTCGACGCGCCCGAAGAAGTAGGACGAGCTCATGGCGTTGTCCTGCAGGGCCGCGTAGTTCCACGCGCGAGCGTAGTCGGCGGCGGTAACCGGCGTGCCGTCGTGCCACGTGTAGCCGGACTTGAGCTTGATCGTCCAGACCTTGCTGTCCGACGTCGTGATCGACTCGGCGGCTTCCTCGACCGGCTGCTTGTTCTCGTCGTAGCGGACCAGCGGGGAGAACACTGCGGCGAGGACCTCGGACCCCTCGGTCTCGGTCGTGTTCTGGGGGTTCAGGAGCTCCTGGGGCTCGCCGATCTCCATGCGGACCGGCGTCTCCCCGCCGCCTCCGGCAGCAGTGCCGCCACTGTCAGAGGCGCCACCGCCACACGCGGCAACCGCGAGGGCGAGCAGCGCGGTACCGGCGACGATCTGTGCGCCCTTAGTAACACGCATGGTGAAAGAATTCCTCCCTCTACAGGTGGGCGTTAGCGCTGAGCTGCGGTGATCGTGAGCAGCCTGACGGGGGGATCCTGGTTTTCCCCCCGGGTTTGGCTGACATGGTCAAACCAGCCGACGCCCTGCCAGTCGATCGCGACTATCCCTTACTACTTGCCACCAGGGAGTCTCTGGCGCGTTGCAGTTCGGTCACACGTGTGCCAATCCAGCGTCACAGACATTTAGCCCAACAGGCAACAAATCGTACAGAGCCCGTGTAACCGGTACGGCCGGGACGTGAACAGACGATGAAAATTACCCTCTACATGAGAGTGGTCGCGCCCTAGCCAGCGCACCGCGCCGCGCTGGGCTACGGTTGAGCAGGTCTTGACGGCACCTTGGGAACCGAGTGTCCCGAGGCTCCGTCCAACTGACGCTGCCGCCAACCCGCGCGGCAGGCACCCCACCGACCGGGATCCAATAGAGTCCTTGCCATGAGCCAGCCGGAATCCGCTGTCGCGGACGCCCAGGCGGGCGGCCGAAGCGGGCAGGAGCCGCTGGCCAAGCTCGCCAAGAGATACGGACTTCGCCGTGCCATCGCGCGGCCGAGGTTCCCTGTCTACATGCGCCAGCTCTGGGAGCGGCGACACTTCATCCTGACGTACGCGACCTCGCGCAACGTCTCGAAGTACACCAGCTCGGCTCTCGGCCAGCTCTGGCAGGTGCTGACCCCTCTGCTCAACGCCGGCATCTACTACGTGATGTTCGGCCTCATCCTGGGCGGCAAGGGCAACATCCACAACTATCCCGCGTTCCTGCTGACCGGGATGTTCATCTTCACCTACACGCAGCGGACCGTCACCGCGGGCGCCAAGTCGATCACGGGCAACCTCTCGATGATCCGCGCCCTGCACTTCCCCCGGGCGTCCCTCCCCCTGGCCTACACGATCCAGGAGCTGCAGCAGCTCGCCATCTCCATGGGCGTCCTCATGGTCATCGTGGTCATCACCGGCGAGCCCCCCACGCTGTTCTGGCTGATGATGCCGGTGGTGCTGCTCCTGCAGACGCTCTTCAACATCGGCGCGAGCCTGGTGATCGCCCGGTTGGGCGCCTCCATGCGTGACCTCAACCAGTTGCTGCCTTTCATCACGCGCACGTGGCTCTATGCCTCGGGTGTGTTCTTCTCCATCCAGGAGAAGGTCGTGGGCAGCGCCAAGCTCCCCCAGTGGGTCGCCGATGTGATGTATATGAATCCGGCGGCCGCCTTCATCGAGTGGATGCGGGACATCCTCATCGAGAGTCACTCTGCCCCTCCGATGGTGTGGATGTCTTGCGTATTCTGGGCAGTGTTCGCACTCGGTTTCGGCTTCTGGTATTTCTGGCGGGCCGAGGAGAGGTACGGGCGTGGCTGAACTTACCAAGGAGCTGTCACAGGTGAAGGGCGAGAAGCCCGCCGTCCCCGGCAAGGATGTGAGAGTGCATCCAGATCCGGAGCCCCAGGGCAAGCGGCCACTCGACGTCCCCACGGGCACTCCGACCGTCATCGTCGACGATCTCCACATCGTCTACCGCGTCTACGGCGCGGCCTCCGACTCCGAGAAGGGCAACGCGGTCAACGCCCTCACGCGCATCCTCAAGCGCCAGGGCCGCCCGCAGATGAAAGAGGTCCACGCGGTCAAGGGCGTGACCTTCGTGGCCTACCACGGCGACGCCATCGGCATCGTGGGCCGCAACGGCTCGGGCAAGTCCACGCTGCTGCGGGCCATCGCGGGCCTCCTCCCGCCGCACAAGGGCGCCGTCTACACCGACGGCCAGCCCTCGCTGCTCGGCGTCAACGCGGCCCTCATGCGCGAGCTCACCGGCGAGCGCAACATCGTGCTCGGCTGTTACGCCATGGGCATGACGCCTGCCGAGGTCCGCGAGAAGTACCAGGAGATCGTCGACTTCTCCGGCATCGACGAGTTCGTCCAGCTCCCCATGTCCACCTACTCCTCCGGCATGGGCGCCCGGCTCCGCTTCGCCATCTCCTCGGCCAAGACCCACGACGTCCTCCTCATCGACGAGGCCCTGGCCACGGGCGACCGCGAGTTCCGCAAGAAGAGCGAGGAGCGCATCCGCCAGATCCGCGAGTCCGCCGGCACGGTCTTCCTCGTGGCCCACGACCTCAAGGTCATCGAGGAGACCTGCAACCGCGTCATCTGGCTGCACAAGGGCAAGATCAAGATGGACGGCGACCCGAAGGAAGTCATCGCCGCCTACAACAAGGGCTGACCTCTCTCACGGCGCGACCGCCGCCGCTCACGGCTCGGAGCCTCCCCCCGCTCCGGCCCGATGCCCTGCCGGGTTACGGCCACAAACACCGACATCCACGCTTTTCGCTGTTGTGTGCGAAACGCGCGCGACTGCAGTGGCAAATGACTGACAGCGAGCCTGCCGTTCCGATAGGATTCGAACGTCAATTCGATCCGAGGTACGCTGATGGAGTGGGAGCGCGCGATGGTGGAGCTTTCGACCGCGATCGACCACCTGGCCACCGAGGACGTGGCCGAGATTCCCCGGATACAGCTCGCCGAGCAGCTGCTGGAGCTGCACTGGCAGATGGCCAGGCTGCAGGCCCAGATAGCACGTCGCACCGGCGTCCGCCTGCCCTGAGCCCTCCGACCGGCCCGTAATCCCGACAATCACCCACTCCGCAGACCATGACCCACCGCCCCTCTTGGACGGTTGAGAGCACGCCGTAACGGCGGCCGGCCCCGTGCGGGTCAGCGGGCGTCACCCTGGAGGCGCTCAGCCACGTGCGTCGGGTGGCGCCGCCCGTGCTCCGCCGTACAAGATGGGGGTTTCGCCCGGCCCCCGGGCAGCGCAAAAGAACGGCCCCCACAGCCGGCGCATGAAAAAGCCGCCGACCCCAGATACCGGGGTCGGCGGCGGGCTCGTGCGACGCCGCTGCCCTGCAGTGGCGGCGCGCTGCGCGAGCCAGGGCGTGGGCGCGTCCGCCCAGGCCCGTCATGAGACCTGCCCGCTTGCGCGGGGTCTCGCCACCCACGCGCGCCAGTGCCGTCGGCGCTCGGCACCTGTGAGCGCCCCGCCGGCCTGCCGCGTCGGTGCGAGAACGTCCCCAGTCAGCCCCCTGCCGGCCTGCCGCGCCGGAGCGCCGGTGTTCCCAGTCAGCCCCCGCCGACCTACCGCACCAGAGTGACGGCACCGGGCCTGCCGGGCGGGAACGGGCGGCACGCGGACCGCCGTTCCAGCACATCGGCACGCGACGCGCCACGTCGCGGCGACGACACCGGACCTGCCGCGCCAGGGCGCCGGCAGCCGTCCGGCCCGGGAAAGGGAACACGCCGTTCAGGGAACAGCTGAGGCTCGCGAACGGGACCGCTTCGCAGCCGGTACGGCCGGTTCATGGGCGTCGGCACCTAGGACGCCCGCGAACCGTCATCCCGGCCCTCGGCGAGCCGCCGCTCTACGGCGCCTCGATCGCGTCTAGTCGCGAATCCAGGAGTCCCGCACCGAGCTCGTCAGCGAGTCGGTGGACCATCCGAGCGCGGTCAGCACGTCACCGTAGGTGCCGGTGGCCTTGGTGCCGTTGGCGGACACGACGCCCGAGGTGTCCTCGACGAGCGGCGTGAGCTCGTCCACGGAGGCGGCCTGTGCGGTGCTGGGCAGCGCCTCGATGACCGGAGCCATCTCGACCGGCGCGACCTGGCCGATCATCGGCGACAGCCGGCCGCTCGCGGCGTGCGGCAGGGCCCGCCGGGCCGCCTCGCCGAGGCCGGCCACGATCGACTCGGCCGACAGCGTCTCGACGCCCTTGCTGGTGCCGCTCATGGTCTTGGCCGTGGCCGCGCTGGTGTTCAGCAGGCTGGATCCGGTGCCCGGCAGCACGCTGTTGTTGTTCAGCTTGTTCATCGCGTCGCCGAAGGACGTGTTGAGCAGGCCCGTCGTCGCGTCGTATGCGCCGCGCAGGGTGTCTCCCTCGCTCACGACCTGGCCGCCGCCCTGCTTGCCGGACTTCACCGAGGTCGCGACGGGCTGTGCCATGCGTGCCGCCCCCGACAGGACGGGCACGGGCAGGGACTCGGTCAGGCCCCCGCCGCCGAGCGAGAACCCGCCGACGATCGGCGACAGCTCCGGCAGCGGACCGCCGAAGTTGGTGACGTCCTCGGCCGCGTTCGGCGTGGTGGAGTACCTCTGCCGGTTCTCTGCTGCGATGTCCCGCTCGACGTCCGTCATCGGACGGCTGGGCTGTGCCGCGGACTTGCCCTGAAGGCCGCCGCCCAGCAGCCCGTTCAGCTGGCCGCCGCCGATCAGCCCGCTCAGCAGGCCGTCGTTCAGCAGGCCGCCGCCCAGCAGGCTGTCGAGCGGGCTGTTGGTGCCGCCCCCGTCGCTCCTGACGCCGTTGTTCCCGTTTTCCGCTTGTGCCGGCGCGGCCAAAGCCGCCGCCAGGCCGAATACTGTGACGGCGACAGCCGCCTTGACTACTCGATTCATGATTGCCTTCCCGGCTCGTGATCGATCGCTCTCGAATGCGGTGGAAATGCGAATCGATAACCCCCGAAAGCCGTGGCGGGCGCGCTATGGGCACCACACGAAGCGTGCCGTCACGGCTGAGCTACGCCAGCAGTTCTACCACTCGCAGTGATCGGCCGCAGGCGCATGAAAGCCCATGTAGCAGGGGTTTGCAGGCCGGTTACCGAGTAAAGGGAGAGCGTTGAGCGGGGAGACAAAACGGGAAATAGACGGGTCTAGTTTCCGATATTGTGCGCGCTCGGTTCGGCATCACGAGCGCGTCGGTTCGGATCGCGTACGGGGAAGCTTTGGATCGCGTACACGAAAACTTGGAGCGGATCCTGGGAAATTTACGTCCCCGGCGGCCCGTGAACAAAGGGTCGCGAAAACAAATGTCACGGGCCGCGGGGGCGGATTTTCGGTCGCGTGGGCGCGGACGACCGGTCAGACGGGCAGCAGCGCGCCGGCGGGCTCGAACGGGAAACGTTCGGCGAAGGCCGGGCGCAGATCCGTCAGCCAGACCGCCGACGGGTCGTAGCGCGCGAAGAACGGCCGCCCCACGAGTGAGGGGTCGCGCGCCTGGATGAAGTGGAGCATGAACACCTGCTCGCCCGCGATCTCGGTGACGCCGTCGACGCACACCTTGCCCGGCGTGGCCGACATCGACGGCCCGCGGACCGTGCGGCAGAGCCCCGAGACGGTCGAGTACGCGTCCCTGAAGACCTCGTAGGCGCGCGCCAGCGGCACCGCGAAGTAGTCCTGGGGCCCGGTGTCGCGCTCGATGAACATGTAATAGGGAATCATCCCCATCCTGAGCTGCCGTCGCCACATGTGCGACCACACATCTGGGTCGTCGTTGATGGACCGGATCAGCGGCGCCTGGGTCCTGATGGTGGCCCCGCTGCCGAGGATGCGCTTGACGGCCGACTCCACCAGCGGCGACTCCAGCTCGCGCGGGTGCGTGAAGTGGGCCATGAACGCGAGGTTCTTGCCCGCGTTCACCACCTCCTCGAACAGCCCGAGCGTGGCGTCGGCGTCAGGGTCGGTGGTGAAGCGCTGCGGCCAGTAGGCCAGCGCCTTGGTGCCGATCCTGATGGACTCGAGCTGCTCCAGGTCCAACAAAGGCTCGATATATCGCCTGATGACGGGCTCGCCCATGATCATCGCGTCGCCGCCGGTGATCAGGACGCTGGTGACCTCGGGATGCTGGCGAATGTAGGCCACCATCTGGCCGATGTCGTCGGAGGCGAACTTCAGGTCCGCGTCCCCGACGAACTGCGCCCATCTGAAGCAGTAGGTGCAGTACGCGTGACAGGTCTGCCCCTGCTTGGGGAAGATCAGCGCGGTCTCTGAATATTTGTGCTGCATGCCGGGCACCGGCTCATCGCCCATCCTCGGGACGTTGAGCTCCTTCTGGCCGGCGGGGTGCGGGTTGAGCTGGGCACGTACCCGGTTCGCCTCCGCTTGGATCTCGACGTTCGGCGCCTCGGCCTTGAGCAGGTCCGCCAGCCGGGCTACGTCAGTCGCGGGAAGCATGTCCTCCTGCGGGAAGACGAGCCGGTAAATCGGGTCGTCGGGTGCGGCCGACCAATCTATGAGTTCATCGACGACGTAGGCGTTGGTCCGGAACGGCAGCACAGTGGCGACGGCGCGGACCTTCAGCCGCTCATCGTCGCCTAGCCCCGCACGCTTCAAGAGCTCGTCGAGGTGCTTGGACGTGTACGCCTTGAAGCGTCGCGTGCCAGCTTGGTTCAAGATCACTAGGCCGTTCCCATCTTTTTTGTTCGATCGCGTGTAAACCTCACGACCTTGTCGCGCGTCTACGGTTCTTAATACCCGGACGCTGCCAGGCACGTCAGCGGTTCCGCTGGACTCCAAGTTTTCCTTGAGGTTTGCGGGCACTCGCGACATATCGCGAATAGGCATACACTGATTTATCGTGATCCATGACCCTGACCAGCGGGCCTCAGACGCCGACCGCGACCGCGTGGCCGCGGTCCTGTCAGAGGCCCTCGCCACAGGAAGACTCACCAGCGTCGAGCACGCCGACCGCCTGGACGTCGCCTACGCGGCGAAGACGGTGGGCGAACTCGTCCCCCTCACCCGGGACCTGCCCGAGGTGTCCGCGTCAAACGTGCCCGCCGCCATCGAGCAGCAGGTCATCGACTCGAAGTTCAGCAAGATCATCCGCAAGGGGCGGTGGGTGGCCTCCCGCAACACCCGGCTGTCCGCCCGGTTCGGGGCGCTCATCATCGACCTCTCGGACGCGGTGCTGCCCGGCCGCGAGATCACCATCGAGACGAACGCCTGGTTCAGCAAGCTGATCGTGCGCGTTCCTGACAACGCGCACGTGATCGACGAGGGCAGCTCCATGTTCGGCAAGCGCAGCGTGACGGGCGGCTCGCAGGCCGACGGGCCGCTGATCCGGGTCACGGGGGCGTCGAAGTTCTCCAAGGTGATCGTGTCGCGCGGGAAGGACGACTGGAACCTCCACTGAGCGGGCGTCTCGGGAAGCCCATGTCCCGTACGCCCGACAACGCCCGTCACGGCCCGGCAGCGACACCGTCCCACCGCCGCGCCCGTCCCACGGGCCCGACGGGTCGTACGCCGTGCTTCAGCGGGCCCGGCGGCCGTCCGCGCGCCTTCTCGAACCCGACGGTCGTACGCCGCGCCTTAGCGGACCTGGCGGTCGTACGCCGCGCCTTCGCGGACCCGACGGTCCTAGGCCACGCCTTCGCGTGCCCGGGGGGCGCGGCCGGGGCGGTCGCGCGAAACCGCCGCAGACGCCGGACCCCGGTGCCGCAGGCCCCCGCCCCCGACGCCACAGACGCCTGGACCGGTGCGGCAAGCCCGCCCCAGGCGCCGGAGCCCGGTGCGGCAGGCACCGGAGCTCAGCGCGGCGAACCCCGCCCCGGATGCCGCAAGCGCCGAGCCCCGGTGCGGCAAGTCCGAAGGGGTCGCGGTAGGCGCCAGGGGGGTGATCCGGGCGACCGGGGCGAGGTGTGGGGAGCGGGCCGGGTGGTCGGCGAGACTGGAAGGGGCCCTCGGGGGAACCAACAGGGCCTACCCGCCGGTTAACCTGGCACCTGCCTTGCCTACGATGCGGACATACCGAGCCCGCGTTCCGGTCAAGCCGTGGCGGCGGGCTCGATGCCGTACGAGGTGATCATTGTCCGACAGCAGGCCCATCGCGATCGACGCCATGGGTGGCGACCACGCACCCCACGAGATCGTCGCGGGAGCGGTGCACGCCGTGCGGGAGCGCGGCCTGTCCGTCGTGCTCGTCGGCTCGCCCCGCGTGCTCTACGAGGCACTCGCCGACCACGACGCCACCAAGGAGGTCCCGATCGTACGGGCCGAGGAGGCCCTGGCGATGGACGAGGGCGCGCTGGCGAGCCTGCGCCGGCCCCGCTCGAGCATCGCCGTCGCCTGCCATCTCGTACGCCGCGGCGACGCCGGCGCGGTCGTGTCCGCGGGCTCGACGGCGGGCATCGTGGCCACCGGCCGGCTGCGGCTCAAAGGCCAGCAAGGCGTGCTGAGACCGGCCATAGCGGTCCCCATCCCCACCCTCCCCAACCCCACCGTGCTCATAGACGCGGGCGCCAACGCCGAGGTCAAGCCGGAAATGCTGGTGCAGTTCGCCCAGCTGGGGACGGCCTACGCCGAGCTCGCGTACGGCATCGAGACGCCCCGGGTCGGCCTGCTCACGATCGGCAGCGAGGCAGAGAAGGGCAACAAGCTCGTCAAGCGCGCCCACGAGCTGCTGCTGGCCTCCCCCGGCCTCCGGTTCGAGGGGAACGTCGAGGGACACGACCTGCTGACCGGCAAGGTGGACGTGATCACCACCGACGGGTTCACCGGGAACGTGGCGCTGAAGACCATGGAAGGCGCGGTCCGCTACGCGTTCTCCGAGCTCAGGGCGGCCGTCACCGACAGCAGGCTGGCCAGGCTGGGCGCCGCGATGCAGCGCTCGCGCATCCGCGAGCTGCGCCGCCGCCTCGACCCCGAGGCGTACGGCGGCGCCGTGCTGCTCGGCCTGAACGGGACCGTCGTGATCGCCCACGGCTCGTCCAGGGCCGACGGGATCAGCGCGGCCTGCAAGCTCGCGGCCGACCTGTCCACGGCCGGAATCGTGGCCCGTATCGGCGACAAGACAGCCACCACGCCTCGCTCCCACAGATTGTGGTGACGCCGTAGGGTGTGACCGATCCACAGAAACAGGGGGTTATGTGGACCGGCTCTCCACAGTGGCCAACGGACTCACTTCGGCGCAGGTGGTGGGGGCGAAGCCCAACCACGTGCCGCGGCGGTCGAGCAGGTCGCTGAGCGCGATCGTCAGGGCGAACGTCTTCACCCTGTTCAACCTCGTCATCGGCGTGCTCTGGGCGCTGGTCCTGATCTTCGGCGAGTGGCAGGACAGCCTGTTCGGCCTGGTCATCGTGGCCAACGTGCTGATCGGCATCATCCAGGAGCTCCGCGCCAAGCGCACGCTCGACAAGCTCGCGGTGATCAACGAGGCACCTGTACGGGTCCGGCGGGACGGCGAAGAACGGCTGGTCCAGCCCCGCCAGGTGGTCTTAGGCGACCTGATCCTGCTCGGCCCCGGCGACCGCCTGCTGGTGGACGGCGAGGTGATCGAGTCCGACGGGCTGGAGGTGGACGAGTCGCTGCTGACCGGCGAGGCCGACCCGGTGCACAAGCAGCCCGGGGACGAGGTCCTGTCAGGCAGCTTCGCCGTGGCGGGCGCGGGCGCGTTCGTGGCCACGCGGGTCGGCACCGACGCGTACGCGGTGAAGCTCGCGGAAGAGGCGAGCAAGTTCCACCTCGCCCACTCCGAGCTGCGCGAAGGCGTGGCGAACTTCATCAAGTACATCACCTGGCTGGTCATCCCGATCGGGGCCCTGCTGATCTACAGCCAGCTCAAGCACTCCGCCGACTTCGGCACCGCGATCACCGGCGCGGTCGCGGGCATCGTCACCATGATCCCCGAAGGGCTGGTGCTGATGACCTCGATCGCGTTCGCCGTCGGCGTCGTACGGCTGGGCCGGCGCAAGTGCCTGGTCCAGGAGCTGCCCGCGATCGAGGGCCTGGCCAGGGTGGACGTGCTGTGCCTGGACAAGACGGGCACGCTCACCGCCGGCGGCATGGACCTCGACCAGGTGCTGCCCCTGCGCGACGGCCACCCGGTCGAGGACGCGCTGGCCGCCCTGGCCCACCTCGACCACTCGCCGAACGCCACCGCCCAGGCCATCCGGGCCCGCTACCAGAACGCCCGGGACGGGTGGACGGCCGGTGAGACGGTGCCGTTCTCGTCGGCGCGTAAATGGAGCGGGGCCCACTTCGGCGAGCGGGGCGCGTGGGTGCTGGGAGCGCCGGACGTGCTGCTCGACGGCGGGGACGCCTACGAGCGGGCCGCCGAGCTGGCCACCACCGGTGCCCGCGTGCTCGTCCTGGGCCGCGCCCGCACCCTGCCCGCACCTCAGGCGGCCGAGGCGCGCACCGAGCCGGACAGGACGCCCATCGAGGCCGACAGGACAGGCGTCGAGGCGGATGGCGCGGAGATCGAGGCGGACGGGGCAGGCGTCGAGGCGGACGGGGCGGGCATCGAGGCGGTGGCGCTCGTCACGCTCAAGCAGCGCGTCAGGCCCGACGCCCAGGAAACCCTCCGTTACTTCGCCAAGCAGGGCGTAACGGTCAAGGTCATCTCCGGCGACAACCCCACCGCGGTCTCCGCCATCGCCACCGGCCTCGAGATCCCGGACGCGCACCGTTCGATCGACGCCCGCGACCTCCCCTACGACGACGAGGCCAAGCTGGGCGAGCTGCTCGACTCCCACACCGTGTTCGGCCGCGTCAGCCCCCGGCAGAAGCGGCAGTTCGTCACCGCGCTCCAGGCCAGGGGCCACACCGTGGCCATGACGGGCGACGGCGTCAACGACGTGCTCGCGCTCAAGGACGCCGACCTCGGCATCGCGATGGGCGCCGGCAGCCCGGCCACCAAGGCGGTCGCGCAGGTGGTGCTGCTCGACGACAAGTTCGCCACGCTGCCGCACGTCGTGGGCGAGGGACGGCGGGTGCTGGCCAACATCGAACGCGTCTCCAACCTCTTCCTCACCAAGACCTTCTACGCGATCGTGCTGTCGCTGGTGGTCGGTGTGGCCGGGGTCATGTTCCCGTTCGCGCCCCGCCACTCCACCCTGACGAACGCCCTGACCATCGGCATCCCCGCGCTCTTCCTCGCGCTCGCGCCCACGTTCGAGCGCTCGAAGCCGGGGTTCGTCCCCAGGGTGCTGCGCTTCGCCGTACCCGCGGGGGTGTTGTGCGCGGCGGCGGTCCTGCTGTCGTTCTGGGCCGCTCACAGCGGCACGTCCACGCTCGTCGAGGATCAGACGTCGGCGGTGATCACGCTCTTCCTCACCACCTGGTGGGTGCTCGTGCTGATCGCCAGGCCGCTCAACTGGTGGCGGATCGCGCTGGTCGCATCGATGGCGGCCGCGTTCGCGATCGGATTGACGATCCCCTTCGTACGGCACTTCTTCGCCCTCGAACCCGGCGACCTCAGCAACGATCTGACCGCCGTCGGCATCTCGATCGTGGCGGCGGTAATGATAAGCGTCGCTGTCAAGGTCGCCGGTACCCTTAGAACATGACCGACCCGCAGATAATGCTCACCGAGCGCGTCCAGCAGGCGCTGGCCCGCGCGTTCGGCTCCGAGCACGCCGACGCAGATCCGCTGATCCGGCCCTCCCAGTTCGCCGACTTCCAGGCGAACGTCGCGATGAGCCTGGCCAAGCGACTGCGACGGGCGCCGCGGGAGGTCGCCGAGGCGATCAAGACGGAGCTGTCCGACTTCCCCGGCACGGTCGAGGTCAGCGGCCCCGGTTTCCTCAACATCACCCTCGAGGACTCGTGGATCGAGTCCGAGGCGGGGCGGATGCTGGCCGACCCGCGGCTCGGCGTCGGCACGATCACGCCGTCGCAGACCGTGGTGATCGACTACTCCGCGCCCAACGCGGCCAAGGAGATGCACGTCGGCCACCTGCGCACCACGATCGTGGGCGACTCGCTGGCCCGCCTGCACGAGCACCTCGGCAACACCGTGATCAGGCAGAACCACCTCGGCGACTGGGGCACGCCGTTCGGCATGCTCATCGAGCACCTGCTCGAGATCGGCGAGGAGGCCGCGGTCGCGCAGCTGGAGGCCGGCCAGGGCACGGAGTTCTACCAGGCGGCGCGGGCGAAGTTCGACTCCGACGACGACTTCAGGCAGCGCGCCCGGGTGCGGGTGACCACGCTGCAGTCGGGCGACACTGAGACGATGCGGCTGTGGCACGTGTTCATGGAAGCCACCGTCCGCTACTTCAACAAGGTCTACCAGCTGCTCGGCGTGACGCTGACCGATGCCGACCTCGCCGGCGAGAGCATGTACAACCCCATGCTCCAGAAGACGTGCGACGACCTCGAGGCGGCCGGGACAGCGGTGATCAGCGACGGCGCGCTCTGCGTGTTCCCGCCCGGCTTCACCGGCTCCGACGACAAGCCGCTGCCGCTGATCATCAGGAAGAGCGACGGCGGGTACGGCTACGCCACCACCGACATGGCGGCGATCCGCTACCGCGTCCACGACCTGAAGGCCGAGCGCATCCTCTACGTCGTGGGCAACGAGCAGGCGCTGCACTTCCGGATGGTGTTCGCAGGGGCGCGGCTGGCGGGCTGGCTGCCCGACTCGGTCTCGGCCGAGCACGTCCAGATCGGCATGATGCTGGGCAAGGACGGGCGCCGGTTCAAGACCCGCTCCGGCGAGTCCGTCAAGCTGATGGACCTGCTCCAGGAGGCCGTCGACCGGGCCACGGCGGCCATCGCCGACCGGGGCTACGACGAGGCCACCACGCAGGAGATCGCGCACGCCGTCGGCATGGGCGCGGTGAAATATGCCGATTTGTCGGTCAGTCACGACAGCGAGTACGTCCTCGACTTCGACCGCATGATCAGCTTCACCGGCAACACCGGCCCCTACATGCAGTACGCCACCGCCAGGATCCGCTCCATCTTCCGCAAGGCGGAGATGGCTCCGGCCGACGCGACGGGCCCCATCGTGCTGGCCGCACCGGCCGAGCGCGCGCTGGGCCTCCAGCTGCTCGGTTTCGGCGAGGTGGTCTCCCAGGCCACCACCGAGTCCGAGCCACACCGGCTGTGCAACTTCCTGTTCCAGACCGCCAGCCTCTTCAGCACGTTCTACGATGAGTGCCCGGTGACCAAGGAAGGCGTCGACCCGGAGACCAGGCAACACCGGCTGGCCCTGTGCAAGCTGGTCCTGGACGTTCTGGAGAAGGGGCTCAACCTACTGGGTGTCCCCGTTCCCGAGCGTATGTAACAGGCAGTTGGCTCAAAGCCCGCAGATCCGCCGTGGGCGCGCCTTCACCTGGTTGGCGCGCCCGAACGGCTAGGCTTTACGCGGTCATGAATTGAGGCCGAAATGGGGGAGTTCTCTGCCTTGAGCACGGACCTTACTGCGAGCCCCCCAGCGGCTACGGAGTTGCATCGCTACGCTGAGGCGCTGCTCGCTCACCTCGCCGCCAAGGGCGCCGCGCCTCCCGCCGCACCAGGTTTTCGCGATATACCCGGCTATTGGCTGCCCCCGGCCATCGAAGCGCTGGTCGCCATCCTCGCGGGCGACGACCCGCTGGAGCCGCTGAGCAGGGCCGCCGGGCGTGACCAGCAGCAGACCGCGCTCTTCCTCTGCCTGGCCCTCGCGGTGTCCGGGCAGGGCAGCCGCATCCACGCCTCCTGGCTCGGCACCGCCTTCGGCGAGCTCTCACTCGACCGGCCGGTCTCCCACGGCCAGCGCTCGCTCTGGCTGGCCGCTGCCCGGGGGGCGTACGGCCCCGCCGGCAAGATCTTCGTGCTGCGCAAACTCGATGCCCTGGCCGTCCAGGAACACGCCGACCCGGAGCAATGGGTGCAGGCGCTGGTGCCGGGCGAGCCGTCGGTCGTGGTGCCGCCATCGCTGGTCGACTTCCCGGAGATGGCCGAGATCCCCGAACTGGCCAGACCCGCCATGGCGGCCGCCCGCCTCGCGAGACTGCGCGGGCGGTGCGCCGAGATCACCTCGACGCGGCAGGCCGATCAGGACACCGCCGTCTCGCTCGACAACAGCTCGGGCAGCCCGGCCTCCAGCTGGGCGGAGGACGAGCCGCTCGCCATCCTGCGCTTCCTGATCGGCCTCGGTGGCCCGGCCGGCCCGATGGCCTCGCTCAACTCGTACCTGCTCGAGGACCTCCGCCCCGGCTCCGACCCGCACCTGGCGGCGATCGCCCTGCACGTGGCGGGGCCGATCCTGCGCGGCGTGGCCGAGGAGCTCGAAGCCGACAGCCGCCTCGCGCCGCCCACCACGCTCACCGTCGCCCTTCTCGGCCACCGCATCCACCTGCGCCCGGAGGGCCCGGAGGCGTCGTCGCTGGCCGCCGCCGAGGCCGCGCTCGTCGCGGACGGCGTCATGCCCCGCCCCCGTCCGTGGGCGGCCATGGTCCTGATCGTGGCCGGCATCGCCTGCCTCGTCGGGGCGGTCATCTCCAGCCGCCTGTTCGCCGCCGCCGCGGTGGCCATGATCGGCCTGGCCGGGTGGCAGCTCTGGCAGCGCCGCAAACTCGTCGAAGCCGACGGCCGGTACGTGGCCGCCCAGGTCAGCGAGCTGAAGGAGCTGGCGGAGGGGGCGGTGTGGGCCCTGCACGCGTACGCGAGGGAGGCGGACGAGCGCGCCAAGCAGGCCACGGATGACGCAGCCGAACTGACCCGCCTCATCCGCCGCGGCCCCCGCGCCAGCTGACCCCACTCCCCCGCAAAGGGCCACTACCGGCTCACTTACGGCCACCGGACTGAACGTTACGCTCATCGGCGCGGGTGAGATGCGGGCTGGACGCCTCCGCTCATCGGCGCGCGTGAGACGCGGGCTAAACGCTGCCGCTCATCGGCTGCCTGACATATGGGCAGGGCGCTTATGATCGCCGGGTGCGTGAGAACCTGACAGGACGCTCGCGGTCGCCAGCCGCTTGGCGAACGGGCACGGCGCTTATGATCGCCGGCCGCACGAGATACGGACAGAACGCTTGCGGGTCGTCAGCCGCCTGACGAACGGACAAGGCACATGCGGATGTCGGCCGCTTGGCGATGCGAACAGGACGTTTGCGATCGCCGGTCCGCTCGGTCAACGGTCTGGTGGCTTACGTCCGACAACCCCACACCCAACGCACTGGACGCTCACCGGCATCGGACCACTCGGCCATCGGACCAGACCTCACGGCATCGGCCCGCCGCGGCCCACGGGCGGACTCTCACAGTCATCAACCCCATGGCGACCCGACTGGACACTCACGGCCATCGGCCTGTCGGCGAACGGGCGGACACTTACAGCCATCGGCCCCTTTGGTGACCGGACTGGACGCTCACGGGCATCGGGCCCTCGGTGAACGGGGTCAACACTTACGGTAATCGGCTCCGGCCGCCGTCCAGGCGGAGTGCCGTGGACGGGTGGCGTGTCAGGAAGCGCACACCGATCAGTGGACAGCATCTGGGCTGTTCAGGGGGCTGGTCGTCATTGGGTACCCGCCCAGGGGCCAGCGGACCGCGACTCGCTGACGGCCTGCCTGAATGGCTCAGGTCGGTGGCGCATCGACGATCCGCCTCC
Organism: Nonomuraea sp. NPDC003709; assembly: GCF_040610775.1. Taxonomy (NCBI): domain Bacteria; kingdom Bacillati; phylum Actinomycetota; class Actinomycetes; order Streptosporangiales; family Streptosporangiaceae; genus Nonomuraea; species Nonomuraea sp. NPDC003709. The sequence goes on along the minus strand of NZ_JBEXMW010000055.1, from coordinate 1,305 downwards.
TCACCCGGCCACCGGCTCGACCCCGCCGGGCGGTCGTGGTCAGCGCAGCTCGCCTCTGCGCGCCGACCACGGCCCAGCGGCCCGGTTACCACACTCAGGTGGTCTCGATCTCCACGTGCGCCGGCGCGAGCAGGAAGACGCGGTCGGCGATGCGCTCGATCCGCCCTTCGCACCCATAGGCCAGCCCGGCGGCGAAGTCGACCATCCTCGTCGCCTCAGGCATAGCCATGCCCGAGACGTCCATGATCACCGTCTGTCCGTCACGGAAGTGCTGGCCGATCAACGGCGCGTCGTTGTACTTGAGCGGCTGGACCATCACGATTCGTGACGAGTCGACGTTCGCGCGCCACCGCCTGGCGGCCCGCTCGGTCGCGGGGACGTACTCGTCCTCGTAGTTCTCGTCGTCGTCATAGCCTTCGTCGTAGTGATCGACCCCGCTCAGGCCAAGGTAGCTCACCACCTTGCGCACTGCCCCCATCGGCTTGTCCTTTCCTCAGGAACTCACCGTAATCGGCACGTCCCTACACATTGGACGGTAACCGACGATTCCGCATTCGCCACGCGACACGCCCAGCCCTAATTCCATTTTGTACAGCTTGCAGCCCGCTTGCATCTGGATATCCGACCACCGCCCGCCAACGGTCACGTGCGCCTCTCCACTGTTCAACGCCTTCACCAGCCAAGGCTTTCCAGCCTAATCGCGCGGCGCGCTGCCTGCTGGGCTCTCCGGTTACTCGTGGGCGGATGCAGAGAGTAGCCATCGGGATGAACCACGCAGAGCCCCGCCAATTCACCCTCGCCGACTCCCTCTCGCCGCCGGAAGTCACTCTCTGTGATCACCCGCCGAGCCAGCATGATGCCGATCCTCTATTCGACTGTGGTCGCCAGCCGGGCCCGGCCGATGCCCGTCCTCTATTCAACGGAGGTGACGGAGGCGACGGAGGCGGCACTCGAATTCGGTACAGGGGTGCAGACCGAGGAGGCGACGGAGACGGCAGGCGAATTCGGTGCGGGGTGCAGACCGATGCGCAGCGGCGTGGACGGGCGCGACGGCATACGTATGAGAATGCGGCGCCCGGGCCAACGCCTCAGGCGCGTGGACACGCGTCCTGGGCCGTCGGGTGCGGGCGGGCAGCCGGCCGCGCCAGGGAACGCCCCACAGCTCCCATCACAGCCGACACAGCACACAAAAAAAAGGGGGTCCGACGCCCAAGGCGTCGAACCCCCTCCAAAGATTGTCCGGCGGCGACCTACTCTCCCACACCCTCCCGAGTGCAGTACCATCGGCGCAGAGAAGCTTAACTT
>NZ_JBEXMW010000054.1:0-34615 GCF_040610775.1 Nonomuraea sp. NPDC003709 | reverse complement strand
GACGAGGGCGGCCGCGGGCTCCAGCTGGTCTCCGCGATCTCCCATCGCTGGGGCACCCGCTACACCGACACCGGCAAGTGCATCTGGACCGAACAGCCCCTCCAGCCCGCCCTCTAGGAGGATCTCGCTCCCAAGGCGTCGAGCCTCTCCCGCACGTGCTTCGCCTTCTCGGTGCGGTGCTGGTCCTGGTAGATGGCGAGGGCCTGGCCCCAGGCCCGGGCGGCTTCGCCGTCCTGGCCGAGGGCGTGGTGGGTGTCGCCGAGGTGGAGGAGCGTGTCGGCCTCCTGGCTGGCGTTGCCGGTCTCCCGCCGCAGCGTCAGGGCCTCGCGGTAGTAGTCGAGGGCCCGGGTGTGACGGCCGGTGTGGTGGGCGATGTAGCCGAGGCTGTCGAGGGTCGCCGCCTCGCCGTTGCGGTCGCCATAACTGCGGAGCAGGGCCAGCGCCTGTTCGCAGTGCTCCCGGGCCCTGGGGAAGTCGCCGAGCATCGCGGTGCCCCACCCCAGGGAGTTGAGCGCGTTGGCCTCCCCCATGGCGTCGTCGATGTCCCTGTACAGCCGCAGGGCGTGCTCCAGATGGACCAGCGCCTGCACGGGCTCCTCCCGGTGGCCCCACGCCAGCCCGAGCGTATGGCGGACATGGGCCTGGCCGGCGATGTCTCCCGACTGCTCGTACAGGGCGAGGGCTTCGGCGAAATGGGACAGCGACTCCGCGTGGAGCCCCGCCCGGGTGCAGGCGCGGCCGAGCAGCTGGTGGACCATGGCATGGGCGGTCACATCGGCCACGTGTTCGACGGCGCCGGACGCCAGGCGCCAGGCCGCGACACAGTTCTGGAGCAGGTTGTGGCCCAGGTGGAAGGTGTCGAGCGTCCAGGCCAGCTGCCATACGGCGCCATGAAGACCGTGCTCGGCGGCCAGCCGCTGGGCGGCGAGCGCGCAGGCGTGCTCGGCCTTGAACCAGGCCTGTGCCGCCGCCACGTCCGCCAGGGCGTCCGTCAGGCAACCGGGAGCGGGCGGCTCCATCCGGATGGCACTGCGCCGGCGCGGGGAGAGCAGGCGGTCGGCGGCGTACGACGTGTGCAGGTAGAAGTCCACGAAACGGCGCACGGCGGCGGTACGGGCGTCCGCGCTCAGGTCGAGGCGGGCGCGGTCGATGGCGTAGAGGCGGACGAGATCGTGCATCCGATACCGGCCGGGAACGTGCTGATCCAGCAGATGGGCGGTTTCCAGGGTGCGCAGCAGCGTACGGGTGTGCGCCACCGGGCGGCCGATCAGGCTGGCGACGGCGAGCAGGCTCGTGTCCGGGCCCGACACGAGGCCCAGATGGGCGAAGGTCTCGGCCGCCTCGGGGGCCAGCACGCGATAGGAGGAGCCGAAGACCTCCCGCAGGTCGGTGCTCAGCTCGTCGGTCTGCAGGGCGTCCAACCGGGTGGGCTCCGCCTGGAGCTCGTCCGCCAGCGCGGTGAGGGGAAGGCCGGCGTTGATGATGGCCCGCGCCGCGACGATCCCGAGGGCCAGCGGCAGCCCCGCGCACGTCTTGATGATGCCGTCCACCGCCTCGCGTTCGGCCGCCATGCGGTCCTGGCCCAGGCGGCGTCTCAGCAGCTGGCCGGCCTGCGCGTCGGAGAGCGGCGCGAGGCGCAGTAAGTGGGCGCCCTCGGCCGCGATCAGGCCGGTGAGCGCGGTCCGGCCGGTCACCAGGGTGAGGGCCTCCGGAGACGGGGGCAGCAGTGGGCGCACCTGGTCCGGATCGCGGGCGTTGTCCAGGAGGACGAGCACCCGCCGGCCGGCCAGCAGACTCCGGTAGAGCCCGATCTGCTCGCCGAAGGTGGAGGGCATCCGGTGGTAGGGCACGTGCAGGAACCCGAGCAGAATCCGCACCGCCTCCGACGGTGACATGGGCGTCGCGCCGGGGCTGAAGCCCCGCAGGTCCACGTAGAGCTGGCCGTCGGGAAAGCGGTCGCGTGCCGTGTGGGCCCAGTGGGCGGCGAGCGACGTCTTCCCGACCCCGCCGGTGCCGGTGATCACGCAGGTCGTGGCGGTGCGCGGCGGGGCCTCGTCCGGGAGCGGGAGAAGCCCGTCCAGCTCGAACAGCTCGGCTTCCCTGCCGCTGAAATGCTTGACGTCCGAGGGGAGCCGGCAGACCGGCGTCCACGGTGCGGGCTCGCTCACCGGCGTGGCGCCGGCCAGGATGGCGGCCTGCAACTGCTGGAGCTCCTCGCCGGGCTCCAGGCCCAGCTCGTCGGTGAGCACCGAGCGGGCGTGCTGGAAGGCCTCCAGCGCTTTGTCCCGCTGTCCCGCTCGCGAGTGCGCGAGCATGAGCAGCCGCCACGCGCGCTCGCGCAGCGGCTGCTCGGCGACGAACGCGCGAAGGTCCTCGATCACCTCCGCGGGCCGGCCGAGGGCGAGCTTCGCTTCGGCCCAGTCCAGCCTGACCGCGGCCAGCCGCTCTTCCAGCTCGGTCACGCGGGCGAGCATGTGACCGGAGAGCTTGGTGCCTTCGGCGGGTTTGCCCCGCCACATCCCCAGAGCCCTCTCGAACTGGGCGACGGCGGCGCGGACGTCGCCCGCCTCGGACTCTTTCCGCGCCAGCCGGATCGCCTGTTCGAACTGGAGGAGGTCCACCTCCTCGGCGTGCGCCTCGAAGGTGTAGCCCGTTTCCCTGGTGAGCAGCCGCCTGTCGAGCGACAGGCTCTTGCGGAGCTGGCCGATGTAGGTCTGCAGGTTGGGGATGGCGGAGGGAGGGGGGTTTTCCCACAGGGCCTCCACCAGCCGTTCCCGGGACACCAGCGTGTTGACGTTGAGCAGCAGGCTGGCGAGGACGGCGCGCGGCTTGCCGCTGAGATGCACCTGCCTACCATCGGCCCAGCTCACCCGTACCGGGCCCAAGATTGCAAAGGTCGCGTCGACCATGACCCGCTCCTCGCCTGTAGTGGCTCTGTAGCGTGCTTGTGGCACCAGCGCCGATTGTGACCCAGCGGGCATTCATGGTCGAGAGGGACAGGCCGGAAAGATCTTTCCGGCCTGTCGCCAACGGTCAGCTCGCGCTGCAGGAGACCGTCGGCCAGGTCTGGTTGCCGTTGTGCTGGATCGTCACGCCCCAGTTGTTGCCGTTGCCGTTGGGCCTGGCGGTCAGCACCTGGGCGCTGGGGTAACTGGCGGTGATGTTCCAGGTAGCGATGATCTTCGCCGGGGACGGCACGTTCATCGTCACGGTCCAGTTGCTGGAGCCGCTGACGGCGACGTTGAGGTTGTACCGGTCGCTCCACTGCTGTCCCGCGGACAACGACGCGGTGCAGCCGCCGCCGGGGTTGCCGCCCCCTCCGCCGCCGGAGGAGCCGTCCAACGTGATGTTGGAGTTTCCGCTGCTCTGATATCCCTCTGTCGCGAGGATCATGTAATCGTGGCTGCCCAGGCTCATGCCGTAGCGGGCCCATGCGTCGAAGTGGTTGCCGGCGGTGATGGTGCCGCCTGTCTTCTTCGACTGCCGGACGCTCCAATATTGGTTGAAGGTTCTCGTGCCTTCGATGGAAGGGGCGTTGTACCGCGTCGTCTGGTAGACGTCGTACGTGCCGCCGTCGCTGGTCACGGTGCCCTTGTACGTGCCCGTGGGCCGGTAGGTGCCCCAGTTGTCGACGACGTAATACTCCACGAGCGGATTTCTCGTCCAGCCGTAGAGTGCCAGATAGGCGTTGCCGGACGGGTTGAAGCTGCCCGAGTAGTTCACGGTCCTGCGTCCGCCGGGGTTCCAGCCCTTACCGGCGACGAAATTGCCGGTGTTGCTCCATGAGGTGCTGTAATTGCCGCCGGATCCGAGGTTCATGGACACCGACCCGGCGCTGTCGGTCCAGAACGAATAGAAGTAGCCGTTGTTGGTGCCGGTCTGGTTGGAGGTTATGGGGGCCGCGTTGGCGATGCCGGGCGGCATCACGATGGCGACGACCAGCGCCACGACCAAGGCGCAGGCACGGCGGATGAGCATGTGCTTCCTCCTCGCGACGATTCCGAAATTATCGGACTTGTGTCGAAAGTATCGGCACGGCTTTACGGAGCTGTCAACGAGTCCTGTCAGCCACCAGGACCGTGGGAGCCATTCATCCTGGTCAGCGAATGATCTGCGCCGGTGAAAGTTTCGTACACGTTCCGAAACGACGGTTTATTCGATGGAGGCGGGTTCTTGCCGCTTGTACAGTGACTGCGGCCGAGCGGGGGGAGGGATCATGCGCGTGCACTATCCGCGTACCCCTCACCTGCCCTGGTCGCCCGGTGCGACCCCGGACGACGTGCGCGCGGGCGACCTGTCCGGGCTGCGCGGGCGCGAGGTCGTGGTCACCGAGAAGCTCGACGGGGAGAACACCACCCTGTACGCCGACGGGATGCACGCCAGGTCGCTGGACTCGGCCCACCATCCGTCCCGGGCGTGGGTGAAGGCTCTGCAGGGGCGGATCGGCGGGCGGATCCCCGCGGGGTGGCGCGTGTGCGGGGAGAACATGTACGCCCGGCACTCCATCGCGTACCACGGGCTGGAGAGCTGGTTCTACGGGTTCTCGGTCTGGGACGGCGATCGGTGCCTGGACTGGGACCGCACGGTCGGCTTCCTGCGCGGGCTGGGGGTCCCGGTGCCGCCGGTGCTGTGGCGCGGCGTCTTCGACGAGCGGGCGCTGCGGGGGTTGCGGCTGGACCCGGAGCGGCAGGAGGGCTACGTGGTGCGGGCCGCCGAGGGGTTCGGACGGGCGGAGTTCGCGGGGCGGGTGGCCAAATGGGTGCGGCCGCAGCACGTGCGGACGGACACGCACTGGATGCACGCCACCGTCGTGCCGAACGCTCTGGGCCCGGCGGCGGCGCTGTGGTCGGTGCGCTCGGGCGCGGACCCCGACGTGAGCGCCCTGCTGGCCGCGGTGGACCTGCCCGGAACCGAAGGAGCAGCCCCGGAGGCGGTGGCCCCAGAGGCGGTGGCTCCGGACGCGGCGACCCCGGATGCGGCGGCTTCGGACTCGATGGCTTCGGACTCGGTGGCCGAGGTGGTGGCGCGGCTGGACGCTATCGGCCGGTGTGGAGATGCCCGGCTGGCCGGGGTGCTGGCCGTGGTGGCGCACGCCGTGCCGCGGGCCACGTTGGCGGCGCGGCTGGCGGGGCCGCTGGGCATGCGGTCGGCGCGGCAGGTCGCGGACCTGGTCGGGCTGCACGGTGCGCTGCACCGCCCGTACCCGGACGAGGAGCGGCGGGCCGGGCTGGGGCGCATGGCGTTGGCCGCCGACCTGGGCGTGCTGCACGCCGTCGCGGCGGCCGTGCCGGCCGGGCGCGCGGACGACGAGCGCGACCAGGCCCGCGAGCAGGTCGAATGGTCGGCCCTGCACGCCGAGGACGCCGGGCTGCTCGGCCCGGAGCCGCTGGAGCCGTTCCGTGCCGGCCTGCGCGAGGCCCTGGCCGGCCTCGGCCCGGAGGCGGCCGACCGGTGCTGGGCGGAGGCCCGCGACTCCTGGGCCGGGGGACGGATCTCGACGGTCGAGGAGGCCGTGGCGGCGACCTGGCGGTGGCGGTCCAGGCCGTTCCCCAGGCTGGTGCAGCTGGTCGGGCCGTCGGGCAGCGGGAAGAGCACGTTCGCGGCGGGTCTTTCGGGAATCGACGCGTACCTGTCGCTGGACGACCTGCGCCAGGCCCGGGGCTCGCGGGCGGACCAGCGGGCCAACCGGGAGGTGCTCGGCGAGGGGCTCGACCGGCTCGACGCCGCCCTGGCCGCCGGCGGCACCGTGGTGTGGGACGCCACCTCGCTCAACCAGCACCAGCGTTCCCTCGTCCACGCCGTGGCGCGCCGCCGCGACGCGCTGACCACGCACGCGGTCGTGCTGGTGGAGGAGGACGAGCTGCACCGGCGCAACGCCCGCCGCCCCCATCCGGTGCCCGCGCACGTGCTGGCCGCGCAGGCGCGCCGGTTCGTCCCGCCGTATCCCGGGCAGGCCCACCGCACCTGGTACGTCGGGGCGCGCGGCACCGTCGAAGACGTGGACGGGACCTTGGAGGCGTGATGCGTACCAGTGAGGAGATCTACCACCGGATCCGCTGGGACCCGCGGTTCGACCCGTCCCGGTTCGTCCTGGGGGTCGGCCAGCGCAACGCCGCCCCCAAGCGCGTCGCGCTGCCCGCCTTCACCCCGGGAGGCGACATCCCCTGGCACCGGGTGCTGTTCGTCGAGGCGGACGGCGAGCTGGTCTGGGACCGCGCCACGGGCCTGGACCGCGTCGACACCTGCGAGGCCGGCCGGGCCCGCGACCCGCGGGGCCTGCGGCCGCCGTTCTTCACGGCCAGGACCCCGCACGCCTGGGATCCGGTGGACGGATGGCGCCCGGCCATCGGACGCGGGCGCGCCGGGCACCCGGCTCCGCGCGTGCTGACGTGGAACACGCTGTGGGACCGCTACGACAGCGATCTCCTCGACACGGCCCGGCGCCGTCGCCTGCTCCTCGCGGCCCTCGAGGCGGCCGACGCCGACGTCATCGCCTTGCAGGAGGTCGAGCCCGAGCTGGTGTCGATGCTGCTGGCGGCCCCCTGGGTACGCGCCGGCTACACCCTCGGCACCGACCCGTACGGCCCGGACATCGACGACAGCGGCCTGCTACTGCTCAGCCGGCTGCCCGTACGGGAGGCGGCCCGGCACGAGCTCGGCCCGCACAAGTCGGTGGCCGCCATCGCCGTGGACACCGCCACCGGCGTCCTCGTCGTCGCCGCCACCCACCTGACCAGCGACCACTCCGGCGACGGCGCGGCCAGGCGGCGGGCCGAGCTGGCCAGGATCGCCGAGGGGCTGGCCGGTGTGGACGGCGACGTGATCCTGCTGGGCGACTTCAACGACGGCACGGACACCCCCGCGTCCGCGCTCGGCCTGCGCGACGCCTGGACGGAGGCGCACGGACCCGACCAGACCCCCACCTTCGACCCGGACGCCAACCCGCTGGCGGCGCTCGCCTCCCTGTCCGGCCGGGCCTCGCGCCTGGACCGGATCCTGCTGCGCGGCCGGCCTCGGGTGGTCTCGGCGGCCCTGCGCGGCGACACGCCCACCCCCGACGGGCTGTACGTCTCCGACCACTACGGGGTGGAGGCGGTCCTGGACCTCGAGGGTGCGGAGCCCGGCGGGGTGCTCGACGTGCCGCCGACGGCGCGGACGGCGGTGGCGTGGATACCGCCGCGGGAGCTGTGGCCGCCGATCCAGGCCGTCCGCCGCGCGCACGATCCGCAGATCGACCGCTGGCCGCCGCACGTCAACCTGCTCTTCGGTTTCGTGCCGGAGTCGGAGTTCGAGGCGGCGGCGTCCCTGGTGGCCGCGGCCACCGCCGAGGTCGCGCCGTTCACCGCCAGGCTGGAAGGGGTGCGTACGTTCCGGCACCGCGACCACTCGACGGCCTGGCTCGACCCCGCCGCCGGCGACCCGGCGCCCTGGGCCCGCCTGCGCCGCGCGCTCGAACGGCGCTTCCCCCGCTGCGAGGGACGCCCTGAGGGCTTCACCCCGCACCTGACGCTCGGCCGTACGGACGACCCGATCCGGCTGGACGGGATGGCGGCGGAGGTGGGAGAGCTGGTGCTGCTGTCGCGCCGCGCGGACGAGCCCATGCGCCCCCGAGCGCGGGTCGCCCTGGGCACGGGCGAGATCCGCTGGATCGCCGAGCCCGCGACCGGCGGCAAGGAACAGCACGACGCCTCGGCCGATCGGGCGACCGGTGGGAAGGAGCAACGCGACACCTCGACCGATCGGGCGACCGGCGGAAAGGAACGGCGCGACACCTCAGCCGGCCGAAAGGAGCAGCACGACGACTCGGCCGATCGGGTGGCCCGGCGGCTGGCGGAGGCGCTGCGGCCGGGTGTCGTGTCCGTCGCCGGATCCCGGCGCATGGGCTGCGAACTCCCTGGCGCGGACCTGGACCTGGTGGCCGCGCTGCCCGGCGAACCGGACATGGCCGAGGTCGAGGCCCGGGTGCGGGCCGCGCTGCCCGACCTCGACCGGCTGCGCCAGGTGATCGGCGCGCGGGTGCCGGGCCTGCGGTTCCGTACGGACGGGCTGGAGGTGGACCTGACCGTGGTCCCCACCGGATCGCTGCCCCCCGAGCAGGCGCCGGCCCGCCGCGCCGAGCTGGGCGAGGCGGCCGCGATCGCCTTGAGCGCGGTCAGCGACGCGGACGCGATCCGCACCGCCGTCGGCGGGCAGCACGCCCGTTTCGCCCTGCTCGCCCGGCGGGTGAAGGCGTGGGCGCGGGCACGCGGCCTGGACTCGGCCCCGTTCGGCGGGCTGCCCGGCCTGGCCTGGACGGTCATGGCCGCGCACACCGTACGGGAGAGCGGCGACCTGCCCGCCGACGACCTGCTGAGCCTCTTCTTCAGTACGTGGGCCGCCTGGGACTGGCGAGACCCGATCGCCCTCGGCCCCGCCTCGCCCCAGTCGGCCCCGATCGCCCTCGGCCCCGCCTCGCCCCAACCGGCCCCGATCGCGGTGATGACGCCCAGCGCCCCCGTACGCAACTGCGCCCGCCAGGTCACCCCCGGCGGCCTGGACCTGCTCACCCAGGAGCTCTACCAGGCATGGGAGCTCGTCGAGAGCGGCCGCTCCGCCGAACTGCCCGCACCGCCGCCCCTCCACCGGCGCCACGCGGCCTGGGCGGTCCTGACCGTGCGCTCGGACCGCCCTGAGGAGCTTGACGCGACGCTCGGCCGCGTCAGAGGGCGGATGCTGGACCTGCTCACCGCCCTGGAAGAGGCCGGGTTGCGGGACGTCCACGCCTGGCCGCGCCCGTTCGAGACCGGTCCTCGATCGGCCCGCTACGCCATCGGACTGGGCCGCACTCCCCCGCCGGCCGCGCGGCTCGGCGAGATCACCGGCCGATGGGTCAGGGGCCTGCCGGGCGTCACGGTCGAACGGGCCGAGTGCGGCGCTGTGCCGACCCTGGCCTGACGGACGCCGGTCAGGTGGAGGAGCGCCTGCGGTACGCCCACCCGCCCACCGCGGCCAGCGCCACGACGCCCACCGCCACCAGGGCGGCCACCAGCACGCCGGTGCCCCCGTCGGGACCGGCGGACTCGGTGGCGGCGGACTTGGCAGCGGCGGACCCGGCTGAAGTCGACCCGGCCGCAGTCGACCCGGCTGAAGTCGACCCGGCCGCAGTCGACCCGGCCGCAGTCGACCCGGCGATGGTGGGCTCGGCGGCGCCGGTGTGGCGGACCCGGGTGGGCGTGCCCAGGGCGGCGATCAGCTCCCGGGTGACCCCATTGCCGTCGTCACGCCGCAGCGGCCGGTCGCCGGCCGGCAGCGACGCGTTGCCCGAGCAGCTGGACGTGGTCAGCGCCTCGTCACGCCCGCCGGCGAACACCAGGTGGCGGCTGCCCGCGGCGAAGTCGTACCCGCAGGCCGGCCCTTCGCTACGGGTGGAGACCTGGAACCACTCCCGCGCCTGCCCCTTGTAGACGTGGTCGGCGCGGAGGACGGCGATGACGTGCCCTCCGCCGCTCTCATCCGGGCTCACGCCGACCCGAGTCACCGTGCCGGCGAACACGGCGACCGCGCTCTCCATCTGATCTTGCGGGCCCCGTTCCACACACTTGCAGGCGGACGCCGTGCCGCCGGTGAACATGACCAGCCCTGCCACGAGCGCGAGCAGGGCGAGAACGCGTGATGTCATGCCCTCTTGACGTACGCCGCCGAAGATCGGTTCGCCGGGGCGGCGCGCGGCCCCGGCGACCCCGCCGTCGAGCGCCTGGCCGCGCTGTCGAGGGTGGGTGGCCCGGCCTCAGTACCGGCCTCGGCAGCCTCGGCAGCCGGGCGGCAGCACCGGCCGGGCGTCGCTCCACCCCGTCCGCACGACGGTCGAGGCCACCCCCGCGACGCCCCGCGGGAGGCCGGGCAGGGGCGCCACCTGCTGGACCGCCCACAGCTCGCCGCTGCTCGGGTCGATGACGAGTTGGACGCGGACGGCGTCGTTGACGCGCAGCTGCAGGGTCACGCCTCGGCGGCCCGCCGCGTCGCGGACGTCGTCGACCACGCGAGCCCCGGGCAGGGCGGCCAGCATGCGGTAGGCCGCCGCCCGGGTGCCCGGGGTCGCCGGAACGTCCTTGACAAGCCGGATCCCCGCTGCCCGCACCCAGTCGTCCGGGCTCTGGTCGTAGCCGAGCGGGACGTGCCTCAGGAGCTCGGTCCTGAGCGCGGTCGCCTCTCGGGGAAGCGCGAGCAGCTGCTCCAAGGTCGGCTGCCACCCTGGCGCCAGACTCAGAGACCTCTCCAGCGTGCGCACCGGGTAGAAGCGCAGCTTGGGGTCGCACTCCCGGGCGGGACAGAGCTTCGGGGAGCCCGCCCGCCTCCATGCCGCGGCGGCCTCGGCGCCGTAGGGCTTGGCCGAGACGGGTTCGTACCAGGTGTAGCCGTCGTGGTCCCGCCCGAGCACCAGCACGTCCTTGCCGCGTTCCTCGACGAGGAAGCCCTCCGTACCCTTCGAACGGACGACCTCCTCGATCTCCAGCCACCAGTAGCGGCCGCTGCCCTGAGGCTGCGCCGCGAGCTTGCCGGCTGCCGCGTCCAGGAGTTGTCCGGGGGTGGAGGCGACCTGTTCCCGGCCCGGCGAAGGCACCAGGAGCACGACCGCGCCGATCACGAGGACCACGGCCATCGCCGCGAGCGCGATCCCCCGCCATCCGCGCGCCACCGAACGCCGGCCACGGACCCGCCGCGCCGCAGGACCGGCGGTCCGACCGGTGGGCCGGGCGGCGGAGCGGGCGGTCCGGCCGGTGGGCCGGGCGGCGGGACGGGCGGCGGTGGCTTCGGCGAGCCGGGCCCGTGCCGCGGCGTGCTGCGCCGGCGAAAGCGGCGGTACGTCCGGCATCACCCGGTCGATGAACTCGAACTCCTTCATCACACCTCCACCCCCAACGCCGCACGCAGCTTCGTCCTGGCCCTGCTCAGCCGCGAGGCGACGGTTCCCTCGGCGACCTTCAACGCGGCGGCCACCTCCGCGTAGTTCAACCCGCCGTACGCCACCAGCAGCACGACGTCACGTTCGCCGGCCGAGAGCTTGGTGAGCGCCTTGGCCAGCCGCCCGACCGTCACCTCGGCGGTGAGCCGATCGATCACCCGGTCATGGGGCCCGTCGTCGGGCGGCGGCCCGGTTCTCGCCAGCGCGCGGTACCGGCGCACCTCCGTACGCCGGTGCCGCCCGATCAGGTTGGTCGCGATGCCGTACAACCACGGCCTGATCTCGCCGAACGACGGATCGAACGCCTCGCGCTGATCGAAGGCGATCAGAAAGGTCTCGGCCGCGAGGTCCTCGGCCACGTCGAGGCCGACCCGTCGGCCGAGGTAGCGGCGGATCTCCTCGTAGTGGGCGTCGAAGACCGCTTCGAACGCGTCAGGGGCAGTGATCACTCAAGGACTCCCGAATGAGGTGGACACCCCTTCTTGCCCGCGGCGAGCCTCGCCTTCCCGCGAATTCTCCATTTACGACATCCGGTTTATTTGTTAAGAAGGTTTATTAACGAATAGACCAGCCTAGAGAGGGACCCCATGGCGCGCTCTCGGCTCATCCTCATCCTGTTATCGGCCTGTGCACTGCTGGTGAACGCCGCGGGCGTGGCGCCGCCCGCCTCCGCGCAGGCCGTACCGGCGACGACCGCCCTGACGGGATACAAGATCCAGTCCACGGCGAAGGTGTCCGACTCCGGGGCCGCGATCTCCACGCCCGGTTACGCGGCCACCGGCTGGTACCCGGTGGGCCCCCGCTCGACCGTGCTCGCCGGCCTGCTGCAGAACAACGTCTACCCGGACCCCTTCTACTCCACGAACATGCAGTCGATCCCGACCGCGGACTTCGACGTGCCGTGGTGGTACCGCTCCGACTTCACCCTCGGCGACGAGTCCGGATTGCGGACCTTCCTCGACGTCAGCGGCGTGATCTCCAGCGCCGACGTGTGGGTGAACGGCACCCAGGTCGCCACCGCCGCCCAGGTGGCCGGGGCCTACACCCGCAACGAACGGGACGTCACCGCCCTGGTGCACCCGGGCGTCAACTCGGTGGCCTTCCGCATCAACCCGAACAACCCCGACAACCACCTCACGATCGGCTGGATCGACTGGGTGCAGCTGCCGCGCGACGACAACATGGGCATCTTCCGCGACGTCCTGATCCGGCGCAGCGCCGACGTCTCGCTGCGCGACGCGCATGTCATCACGAACCTCGCGGTGCCGGGGCTCGACCGCGCCGACCTCACCATCAAGGTCGACGTCCGCAACGCCACCGGCAGCGCCGTGAACGCCACCGTCAAGGGGACGATCGGCTCGCTCGAGTTCTCGCAGGACGTCGCGCTGGCCGCGAACCAGACCAAGCGGATCACGTTCAACCAGACGCTGGCCAACCCGCAGGTGTGGTGGCCGCACACGATGGGCGCCCAGCCGCTCTATGACCTGAACCTCACGGCGACGACCGGCGGCGCGGAGAGCGACACGCTGACCCAGCGCTTCGGCGTGCGCAAGGTGGAGTCGGGCAAGAACGCCAGCGGCCGCCGCTACTACAAGATCAACGGCAGGCCGATCCTGATCAGGGGCGGCGGCTGGTCTCCCGACATCTTCCTCCGCAAGAACCTGGGCTACCTGGAGGACAAGATCCGCTACGTCAAGGACCTCGGCCTCAACACGATCCGCGTCGAAGGCCACCTGGACACCGACGAGCTCTACGACCTGGCCGACAAGTACGGCATCCTGACCCTGCCCGGCTGGGAGTGCTGCGACAAGTGGGAGGGCTCCTTCAGCAGCTCCGACTATCCGATCGCCAAGGCGTCCATGCAGGCGGAGGCCACCCGGCTGCGCAACCACCCCAGCGTGATCTCGTTCCTGATCGGCTCGGACAACCCGCCGCCGGCCCAGAAGGAGACCAACTACCTCGACGCCCTCACCGCGGCCGAGTGGCAGCTCCCGATCGTGTCCGTGGCCTCCGACAAGTCCAGCCCGCAACTGGGCAACTCGGGCATGAAGATGCCCGGCCCGTACGACTGGGTGCCGCCGAGCTACTGGTACAACAAGCGCGAAGGCGGGGCGTTCGGCTTCAACTCCGAGACCGGCGCCGGCCCCGACGTCCCGACGCTCGACTCGCTCAAGCGGATGATGACCTCCGCGCAGATCGACTCGCTCTGGCAGAGCCCGAGCGCGACGCAGTATCACCGCTCGCCGTCGAGCACCTTCGACGACCTGACCATCTACCACAACGCCCTCAGAGGCAGGTACGGCGTCCCGTCCGGCCTGACGGACTACATGAAGAAGGCGCAGCTCGCCCAGTACGAGGCGGTCCGAGCGCAGTTCGAGGCCTACGGCCGCAACTTCACCGACTCGAGCAACCCGTCCACCGGCGTCATCTACTGGATGCTCAACAGCGGCTGGTCCTCGCTCCACTGGCAGCTCTTCGACTACTACCTGGACCAGGGCGGCTCCTACTGGGGCGCCCGCGAGGCCAACAAGCCCTTGCACGTGCAGTACTCGTACGACAACAAGTCCGTCGTCGTGGTCAACTCCGGCGTCTCGGCCGCCTCGGGCCTGACCGTCAAGACGGACGTGTTCAACACGGACGGATCCGCCAAGTACAGCAACACCGCGACGGTCAGCGTCCCCGCCGACGGGGGCAAGGCGACCGCGGTGACCGTACCGGCCGTCAGCGGTCTCTCCACGACCTACCTGGTACGGCTGACGCTGCTGCGCGACGGCCAGGAGATCGACCGCAACGTCTACGCCCTGTCCACCTCGGACGACGTGATCGACTGGGCGAACAACGACTGGTACTACGTCCCGACCTCCCGCTACGCCAACCTGACCGGCCTCAACGGCCTGGCCCAGACCCCGATCACCGCCACCGCCTCCGCGCCCTCCCCCGGCACGGTCACCGTGACGATCAAGAACACCGGTACCGGCGCCGTCCCCGCCTTCATGCTGGACGCCGACGTGGTGGACGCGGCGGGCAAGCCCGTGCTGCCGATCCAGTGGTCGGACAACGCGATCAGCCTCTGGCCGGGGGAATCCAAGACCCTCACCGCCACGTACCGGGCCTCCGACCTGACCGGTTCGCCGAGCGTACGAGTGGCCGGGTGGAACACCGCCACCCTCACCGTCCCGACCGGGCCGCCCGACACCCAGAACCCGTCCGTGCCCGGCAACCTGCGCACCACCGGCAAGACCTCGTCCAGCGTCACGCTGGCCTGGGACGCCTCCACCGACAACGTCGGCGTCACCGGCTACGACGTCTACAACGGCACCGCCCTGGCCACGACGGTCACCGGCACCACCGCCACGGTCTCCGGCCTGGCGGCCGGCACGCCGTACACCTTCACGGTCAAGGCCCACGACGCGGCGGGCAACTCCTCAGCACCGTCGAACGCCGTCACCGAGACCACCGGCAGCGGCCCCGCCGTCTACCAGGCGGAGGACGCGACGATCTCGCAGGGCGTGGCGGAGTCCAACCACGCGGGCTACACCGGAACGGGGTTCGTGAACTACGACAACGTGACGGGCAGCTATGTGGAGTGGACGGTGAACGCCGCGACGGCCGGGCCGGTCACCCTGGAGCTCCGCTTCGCCAACGGCACCACGGCCAACCGGCCGATGACCATCGCGGTCAACGGCACCTCGGTCACCCGCGACTTCACCGGCACCGGCGCCTGGACCACCTGGCAGACCGTCACCCTGACCGCCGACCTCGCCCAGGGGGTGAACAAGATCAGAGCCACCGCCACCACGTCTAACGGCGGCCCCAACGTCGACCGCCTCTCGGTGAGCTGACCTCACCGCTCGGCCCGGCGCCGGAGCAGTTCGGCGGTGGCCTGGTCGGCGGGCAGGAACGCCTCCAGGTGCAGCTCGGCGAGCGTGACGTCGGTCGCCGTCGCGAACGAGGTCAGCGTCGTGATCAGGCGTAGCTCCCCGTCCGCCGAGGCCAGCCTCATGGGGACGGAGAAACCGAGATGCTCGGGCCCGACCGGCGCCTGGGGGACGTACCCGGCCAGTTCGGCGGCGAAGTCCTCCAGGCGCGGGTCCGGGCTCCGGCGGGCTCGGGCACGGAGGTTCTCGATGATGTGCCGGCCCCATTCGCCCAGGTTGCGCACCCTGGGGGCCATCCCGTCCGGATGGAGCATGAGCCGCAGCATGTTGACCGGCGGTTCGAGCAGCTCGGGCGCCGCGCCCTCGGTGAACACCTCGACGGCGTCGTTCGCCGCCACCACCCGGCCGTACGGCGCGATGACGAGGGCCGGATACGGCAGGTGGCCGTACAGGATCTGTTCGAGCGCGGCGCGGACCGGCCGCAGCGCCGACTCCTCCAGCCCCGACTCGGCGAACACCGGCGCGTAGCCGGCCGCGGTGAGCAGGTCGTTGCGCTCCCGCAGCGACAGCCCGAGCGACTCGGCCAGCCGGATCACGATCGCGCGCCCCGGCCGGGAACGGCCGCTCTCGATGAAGCTCAGATGGCGCTGGGTCGTGCCGGCCAGCGTGGCCAGTTCGAGCTGGCTGACCCGGCGAAGCCCGCGCCAGCGTCTCAGCTCCGTGCCGACGCCGTTCTCCATGGTTGTGCTGCTCACCGCTCTGTTCTATCCGGTCGCCGTGCGCGTCCGCGATTCCCCCCGGGGAATTGCCGGCCGCCCTGGCCGCCCCGCACGATCGTGCCCACTCATGCGGATCCGGAAAGGACATCAGATGAAGAGCTACCGCCTCGTGCCCGGACGTGGCCTCGACGGGCTGACGCTGCACGACCGCGACGAGCCCGAACCCGGGCGCGGGCAGGTCGTGGTCAGGATCCGCGCGAACTCCCTCGGGTTCCGCGACCTGCGCGTGCTGTCCGGAGACTATCCCCTGCCGGTCACCCCCGGGGTGGTGCCCGGCTGCGAGGGAGTGGGAGAGGTCGTGGCGGTCGGCGCGGACGTCACCCGGGTCAGGCCGGGTGACCGGGTGGCGGCCACCGTCTTCCCGCGCTGGCTGGACGGCCCGTTCCGGCGCGAGGACGCCGCCCAGCTCGGCACCATGATCGACGGCGTGCTGACCGAGTACGCGCTGCTGAGCGAGGACGGCGTCGTGCCCATCCCCGAGCACCTGTCGTACGAGGAGGCCGCGGCGCTGCCGCTGGCGGCGGTGACCGCGTGGAACTCCCTGACCTCCGGCGGCGCCCCGCACGCCGGCACGACCGTGCTGACGCTCGGGTCGGGCGCCGTGTCGCTGTTCGTGCTGCTCTTCGCCAAGCTGGCCGGAGCCAGAGTGATCGTGACCACGTCCGGCCCCGCCAAGGCCGAGCGGCTGAAGGCGCTCGGAGCCGACGAGGTGATCAACTACCGGGAGAACCCGGCCTGGTGGAAGGAGGTGCACGCGCTGACCGACGGCCGGGGAGCCGATCGCGTCGTCGACGCGACGGGGCCGCTGGAGCAGTCGCTGCGGTCCGTCTCGGCCGGCGGCGAGGTCGCCTTCGTCGGCTACTGGCTCTCCGGCGCCGAAGGAGCCACACCGGTCGACCCCGCCACCCTGTTCATGGCCGGTTCGGTGCTGCGCCGGATCGCCACCGGCAGCCGGGCCCATTTCCTCGAGCTGAACCGGGCCGTCGAGGCGCACCGGCTGCGCCCGGTGATCGACCGGGTGTTCCCGTTCGAGCAGGTGCCCGACGCCTTCGCCTACTGCGGGTCAGGCGGCGGCTTCGGCAAGGTGATCGTCAGCCACGCCTGACCCGCCCGCTCAGCCGGCCGTCCAGATGCGGCTGCGCAGGTCCATGCCGCGGATGACCTGGACCCGGAAGGGGTCGAGGCGCAGGACGTGCAGCTTGGGGTCGGCCGGCGAGCGCCAGAAGGCGCCCAGGTCGTACCCGGCGCCCCGGGGGCTGGTGGCGCGGTAGAGGTCCCACACGCGCCGCCGCACGTCCAGGTCGTCCACCCACGCGGCCACGGCGTCGACGGCGACCGAGCTGTTGCCGGGCTTCCAGTACGAGAACGAGGTGTGCGGGTTGCCGGCCAGGTGGGCCGCCTTGACCGGGGTCCGGTAGGTGGCCAGCCAGCCCAGCGGCCGCCCGTCCACGTTCTCCCAGATGGGGATGAGCACCCGGGTGCGCGGGCGGTTGCGGGCGTCCACGGTGACCATGGTGGCGTACACGGTGGCGCCGACGATGGCGTTGAACTCGGCCTCGATCTCCGCGAACGACGTCATCGCGCGGCTCCCTTCCGCAGGCCGAAAGCGCTGACCACGACGGCCAGGGCCGCGGCGGCGATCGGCACGGCGAGCGCGGTGCGGTAGGCGCCGAGCAGGTCCCCCGCGTCCGCCACGGCCACGATCACCGTGGTGCTGGCCGCCAGCCCGAGCGCCGCGCCGAACTGGAAGGAGGTGTAGAGCAGCCCGCCGGCCAGGCCCTGCTCGCTCTCGTCGACGCCGTCGGTGGCGACGATGGTGAGCGGACCGTACGCGAGGGCGAACGCCACCCCCAGGATGATCATGGTGGGGAACATCGCGAGATAGACGGTGTCCATGCCGATGGGCAGGAACAACACGTACGAGAGCACGGCGAACAGCAGCCCGGCCAGGATGACCCTCGCGTTGCCGAACCGGTTGACCAGCCGCGGGGTCAGGGTCGGGGCGAGGACGGCGTCCGCGCCGACCGCGAGCATGGCCAGGCTGGTCTGCAGCGAGGTCCAGCCGCGCACCTCCTGGAGATACAGGACCGCGATGAACTGGAAGCCGAAGAAGGCCCCGGAGAACAGCAGCCCCGCGAGGTTGGCGCGGACGAGCGGCGCGGAGCGGAAGACGCCCAGGCGCACCAGCGGAGCGGCGGAGCGGCGTTCGATCACGAGGAAGAGCGCGACCAGGGCCAGCCCGGTGACCAGCGCGCCGGCGGTCCACCCGGCGCCCACGTGGGCGGCGCGCTCGACGCCGAGCACCAGCAGCATGATGGCGGCGGTGATGGTCACCGCGCCCGCCACGTCCAGCCTGCGCTCCTGGGAACGTTCCATGGGACTGGCCGGGATCAGCGGCACCGCCAGGACCAGGATGATCAGGGCCAGCACCGCCGGCGCGAACAGCACCCAGCGCCAGTCCACGGCGGCGAGCAGGCCGCCGAGCACCAGCCCGAGGGAGAAACCGCCGGCGGCGGTGCCCGAGTACACCAGGAGCGCCTGGTTGCGCCGCGGCCCCTCCTCGAAACTCGTGGTGATGATGGACAACCCGGCGGGGGTCATGACCGCGGCGGCGACGCCCGCCACGAAACGGGCGGCGATGAGCATCCAGCCCTCACTGGCCAGCCCGCCCAGGGCGGAGACGACGAGGAAGATCGCCAGCCAGGCCAGGAACATCCGGCGGCGGCCGAACAGGTCGGCCGCCCGGCCGCCGACCAGCATGAACCCGCCGTAGCCCAGGACGTAGGCGCTGATCACCCACTGCAGCTCACCCGTGGACAGGCCGAGGTCGGCCCGGATGGCGGGCAGGGCCACGTTGAGCATCGCGACGTTGATCCCCTCGAGGAAGATCGCGCCGCACAGGACGAACAGCATCCCCCAGGCCTTGGGGGTCATGCGCAACGACGGCGAAGAAGAGTGCGTGGTTGTGGACACAGGAACGACTCCTATGGTTATTTTTCGTAACAAGGGAATCTTGCGTGACCATGGGGAAGCAATGGAAGACGGCACTTCAAAGGCACTCGGTTACTGCACGGGAACCATGGACGACCAGGTCGTCCAGTGGGACACCCGGGCCGACTGCGACGTGCGGAAGATCCTCGACCGCGTCGCCGACAAGTGGTCGCTGCTGGTCATCGCCCTGCTCGACCGCCGTACGATGCGCTTCTCCGAGCTGCGCCGTGCCATCGACGGGGTCAGCCAGCGCATGCTCACCGTGACGCTGCGCCAGCTGGAGCGCGACGGGCTCGTGACCCGCACCGTCTATCCGGTGGTGCCGCCGCGGGTGGAGTACGAGCTGACCGCGCTCGGCTTCTCGCTGCACGAGGTGATCAAGTCGCTGGTCGTCTGGACCGAGGAGCACCAGCGGGAGATCTCCGACGCCCGCACCGCGTACGACGACCGGACCGCCGAGGAGGAGCGCCTGCTCCAAGCCCCCGCAGCGCGCTGATCCCTCGCTGATTCACGCCTCGGGGCCGAAGACCCCGGGATACGCCCCGCCCGGCTCGGGATCGAGCCCCTTCCACAGCGCCCGCAGGATGCCGTGCAGCTGGGCCACCTGCTCGCCGGTGAGCGGGTCGAACAAGCGCCTGCGCACCTCCTCCACGTGCGCGGGCGCCGCCTGCGCGAGTGCGGCGAAGCCGTCGTCGGTCAGCTCGGCCATGGTCACCCGCCGGTTGTCGGGGTGCGGCGACCGCCGCACCCAGCCGCGCTCCTCCAGCCGCGCCACCGCGTGGGACAGGCGGCTGAGCGAGGAGTAGACCTGCGCGGCCAGGTCGGTCATCGACATGCGCCGCTCGGGGACCTCCGAGAGCGTCGCCAGGATCATGTAGTACGTGTACGGCATCCCGGCGTCGTGTTGCAGCTGCCGGTCGAGGGCGTCGCCGAGCAACCGGGTCGTCCACAGATATGCCCGCCAGGTCCGCTGCTCGTCGTCGTCGAGCCACCGTGCTTCCACGCCGCCCATCCTAGCTTGAACTCTCAACCTTTGAGGTGTAGCGTCCACACTTGAACGCTCAACCTTAGGGAGAAATCATGAAAATTGGCGACTTGGAAGTGGGCAGCATCGGTTTCGGCGCCATGCGGCTGTCGGCCGACGGCACGATCTGGGAGGCACCCGCCGACCGGCAGGGCCCCCTGGCCGTCCTGCGCCGCGCGGTCGAGCTCGGCGTACGGCACATCGACACCTCCGACGCCTACGCGCTGGGCGCGAACGAGGAACTCATCGCCGAAGCCCTCCACCCCTACGCCGACGACGTCGTGATCGCCACCAAGGGCGGCGTGACCCGGCCGAGCGTCGAGGAGTGGATCCCGCTGGGGCGCCCCGAGTACCTGCGCCAGCAGGCCGAGCTGAGCCTGCGCCGCCTGCGCCGCGACGTGATCGACCTGTACTACCTGCACCGCGTCGACCCTCAGGTCCCGCTCGCCGACCAGGTCGGCGCCCTGGCGCAACTGCGGGAGGAGGGCAAGATCCGCCAGATCGGCCTGTCTGAGGTGACGGTGGACCAGCTGGAGGAGGCACGCGGGATCGCCCCCGTCGCCGCCGTCCAGAACCTCTACAACCTCACCGACCGCACCCACGAGAAGGTCGTGGACTTCGCCGGCGAGCACGGGATCGCGTTCGTCCCGTTCTTCCCGATCGCCGTCGGCGACCACGCCAAGGCCGGCGGCCCCGTGGCCACCGTGGCGGCCGAGATCGGGGCGTCTCCGGCCCAGACCGCCCTGGCCTGGCTGCTGCGCCGCTCGCCGGCCATGTTCCCCATCCCCGGCACGACCTCCGTGGCGCACCTGGAGGAGAACGTCGCGGCGGCGGGTCTCACGCTGACCGACGAGCAGTTCGCCCGGCTGGACCAGGTGTCCTAGAGGCTAGGGGGCCGGTTTGACGTTCTTCATCGTGAAGTGCGAGGTGACGTTCCTGATCCGCGGGATGGTCATGACGTACGTGCTGAGGAAGGTCTCGTAGGCGGCCAGGTCGGCGACGGCCACGCGGACGAAGTAGTCGGGGCTGCCGAACAGCCGCCGCAGCTCGACGACCTCCGCGGCCCGCGCCAGGGTCTGCTCGAAGCGCTCGACGGTCTCCGCGTCCTGGGCGTCGAGGGTGAGGTCGACCAGGACCTCGAACGACCGGCCCACGGCGGCGGGATCGATGACCGCCCGGTAACCGCGGATGACGCCCTCGGCCTCCAGCCGCTGGACGCGCCGCAGGCACGGGCCGGGGGTGAGCCCGACCCGCTGGGCCAGCTCCACGTTCGTCAGCCGCCCGTCCCGTTCCAGCTCGGCGATGATTGCTCGGTCGGTCGCATCCATGAGAGAAGATTGCACTGTCAGGGCCTCTGGGAGCAATGTTCGCAACCACATGTCGCGTGTTCTGCGAGACCATGGAGGGGTGCAAGATGTGCTTTCGTCCCAGATAACCGCTCCACCCCCGACCACCCGGAAGGAGCAGATCATCGCGGGGGTACGCGACTCCTTCTCCGCGGGGCTGGGGATCTTCCCGCTGGGGATCGCCCTCGGCCTGCTGGTCGTCCAGGCCGGCCTTTCCTGGTGGCTGGCCCCCGCCCTGTCGTTGGCCGCGTTCGCCGGATCGCTCGAACTGCTGCTGGTGGGCATGATGGCGAGCGTCACGCCGCTCGCCGCCGTCGCGCTGACCGTCCTGGTGGTCAACTTCCGGCACGTCTTCTACGCCTTCTCCTTCCCGCTCCACCTGGTCAGGAACCGGCTGGCCAAGGCGTACGCCGTCTACGCGATGATCGACGAGGCCTACGCCGTCAACGCCTCGCTGCCCGTGGCGGAGCGCTCGGCGCCCCGGCTGCTGGCGATGCAGCTCGCCTGCCAGACCTACTGGGTCGGCGGCGGCCTGGTCGGCGTGGCCGTCGGAGCGGCTCTGCCCGCGCCGATCAAGGGCCTGGAGTTCGCCCTGTGCGCCCTGTTCACCGTGCTCACTCTGGACGCGTTCCGCTCCCGCCGGGAGATCCCCTCGGTGCTGCTGGCGGGGGCGAGCGTGGCCGTCGCGCTCGTCCTCACCCCGGGGGTCGCCATGTTCACCGCGCTGCTGCTGTTCGTGGCGCTGCTGCTGGTCCGGCACGCGCTCACCGCCCGCCGATCCGCCCCGGAGGCCGCCGATGCCTAGCACCGCCTACCTCGTCGCCGTCCTCGCGATCGTCTTCGCCATCACCCTCGCGCTGCGCGCCGTCCCCTTCGCGGTGCTGCGCACGCTGCGCGGCTCGGCGATCGTGCGGCAACTCTCGGTGTGGATGCCGGTCGGCATCCTCGCCATCCTCGCCGTGACCGCCCTGCACGGCACCATCGCCGCTGAGCCGCGCGCGACGCTGTACGCGCTGCTCGCGGTCGCCGTCACGGCGGGCGTCCATCTCGCGTTCGGCCGCCGGACGATCCTGAGCGTCGGGATCGGCACCGCGGCCTACGTCGTCCTCGTCAACGCCTTCTGAATCAGAGGGCGTCGAGCGCGCCCAAGGTCCTTACTGGGGACGGAGCCGCTGCCCGAAGCCCGTGACGATGGCGTCCAGCCCCGTGGTGAACCACCGTTCGTAGAAGTCGAGTGCGGCGGGGCCGGGCGGAGGAGCGGGCGCGTCGGAGCCGGGCGGCGTGCCCACCTGGGCGAGGGCGTGGCCGAGCACGTAGACGCCGACGGACTGGATGACGATCAGGGACTCGTCCTGCTCGATGCCGGCGGCGGTGAAGCGGTCGAGCACACCCGCCAGCAGCGGCAGGGAGCTTTCGACGTCGACCGGGTAGGTGGCCAGCAGCGGCACGGCGTGCGGGTGGTCGAGCAGCATGCGCCGGTACGCCACGGCGAACCGCGTCACCGCATCCGTCCACGTCGGGCCGGGCTCGAACCCGGCGAGCGCGGTGGCGAACAGGCGATTGACGATCGCGGCCAGAATGGCGTCGCGATTGGGCACATGCCGATACAGCGACATCGCGGCCACCCCGAGGCGGGCGCCGATGCCCCGCATGGTCACCGCGTCCAGGCCCTCCTCGTCGAGGAGGGCGATGGCCGCGGTGACGATCTGCTCGGTGGTCAGCTGGGGCGGCCGCCCGCCCCGGCCGCGTGGTGGCTTGGTGCTCATGTGGCCAGTGTGACAGCCAGCGTGGTGCCGAGCATGACCAGACTGAGCAGTCCGACGATCATGTGCTGGACGTCGGGGACGACCGCGTGCCCGTCCGCAGGCAGGATCTTGAGGGTGCGGGCGTAGTCGCGCTCGTAGACCTGCCGCTGGGCTTCGGAGCTCAGCCCGAAGTACGGCAGCCACCAATTGGCCAGGTGCCCGGCCAGGATCAGCCCGCATAACGCCGACGCGGCGATCAGCGACCATGGCTGGCGCAGGGCGATGCCGGCGGCGATGAGCAGCGGGAACGGGTAGTTGATCGACGCGGCGAGCAGCCGTGGCCGCAGGTTGCCGGGCTTCAGGTCGTTGAGCGGGAACATCGGCACCCACTCGGTCAGGGCCAGCCAGGCCAGCCAGAGGAGAGGGAGTGCGATGGCGATCGTGGTCACGGAGACCTCCCGGGCCGGAGTTTGTGTACCACGTAAGCTTACGTCGTACACAAACTCCGCGCAACCCGGGGCCGGAGAACGGGATCGCCCCGCGAGGAGCGGCCTCGCGGGGCGACGGATGCCGGTGCGGCGACAGACCTCCTACCCGTCGTCGTCATCCGGAGGGACCGGGGCGGGCGGGATCGCGGCCGGGGCCTGCGCCACCGTGGCGGCGGCGGCCGTACCGGTCGATGGGGCGGAGAGCGAGACCGAACCGATGAGCGCGGACGCCACCAGGGTGGCGGCGACGAGCAGGCGTTCGAGCATCAGAGATCACTCCGTGAGGTGATGAGCGCCCAGCGGATGCGGGCTGACGGAGCGTCGACATGGGGCTCCCGGGAAGCGCCAGTACGGCGCATGAAGCACTTCTCACGCTAGCGGGAGCGGCCCGCGGCGTCTCCCGGCGGGAGGCAAAGCCTTCCCCAGGCCCGAGCCCGCCCCGGTCCCCCGAGGACACCTCAGGGTGTCTCCTCAAGGAACCGTACGAGGTCCTTGCGCTCGTTCTTGCCGTTGAGGGTGAGAGGGAAGAAGGGCAGGACGCGGCAGATCGCGGGCACCTTCGCGGCCTCCAGGCGGTGCGCCAGCTCGCGCAGGACGACGTGGGGGGCGAGGTCGCCCTCGACGATGATCGCGAGATCGTGCCGTTCGCCGGGAGGCACCACCGCGGCGGCCCGGACGCCCGGGATGTCCATCGCGGCGGCCTCGATCTCGATGGTGCTCATCCGGGTGCCCTTGCGCTTGAACATGTCGTCGCGCCGGCCCTCGAAGTAGAGGTAGCCGTCCTCGTCGAGGAAACCGTAGTCGCCGGTGTGCAGGCGGGTCTCGCCGGTGGCCGCGTCGCGGCGGTAGACGCGGGCGGTCAGTTCGGGGGCGCGCCAGTATCCCGCCATCACGTTGGGCCCGGCCACCACGATCTCCCCGGTCTCACCGGCGGGCAGCGACGTGCCGTCGTCGCCGAGGATCAGCACGCGGGTGCCGGGCAGGGGGCGGCCGACCGAGTCGGGACGTTCCCGCTCCAGCTCCGGTTCCATGATGGTGACCCGTTTGCACTCGGTGACCCCGTACATCCGCACCACCCGGGCGCCGGGGAAGCACTCGCGCAGGCCCTCGATGGTCGAGGCCGGCAGCGCGGCGCCGGTGCTGGTGAACATCCGCACGGTGGGCACGGAGCCGGGGGCCCGCCTGCCCAGGGTCGTGAGCATGGCGCCCAGCGAGGGCACCATCGGCACGACGGTCGCGCCGCACCCCTGCAACTGGCTCAGCAGCGCCAGGTCGGACCCTTCACCCGCCAGCACCAGCTCCGCGTGGCCGAGTGCGGACAGGAAGATCTGGTAGAGGCCGTAGTCGAAGGACATCGGCGACCGGCAGAAGACGACGTCCCCAGGACGGTAGCCGAGCACGGCGTTGATGGCCGACGCCGCGAACGTCACCTGCGCGTGCGGGCCCACCACCGCCTTGGGCGCCGCCGTGCTGCCGGAGGTGTACATCAGGACCGCGACGTCCTGCGGCCGGACCTCGGCCGGACCGCCCGGGACGGGGCGTCCGGCGAACGCCTCCACTTCCCTCCAGAGCTCGTCGATCCCGTGGACGGGCACGTGGGCGGTCTCCCGCAGTGCCTCGCCGGCCCCGATGACCAGCTTGGGCTCGGAGTCCTCCATGACGGACCGCAGGTGGTACGCCTTCATCCCGGGGTTCAGGGGCACGAAGACGACACCGTGCCGCGACGCGCCGTAGAGGATGGGGACGGTCTCGCGCAGGTTGGGCAGCTGCACGATGATCCGGTCGCCGGGTTCGACGCCCGTGGCCGCCAGCCAGGCGGCGAAAGCGCGGCTGAGCTCGACGACCCGCCGATAGCTCCAGCCGCCGCGGGCGTCGCGCACCGCGATCCCGTCCGGATTCATGGCGGCCGCCTCGTCCAGCAGTTCGTGGATGAGCCGCGGCCGCGGAGAATACGCCGTGGAAATCAACCCGTTCAATATGTGCCTCCAGCCCCGAGCCGGGGAAAGGAATTCTCCGGCAGCCGGGACGCATGCGCGTGCAACCGGAAGCCGGCCAGGCCGATTCCGAAGCTACGCTCGGGCCCCGGCGAGCTGACCCCCTATGCCACCCCTATCTAGGGGTCCTGGGGCCGCGTAGGCCCCCAGCAGCGGCGGATCCCGCCGGCCCTCCCGGCCCGCGACCAGGACGGCCAACTCACGCCATAGATGATCTTGGAATTCTGTGCAATGTTCACAACCTCGGGGGCAGGAGGACTGTTCACCTGCGAGGGTTTCCGGAGATTCCAGATGCGACAACGTCGCAAGAGGAGCGGTTGCGGCGGATTACCGCCGTCCTATTTGGTACGTTCCAGAAAACGGCCGCCCGAAAAGAGATGGGCTTCATCGCCCCAGTTGAGCACCGTTGCGGCGGAGAATCATGCGGCCCTCGGTTTACGGCTATTGGCATTCCGGACTACAGTGATCCACGCCTGTCCGGTGCCGTGCCGTCAAGGCGGCCTTTCCTTGACTCGGACCGGCGTACAACATTACCGTGACGGTTTGGCGCCCGTTTGCGATTCGGTCGGGGTGCAAGGTCTGCCGGACGGTGTGTTTTCGCAGCACACCGGCTACGCAAGCCGCTGATACGCATGATGGAGACGTGGCCGCACATGTTACAGGAATTCACGGGCGCAGGCGAGAGCGCGAAAGGCGCTGTCGCACTCAATCTTTATCGGATTGTCAGTGAAATCGCGGTGAACCACGGGAAACCCGTCCCCGCGTCGCCGCCCATGTTTTCCCTGCCGGGCGGCCGCGCCGCCGGATGGCGTTCTGCCACCCGGTCGTAGCGTGGCCGCGGGTCATCGACTTCAAAGGGGGCAGGGAATCCTTTCCGTTCTCACCCATGGCGACCGCCCGCCGGTGGACGCCGTCCAGCTACCGGACCACCGCCCCGGCTCGGCCGCCGGCGGTGGCGGCCTTGTCGTGCGCGCCGTCCGCTTCCCGGAAGCGGCGGACCGCACGCCGGGCGGTGCCCGCTCCGGCGGGGGTCCGGCCGTATCCCGCGACTCGAGCGCGGGCACCACGTCGCGCCTCGGACGTCCGTCACCCGGACCCGGCGGGCGGATCCTGACAGGCTCCGCCCTGGCTTCGAGCTGCGCGAACATCGAGCCGTCCCGGTCCGGGGCCGGCTCACGCGAGGACCTGCGGTCGCGGCTCGGCAGACCGCCGTCACCCGCCGCCACGCCGAAGCACGGCCACCGTGCCGCCTCCGGGCGGCCGGCCACACCTTCACCGCCCGCGGGCGAGAGGGGCCGGGCGTCTTCCACGCCACGCCGAAAACCTCGGCTCGAACGTGACGAAGTCGGCGATCGAAGATCCCTGGACTGCTCCCGGTCCGCTTCCTGACCGAGCTTCCTCTACGACCAAACAGGTGAAGGAGAGTCGATGCAGTTCGCCGAACGCGAATCAGAAATCACCCTCCTCAATACCATGCTCGCGGAGAGTGAGCATGGTTGGGGAAGAATTGCGATGATAACCGGCCCTCCAGGGTTCGACAAGAGCCGGGTGCTGCACGCCTTCGCCGATTCGGCGGTGCGGTCGGGCGCCACTCATCTGAGCGCCATCTGCCTACGGAACGAGCAGAACATCTCACTGGGCGTCATCCACCAGGTTTCGCAGAGCCTGAGTGCCGCACTGGGTGAGATGCCCCCCGCGTTGAAACTTCTGCAGGAGGCCGTATTCAACGCGGGACCGCGCGGGATCCGGCCGGAAGACCTCAATTGGATCGGCGTCACGCACGGCCTGTGGGAGATCATCACCAACCACGCGCGGCACGGCGCGGTATTGATAACCATCGAGGACGTGCAATACGCGGATTCGGTTTCGCTGGACATTCTCCTGCATTTCATAAACCGGCTCCATTCCGCGAACGTCTTCATGGTCTTCACGGTGAACGAAGGACCGGACGGGGTGCCGCTCAGAATTCAGAGCGATCTCATGCACCATCCGCAGTGCCGCCGCATCAAGGTGGCGCCGTACTCGTCGGGCACCATTTCCCGGATCGCGCAGGTCCGCCTCGGGACCGAGCCGGACGATCCGCTGGCGGAGGCGATCCACCAGGTCAGCGGCGGAAACGCCCTCCTGGTGCGCTCGCTGATCGAGGACCGGGAGAACGCGGGCGGCGACGGGACCGGCCTGGTGATCGACGACGGCTTCTCCGGATCCGTCCGTACGCTGCTGAACCGCATCGGCAGCACCCCCCTACGGGTCCTGCGCGCCGCCGCGGTGCTGGACGCGTCGGCCTCTCCCCCGCTGCTGGCCGAGATGCTGCACATCAAGCAGCCGGCCGTGGTCCGCACCCTGGAATGGCTGGCGGAGATCGGCCTGCTGGGCATGGACGGCTTCCGCCACCCCGCCGCCAGGGAGGCCGTCCTGGACTCCATGGAACCGGACCTCCTCAAAGAGCTCTACGCACGCGCCGCCCAATTGCTGCACGCGACCGGCGTACAGCCCACCGTGATCGCCGACCACCTCGTCGCCGCCGGCGCCAAGCACGAGCCCTGGGCCCTGGACGTGCTGCGGGAGGCCGCCGACCAGGCGCTGGCCACCGACGAGTACGAGCTCGCCGTGCGGTACCTCCGGTACGCGGCGGACCTGTGCTCCGGGACGGACGAACGGATCCAGGTCACCCTGGCGCTGGCCAAGGCCACCTGGCGGATCAACCCCTCCACCGCCACCATGTACCTCCCGATGCTCGTGCAGGCCGCGCGGGACGGCCGGCTGCCCGCCAGGGACGTGCACTGGCTGCTCACGTGCATGCTCTGGCACGGCCAGTACGACGAGGCCGAGGAGATGTTCGCGCTGCTGGAGCAGGCCGAGCAGGGCGATGGCCAGGAGGCGGGCGGAGCCCACGCGTGGCGCCTCGCGGCCGACCACTGGCTGGCCAGCACCCACCCCCCGGTCCTGCACCGGTTGCGGGGGACGCACAAGCCCTCCCCCTTACGCGAGGGCAGCGAACGGCACCCGGCCCATTCGTACGCGCGGACGATCTCCGCGCTCGCCGCCAACCTGCGCGACGGCGAGACCGAGGCGGCCCTGCGGACGGCGGAGAAGGTCCTGCACTCCGTCCAGCTCGAAGGCTGCAACATCGAGCTGGTCGAGGCGGCCCTGTTCTGCTTCGTCTATTCGGACCGCACCCACGAGGCGGCCTCCCTCGTCGAGAACCTGTACGCGGTGGCGGAGCGGCGCAACTCGCCCACGTGGCTGAGCGTGCTCGCGGCCTTCCGCGCGCACATCGCCGAGCACAAGGGAGAGATGCTGGAGGCCGTCGAATGGGGCGAGCTCTCCCTGCGCACCCTGCCCCCCAGGAGCCTGGGCGTGCTCGCGGCGCTCCCGCTGGCCAGCCTCATCGAGGCCCACACCGAGATGGGCGAGTATCAGAAGGCCGAACAGTACCTCCGTCATCCCCTGCCTGAAACCGTTTACCAGACCCGGTACGGGCTGCACTACCTCTTCGCGCGGGGCCACTACAGAACGTCGGTCGGCCAGGCGCACGCGGGCCTCAGCGACTTCCTGAAGTGCGGCACGCTGATGCGGTCCTGGGAGGTCGACACGCCGCTGCTCGTCCCGTGGCGCCTCGGGGCGGCCGGGGTCTCGGTCGTGCTGAAGAACAACGCCCGCGCCCGGAAGTTCCTCGAGCTGCACCATGCCACGCCGCACGGCCACAGTCCCCGGATCCGGGGGTTCGCGCTGATGGTGCTGGCCTCGGCCGAGGAGGTCGGACGCCGGCCGCCGCTGCTGCGCAAAGCCGTCGACATGCTCCAGGACTCCGGCCACAAGATGGAGCTGGCGCACGCGCTGGCACGCCTCAGCCACTCCCTGGCCGCCCTGGGCGAGACGGACAAGGCCCGGCTCATCGGCCAGCAGGCGGACCGGGTCGGCCAGCGTTGCCATGCCGAGCCCCTGCGCAGGTCGGTGGCGAACGCGTTCGACAGCGAATTCGGCGCGATGGCCGCCGGCAACGACCAGAACGCCCTGAGCCCCGCCGAATATCGGGTCGCCTCGATGGCGGCGCTCGGCTACACGAACCGGGAGATCGCGACGAGAGCTCATATCACCATCAGTACGGTGGAGCAGCACCTCACGCGCATATATCGCAAACTCGGGGTGAACGGCCGGAACGACCTTCCGCGTCTGTTCTCGTCGAAAGAGCTCGGCACGTCGAACGGAAACGTGCTCGTCGCGGAGGATTCCCGGCACCTTCCCGGCTCGGCGTCCGTGCCCGGGTGACGGCCGGTTTCATTCATCGAGCGGGATTTCCCATTCGGGTACGTCCCGTTTGCGGACGACGACGATGGCCCAGCCGACCTCCCCCCGGTCGATGGCGGACTGCACTTCTTCGCAGGACGCGGAGAAGGCGAGCATCTTGTCCCGGGCCGCGGCGTCGGCCATCTGTTCGGCTCGCGCCCGGGCCGCCTCCGCGTTTCCCTCGAACGTCCGCCTGAGGAAGCCGGTCACATTGACCACCGAACTGATTTCGAAGCCGGCCTCCGCCAGCGCGGAATGGTATTCGAGAAGCGTGTAGCCGTCGTTCCACCCGAACTTGTCGTAGACCTCGGTCCGGGTGCGCTCGCTGATCCTCGTCCGCGGCCGGTAGAAATCACTGAAGGCGAAGATGCCGCCGCTGCGCAGCACGCGGCGGATCTCCGCATAGCTGCGCGGCATGTCCGGCGCCTTGTGCAGCGCGCCGTGGCTGACGACGTGGCTGAAACTGCCGGGCTCGTACGGAAGTCCCAGCACCGAGGCCCGCCGGAAGCCGACGTCCAGCCGTTGCCGCTGGTTGGTGCACAGATCCTGGGCGAACCTGACGTACTCCTCGCTCTCGAAGATCCCCTCGCCTCGGCAGCCGAACCACTGGGCCAGGTAGACCAGCAGGCATTCGCAGTCGTCGCCCACCTCGAGCACCGTGCTCGAACCGTCGATCCCCGCCTCGGCGGCGAGAAACGCGGCGGTCTGCTCGACGGTCGTCCGATAGTCGTCCCGGCTGTTCTCCCGGAAATCGTCAGTCGGGTAGTCGGCCGCATGTGCCACGCCATAGCCCGTCAAATTCAAAAAGGTATGACTGCTCTGGTCGTACATGTCTCCGACTTCCCTCCGACAATAAGGGTGGCCCGCGGTCGCGGCACCGCACCGGTGCCTGCCGACGCGAACGCACCGAGGATCAATCGCGTTCGTCTCGCGAAGACTCTTGCCTATACCTCGAAGAGTGCCCGGATTCTCTCATGTACTCAATGGTGCTATCCCCCCTTTTCTGGTCCGGTCTTCCGTACATCGGCCTCACCCATTTACGCCGCGCCCCGGACGCATCACGAAGGATTTTGCGCCTCGCGCAACTTGATGAACGCGAGAATCCCCATTACTAGCATGATGACCGCGCCGGCGAAAGCGGCGATCTGCATTCCGTCTACATAGGCGTCGCGGGCCACGGAGGCCAGGGCCTCGCCCACCGCCCGAGGGAGCTCGGCGGCGACCGACAGCGCGCCACCGAGGGTCTCGTGCGCCACCGCGGCGGCGTCGGGCGGGACGCCGGGCGGCAGCTGCGCGGCGAGGGTGCTGCGGTAGACGGCCACCCCGATGCTGCCGAGGATGGCGGCTCCGAGCGCCTGCCCGAACTCGGTGGAGGACTCGAACAGCCCCGAGGCGGATCCCGCCTTCTCGGGCGGCGCCGTGGCGACCACCATGGTGGAGGCCAGTGCCTGCACCGATCCGATCCCCCAGCCCAGCAGGAACAGCCCGCTGAACAGCAGCGGCAGGTTGACGTCCGTGCTCAGCTGGGAGATCAGCAGGAAGCCGATCGCCCCGAAGACCATGCCGGAGCCCATGATGGTGCCGGGCCGGAACCATTTGGTGAGCGCCGCCCCGAGCACCGAGCCGGCCGCCGAGCTGACGGCCGTCGGCACGGTCATCAGCCCGGCCACGATCGGCCGCATCCCGAGCACCGACATCAGGTATTGCGTGATGAAATAGAACGTCCCGACGAGGGCGAACACCGCGAGGGTGGCGGTGATCAGGGACACGGTGAACGCGTGCCGGCGGAAGAGCGCCAGGTCCAGCATGGGGTCGGGCAGCTTGCGCTGCCTCTGCAGGAACAGGGTCAGGAACAGCAGCCCGATCACGGCGCTGATCCACATCGTCACGGAGAAGTTCTGCTCGGCGACCATCTTCACCGCGTAGACGATCGGCAGGGCGGCGAGCAGCACGAGGACCGCGCTGAGGATGTCGAACTTCCCGGGGTTGGGGTCGCGGTATTCCGGCAGGAGCGGGCCGAGCGCGAGTAACAGGATCATGATCGGCACGCTGATCAGGAAGACCGCTCCCCACCAGAAGCTCTCCAGCAGCCACCCGCCGACGATCGGCCCGGCCACGCTGCCGAGGGTGAAGATCGCGGCCCAGATGGCGATGGCCATGTGGAGCTGGCGGCCGTCGGTGAACAGCACCCGGATGAGGGCGAGGGTCGGCGGCATCAGCGTCGCCGCCGCGGCCCCCTGCAGGCCACGCGCCACAATGAGCAGCTCGGCACTGGGCGCGTACGCCGCGATGGCCGACGTGAGGCCGAACACCACCGCGCCCACCAGGAGCAATCGCCGGCGGCCGATCCGGTCACCCAGATTGCCCATCGGAATGAGCAGCCCGGCCAGCAGGAAGGCGTAGATGTCGACGATCCACAGCTGCTGTGTGCCGCTCGGTTCCAGCTCGGCGGTCAGTGACGGGAGCGCGAAGAACAGCACCGTCACCGTGATGGAGATGAGCAGTACGGGCAGCATGAGGATCGCCAGGCCGGTCCACTCCCGCCACCCCGCTTTGGCGCCTCTTTCGGCGATATCCATTTCCACCCCTCTCATACTGTGTACGTAACATTTACAGTACACCATATGTCAGCTTGCCAAAGGGTCTTGTCAAGTAAACATTTACTGCCATGACATGCTGGCGCTCCATGTCATGGCTGCTCACGATTATCTCCTGACTGGCGCCCATTCTTGAAAGATATTTTCGTCACAACCACTCCGCCTCTTTTTTTCGTCACATCAGGCGCGTGATATAATTTCATCACAATGGAAGATCGTGATGAAATCAGGCGACCATGCTGACGTGTGTCCAGTGCGGGAAAGAGCTCACGGTGCCTCCCCGCGGGCGCAAGCCCCGCTACTGCTCGCGCTCGTGCCAGGCCCGCGCCTACCGGGCCCGCCTCGACGCGCGGACCGGCCAGGGAGCCTGGCGGGAGAAGAAGGACGAGCGGCCTTCGCCGCCCCGTCCCGCACGGCCCGTCACCGGCGGGCGCGCCGATTCCCAGCGGACCGACGCCGGCCTGTCCCGGGAGCGGATCGTGTGGAGCGCCATCCGGATCGCCAACGCCGAGGGCCTGGAGAGCATGTCGATGCGGCACGTCGCGAACGTGCTCGGCGTCAAGGTGATGTCGCTGTACAACTACATCGACGGGAAGGACGCGCTGATCGACCTCATGGTCGAGGCGGTGTTCAGCGAAAGCGGCGACACCGAACCCCACGCCTTCCGAGGCTGGCGGGCCGAGCTGGAGGCCGCGGCGCGGTGGGAGTGGGCGCTGTACTCGACGTACCCGTGGGTCCTCGAGGTCATCGCGACGGTCCAGCCGCCGCTCGTCCCCAGCCTGCTCGCCCGCTTCGAACGCGGCCTGGGCGCGTTCGACGGCCTCGGCCTGGACCCGGTCATGACCCATCGGATCTATCTGGGCGTGAGCGGCATCGCACAGGGGCTCGCCCTGCTGCGGGTGAGCGAGATCGCGTCCGAACGGCGCGGCGGCGGGATCTCGCTCAGCCAGTGGCGATCGGTGAAGGTGCCCGCGATCCTCGAGGAACTGGGCGCCGACCGCTATCCGCGGCAGGCCGCGCTGCGCAACAGCCCGGAGGTCCTCACGGACCTGGAGGAGATCTTCGAGTTCAGCCTCCAGCGCCTGCTGGACGGCATCGCCCGGTTCCTGGAGGGGGAGTCGCCCGCTCCCCCTCACCGGTGGCCCCGCTCTGGTCAGCCCTCGGCCGAGGATCACTGACAGCGCTCCCCTCGGCATGTGCGTGGTTCGCCGCTCACGCGCCGTTCGAACGCCCGCCGGACGGCTTCAGCCATTCCTCGACGGCCTTCGCGATGGACCCCGCCTCGCCCTCCAGCATCGTGAGGTGGTCGCCGCGGACCTCGCACAGGTCGTGCTTCAGGTGCCAGGACGCCCGCCAGTTGCCTTCCCTGGAGCGCTCGCCGTCGGGCCCGGAGGGCAGGGGGGTGTCCGGTCTGAGGAAGAGCACGGGGGTTTCGATGTCCTCCACCACCGTCTCCCTGAAGAGCCGGTAGTAGCGCCCCATGGCCGTCATCCTCGTGTCGCTGAAGGGCCCGTACACCTCCGCCCGGTCGAACATCCCCTCCAGCATCTGACCGCCGAGCTCGTCGATGACGTCGCTGTCCGGCAGGAACGTGTCCAGCAGGACGAGGCCGTCCGGGCGCACCCCGTTCCGCTCCAGGTACGAGACGGCCGCGTGCGCGAAGTTGCCGCCGCCGCAGTAGCCCATCACCACGAACGGGTCGTCGCCGGCCGCCTCCCGGATGGATTCCGCCCACATGCGCACCACGACGTCCGCGTTGTCCGGAAGGCTGTCGTCCGGGGCGTATCCGGGCACCTGGAGCGCGTACAGGTCGCGTACTCCCTGGAAGTGCACGGCCAGCCGGGCGAACTGGGCCGCGCCGCCCAGCGCCATCGGCGTGCTGAAGCAGAACAGCTTCGGCCGCGCCGGCCCCGAGGCCAGGGCCAGCGGCGGGTACGCGCGGTCCAGCTCGTCCAGCGTCCGGAACACCGGCCGGAGCCGCGCCGCCGCCTCCAGCAGGTCCAGCCCCTCCTGCAGCTTCCCGGCGGGAGCCGCGGCGCGCACCAGCGAGCTGAGCGATCCGCCCCCGTCCGGCTCCGCCGGACCGGAGTCCCAGCCGGCGCCGTTGTCGATCGCGATCTCGTCCGCGAGATGCCGGGCCAGCGCCGCGGCGGTGCCGTAGTCGAAGACCGCCGTCGCCGGCATCCGCACGCCGGTCGCCTTGTTCAGTACGTTGCGCAGCTCCATGGCGGTCAGCGAGTCGAAGCCCGCTTCGAGGAAGTTCTGCTCCGCCCGGATCGCCTCCGGCTCGCTGTAGCCGATCACCTTCGCCGCGCACTCGCGCACCATCAGGGTCAGCTCCTCGACCTGCGCGGCCGGCGACAGCCCGGCCAGCCGCCGCTGCACCACCGACCCGTCGGCCACGGCCTGCCCGGCGTGGGCGGTGCGGCGGGCGGGGGCCCGGACGAGCCCGCGCAGGATGGGCGGGACGCCGTCGTGGCGGTTGCTGAGGGTGTGGGTGTTGATGGGGAGGGGGAGGAGGTGGGGTTGGGGTGTGGTGAG
>NZ_JBEXMW010000053.1:0-35103 GCF_040610775.1 Nonomuraea sp. NPDC003709 | reverse complement strand
GCGCAGGATCAGGGGTGACCAGGGCTCTCCGATGACGTCGAGGGTGCGGGCGATGGAGCAGGCCATGTCGCCGAAGTTGGTGCGTTGCATGGGGTCAGTCTACCCATTGGAGTTCCCTTAAGGAACTTGGCGTGTTACGGTCATAGAGTCTCCTCAAGGAACCCCAGAAAGGAATTGCCACCATGAGCAAGGTCATCGCCGCCCACGCGGTGTCGGTCGACGGCTACATCACCGGCCGCGACCCCGGCGCCGGACGCGGGCTGGGAGACGCAACGATGCTGTTCGACTGGTACTTCAACGGCGACACACCCAGCCAGGTCTTCGACGGGTTCAAACTGAGCGAGCCCAGCGCCCGCGTCTTCGACGCCCTCGCCGCACGCGTGGGCGCGGTCGTCGCGGGGCGCAACACCTATGAGGACTCCGACCATTTCGGAGGCGGCAGCCCACACCCGAAAGCCCGGCTCGTCGTCCTCAGCCACCGGACGGCACCGGAGATGAGCGAACGGCAAACCCTCATCACCACCGGCATCAAAGAAGCGATCACAGCCGCTCGCGAAGCCGCAGGCGGCGGCGACGTCGGCCTCATGGGCGGCGGCGTCACCACCGAGGCTCTGAAAGCGGGGCTCGTCGACGAGGTGATCCTCCACCAGGTACCGATCCTGCTCGGCGGCGGCCGCCCCTTCTTCCAGTCGCTGCCCGAGCACGTAGACCTCCGTCTGCTGGAGGCCGTACCGGCACAGGGCGTCACCCACCTCCACTACGAGGTGGTCCGATGATCCTCGTCACCGGCGGGCTGGGCATGATCGGCGCGCACACCGCCCGCGCGCTCGTCGACCTCGGACACGAGGTCGTCGTCACCGCACACCGCCGGACCGAAGTCCCGTCGTTCCTCGCCGACCGGGTCAGCGTGGAGCATCTCGACGTCACCGACCGGGACGCCTTCCTGGCCCTCGCCGATCGCCACGACATCAGCGACGTCGTCCATCTCGCGGGCAGCATCCCCGGCGAGGACCCGGTCGGCTACTTCCGCACGGACACGATCGGCCTGCTCAACGCGCTGGACGCCGCCCGCACCTGGGGCGTGCGCAGGTTCGCCGTCGCGAGCAGCCTCGGCGTGTACGTCGGCCGGAGCGAGACCCGCTGGCACGAGGAGCTCGCGCTGCCCACCGCGAACCTGCCGCACCTGATCGTCGCCTTCAAGAAGGCCGTCGAGCCGCTCACCACGCACAGCCTCCAGGGCAGCGGAGTCCAGCCGGTCGTGCTCCGCATCGGGAGCATCTGGGGGCCGCTGATGGACCCGGAATCACCGTTCAACCACATCCCGCCGTACATCAGCGCCGTGCTCCGCGGTGAGAAGCCGCAGCCGCTGTACGCCGACGACGGCGGTGACAGTTGCTACGCACCCGACGCCGGGCGCGCGATCGCCCTGCTGACGACCGCGGAAACCCTGCGGCACGACACCTACAACGTCTCCAGTGGCCGACCGTTCACCAACCGCGAGCTTGCGGACGCCGTGCAGGCGATCACTCCCGGCCTGCGGCTCGACCTCCTGCCAGGACGGCAGATCGGCCCCGGCGACAACCCGTACCTCGACACCACCCGGCTCACCCACGACACCGGCTTCGCGCCGGCCTTCGACACCGCCAAGGCGGTCGCCGACTACGTCGCCTGGCGCGCCGAGAACCCCCGCTAGAACCCCCATCCGGATCCGGCCGCAAAGAGCGGCCGGCCCAAGATCAGGAGCATCTGATGTACGGGGCACTCGTCAGGCTCGTCATCAAACCAGGAAAGCGATCGGAGTTTCTGGAGTTTTCGCGCTGGAACACCCAAGTGGTCAGGGAATCCGAGCCGGGCACGCTGCGACTCGACCTGTGGGAAGTCGAGACGGAACCTGACGTGGTGTACGTCTACGAGGTCTACACGGATGAGGCCGCCTTCGAGAGCCACATCAAGAACGGACCGGTGCAGAAGTTCGGTGAGATCATGAATGACCTGGTCGAGGGCTGGACCATGGTCATCCCCTTCGGGCACAGCACCATGTCGAATCTGGACGAGTGACCTGGAGCCGACAAGAGCGAGGCCACGATCCCGGCGACAGACGCAGCTGGCGTCGATCACGTGTCGTTGAACGAGGCAGGCACGTCGGCCAGGCCTGGCGAACGCATCGCCACCGGTGAAGCCTGACGCCAAAGGCACGCAGCCGCTGCTGTTCACGCCGGCACTGACCCTGCAATCACGCAAACTCGCCGTTCCCGGCCAGAACGGCCCTGTTGCGTGCGCCGCCGACTCATGCCGGCGCCGGACCCGCCGCTCACAAGGACCGGCTGCTGCCCCCAGCCGCCTGCCGACACCTGGGCAGCGTTCGCAATGCGCTGGTGAGGCCAAATCCTTCGCTGACAACGCCACTTGCTTCGGCTCAGTCTGTGAGGTGATCCGCGCGAGTGGGCGGAAGAACTGCTGGCTATCCGGGGTTCGAGGTCCCTTCTCACAGGTCTCAGGTACGCAAGGCACGTGGACCGGCCTTCAAGGCGTGTCCCGGTGTTCGGCAAAGCCCACGATGCCGGTAGAGGTCGACATCGGCGGAACCGGCGGATGGTGGACCTGGCCCGGTAAGGCGTGCAGGCCACGGCGACCCGGCCGCCTGATCTCACGATCAAGTGGTCCCTGCGGAGACGTCCGCAGGGACCTATTGATGATCATGTCTTAGGGCTCGACGAGGCCGACCGCGAACGCGTAGTCGTCCAGGGTGAACTGAGTGATGCCCGTGATGCGCAGGGCTTGCACCCGGACGGTGTAGGTGCCCGGGCCCAGGGGAGCAGAGAAGCGCTCGAGGGCGTGCGCCTCCTCGACGCCACCGGGGCTGTCGAACCTGTAGTCCGTGCTCGTGACCGGTTGCAGCTCGGTGGTCGTCCCCACGGAGTTGATCACGACGATACGCACGGAGCACCATGCACTGGCGTCGCCGGCGCAAATGGACTCGGCGGTGAAGCGGGCGTCGACGAATCGCGTCGTCCCTGAGGGTACGGTGACGTTGACAGACGCCGTCGGGATGTTCCCCCAGGCTCCGACCGTCTGGGCGGTCCATGGGCTGCTCTCCCCGGTGTAAGACTGAGCGCTGGTCTGCGTGCCGGTCTGGGAACTGGACACGGCGTCGGCGGCGGTGATCGTCAGCGCGAGAGCGCCGGACAGCGCTGCCGTGGCGAACGCGGCCTTGATGAGTCTGGACAACGGGGTTCCTCTCTGCTTGCGCGAAGCCGTGCGCTCCGCGATGGGTCGTTGCTGGAACCACGCTGACGAGAAT
This sequence comes from Nonomuraea sp. NPDC003709, assembly GCF_040610775.1. Taxonomy (NCBI): domain Bacteria; kingdom Bacillati; phylum Actinomycetota; class Actinomycetes; order Streptosporangiales; family Streptosporangiaceae; genus Nonomuraea; species Nonomuraea sp. NPDC003709. The sequence goes on along the minus strand of NZ_JBEXMW010000053.1, from coordinate 31,802 downwards.
TCCGTGGCCGGTGAAGCCCTGGCTGAATCATCCGTACAAGTCCGTACAAGCACCCGCCCGCCCCTGCCCGCTCCGGCTCGCCGCCCGCCCGCTCGCTCAGTTCGGCCAGTCGGCCGTGGGCCCGACGAATCCCGCTCTGCTTCACCAACCGCCTTGTGGACACAAGCCGGGCCCGACCGTGCGCCCCACCGGGTGGCGGAGGCAGGCTGGGATACCGCCACCGACCGGGCGCTCGGCAGCCAGGCCGCCGCCTCGTGCACGCTTTTCTTCCTGCGAGCAGCGGCGCGGCCGCGTTCTGGTCGACGGCGTCCCGGAAAGAACCGCGGTGTTCGTGGCCACCCACATGGTCACCACCAGGGCCGACTCCCAGACCTTCACCGAACGGCTGACGGTCAAGGTCCTGAAGACACCCGGCAGCCCGGCCGGCTCAAGCCTGATCTTCACCCCGAGCTGCGACGCGCCGTGCCGCGCGGGCGGACAGGTCGCCGGCCCGCTGACCACCGGCGGGCAGTTCGACGGCGCGTTCACCTTCACCGATGCCACCGCGACCCAGCCCAAACCCAAGCTCACCATCACCGTCGCCCCGATCATCCCGCCGCACGTGCACTTGGATTACGGAACGTCCCGGACGACCTCTGTCAGCTCGCCGGAATCGATGTCGTAGAAGAGGCCGTGAATCTCAACGTGCTTCGGCGTGCCTGGGCTGTTGCGGATCAGGCTTACGTCGTAGGTGAGTGACTTCTCGAAGTCAGCGATGCAGATGCCGTCCCAGTCGTACGCAGACGAGATATCGGTGTGCTGTTCACGTTCCCAGGCATCGATGATCCCCTCCTCCGTGAATGAGGTACCGCCGCAGAAGGAGTGGTGTACGACGACAACGCGCTCGATTCCGAAGAGGTGCTGGGAGACCGTGATCGAGCGAAGAGCGTCCGCTGCGCGTCCACCCCCGACGATGAGGGGGAACACCGTCGCTGTAGAACCTCTCTTTCTGCCTGCCTCGTCGAGGACAAGGTCACCAGGGTAGACCTCGTCACCGAAGTAATCAGCCACTGCCTGCGCAGCGCCGGCCGCCCGGGGGTCAAAGCAGTAGATGGCGATCGTCCTGACGGGAATCGAACTGGTGACGATCTCCCGGACTGCCGGTTCGCTGTAGCCCGGCTGCCCTCGGAATGTGAATTCGACAAAATCCGACATGCTTAACTCCGATTCTCGCGGTACAGTCCCGGGCTTTTCGCGCAACGCCCGGGACACTCAAAACCAGCACGGCGAGTTCTTGCGGGGCAGTGCCTAATCGCGCGTTCACATCGGCGGAGGTTTGTACGGTCATTGGGGGCCAGCTTCCTGGTGGAGGGGACGGGTCGAAAGACGACCCTGTTCAGCCGACGGAAACGGTCACCATGAGGCCGGTGCCGAGGGCCTCCGCCTACTCCCCCCACGGGCCATTGGCTACGCCACGCTCCATGAAGGTGACTCCATCTGCTTCCCGCTCACGCGCCAGGTGGTAAGCGATCGCGTAAGGGGGCGCGGCGGTCTCGGAGCGGGCTCCGTGGGCGAGGACTTTGTCGGTCAGCTGGCGGACCATCTCGAGCCGTGGGTAGGCGGCATGGATCTGCCCCTGTTCCTTGGCCACGAGGTCGAAATGTTTGCCGAAATCTATCCAGATGCCTTCGTAGGTGAGGTAGGTCAGCAGTCCCATTCGTTCGGGGATCTGCGGAGTGGTGTGAAGAGCGATCGCCTCCCAGACCCGGTCGACGTCCCGGGCGGGAGCGCCGAGGTTGGTCAGCACGATGGCAGCAAGATCGGCGCCTTCCATCTCGAACCGGAGCCGGCCGGGTGCGTCGGGGCCCGTTCCCAGGTCGTGCATCACATGGGCGGCGAAGAGGAGTTCCTCGTCGTAGTCCGCGTCGTTCAGGACGCCTTTGTGGGCGGCGAACAGGCGGGCCCAGTAGAAACCGCGAATGCAGTGGTTGAGCACAGACGGATGCACCGCAGCACGCGCCGCGGCGAGGCTTGCCTCAACCAGCGGCCCGGCAGGAAGAGCGAGTACCTCGTTCTGCAGGCCTTCCGAGAGTGCGGGGATGCCGGTCATGACTCGACACTATGAAACCGGCCCTCCTGCCAAAAGTGGCACGGATGCCAACCAGCGCTACAGTCGTGCCACTATGACAAACAGACACCACGTTGCGGTGCTCGTACTGCCCGGTGTGCTTCCGCTCGAGTTCGGTACCGCGACGCAGATCTTCGCCATGGACCCCCACTATGAGCTGACCGTGTGCGGTGACACCGACACCGGCCTGGTGCCAGGGTTCGGCTTCGCGCTCAACGTCGCGGCCGGCCTCGAGGCGCTGGACGACGCCGCCACTGTGATCATTCCGGGTTACGACCACATTGACGCGACCCTGTCGGCTGAGCTTCTGGCGGCGCTACGAGCAGCTCACGCCCGAGGCGCCCGACTCGTCTCCATCTGCACCGCGGCCTTCGCCCTGGCCGCGGCCGGGTTGCTCGACGGGCGCCGCGCGACCACACACTGGCGGCACGCCGAGCAATTGCGTCAGCGCTACCCACTCGTCGATGTCCTGCCAAATCAGCTCTACGTCGACGACGGCGAGATCCTCACGTCCGCCGGCGTGACCGCGGGAATTGACCTGTGCCTGCACCTGATCCGCACCGACCTGGGCGCCGCAGCAGCGAACACGCACGCACGCGATCTCGTCGCGCCGCCACGGCGACGGGGAGGCCAAGCACAGTTCATCGAACAATTCCGCCCCGAAGCGAGCGGAGATGAACTCGCACCTCTGCGGGAGTGGATGCTTGACAACCTTGCGACGCCCCTGACCGTCGACCACCTCGCCGAACGCGCCCATATGTCGCGGCGGACGCTGATCCGCCGTTTCCGCGAGGAGACCGGCACTCCGCCCATGGCCTGGCTGACCGACGCGCGCATCGACCGGGCACGCGAACTTCTGGAGGCGACCACCGTGCCCATCGAGCAGATCGGCCGCCTGACCGGTCTTGGCGCTCCCGCTTCCTTGCGGGCGGCATTCCATCGGCACCTCGGCACCTCCCCTCAGGAATACCGGATCCTGTTCCGCCACAAGGACGAGATGGCGGACGCATGACCTCGGTACGTCCTTGAATCGCCCGACTCGACAGTTGCCGGCGCGGGACTATGACCTCACGCCGTCCTTGCCCCCGGACCTGTCCGATGCCCGCTGGGCGTAAATCGAGCCGACACCGACCGCTTGGCGAGCCGCACGCATGCAGGCCCCGTGCGCGATCACCGTTGCCGAGCCGCCGATGGCCAGAGCGTCAGGTCATGCCGCGGACCGCGGCATGGGATCGATCAGATCGGCGGCCAGCAGGGCCTGATCGAGCCCGGAATGGGTGTGCAGCAACTGGCCGACGCCCGTGATCTCCAGGATGCGCCTGACCCGTTCGTGCGGGCCGGCCAGGTGCAGGCCGGCGCCATGCTCATTTTGACGGTGGTGCTGCTGGATGAGCAGATGCAGGCCGGAGCTGTCCATGAAACTCACCCCGGACAAATCCAGCACCAGGGCTAGGCCGGCGTCCGGATGCTCACGCTCGATGTAGGTGGTCAGTTGGGCGACGGTGGCGGCATCCACCTCGCCCGCCACCTCGATGAGGGTGCCGCCGATCAGGGCTCGGCTGGTCAGATGTAGCGGGGTCACGTCAGTCATCCGTGCGGTCAGGTCCTCGGCATGGCGGCCGTGCGCCTGCTCAGACATCGCGTATCCGCCTCCTCGATCGGTACGGGGACTTTGGTGGCGCTCTCAACCGTAAACCCTGAAGCAGGTTACATGAAATAGCTTTCACTATAAACTCTGATGCCAGCCACTACCCGACACCGTCCGCCACCACGGACTGAAAGCGTGAGCGCCATGCAGCCCGGTCACGAGACCCCGGCCTGGACCTTTCTGACCCACCACGCCCGCGTGCTGCTGGAGATCGCCCGCAACCCCGAGGTACGGCTGCGGGAGATCGCCTCCTGGATCGGCATCACCGAACGCACCGTACAGAGCATCGTCAACGACCTGCACGACGCCGGATACCTCACCCGCGAACGAGTCGGCCGCCACAACCGCTACACCATCAACACGGACCTGGACTTCCGCTACCCCACGGAGGCCGGCATGCCGGTGCGCCGCCTGATCGCCATGTTCACCGACCGCGACCTGCCCGACGGCCCGCCGTCGCACCAGCCGTAGACCGCTACCTCGCCGGCCCGGCGGCCGATCTGGGTGAGGGACTGTACGCGGGCGCGGCACCACGTTCCTCCCCTTGGCTTCGTCAGGCCGTATCAGGTAACGCGTTCGTCACTATGCGTCCCGCTCATGCTGGTTCGGGAGCACTCTGGAAGCATGTCGAAGACGGCAGCAGGACCCGGACGCGCCCCACGGTCACGGGGCAGGCGGTGGACGGTCATCGCCGCGATCGTCGCGATGACAGCGTTACTGGCCGTGGGGTTGATCGGCTTCTTCGCCGACCCGCTACGCCTCCCGCCGGACGTGCTGGGCGTACTGGATCAGCGGGCCAGCGTGATCAGCATGTTCATCGGCGCGGCCGGACTGGTGGTCGCGGTGGTGGCGCTGCTGCTGCAGCTGCGCGCCGACCGTACCCAGCCGACCGCTGCCGCCGCTGATCCAGCGGATGGCGTGCCCGAGACGCCGCCTGGCATGTCGGCTTCGGGGGAGCGGTCGATCGCCATCGGCGGGGACAATATCGGCGTCGTCTCGACGGGGGATGGCGCGCGCAATGTGCAGATGCGGGCGCAGGCTTCGGGCCAGGGCCGGGTGTACCAGGCCGGCGGTGACCAGACCATCAACGAAGGATGACCGCCACCCCGTCGGCTGACTCCTCCCCAGCCCCGCTCCCGCGTAGCGTCCGTCCGGGGCCAGTGCGATCGCCGTCGGGCCGTGGCCGACCGTGATCTGTTCGGTGTGTACGGGTCGGGCGACGACGGAGACGGAGCTCTGGCGAGCAGCATCGTCGAGCCATCGAAGAACCGCTGTCAGGTAGGGCGATCATCCCGGACTGTGCTGTGTGCGGTCGTGATGTCGGCAGCCGGGCCGCCTTCGGCTACGGAGGCCGCAGTGCGCTGCCGTTTCTCCTCGCGCAGTTGCAGGGCGTGAGTGGCGGCGGCCGTCTTCTCCGCGGCTTCGACGATCAGGGTCCAGGCGACGGTGACCTGCCGCCCGCACCCGCCTTGGGCCGGGGCGGAGGCGGGGGGAGCAGCAACCGAACGGCCAGCGGATGCCGCACCGGTTCGGCTACGCCGCGTCACGTCGCAGATGGCTCGCGATCAGGTCACGAAGGCGGCCAAGGGGCCTCGTGTTGGCTAGCCTCACCGGCATGCCTCTCGCCTCGATTCCCAGCCCTTCCGAAGGGGTCTGGTATCTCGGATTCATCCCGATCCGGGCCTACGCATTGTGCTTCATCATCGCGATCGGCTTCGGCATCTGGCTGAGCGAGCGCCGCTGGCGCGCCCGCGGCGGCGAGAAGGGCACGATCGGCGACCTGGCGGTCCCCGGAGTGATCTTCGGCCTGATCGGGGCTCGCCTCTACCATGTCATCACCGACTGGCAGACCTACTTCGGCCCGCGCGCGATCAAGGAGCCGTACCAGGCGCTGTTCATTTGGGAAGGCGGGCTCAGCATCTGGGGCGCGGTCGCCCTGGGAGGCGTGGGCATGTGGCTGGCCTGCCGCCGCCGGGGGCTGTCCCTGGCGGCCGTGGCCGACACGGTCGCGCCCGGCATCGCGTTCGGGCAGGCGATCGCCCGCTGGGGCAACTGGTTCAACCAGGAGCTGTACGGTAGTCCGACCACGTTGCCGTGGGGCCTGGAGATCGACCAGGCGCACGGCGGCGAGCCAGGCGTGCTCTACCACCCGACGTTCCTGTACGAGTCGCTGTGGGACGCGGCGCTCGGTTTCGGACTGATCCTGGCTGGCAGGCGGTTCACGCTGCACCATGGCCGCCTGTTCGCCCTCTACGTCGCCGGCTACACGTTCGGGCGGTTCTGGATCGAAGGGCTGCGGATCGACCCGGTCGGCGGGGTGGACCACGCGGTGACGCTCCTTGGGCTGCGGATCAACCAGTGGACCTCGATCGTGCTGTTCGTCGGCGCGCTGGTCTATCTCTGGGTGACTCGTAACAAGGACAACGAGGAGATCGTGGTGCCGGCCTCACAAGGCAAGGCCTCGCACGAGGAAAGCGGCGGGCAGGTCTCCGACCCGACCGAGAGCACCTGACGCGACCGACATGCGGCCCGCAGACGCGCGACACGGCGCTGGCCCGGCGCCTGTGGGAGGAGTCCACGCGGCTGACGAACGCGCCGGACCTCGCCGAGCCCTCTCCTTGAAAGGCCGCGGATCTTGAACTCTCTGACCTGCTGAAACAGCGAGGTGCCGGGCTTCGCCGTGAGGCTCGCGCCAGCCGTCATTCCGAGTCACCCGTGCCCGCCGGCGGCCGCGAGTGACCGGAGCTTTCCGCCGTTGGCGTCGAGCCAGCGGGTCGTGTCCTCCAGCTTGCGGATTCGGTCGGCGACCTCGTCGAGTTGCGCCCTCCCGTTCAGCCAGTGGCCCGCCCGCCACAGGGCGCTGCCGACCGCCCGGGCGAGGAGCAGCCGGGGCAGGGCGTCGGCCTCGGCGACGTCCAGCGGGCGGACCGAGGCGTACCCCCGGAGGAAGGCCGTCGTGCGGAGCTGCCAGTCGCGCGTCTCCAGGGCCCCGCTGTTGAACAGCGCCGCCATCACCTCCTGGACCAGGAAGCCGACCCCGGCGAACTCGAAGTCAAGCAGCCCGCTCACCTCCCCGGTGTCCTCGTCGACCAGGGCGTTCGAGGCCGCCAGGTCACCGTGGATGACCTGGGTCGGCAGCGTGCCGCCGCCCACAGGCCACTCCTGCTCGACGCGGCGTGCCACGGCCTCGAGGTGGGCGGCCCGCTCCGCGCTGATCCCGGCGGCGCGCAGCTGACGGCAAAGGGCGCCGACGTGCGGTACGGCGGGGTGCGCCAGAGGATTGCCGCGCCAGTCTCCCAGCCCGTCTTCTGGCGGCATGCCCAGCAACGTCTCGCCGAGCAGCCCGGCCGCCCGGCCGAAGCGCTCGAGTGCCGTCTGGCCCGTGAGGTCGGGTCGCACGCCGGGGATCCACCGGCAGACGGTGGCGGGCCCGGCCGCGGTCTCGATCACGGTGTCCCCGCTGGGCGCGGCGACCGGCTCAGGCACCTGGAAGGGAAGCCCGGCCTGCCGTAGCCACCGCAGGATCCGGTGCTCGGCGCCGACCTGCGCGGCGGACAGGGTCTGGCTGACCCGGAGCACGAATCGGAGGTCCCCTTGGCGGAGCACGAACGTCTGGTTGTTGGTCCCCTGCTCGGCTCGGATGATCGTCGTGTCCGGGGGAAACCCCCACGCGGCCAGCAGCCCGACCAGGAACTCCAGGTCGGCGGGCGCAGTCATGCGCCAATTCTGGCGGCATGCCCAGGCCGGCACGCAACCGGTTTTGGGCCCCTCAAAGCAAGAGTCAGCACGCATGGGGTTCCGGAAGTTGGTGTCCTGGAACAGGCACATCGGAATCGAGCTGCCCGGGGGCTTGTCCGGCGTTCGGCTCTCCGCCGCCGGGAGCGGCTTGCGCGGCGTTCGGCGCGGTGCCGAGAACGGCCATGAGGGCGGCCGCGGGGATCGCGGCGGTGGCGACAACAGCGGTGAGTGGTGTTGATCACTTCGAAGCCGGCCGGGGTGGGGCTGAGCGGGCACCCTCGTCGGTCACACTGACTCCATGGAATACGTCGTCCGGGTGCCCGCGCCGCCGCTCGACCGGTTCATCGACGACATCTACTGCCTGACCGGAGTGCCGCGCCACCGACGGATGAACGTCCCGCCGATGCCGTCCGCGCACCTGTACATCAACCTGGGCGGACCCGTCCGCCTGTGGGATTCCGATCCCTCGGTGCCGCCGGCAGTGCTCACCGATGGGTGGTTCATGGGGGTATGGACCAGGCGTTTCCTCTTCGAGTACCCCACACCGGTGCGGCTCGTCGGGGTGCACTTCAAGCCTTGGGGGATCTCGCCGTTCGCCGACATGCCGGCGACCGAACTGCGGGACCGATGGGTGCCGGTCGACGCCGTCTGGCAACGGTCCATGGATCGGATCCGCAACCAGGTCGGCGACGTCACGTCGGCCGCCGAGGCGCTGCGGGTGTTGGAGGAGGAGCTGCGATCGCGGCTTGCCGAGGCGCCGTCGCGCGGTCTCGACCTGGTCCAGCACACAGGCTGGTGTTTGGAGACCTCCTACGGCGTGGTGCCGGTGGGTGCGCTGGCCGATGCCGCCGGGGTGAGTGGCAATCACCTGGCCACGCAGTTCAAGTCTCATGTCGGGGTCACCCCGAAGCGGGTGGCGCGGATCTACCGGTTCGCGCGGCTGATCGTGTCCGTGGACGCTCTGCGGCCGGTCGACTGGTCGCAGCTCGCCCACACGGCGGGCTACTTCGACCAGGCCCACTTCAGCAGGGAGTTCAAGGACTTCACCGGCCATACCCCGACGGAATACCTGGACCTGCGGCGCCGGTTCCCCGCCGAGCGGGGATTCCCGCCGGACAGCGGGCCGATGCCCGCCGATTGATTTTTTACAAGCCCACTCGCCCCTGAGGGCAGCAGGATCGGGGGCGAACGCGCAAGGAGATTCCAGGAGAACCTGTGGGCACAGTAATCATGCACAACGTGGTGTCGGTGGACGGCTTCATCGCCGACAAGAACGACGACGTCGGGCCACTCCACGATTGGTACTTCAACGGCGACATCCCGATCACCGAAGGCGGCGACCAGCAGTACGACCATTCCGGAGTCGGAAGCGGCATCAAGGTCTCACGTGCATCGGCGGAGTACGTCCGGTCGACGTGGGAGACGATCGGCACGATCGTGATGGGCCGCCACCTGTTCGACCTGGTGAACGGCTGGGAGGGTCGGCCGCCCGCGGGTGACCACGTGGTCGTGGTGTCCCACCGGCCCAAGCCTGAGGGCTGGCACCCCGAGGCTTCGTACCATTTCGTCGATGGCGTGACGGCTGCGATCGACAAGGCCCAGGAGCTCGCCGGGGAGCGAACCGTCGCTGTGAACGCCGGCGACGTGGGCAGCCAGATCCTGGCGGCCGGCCTCGTGGACGAGGTGGCGATGGACGTGGCGCCGGTGGTGTTCGGGTCGGGCAAACGCTACTTCGGCAGCATCGATGGGCAGCATCTGCTGGAGGATCCCCACGTGGTCATCCAGGGCGAAGGGGTGCTGCACCTGAGGTTCAAGGTGCGCCGTTAAGGGGTGCTGAGACTGCTCCGATGAGCATGGCTCAAGGATCTAGGCCCGCCGGGGATCACCGTGCTGGAGACCCTGGAGGTCCTGGCCTGAGGACGTCAGATGGTCTCACCCAACTGCCCGGCCACCTGCTCCAGGCCACCCTTGATGAGCCGCCCGTAGTCGTCGTCGCCAAGCACGCCGATCCCGTCCCGCGCCTGCTGGAGGTGCTCACGGGCGCGATCGAGATCGCCCAGCTTGCGATAGCACTCACACAAGTTCAGGTGCAACGACGGATACAAGCCGGCCACCGAAAGCGGCACCCCGGCTTCGGCCACCCGCTCATCGGTGATCAGATCGGCGGCGGCAAGCGCTCGCAGATCCCACATCAGCTCCTCATGCACGTCGTCCTGCACGTCGGCCATCGAGTGGGCAAGAACGCAAACATGCAGCGGATCGCCTTGCTCGCCGCCGATGTCATCCCAGATCTGCGCGAACAGGTCGCGAGCAGCTTCACGCTGACCTTGGTGGTGATGCAACTCCACCCCCTGGCCGATCCGGGTCATCGTCGGGTCGGTCGTCACGAGCGGCTCCTTGATCGTCGCGGGCAAGCGCGGTCAGCCTACTCGCCTGACGCGGCTCAAAAGCCGCCATGCGGTTGACCAGCAGGTTCGCTTGAGCAACCTGGGCACGCGACGACCTCCGGGTGCTGACCGACATTCCGGCCGATCAGCCCCCGAGTGCTGTCTGGTCCCAGCCGAGCATGTTCACCGGGACCGACCTTGATCGTGGCGAGAATCAGACCCGCATGTGGGCCTCAGCGAGCATGGGGGTTTCGCCGAGCTGCTGGAGGGCGAGTTGCGCAGCGCTGATTCCGACCTCGGCCAGCAGTCCCGGCGCGGCTGATTGGTCTGTGGCCACGGCGAGGGAGTCACCGCGGCTGACGGCCGGGCGGTCGTGCCATGTCGTCCCGGGCAGGTCGATGGCTCCGGTGCAGTCCGTGCGCAGGGCGCTGCGGTACCACTGCAGCGCCGCGCGCCAGCCGGGCCAGGACTCGTCGAGAAGATGCTGAACGCGGCGTTCGGCGTCGGCTTTCCGCTCGCCTGGGGCGCAGGCGGCGGAGATCTGGATGAGTTCGTGTCCGGGCGGGGCCAGGGTGGGGTCGGCGAGGCCGTAGCGGGCGGCGTAGATCCGGGCATCGAGGTCCATCACCCGGAACCAGTCTGGGCCGCGGTCGGCCCGCAGGCCCAGGTCGACTGTCGTCACGCGGGCGCCGGGCCAGGTGAGCGATCGGTCGCCGGTCAATTGGCGCGCCGTGGCCAGGCTGGTGGCCAGGATCGTCGGGCCCGCGGGCAGGGCAGGCACCCGTGTCCGGGTGCTTATCTGCGCGCCGAGGCCGGCTGCCCGCTCGGCCAGAAGATCGACCAGGGTGGACCACCCGCCGGTCACGTACCGGACGCCGCCGGCCATCGCCCGGCGCAGGCGCTGGTGGGCGAACGCGGCCGAAAGCCGCCCGGGGTCGTGGTCGAAGGTGAAGATGAAGACCACTCCGACGATGGCCTCAGCCATCCTGGCGTCGACGTGCCGGAGCAGCCATGCGCGCAACGATTCCTCTGCCGGCGCCTCGGTGGGTAGCGCGGCGATGACCTGGCTGAGTTCGGCCGGCCACGGTCCGAGCCGGCCTCCGGCCCGGACGAGGGTGGCCTGGCGCGGCGCCTCCACGATGGGCGGGGTGAGGCCGCGGCGCTCCAGCCAAGCCCACCATGGCCCGTCCACGTAGATCGCGTGGGTACCGAGATTGGCCCGGTAAGGAGCCGCCAGCGTGCGTGCTCGCCCACCTGGCCGCGGATTTGCCTCGGCGACGGTCACCCGCCAGCCGCGTTCGGCCGCCTCGATGGCGGCGGTGAGCCCGGTCAGGCCGGCGCCGACGATGTGCAGATCTGGTTTCACAAGATAGCCCCTTCTGCGTGATGTCCTCCTGGCTGGAAAGTGGCGGGGAATCCGTGAAAGGTTCCGGCTGATGTTCTTGTAATCTTCCTGGCGTGGACCCCGAGAACGTCGCCGCCGCTCAGCAGGGGGACGCGCTCGCGTTGGACCGGCTTCTCGACGAGCTGGCCCCGTACGTCCGCCGATTGTGCGCTCGGATCGCCCCGGCGGCGGCCGACGATGCCACGCAGGAGGCCCTGCTGGCGGTCTTCCGGGGCCTGCCGTCGCTGCGCGCCCCTGAAGCGATCATGACCTGGGTCCGGTCGGTCACGGTCCGGACGGCGATCCGGCTCGCCCACCGGTATGACCTGGAGGTCGCCGCGGAGGAAACGCTCATGGCCGGCCACGTCTCCTCTCAGGAAGGGCTGGTGGACATCGATGACGCCCTGGCGCGCCTGCCTGTCTCCCAGCGTGCTGTGCTGATGTTGCGTACGCAAGAAGGCCTCAGCGAACAAGAGATCGCCGACACGTTGGGGATCCCGATAGGAACCGTGAAATCCCGGCTGCATCGGGCCAGGGCCGCGTTCCGGGAGGTGTGGGAATCGTGAACGATCCTGTGGCGCACCCCGATATCGACCCGATCGACCGCCTGGCCATTCTCGCGGCCGCCTTGCCCGGCGCCGTTGTCGGGCAGCGCCGCATCGCCGCCCCCTTCGAGGCTGTGTGGCAGGTCGTCGCGGACCTGGAACACGCCACCCCCCGCTACGAGCCCGGCGTCGCCCACGTGCGCGTCATCGAGCAGCGCGGCGAGTTCCTGCGCCTGCTGGTGCAGGACAGCGCCGGCCGCGAGGACGCGATGGACGCCAGGCTCCGGCCGGGCTGGTGCCTGATGCAGTCCGCCACAGTCGTCATCGCCTTCGCCGCCCGCCGCCTGGGCAGCGAGACCCTGCTGGCGCATCTTGAGCACCGGCGCGGGCAGACCCCGGAACCCGGCCAAAACGGGTCGCACCACCGCCGCGCCGCCCTCGCGAAAATCGACCAGGAGCTCCACACCATCGAAAGTCTCGCTGCCCACTATGGGCCCTGAGGTCCGGGGTATCTCTCCAGGACGGATGAGGCAGCCCCCGACGAGGACCGGCGGGCGGGAGCCCCGTACCTATGCCCGATGCGGACCGGCGAGGCGCTCGGCCAGGAACTCGCGCTCGGCCTCGTTTCCGGTCAACTCCAGCGCCTGGCGGTAGGCGATCGAGGCCTCCTCCCGGCGGCCCAGCCGATGCAGCAGGTCCGCCTTGATCGCCGGTAGGTACTGGTATCTCGCGAGCCGGCCGTCCTTCTCCAGCTCCGCGACCTCTTCCAGCGCCCGCGCCGGCCCGGAGACCATCGACACCGCCACCGTGCGGTTCAACGCCACCACCGGTGACGGCCACACCGACAGCAGCTCGTCGTACAGGGTCACAATCTGCGGCCAGTCCGTCCGGTCGTAGGACGGCGCCTCGGCGTAGAGGGAGGCGATCGCGGCCTGCAGGACATAGCGGCCCGGTCGCCCGCCGCGCAGCCCGTCCACGATCAGGCCGTGCGCCTCGGACATCGCCGAACGGTCCCAGAGCGATCGATCCTGGTCCTCCAGACGCAGCAAGCGACCCCCCGCATCGACCCGGGTGGCGCGCCGGGCATCGGTGACCAGCAGCAGCGCGAGCAGCCCCCGCACCTCCCGCTCGTCGGGCATCAGCTCCCGCAGCGTCCTGGCCAGCCGTATCGACTGGTCCACCAGGTCCGTACGCACCAGCGATGCGCCGGACGGCGCGGTATGCCCGGCGGTGAACAGCAGATGGATCACGCCGAGCACCGCGCGCAGCCGATCCGGCAGCTCAGCGCGTTCCGGCAGCCGGAAGGGGATCCGCGCGGCCGAGATCTTCTTCTTCGCCCGGGTCATCCGGGCGGCCATCGTCGGCTCCGACACCAGAAGCGCCCGGGCGACATCGGCGGTCGTCACCCCGCACACCAGCCGCAGCGTGAGTGCCAGCTGCGCCTCCTGCGCCAACGCCGGGTGGCAGCACATGAAGATCAGCCGCAACCGCTCGTCCGGCACCACGTCCTCCGGCTCGACGGTGGCCGGCTCGTCCTCCGCTTCCTCGGGCTCCACCAGCAGCGGAAGTTTCGAGCGGAACGTCTGCCGGCGCCGCACCGCGTCCATCGCGCGGCGCTTGGCCGCGGTGGTGAGCCACGCCTGCGGCGTGTCCGGGATCCCGTCGCGGGCCCAGCTCGCCAGGGCCGCGGCGTACGCCTCCTGCACGCACTCCTCGGCCAGGTCCAGGTCGCGCGCAACGCCCGCCGTCGCGGCGAGCACCAGGGCCCATCCGCGACGGTACGCGTCCGCGACCGCCGATTCGACGTCCGCCGGGGACGTCATGCCGTGGCGGGCCGATCCGCGATGAAGCCGCCTTCGACGGGCCGCACCTCGACACCGCCGCCCTGCTGGGTGGCGGGATTGGCCCGAGCGATCTTCAGAGCGGCGTCCAGGTCGGGCGCCTCGATGATGGCGAACCCGGCGATGACCTCCTTGGCGTCGACGAACGGGCCGTCCGTCACCACGTCGCCGCGGATCGAGGTGGCTGTGTCGGCGGGCTGCAGCGCGAATGCCGCGACCAGCGCGCCGGAGTTCACCAGGTCCTCGAAGTGGCGCTCATGGGCCTCCCGCGCTCCGGGAACGACCTCGGCCTCGTCGATGTGGGCCTTCGTGTGGATGAGGATCGCGTACTGAGCCATGGTGGCTGTCCTTCCAGGTGCTTGTTACTGGCTTACACCCTTATGTCGAACGGCCTGCCCGGATTCGACAACCCACCGCCGTGGTGATGGCCGTGCCGGGTGGGTGTGCGGCGCGCCCCGCCGGACGCTAAAGTTCGCGATCAACGACTGTGTTGTCGCGCCTGCCATCTCATGCGCCAAGCACGTCGGCAGTTGCCGGAGCGACGACCAGAGGACGTGGGTGGCCAGCCAGAGCAGAGGACGGCCGGGCTGGCTTCATGTCGGCGCGCTCGAAGGTCGCGTCCACAGGGCATGGGGTCCGGGCACGTTCCCTCCTGCCGAAACCCTGCTGGCGATCATGACGTTGTCCGCGGTGCCGCGCGCCTTGGGCACCCGGCTGGCCGCTCATCTGGGCGGCGGGATCGTCGTGGGACCCGGGGCCGTGCCGGACTTACCGGGCTTCGAGCATTTGCGGGGCATCCCGCTGCCCGTTCAGCAGGGCGGGTGGGAGCGCAGCGCCGGCGTTTACGACCCGAGGCGGCGCATGATCGGGGTGGGCAGCGTGCCGTCGCCGTCGGCGAGCGTGGCGGGCCATGAGCTGGGGCACGCGGCCGACGACATGGATGGCATGCCGTCCCGGACCCCGTTCTGGACGGCCCTGCACGCCGCGAGCGCCGGACGCCTCGCCCCGCCTTACCGGGCGGCGGTCACCGAGCTGTACGCCGAAGCCTTCGCCTGCGTGCTGGTCCGGCGGGCCCGGCGGCTCATCGAGCTGTTCGGCGATGAAGACGCGGCCCGGCAGGCTTATGCCTGGTTCGCGGGACGGTACGGGAGCCGCTGAGCGGCACCCCTGCCGATGGCGCACCGGGCCGCTATGCTGGGCAGAGAACCGTGGCAGATGGGACGGAGGGGATGAAGCACATGACCGCGATCATGCTGGCCGGCGGCGTCCTTCGCGTCCCGACCTCCACCGTGCTCCCCGACGGCACCCGCATCGACGGCACCAGGGACATCACGCCCGACGCCCCGGACTACCACGACTGGCTGCCGCACGCGATCGACGAGGAAGCCTCCTGGCACGGTGACCGTGACGACGAGGACATCCTGCGACGCTGGCGGGCCGCGGCCAGCGCCTGATCGTCCGCGGGCCGTGGCCGGCCCCCGGACCTGTCCGTCACCACC
Organism: Nonomuraea sp. NPDC003709; assembly: GCF_040610775.1. Taxonomy (NCBI): domain Bacteria; kingdom Bacillati; phylum Actinomycetota; class Actinomycetes; order Streptosporangiales; family Streptosporangiaceae; genus Nonomuraea; species Nonomuraea sp. NPDC003709. The sequence goes on along the minus strand of NZ_JBEXMW010000053.1, from coordinate 16,653 downwards.
ACGCGATCAGGCGGCCTGCAGCCGCCATGCAAGCGACGCCTGATCAACTACCGGCATCGCAACGGACAAGGCCGGTCCAGCAGGCTCCGGCCATCAGCATGAGGAAGAAAGATGGCATCGATCGTCTTCGGGGCACTCGCCGTCATCGCACTGATCGTGGGCGTGGTGCTGTTCCTCGTGTTGAGGCGGAAGCCGCAGACCCGGGCCGGGGCGTATGTCAGCGCGGCGTGCCTCTTCCTGGCCGCGGGCGTGCTCACCATGGGCTTCCTGTCGTTCGCGAGCCTGGAATCCGCCTCGCTGCGGACCTTCACGCCGGAGGAGCGCGCGGCGGCGCTGCCGTGCAACGCGACGGTCCTGGGGGCCGAGGAGACGTCCAACAAGCTCAACGGACGCTACATCTGGATGTTGCGGCTCCGCGTGACCCCTCAGGCCGGCGAGCCTTACGAGATCGAGCGCGCGGCCCGGCTCACCTCGTCCATGGGGGAGCGCCTGGAGCGGGGGAACGCTGTGCTCGCCTGCCTGGTGGCCCCCACCGACCACACGCGGATCGAGATCTCGGCCCTGGCCTGAGCCGTCAGCCGTGGTCAGGCGGCTCGAAGCGCTCCTTTCTGACCTCGGGCCAGGCCTCCATCCTGACGACGAAGAGCTGGCTGGTGTCGCGCCCGCTGAGCTCGGCCGCCAGGTCGGAGAGTTCGTCGATCCAGCCCTTGCAGCCGACGTACGGCAGCTTCGCGTACGCCGGTCCGCTCGACAGAGCCCGACGGGCCGACTCGTCGGAGTCCGCCGTGAAGTAGTCGACCAGGACGCCCATGGCCGAACACCTTATCGATCATCGTCTCTGGGCGGCCTGTTGCCCCGAAAACGCGAGCAACGCGCCGAGATCCCACCTTTAGAGACGGGACGTCGCAGGTCAGGCGCGTGCGCCGCCGTCCACCCTGAGGACGGTGCCGGTCACGAAGGAGGCGCGGTCGCTGAGCAGCCAGGCGGCGGCCTGGGCGATCTCGTCGGGATCGGCCGCGCGGCGCAGCGGGGTCCGGGCCTTGAGCCGCTCGACGAGACCGGGGGAGTGCTCCTCCCATGTACGGATCATCTCGGTCAGCGTGTTGCCGGGGGCGATGGCGTTGACGCGGATTCCTTCGGGGCCGTAGGTGATGGCGGCCGACTCCGTGAGGCTGTTGACGGCCCGCTTCATCGCCCCGTAGGCGGGCAGTTCGGGGTTGCCCATCAGGCTGCCGATGCTGGAGTTGTTGACGATGGCTCCCGTGCCTGCGGTGGCCCGGATGGCGGCGATCTCGGCGGTCATGGCCAGCCACGGGCCCCTGAGGTTCACGGCGTAGAGGAGGTCGAAGTCGGCCTCGTTCACCTGGTCGATCGGGCCGGGCGGCGTGATGGTCGCGCCGTTGTTGAAGGCGACGTCGAGCCGGCCGTACAGGTCCACGACGCGATCGACGGCGGCGCGCACACTGGCGGCGTCGGCGAGGTCGCACACCACGTAATCGGCGGTGCCACCCGCCGCCCGTACCTCCTCAGTCACCGCTTTCAGCTGTTCCTCCGTACGGGCCGCGAGCAGCACCCGGGCGCCCTCCCGGGCGAACAGCCGGGCCGCGGCGGCGCCGATGCCGCGCCCGGCGCCCGTGATGAAGGCGACCTTGCCTGCCAGCAGCCCCATGGACGTGTCGTTGGCGTTGTGCATGACAGCCAGCCTGCGCCAGTGCGCCGGGCTTATCCAGGTACAACCGGTACATGCCAGGACCGCGCACATTCGTGCAAGCTGGGAGTGTGGACAGACAAGAACTGGCGGCCTTCCTGCGCAGCAGGCGCGAGCGGATCATCCCCGCTGACGTGGGGCTGCCTGCCGGGCCGCGCCGCCGTACGCCCGGGTTGCGCCGCGAGGAGGCGGCGCAGCTGGCCTTCATCTCGACCGAGTACTACACCCGGCTGGAGCAGGCCCGCGGTCCGCGCCCGTCGCAGGAGGTGCTGGCCGGGCTGGCCCGGGCCCTCCGCCTGTCCGATGCCGAGCGCGACCACCTCCACCGCCTCGCCGGCGCACCGCCCGCCCCCGCGCCGGGGCCCTCGCGCGAGGTGCGCCAGAGCATCCTCGACCTGCTGCGGCGGCTGCCGCAGGCCGCCGCGATCGTGACGTCCGCGATGTACGAGATCATCGCCTGGAACGACCTGGCGGCCGCGCTCATGGAGGACTTCTCCGCCCTGTCGCGGCGCGACCGCAATCTGGTGCGCCGCGTCTTCCTCGGCCCGCACCCTCAGGGACGGCGGTTGTACGGGGTGTCGGATGCGGATGAGTTCGCCCGCTCTTCGGCCAGCCACCTGCGCGCCACCGCCGCCCGCTACCCTGACGACCCCGAGGTGGCCGAGCTGGTGCGTGAGCTTCACGAGGGAAGCGAGGAGTTCGCCCGTCTGTGGGACTCCCACGACGTGGCCGGCGCACCCATGATGACGAAGACGTTCCAGCATCCGCTGGTCGGCCCGGTCACCGTCAACTGCGACGTTCTCGACATCACCGACCGGGACCAGCGGGTCGTGATCTACACCGCCGTCCCCGGTTCGCCGTCCGAACAGGCGCTGCGCCTGCTGGCGGTCGTCGGCACGCAACGCATGGACGTTCCGACCTGAGATTTCCCGGTCGGGTGCCCGCGGGCTCGGGTCGGCTGCGATCCTTATTGATAGCGGATCGAGCAGGCCGCTGCCGGCCGGTCCCGCAGTCCCGGCGGTCGCTCGCTTCACGCCGGATCGACCACCCTGCTCACGATCCACGCGTGCTTCCCGACCTGCCGGCCGCGGGCGAATCCGTACTGTTCGAAGAGCTCGACCGTCGCGCTGAACAGGAAACGGCCCGGCGCCTCGCGGCCGGTGGTCACCTCGGAGATGGCCTCGACGAGGCCGCCCCCGGCCAGGGCGATCTGGTCGAGCGCGCCTTCCAGGGCCATCCGTGCGACGCCCTGGCCGCGATGCCGGCCGTCGACGTAGAAGCAGGTGATCCGCCAGTCCGGGCGGGGCGGCGCTTCCTTGTCGTACGCGCGCCGGTGCTTGATGCCGGGGAGCTCATCGGGGCTGCCGTACTGGCACCATCCCTGGGCGGCGCCATGCTCGTCGAGGACGAGCGCCGCATGAGCGCGACCCGTACGGACCCGGTCCTCCTTGACGGCGCGACGGCCGGCCCCCCTCTGGTTGCCCTCCGGATGAAAACCGACGCACCAGCACCCGCCGAAGATCCCGTTGTTGCGCTCGACGAGCTCCGCGAAGGCGGCCCAGGTAGCGGCGTCCAGGGGCCGGACCGTGTACGACATATGGATACCTTCGCATGTCCGCCGGAGGCCCCCTGCTGTTAGCCGCTCTCGTGGTGATCGCCTGGGCCGTCCACCGCCGTCCCAGGCAACTCGCCGACCACGAGCAAACGGCGGTGACGGGTAGTGACGTCATGGCCGTCATCCTCGGTGGATGCGGGCATGGCGGGCCTCACACCGGGCGCTTGGCGCCCGATTCGCCGTCAGCCAGCACCATGGCGCACTGCGGCGGGCGGACCACGTTCGTGTTCGCGGACGACCCGGCGTTCGCACTGGCCGGAGTGGTGCACAGCGACAGCAAGGTAACCAGGGCGGCTGCCGAGGCGGCGGTACGGCGAGTCCAGGTACGGGTCTGCATGCGGCTCTCCAGTCGGCCGATGAGCACGACGGTACTGCCTCCCAGCATCGGCGCCGGGGCCTGGCCCGTCCACCCCCAGAACGGTGAGTAGTCGGTGAAGGCGTCGGGCCGGATTGTGGTCCACTCGCCCGTTGGACGCCGGGCTTGACCGGGAAGGAGCGCCATCGCTCAGCAGCACCGAGACCGGATGAAATCCCAGGAAGCTCGGCCCATGGCCTGGGCCTCCGATCACGGACGCCCTCCACCCCCGGCTCGTAGACAAGAGGAGACGATCCTGGCTGCCGCGGATTCTCGGGCTCAAACGCACCCCTTACGATGGCCGGTCATGGGAACGGACTGGGTGCCCGCGGCGGTACGCGACCACGCCGACCTCGCCGAACTCGAACACCTCGTCTGACGCACGCGCCCTCCATACGCAGGGCACATACGCACGCAACGACGTGGACCAGCGGCTGCGCGCCCTGCTGATCATCGACACCGACGCGGATGGCGCCTGGCCGAGCCATCGGGTGGCCGTCATCGGTCACAACCCCTTGTTCCCGCCCGAGTGGCGGCAGGCCGCCTGGTCGACCCTCCTGCCGGAAGAGCTTCGGGTGTGGTCGGCGCGGTGGCGCCACTGGTACGACTCCGCGATCTCGTGTCCGCTCTCCCACCCCCGCCCCTCATACCTGCTCGCGGCCCGCCCCCGCGCAACCACGCAGAGGACCGGGAGGGCTCCGGGCAGGCGGCCTGCGAAGAGACGGTGGCCGGGCACCGCGCCGTGCTGGAGCGTGTCGCGCGCGAGTTCAGCCGTACGGTGCCGAGCCGGTTCAAGCGCAACCCCCGCTGGTCGCCCGGCCAAAAAGAACTCTTGCCCGACACCTGGTTGGAGGAGTTCTTCGCCTGGCTGGACCCGGTGGTCCGGTCACGCCGGGGCCTGTACCTGTGGTTCTGACCACTTCTGACCTGCCGCCGCGGGGTACAGCGCGATCGGCGGCACGGGACGGCGCTTGAGTAACCACACGCCTTTGCGTACCGGGAACTCAGGCCCGCTCGGCGAGTCGCTCCGGTACCGACCAGGACGGCGAGTGCCCGCCACCCCGGCACACTGCCGGATGACGACGCCGGCTGCCCCGACACGAAGGCGGGGCCGGGGTCGATCGGTCGCGCGGCAGGCCCGGAACCTCGGCGGCGGATCCATAGGCGTGGCCTGCCGCTGATCGCTTACTGAGCGGACCGAATCGTCGTGAGGAGGTCCGCCGTCGTCGTGATGGCGTGTGCGTAGGTCGGCCCGTTCAGCTCGTGAGCCGCGTGCAGCATCTCCGCGGTGAAGGCCGCGGTCGCGTCCCGTACCAGGGTCACGTGGTATCCGAGCTCCATGGCGTACCTGCCGGTCGACTCGATGCAGGTGTTGGCGAGCAGGCCGATGATGATGACGTGGGTGATGCCGTGCTGCCGGAGCATCAGGTCGAGATCGGTGTTGGCGAAGCCGCTCTGCGCCCAATGCTCCTTGACGACGACGTCGCCGTCCTGGGGGGCGAGATCGGGGTGCCATTCGCCGCCCCAGCTGCCTTTCGCGAAGGTATGGCGTTCCTGGATCCCGCGCTGGGTGGGGTTGGGATGGTTCCAGTCGTCGTAGTCCCCGGGTTGCCACTGCCGATGCGGAACGACGAACACCTGGATCCCGGCTTCTCGTGCGGCCGCTATCACCGCGCGTAGATTGTCCAGAAGCCCCACGTGCTGGGCGACCTCCTTCAACCGGGGCCAGATCTTCCCGCCCTCGGACAAGAAGTCGTTATAGGGATCGACCAGGAGGACCCCGGCCCGGCTGAGTTCGTAGGACGTGCTGGTCATCGCGCAGTGTCAGGGTTGTTCACCGCGGTCGGCTGGCTTCGTGCGGCGACTCTGTTGTGCATCGGTGTGTGCCTGTTCACGCCTGTGGTGTACCCCGGTCCCGGGCCGAGCTCGGCGATGCGGTCGAAGTCTTGACAGGCTCTTTGTCCGTCCCGCTCGCATCAGCACCATGCGGACGGCCTCGTCCTTGAACTCATGGGTGACGGGCTATTCGAGGCTCAGTACGCCGCGAGCGTGAGCGCGTTGGCGGCCTCGTTGAGCGGCTTCATGATCGGCCGCATCGCCAGATCCTTCCACGGCAGGCGGCTGACCAGCCGCATCATCGTGGTCTGCATCTTGATCTGCCGCGGGCTGCCTGCGACCATCTGTGCGGCGTTGCTCGCGCCGAGCGCCACGTTCACGTCCACGTACCCGCGCATCGCTTCCCGATATCCGGCATAAGCCGCACGATGGTCGCCCGCCGCCGCGCTCATTTCACCGGCGAGCACGTACGCACCCACCAGCGCGAGGCTGGTGCCCTGCCCGGACAGCGGGGACGGGCTGTAGGCAGCGTCGCCGACCAGGGCGATCCGGCCGGTGGACCAGTGGTCCATGCGAACCTGGCTGACCGGCGTGAAGTAGAAGTCCGGCGAGTGCGGCATGGCTCGCAGCAGCGTGTCGCTCTCCCATCCGACGCCGGCGAACGCCTCGGTCAAGATGCGCTGCTGCGCGGCCCTGTCGAAGCGGTCGGGCAGGACAGCAGGGCTCGGGAAGACGAACTGCGCCTTCGCGGTGTCGGGCCTGGTGGCGTAGACGTTCACGACCTTGCCGGGCGTCGGATAGAGCAGCTCCCAGTGGTCGAGTCCGAGGTGGTTGGGGACGGTGAAGACGGCCGCGTGCATCCCGAGGGGGTGGACGTAGCGCTCCTGCGGGCCGAAGGCCAGGCGGCGTACGGTCGAGTGCAGGCCGTCGGCGCCGATGACGAGGTCGAAGCGGCGTGGCGGGGCGTGGCGGAAGGTGACGTCGACGCCGTCGGGGCCTTCGTGGAGGCCGGTGATCGTGTCGCCGAACAGGTATTCGCAGCTGTCACGTGTCGCGTCGTAGAGGAGCCGGGCGAGGTCGCCACGCATCACCTCGTCGTCGCCGGGAGCGCGCATGCCGATGAGGTCGGGGCCGAGGTTGGCCAGTGGCTTGCCGCTCTCGGCGACCCACGAGCCGCCGCGGATGGCGGTACTTGCCCGCCGTACGGTCTCCAGCATGCCCATCCGCTCGACGACCTGCATGGCCACGCCGCGCAGGTCGACCTTGTAGCCACCGTCGCGAAGCTCGGGGGCCAGCTCGACCACGGTGGGGGTGAATCCGTAGCGGCGCAGCCAGTAGGCCAGAGCGGGGCCGGCCACGCTGGCGCCGGAGATCAGAACGGTGCGGTTGGCGAGTCGCCGTGAGTTCGTCATGCCAAGAACCGTAACGGAATTGCCAGAGTTTTGGCAACTAGTTTCCTACGCTGTTTGCCAGGCGACCTGGCGCGGTTAGCCAGCTTGGCAAAGATTTGCCAAGCGTGTATCGGGTGGCTAGCATGAGCTGCGGCAGAGGGCCGGTCGGCCCGCGCTCTCACCTGGCAAGGAGACGACAGATGCTGACGCAGCCCGCCTTCGGCCGACGGCTCAAGCAGCTGAGGACCGAACGCGGCCTGACCCAGGCCGAGCTCGCGGGCGAGGGGATGTCCACCGGATACCTCTCCCGCCTGGAGTCCGGGGCCCGGCCCCCCACTGACGAGGCCGTGGCCCACCTGGCCCGCCAGCTCGGCGTCGCCCCCGAAGACCTGGCCGAACCGCCGGACTGGTCGCTGGCGCGCAGCCTGGCCGCCACCGTCGGACTCGACGTGGACGAGGCCGGCGAGCTGCTGGCCCGAGCCCTGCGTACGGCAGGCAGCGAGGACCCCCTGCTGCGCTGGCAAGCGCTGTGGCAAGTCGCCGAATGGCGACGCCACAACATGGAGCACGCCGAGGAGCGCAGCTGCCTGGACGAGTTGGTGGCGCTCGCCGAACAGCTCGACCTGCCCGAGTTGCGCGCCCGAGCACGGGCGCGACTGGCGCGCGCACAACGCGGGGCGGGCCAGGTTCCGGCCGCGGTCGAGACCGCGATCAGCGCCTACCGCCTGGCCGTCGACGAGGGCCTGACGACACGCATCGTGGCCGACACCCTCCTGGCACTGGTGTCCTCGCTGGCCGAGGCGGGCCGGATGGCCGAGGCCCGCCAGCACGCCGACGAACTGCTCACCGTGGTCGCGAGCTTGCCCGCCGGCAGGCTCCTGGCGGAGGCGGCGTGGACCGTGGCCGGCGTCCGGCTCCGCCAGGGCGAGCCCCAGGTCGCGCTGAAGCTGGTCAACGACGCTCTGGAGCAACTCCAAGGCCGCCTCGACCCGGCCATGTGGGTGCGGCTGCGAATCGTCGCCGCCCGCCTCCACCTCAACTTGACCCCGCCCGAGACCGAGCCGGCGCGGCGCCGTATCGAGGAGGTCGAGGCGTGTCTGCCGTTCGCCGGCACGCCCACGGTCGAGCAGGAACTGCTCGCGCTACGCGCACGCCTGGCCTTCCACACCGGGCACACCGACGAAGCCCGCACCCTGCTCGACCGACTCGCCGACGCGCACGACCACCTGGACTATCAGGAGCAGATCCGCCTGGACGTCCTGCGCAACCAGCTCCTGCTGCTGGGTGGCAAGCAGGACGAAGGCATGCGGGGCCTTCGAACGCTGGCCGAGCAGGCGCAGGAGCGCGCCAACTTCGACCTGGCCGCGGAGATCTGGCGCCACGCCGCCGAGTCACTGGCTCGAGCCGGCGGCGAGAACCAGTTCCCCGGAGTCTGAGCGCAGGGATACGCGCTCCAGCGCACCCCCACCAGCCGTCATGGCCCCTCATAGAGCGGTCAGGCCGGGTCGGGTTGGGCGTGGGTTCGTATGGCTGTCCGTCCTCGACTCTCGCGTTGGGCGCGCTCGCCGACGAGATGTTGTTGCGCGCTCTGCAGAGCGTTCCGAGCCGCTCGTGCCGCAGCCCTGGCAGCGAGAAGATCCCGTACCCGGTGCGATGGCTGGTTCTGGCAAGGAGCGCCCCAGGTGTGTGGTGGCCAGTTCGCCGACGACGGGTATCTTCAGCGCTTCCCACATCCACGTGCCCGGCAGGTCCAGGCCGGTGGCGTCCAGCAGGGCGAGCTTGCTGACGCGGTCCGGGTGGCGCTGGGTGAACGCCAGGGCCCAGCCGCCGCTCCAGGAGTTGCCCGCCAGTCCGGCCTGCCGTACGCCGACAGCGTCCATGAACGCACCGAGAGCGGTGGTCATGGCGGCCAGGTCGTAGCCGAAGCCGGGGTCCTTGAGCCGGGTGTAGCCCTGGCCGGGCAGGTCGACCACATACACGGTGTGGTCGCGGGCCAGCACACTGACCTGGTCCTTCCAGCCGATCACCGAGGTGCCGCCGGGCGAGATCAGGATCACCGGGGAGCCGGAGCCGGCACGGATGTAGTGGAAACGTGCCACTGCGGTGTCGGCGTACTTCGAGCCCATCATGTCCAGGTACGGCGAGCGGAACTCGGCCTGGGCGGGCTGCCAGCCGTAGGCGCCGAACAGCAGCAGTGCCACCAGCACCGCGATGGCGGACAGCAGCCACCGGCACAGCCGCTTGCGCTGGGGGCGGTGGCCGGAGGCGGGGGATCGCCCGTCGAGTCGAACCATGATCATCCTTCACTTGGCCGTCGGTGCCTTCCCAGACGGGCGAGTGATGGGAGGTGTGACAGTTCACGTGTGTGATCCGGCTCACGCACTGCGCGGATGTACGGTACGGACGGCATGAACACGCCCGTGAGGGAAGTCCCTCGACATGCAACCCCAACAATGCCGTGGCCGCGCCGCGCGACTTCACCGCCACCAGGTCGGCCAAACGTGCTTCGAGGCACCGGCGGAGCGCCACCTGCCCATTTGCAATGAACGCGTCCTGGACGGCTGCCGCGTCCCGCCCCGGATGCTGCGCTCCACCCGCCTGGTCGACCCCATGGACCCAAACTCGTCGCGGTGACCTTCGGGATGGACCCCAAGGGCGTCATGATCTATCTCGCCGACCATGTTCATGAGGGCCGCCTACTCGACCAGAACGAAATAGGATCATGATCCGATCTCCGCTTGCGGGCCGCGTGCCGCCCCCGGCACCGACGTTCTGGAAGGCGGCTTCACCTTCGGACTGGATCCGCACTGAGCGGCGTGGCCGTCCGGCACCCCAAACGGCCCCAAAGAAGGCGCCCCGGCCTTCGAGCGGGAGTTCGCCCAGTTGTACAAGGAGACGCCGCGGTACGTCTTCTCCGGCACCCTTCAGACCGTCCCCGAAGGGGTCACGATCGTCCGTCGCAAGGACGCCGCGTCCGTGGTGACGCGCCTCAAACGGGAGATCGACGGCACCCTCCAGCTCGGCGGCCCCGAGCTGGCCACCTCCCTGCTGGACCTGATCGACGAGTTCTGGGTGTACGCGTTCCCCCGTGATCGTCGGGGGTGGCAAGCCGTACCTGCCTGTGGGAGAAGCACTGCGGCTGCGCCTGGTCGAGCACTGTTCCTTCGCCTCAGGAACCATGTTCCGGCGCTACGTACGACCCTGACCGACCAGGAAGCGGACCCCGCGCGGGTGCCCCACGAGGGGTGGCCGTACGCCCGTGCGCGGTCCTGGACGAAGTGGCGCCCGCGTCACTGTTCGGCACCACCTTGCACAGGTTGGCGAAGGATTCGTTGGAGGCGATGGCGACGGGGGCGCCGTCTTCGCGTTCGGTGAGGACTTGGAACAGCAGGTTGGCCTGCGACGATCAACGCATCGCGCTCATGGCGCGTTCGACCTTCTCGCTCGGATACGACGTTGTCCCGACCAGCCGACAGCCGGAAGCGTTTCGGTCGACGCCTGACCGAGGAACGGATGAGGCCCTGACGATCGCCGGAGGTGGCCGGCCTCTCGTACGGGCTGGGGCGATCGCCGCCGCTCGATGGATGCCTGAGGCAGCGTGACGGCGGAAACGCTGACGTACGAAACGTACGACCGGGCACTGAGCGAGATTCTTGGGGAGGGGTTTTCACATGCCGTCCACCAGAAGCGACATGATGGTCGCTTGCAGTGGGGGGTGCATGAGCCGCTGGATGGTGGATTCGATGACGACCTCAAGCATCACGGTGTCGTGGTGGTGCCGTACGGCGGCGAGTCGTGCTCGTTCCTCAAGGGTGTTGTACGGCACGTCAACGTCCTTGGCCGCCGACTCCAATTCTCAGTCGGCCGCCGCCCGCTCGGCCCTCAACCGTTCCACGTCGGTGAGCGCCCGGTCGCGGATGTGGCAGATCAATTTGGCCAGATCGGCGCAGTAGACGGAAGGATTGAGAAATCCCGAGTCGGCGCGGTATCGAGTGCTGTACTCGCCGGCCCCGCAGATATCCCGGATCGAGCAGGAAACGCAGATCGGCGACAGGCCGGCCACCTTTCGTTGCCGGGCGACGACGCCCGGAAGGAGTCGCGCGTCGTCGAACGTGTTACGAAAAACGTCCAAGCCGGTGTAGGGGGCGCCCTCGTAGGCGGACTTCAAAGCGTCGCCGAGTTCGATGGTTCCGTCGCTTTCGATGACGATGAGCTGGAACGGGTTGAGCCCCAGCCCTTCGGTGTAGGCATGACCGCCGAGGCACAACGTCATGATGTTCTCGAAGAGCCTGACACCGGCCGGAAGCGGCACCGTGGAATACCAGCGCTCGAAGATCGGTATCAGCCAGTCCGCATACGCGGTGCCTCCGTCCCCGGCGGTCCATCCCGGTGGAGGAGACGACCAATTGCCGAGCGGCAGCAGGAAGTCCACGGCCGGCGCCCCGGTGGCGAGCAGCGCCTCATAGGTGGTCAGGGGGTCGTTCTCCAGGTCGATGGTGCACAGCACAAGGTCGAAGAGGTCACGGTAATCAGGGCGGTTCAGAACCTCGATGCCGCGCATCACCTGGTCATAGCTGCCGCGGCCGTTGGCGTACTTGCGGTGACGGTTCTGGCCTTCCCTGTCGCCGTCGAGGCTGACCGTGACACCGATGCGGTGTTCGCGCAGGACGTTCAAGAGGTTCTCGTCAGAAAGGAGCACGCCGTTCGTGGTGGTGACGAGCCGCAGCGGGACCTCGGACGGCGCGGCGTTCCGGAACGCTCGCGCCGCGTACGCGAATTGATCCGCGCCGGCGAGCAGCGCTTCGCCGCCGTGCATCCTCACCGACGCTCCCGCAATTTCGTCGGCGTGAGCCCGCAGGTGCTCTCCGAGCCGGAAGGCGACCTGGTCGATCGTCTTGCGTGACATGGCCACCGGTTTGCTCTTCCAGCTCTGGTCGGCCATCTCGTACATGTAGCAGTAGTCACAGGCCAGGTTGCACCGGCCGTGGAATTTGAGAGCGAATTCCACGAAGGGCAGAGGGCGCCAGTACGGATCCTCAAGCGCCTGATCGGTCACGTCCTGAGTCGGCCATTCGGCAGCTCGCTCTTTCACCCGCACGATCGGTAGCTCGATCACGATGTCCTTCGCCTCTCTGCCCTTCGTGTCCCAGCAAGCCGCTACACGGCCCGATCAGCCACGGGAACGAACCCGCTCCGTCACCTGTTGAAAGTGCCCGCAGGACGGAAGACGTCGTCGTCGGCGGTCACCCGGTTCAGCACCGCACCGAGCGCGCTGTTCTGGTCGGTGGTCGCCGCGACCTCGGAGAGATTCGCCTGAGAGGACTCGGCAGCCGAAGCGGCACCGGCTGCTCCGACCCCGACCGCGGACGCGGCTGCGAAGGCAGCGGCCGTCAAGGCCACCTTCCGTACGAGATTTCCTTCACGTTCCGACATTGGATACCCCTTTCCATGCGGCTGGACATCGACCTGCCGCCATAGCGATTCCGACCCGCGGCAGGTGATGTCCTGTTAATCAAAGTTGATCACGACAGCGGGACAGTACCGCACCACGCCCACAGAGTCGCTACAAAACCGCTACACAGCCGATTCTTCGACGCCCGGCACTACAAGGTCATCCAAGGTCAGGGGCCAGAGACAGCCTCTTGATCAGCCGCGGTTATTCGACTCCCCAAAGCGGCCTTCTGGTAACGCACGGAGCGGGACAAAAGACCTTGACTGCCATGGATTTTCCCGTCCTGTAATCGCAGAAAGAATGCGCAAGTTGGGTCACGGGGTGTGGAGATCGTCGAGGCTGCTGCCGCGCATTGCTCCTGCGGCTTCGTCTACTGGGGCGGAACTGCCAGGGCGCTCACCATGTGCTCACGGAGAACTCCAGTCGGACGCAACCGGCGAAGCTGCCGGTCGTCTTCGTCTCCAACACGAGAGACACGCTCAAGGTCGACGATCCGCCAAGGTAGGGCTATCGGCTGGGCGCAACGGCGCGGGTTTGATCAGCGCGACCCCCGCATCGGGTATCACCGCAGGCATGCGGCCAAGGTCGGACATCGAGGCCTGACGGCCAGATGAAAAGTTGGACCCATGTTTCCGGAGACTCCCGCCGCCGTGGCCGCGCTGTCGGTGGCCACCCGTTTCTGCTCGCCCGCGCTGTTCAACCACTGCGTCCGCTCCTACCTGTGGGGAGCGATGTACGGCACAGCACACGGGATCGCCTTCGATGACGAGCTCTACTACGTCTCGGCGCTGCTCCACGACATCGGGCTGACGGAGGCTTTCGACAGCCATCGGCTGCCGTTCGAGGAGGCGGGAGGACAGCTGGCCTGGGTTTTCGGCGTGGCGGCCGGCTGGCCGGTTGGCCGGGCCGCCAGGGTCACCGAGATCATCATGCTGCACATGCGAGAGGACGTGTCCCCGGCCACCGACCCCGAGTCCCACCTGCTGCAGGTCGCCACAAGCTGGGAGGTGGTCGGACGGAGGCCGGAGGAGTTCTCGCCGGACGCCCGGGCGGAGATGCTCGTCCGCTACCCTCGGCTGGGATTCGGCTCGCAGTTCCTGGCGTGCTTCGAAGACCAGGCGAGGCGCAAGCCGGACAGCGCTGCCGCCGCATCGGTCAGGAACGACGTCGCGGGGCGGATCGCCGCCAACCCTCTCGAAGGCCGCCCACCCGCCTGACCTCCAAGGCCGCGAACTCCGCCGTCAGCCCTGCTTGGGTGCAACGGAGTCGACGACCGCGAACGTCTCTACGAATCCGTCAGCCGGCACTCGGCCCGGCCCGCCGAGGAAGCTGCCCTCGCTGATGGAGATCACCGCCTGCATGAGGTCGGTCCAGCGTTTCTCGGAGGGCGGTTCGCGAGTCGATGCCCTTTTCGTCGTTGGGGTTGGGTAAGGCCGGCTGGTTACGGGCTTGCCACGCATTTCGACAACACGGACGTGTCCCGAACCCGTCGTGGTGAACCCGGCCCGCCTGATTTTCGTCTGAGGAAATGTGCGTCGACTCACTCTGCTGACCCTCCTGCTCGCCGCCGGCTGTTCGCCCGAGGCGCCGTGTACCGCGATCGGCACCCCCGTCGGTGTGAGCTTGCACATTGCAGCTCCGCTTGCCGCCGAGGCCAGCGCCGCCACGATGGAGGTGTGCTGGGACGGTGCCTGCAAACAGGTCGGCGTCGAGTTGAGGCCGTCCACGCGGGCGGCCAGGGAGACCTGTTCCGGTGACAGTTGTCGGGCGGATGAAGAGCGGACCGGCGAGAAGAACGGGTTCGGTGACGTGGCGGGGCTGCCCAAACGGCCGGTGACGATCCGGCTGACGCTGCACGGCGCCGGCGCGAAGCCGCTGCTGGAACGCAGGCTCGAGGTCACACCGAAGGGACGTTTCCCGAACGGCCCGGAGTGCGGGGAAGGCGGCCCCAATGTGGTCCTCACGGTGGCGGCGGACGGGTCGGTACGAGAGGGATGACGGTGATCGGTTGTCATCTGGCCAGTACGTTCCGCGAGTTGATGTCCCTTTCGTCGTTGGGGTTGGGACAGGCCGGCCGGCCGGAGGCTCACCGGTCCGGCTATGGGCGCGGCTAGGTGAACGATCCCGGCTCGGTCTCGCCGAGGATGCCGCGGCTGGCCAGGCGTTTGAGCTTGGCGCGGACGTGCTGGATGTCGTTGCGCGTCAGAGCAGGGCCAGGCCACGGGCGCGCAGGGAACCGTCGACCTCGCCGAAGACGGTGAGAATCTGCCGGTAGGCGGGGTGATCGCGGACAGTCGGCGGCGGCGCGACCGGTTCGGCGAGGGAGATGAGGGTCTTGCGGCTGATCCGCAGGTGCTCGATCCCCCCGCTGAGTTCGCCCAGACGCGCGGTGAGAGCGTCGATATTCGCGTGGGCGGAATCCGATGGCTGGGGAGATGCCGAGGGCCGGAGTGATCGCGGCACGTCATGCGTACTCCGGGGGGCGCTGCCCGAACACTGCGACGACGCCCACGACGGGATGAGCGCGGCAGAGGCGTTCGGCTTCGAGAAGGCCCAGCGGCAGATCCGGCAGGACGCCTCCCAGGCCCTGGCTGACCCCCTTGTCAGGCAGGGCCTTCGGACGACGCTCCCCGCTGGGGCAGGGGCGTTGGGCGATGATCGGCGGCCCGGCCGCCGTCTCGGCACTCTCGCGGCGGGCGCGCTGGGCGGGCCCGCGAAAGCGACCGGCGGTTCGGCAGCGGTCCGCTGGCGCCTACATCTTCTGGAACGCTCGCCGGATCCCTAGATGATCTATTCCAAGGGGTCAGTGAGCGTAGGACGGTTTGTCCGGTGGCGTCGTTGTGCCAGATCGCGGCGGTCAGCGCGAGGATGCGTTGCATGACGCGGGCTATGACCCCTCCGGGTGTGCGCCCTCGGTGCCGTTCGAGGTCAAGCTGTCCTTTGAAGGTCTCGTTGATCGATTCGATGACCTGCCGCTGCGGCTTGAACAGGGCTGCAGGCCGTTCCCGTTCACCTTTACGGGCCGGCCGCAGCAACTGGACTCCACGCTCGGACAGTTCGTGTTCGAAACCACGGCCGAAGTAGTTCTTGTCGCCGATGAGAGTCTGTCGGGGGCGCTCTCGCAGAAGCTCGTATTCGGCTGCCAGGAGGTCAAGGAGGGTCTCGCGTTCGTCGGCCTTGGCCTCGGTCAGGGCGAAGGCGATGGGCAGGCCCTGAAGGGTGCAGACCAGGTGCAGGCGCAGGCCCCAGAAGAAGCGGTTGTGGCCGGCGCAGTAGCCGTATTCGGCCCAGCCTGCCGGGTCGGAGCGTTTGACGGTCTCGCGGGAGCGGCCGCATTCCACCGGGGTGGAGTCCACGACCCATACGTCGTCGCTCCACACCGAGGTGGTGGCCAGGATCCGGTTGACGCTTCGCATCAGACCGGCGGCCTTGCGCAGCCGCTTGTTGTAGCCGGGCTGCTGGGGCAGGTAGGGGAAGAGGTGGCGCAGGTGGGCACGGGCATGGCGGAGCCATTTGGCCTCGGAGGTGTAGCCGAGTATGGCCTGCATCCTAGCGAGGGTGACCAGTTCGGCATCGCTCAGGCGGGGCGTAATGCCGACCGGCGGGCGCCACGGCGCCAGGTCGGGATGCTCCTTCAGCATGTCGTCGGTCGTCGCATAGAGTGCTGACGCGAGGGTGCCCACGTCGTTCGCCATAAGACGATCTTGGACACCCTCGTTCTCGTCTCCGCAGGCACCCCTTGGACCACACCACCAGGAGGAACCAGTGTCATACCCGCAACTGCTCACCCCCGAGGAGAAGCTCGCCGACGCGAAGAAGCTGTTGAGCCTCCCGCGTATCGTCGTGATCTGCGGCTCCACCCGTTTCATGACCGAGATGAACGAGGCCGATCTGCGGGAGACCAAAGCCGGAAAGATTGTCGTCAAACCGGGCTGTGACATGAAGTCGCCGCACGAACTTTGGTCCGATCCTGTCGAGGCCGAGGCGCTGAAGGTGCGACTCGACGATCTGCACCGGGCGAAGATCCGGCTCGCTGATGAGGCGCTCGTAGTCGGCGACTACATCGGAGACAGCACCCGAGCCGAAATCGCCTACGCTCGGTCGCTGGGCAAGCCCGTGCGGTTCACGCACCCCGAAGTCGACCCTGACGCCTGACCGCCCACCCCCACACCCTCCGCAGGCACCCCTTGAAATTGGTCATCTAAAGGGTGTTGCAGAAAGTAGTTGAGCGGGCATCTTCTGTGTATGAGTGGGGTGTTACGGGCTGATCCTTTGTGGGTGGAGACGTTCACTGGG
>NZ_JBEXMW010000052.1:0-36841 GCF_040610775.1 Nonomuraea sp. NPDC003709 | reverse complement strand
TCGCACACATGCACAACCTCGCCCTCACGGCATGAGCACGATTGCCCGAAAATCGTCCTGACCTGCCTGCACATAGATTTCTGCAACACCCTTTAGAGGGTGTTGCTGAACTCGTGATCTTGCGCGGATGATCAATCGGCGTGCCGGCGCAGGTCACGTTCAGTAAGAATGGCGACGAGCAGGCCGATAGGGAGCCCGGCCTCGATGGGGTAGCGGAAATGCTGGCTAGGTGCAGGCTGTGACTATCGCCTGGCTTAAAGAGAGGCCCGCAGCATAAGCCAGGCTTCAGGCGCGTTCCGATCGCGAACCCGTCAGGGAGGCCAGGCGCAGCGGCCCGACCTCCACCTCCCTGCACAGCCACGGGGGCCACCCGCCCGTAGGCCGATCAGCACCTCGCAAACCTCGCGCGAGACCTTTCAGTCCTGAGAGCTGGGCTCAACGCGAAATCCGCCACCGGGCACGAGGCGGCAGGCTGCCACCGGTCCCGTGGCCAGCCGGGCACGGTCGAAGCTGTAGTGGGCCTCCGGGCCTGTGGAGTAACCCACCTCATAGACCAACGTCTGGCCAGGCTTGATGCGATCCGGGCGGAGCCGCATCATGGATCCGCTCGAGCCGTCGCGGGGGGGCTCAGAAGTCATCAGATACGGATCATGGGGCGCGTAGCGGGCACGGGGCTCGGCGCAGTGCATGCTGGCGGGAAGGAAATCCACCACTGCGTTCACCCCGAGGGCCCGTAGCTTCTGCTCCAATCCCTTGGCGTCCTTGAACTCTCTGACGTAGATGTTGATGGAACCGTCCGCATCGCGCTCCACCGCGTTCGCGCGAGGACCGTCGGATCCGGTGATCGTCGGCAACCCAATGGTCATGGCGGCCGCTGCGGCGCACACGCTCAGCGCCGTTACCAGCCTCCAGCGGCGGCCTGGACGCGCAGGACCGCGTGCGGGAGGAGTTGTGCCGATGATTCTCTCCAGGGTCGCCGATCGCATCTGTGAATCGGCTACCACGTTCCTGGCCGGGTCGTACTTTCCGACCATAGCCTTGAGCTGCTCTAGGTCGCTTTTCACGTGAGCCCCTCCAGATAGCTATGAGCAGCGGTGGCCTGACCATCGGCTGTGAGCAGTCGGTGTAGCCGTTTTCGAGCACGATGGAGCCGCATTCTGGCAGTTGGCCACGAGCAGCCGACCGCCTTTGCCGACTGGCGAAGATCCAGCCCTTCCCATGCCAGAAGGAGCACGAGTTCACGATCGTCCTCGTTCAAGTTGTCGAGGGCCGCCAATGCGGCATGGCGGGCGGCCACGATGGCCGCGTGGTCGCTCTCGGCTCCATGCCGGAGGAGTCCCTCTGCCAGTGAAGCGGCCAGGCCGTCACGCCGTGTGCCGCTCCTGATGTGGTTGGAAACCACGTGGCGGGCCGTGGTGTAGAGCCAGGGCAAGGGCTGGTCGTGGGGCAGCCGGTCGTATTTCTCCCAAGCAATGCGGAACGTTTCGGCAGCAACGTCCGGTGCGTCCGCCGCTCCAACCCGCCGCCACGCATATCGCAGCACCTCCTCGTAATGTTCCTCGAACAGGCCAGTAAAGCCGGTCTGGTCGCTCAAACTCCGCCTCCTATCGGGCAGTACGAGGCCGCACTGCCTACTCGATAGGTGTCGCGGCGAGGCCGGATGTCACCGGGAGCCCCTCAACTTTTTGCTTGCGGTCCGCCGGGGGCCAGAACTCGCAGGTGGCGTCATAGGTCATCGACATTCTGCCCCGGGAGCTGTCGCCAAGTGCCTCCCGAACTGGTGACGTCGGCCCAGCACCGCGTCCCGGCCAACGTCAACACGAATTCATCGACAAACGCCTTCCAAACCCTCGTCGACGCAGCCACTGATGGGGTGCGGCCAAGGTACGGCGGAAACCGGCAATAGGCTGAGCGGCCCTCGGGTTTGCGCTGGTGAGGGCAGGGGGTCTGGGGTTGTGGCGTGACGTCGATCGAGCGGACCCCGTATCCGCGGTTCAAGCGGTTCCTGTCGGCCCGGGAGTTGCACGTGTTCCACACGCCGCAGACGGAGGAGATCGCGTGGGCGAGTGGGCAGGTGCGGTCGGACAACCACCTGCTGGCACTGATGGTGCAGCTGAAGTGCTTCAACCGGATGGGCTATTTCCCCGGCTGGGTGACGTCCCGGAGGCAGTGGTGGCTGTACCGCTTCAATACTCGTACATGTGGTTTGAGCTGGTGTTTCGTCGGGTCTGTCATGCGGCCCGGTGGTACTCGTTGATGGCTCCGCTGAGCACCTTTCGGCGCTGAATCCGGCCTTCCATCGGCATCACGACGTCCTCGTCTTGATCGGGTGGGCGTTGTTGGCAGGACTGGTGCGGACGGTGCGCGTTGTAGTGCTCGGCGTACTCGTTCAGGACCGATCGCAGGTGGCGTTCGTCGTAGATCAGCATCCGGTCGGTGCATTCGGCTCGGACGGTGCGGATCCAGCGTTCGGCGAAGCAGTTGGCTCGGGGTGTCCGCGGCGGTGTCTTCATCACCGTGACACCAGCCCAGGCGAAGATCTCATCGAAGACGGCGGTGAATTTGGCATCCCGGTCACGGATGAGGAACCGGAACGAGGCGGCCCGGTGTCCGATGTCCATAAGCAGGTTGCGTTTCAAGAAGATCGTGTCGATGTGGAAGAAGTCACAGGCGAGCAGTCCTTTCGCTGGCAGCCGTAGAAACGTCCGCCAAGAGGTGTCGTGGCTTCGTGGTGCCGGCCGGTGTCGGCGTGAACGCAGGATCCGTCGCACGGTCGCTTCGCTAACCTGCAAGCCGAGGCGAGCCAGCTCACCATGTATCCGCCCGTAGCCCCACCTGGGGTTCTCGCGGGCCAGACGGAGGACCAGACCTGGATCTCCTTGCTTGTTCCGGGACGGCCAGTGCGGTGGGGGTACGGGCCAACGCCGCCAGGACCGCTCGATCGGCCCGGTCCGGCTTCGGCCGGACTGGGCCGTTTCAACACGGCAACCTCATTCCGGAGCACCATGATCTCGGCATCTTTGGACGCCTGACCACGCCCCAGCAACACCAGCCAGCCAAACACTCGAATCAAGGTCAGATACAGCAGACGAACCAGCACAGACCGCGATCTTGCGTGCGTGGCCTCTGGAGGTCAAAGCCGCAGATCAGGTACCACCCGACGAGTTATGAAGCGGTACAAGGTCATCTCTATTTGTCAACGCGAGGTAGCGCAGGACCGCCGACAAGCCGCTGCGGGCCGACGCAACCGCGATGTCCTGATCGCCAAAGCACGAGAGGCCTTCGACGCCGGCGACTTCTTCGACCTGCGCTTCGACGACTTCGCCCGCCTGGCCGGGGTGGGCACCGGCACGCTGTACCGCCACTTCCCCACCCGGCAGGCACTGGCCGAGGCGGTCTACCACGGCGAAGTCGCCGCGCTGAGCGATCGCGCCCGCCGGCTACAGGCCACGCTGCCCGCAGCGGAGGCCTTGGCGACCTTCCTACGCGGCATGGTCGACCACATAGATGCCCACAAGGGCCTGGCCCGGACGCTGGCCACGCTCATGACCGGGTAGAAGGACGGCCCGGGCGCTTGGACCGGTAGGTCCACCGGCGCGTCACCAGGGCACGGTGCCGGCGCAGCAATGTCGCCGGGGTGACGAAGAAGACATCCACGACGGGCGAGGAATCAGCCGCGACAAGGCCGCGAGCCCGACCCGACCCCCCGGTTGGAGATCGGGCCGGTTCACCTGACGGCGCAATACGGCAACCTGATGACGAAGCACCACGATCTCAGCCGCCTTGGCCCGATCACCGCGACCCAGCAGGACCAGGAACTGAAAGACACGCCCGAGGAAGAGAGGGAGGGAAGACCACAACACCGTCAGCAGGATGCCCAAGACCTCATCATGCTCGAGCCACGAACCCCCACGTCAACCACGGCGGCCGAGTTTCCGCACCCCACAGGCCCTCGCCATGGCAGTCCGTCACCCCGGTGGCCACCACCGGCCCGGAGCGCGAGGACCTCGGCCGCGCGGAATACCTGCGCCTAATCGTCCAGCACGGCTCGGGCCGGACCACCTTCGACGACACGCTGCTCCCCGTCGGCTACGCGGTGCGCCCCACACGGTGACCCTGCGGTCACTGCACGCCGACCACGCCGACCTCGCCGACGGGACGTCCTTCTGCTCAAGGGGCGGCCGTCGTCCTCCAGGTGCACCAACATCGACCCGCACCGGCTGCCCGGCTTGAATGTCCTCATCCAGGGCCCGCCCGCCCGCTGCACGCGGACGGGCTGCCCGGGCTCCGCCTCGAACTCGTGCCGCACCCCAGGTCACCGGCCCCTGGTCTACGAGCCATCCCTGTTCTGAGGCCCTATCTCAGGCCGCCGACGGACAGGCCGCCGCGCCAGTGTCGCTGAAGCGTGAAGAAGGCGATGACGAGCGGGATGACCGACACGAGCGCGCCCAGGATGATGAGGCTCCAGAGGGACGTGCTGCCCGCGTTGTTGGCCGAGGCGATGCCCTGCCACATGCCGAGCCCGACGGTGACGGGGAAGAGACGGTTGTCGGAGAGCATGGCGAGGGGCAGGAAGTAGTTGTTCCAGGAGGCCACGGCGGACAGGAGCAGCACCGTGACCACCGCCGGCCGCATCAGCGGAAAGGCGACCTGGACGAACGTCCGGATCTCCCCCGCCCCGTCGGCCCGCGCCGCGTCCAGGATCTCGTCGGGGACCGCGTCACGCGCATATACGTGCATC
This sequence comes from Nonomuraea sp. NPDC003709, assembly GCF_040610775.1. Lineage (NCBI taxonomy): Bacteria > Bacillati > Actinomycetota > Actinomycetes > Streptosporangiales > Streptosporangiaceae > Nonomuraea > Nonomuraea sp. NPDC003709. The sequence continues at coordinate 32,100 of NZ_JBEXMW010000052.1, read as the reverse complement.
AGATAAACGCCGAACGGGTTGAGCAATGAGGGCAGGATCACCGCCCAGATCGTGTTGGTCAACCCCAGTTGCGAGAACATCATGAAGGTAGGAATCACCAAGGCCGTCGCGGGCACCATCAACGCGCCGAGCACGAGGGCGAAGGAGAAACGCCTGGCGGCGAAGCGGTATTTGGCGAATCCGTAGCCGGCCATGACGGACAAAACCGTGGCCCCGACCCCGCCCGCGATCGCGTACAGGGTGGAGTTGAGGATCCACCTGCCGTAGATGCCATTGTCGTAGGTGAACAACTGCCGCAGGTTGCCGAGATAGTCGATGTGGTCGGCGAACCACAAGGTGTTGCCGCCCCCGAACAGTCCGGGGGCGTCCTTGGAGCTGTTCACGATGACCCACCAGAACGGCACCAGGAAATACACGACCAGAAAGCCGAGGAGCACCTGCAGCGGGAGGTGGCGTGACGGCCGGCGGCGGGCGCCCGCCAGGGAGCGGTCACTCATCACAGAAAGCTCCTCCGCTTGCGAGTGAAGAACAGGAAGGCGTAGACGCCGACGAACACGATCCCGCCGAGAGCGAAGGAGATCGCCGATCCGTAGTTGAAGTTCGCGAGTGCGAACGCCTGCTGGTACGCGTACATGTTGGGGGTGAAGTCAGGACCGATCGTGCCGGCCGCGAGGGAGCGCAGGATTTGCGGTTCGTTGAAGAACTGCAAGGTGCCGATGAGCGAGAAGACCAGGATCAGGACCAGCGCGGGGGTGATCAACGGGATCTTGATCCGCAGCGCGATCTGCCACTTGCCGGCGCCGTCCATGCGGGCGGCCTCGTAGAGCGCCGGGTCGATGCCCTGGAGCGCCGCGTACAGGATGATCATGTAGTAACCGGCCCACTGCCAGGTGACGACGTTGACCAGGCCGTAGAAGATCAGGTTGGTGCTCAGGAAATCAGGCGGCGTGGTGCCGAACCAGTCGAAGACGTCGGTGAGCGGCCCGAAGCTCTTGCTGTACAGGAATCCCCACATGACCGCCCCGATGACTGTGGGAATCGCGTAGGGAAGGAAGATCATGAGGCGCGAGAAGCGGGTGAACAGGGAGGTCACGGCGTCCAGGATCAACGCCATCGCGAGCGCGACGATGATCTGCAGCGGGATGGACACCAGCGAGAAGCGGATGACGAACCACGACCCCGAGAGGAAGCTGGGGTCGGTGAACGCCTTCACGTAGTTGTCGAGAAAGACGAAGCTGGTGCCGCCGATCAGCTTCTTCTGGAAAAGACTCAGATACAGCGCGTACCCGAGCGGCGCGATGAGCAACGCCAGGAAGACGATCCCGAATGGCCCGACGAAGAGCCACCCCATCAGATGCTCACGGAGGCGCACCTTACCGCGGATCTTGTGTGTCTTCTCTTGGGTGCTGGACACACCCTCTTCTAGCAGGAGGGACATCTTGGGCTCCGGGAAGTCGATGCGGGGAAACAGCGGGCGGGCCGGCCGGCCTCAGACGGCGCGGCCCCACCCTGCTCGTCACTGAACGGTGAAACCTTGCTCTTTGGCGTACTTCGCCACGTCTTCCTGCAGCCGGTCGGCGGCCTGCGCACCGGTGACAGAGCCCTCGATGAGCGCGCTGACCTGCTTCGTCAAGGCGTCGAAGTAGTACTGGCCGAACGGGCTGTAGGTCATGCCCTTGTAGGCGTTCGCCGCGGGCACGTAGACCTCCTTGTTCGCCTGCTGGCCGTCGAAGAACGCCACCTTCAGGTTCACGAACTCGGGGGAGTTGAGCGCCTTGAGGTTCAGCGGGAAGATGATCTGGTTGGTCCAGCCGTCGGTGAGCGACTCCTTGTCGGCGTACAGGCTGTACGCCACCTTCGCCGCGAGTTCGGGGTTCTTCGCCTGGCTCGTCACGGAGAAGGCAGACCCGCCCCAGTTCACCTGCACCGGGTTGGCGGGATCCCACTGCGGGAGCGGCGCCACCGCGAACTTGCCGGTGTCCTCGCCCTTGCCGACACCGGCACCGGTGAGGTAGCCGGGCGCCCACGCCGCCGAGATGTACGTGGCGTATTTACCGTTGATGACGCCGGAGATGTACTCGGGGGTGAACTGGTCCTGTGTCCCGACCAGCCCCTTCTTCGCCAGGCGCGCCCAGTAGTCGAGCACGTCCTTGGAGCCCTGGTCGTTCAGCTTGACGCCGACCTTTTCTGGCTGCGCCGGGTCGTAGGCGAACGGAGACGCGCCCTTCTGTATCTGCAGTGCCATCGTGAGGGCTGAGACGTTCGCGGCGAAGTCGCCGAAGTGCGGGCCGCCCGCGTCCTTCATCTTCTGCGCGGCCTGCTCGTACTCGTCCCAGGTCTTCGGCGGCTTGATGTCGTACTTCTCGAAGAGGTCCTTCCGGTAGATCATCGCCATCGGACCACCGTCGACCGGCACGCCATAGACCGCCTGACCGACGGAGACGTCCTTCCACGCGCCCTCGCTGTAGTCGGCCTTGACGCGGTCATAACCGTACTGCTTGATGTCGACGAGCGACTTCTGGATCTGGAAGGTCGGGATCCGGTCCATCTCGATCATGATGACGTCGGGCGCCCCGGTGCCCGCCGAGATGGCCGTCTGGAACTTGTCGTACTCATCGCTGCCCTGGCCGACGTTGGTCCAGCAGACCTGCACCTCACCGTTCTGCTTGTTGAAGTTGTCGACGACGAGTTGCATGTTGGGGTACCAGCCCCACATCGTCACGACCGGCAGGTTCTTCTTGGGGATCGTGTTCGTGCAGTTGCTGGCGACGGCGTTTCCGCTCGGGTTGCTCGTGCTGCCGGCCTGCTGGCCGGAGGAGCAGGCGGCGAGCGCGGAGGTGGCGGCGAGCAGGGCCGCCGCGATGATCCTGTTTTTCGTCATTGGCTTGTTTCCCTTGGGGATCGCTGTAGGAGAGCGATCGAACGGGACGGGGAACAGGTGACGCCACCTGTGCCCCGCCCTCGTGTCGATTCTCTTGTGAGCGCTAACATCACCCCGGGTGCGATATGTCGCCCGGGCCGGGCTTCCGTCAGCGCTTGAACAGGCGCGGTGCCAGGTCGATGAGGTTCTTCTGCCACACGTCCCAGCCGTGCGGCCCCGGGGTGACCCCGTCGAACTCGTAGCGGATACCGAGGTTGTTCAACGTGGTCAGGGACGTCATGAACGACGGGTAGACGAAGTCGGTCTGGTCGCCGACGTACAGGCGCAACAGCTTGGTCCCGTTGTTGATCGCCTGCGCGTCGACGCCGGCGCCGCTGCCGAACCCGGCCGAGAACGCCGCGACGTACGCGAACTGACCCGGGCGCGCCTTGAGCAGCGTGAGCGTCTGCCCACCTCCCATCGAGAGGCCGGCGAGGGCCTGCCGCGACGGGTCGCTGGAGATGTGGTACCGGGCACGGGCCGCCGGAACGATGTTCTCCAGCAGTTCCTTGGTGAAGTCGGACACGTTGCCGTTGCCCATCACCACCACCATCGGCACCAGGTCCCCGTCGAGGAACCGGTGGTCGAGGATCTGCTTGGCGCGGCCCATCTCCACCCAGTCGGTGTAGCTCTGGCCGCTACCGTGCTGGAGGTAGAAGACGGGGTACGGCTCCGCGCGGTTCGGGTCGTATCCCGGCGGGGTCCAGACCAGCGCGGTCCGGTCCTGGTTCGCGACGGTGCTCCGGTACGTCAGGCTCTCCACCTTTCCGCCCTGGCCGGCGGGCACGTCGGAGAGCAGCCGCGACCTCTCGCCGTTGACGAGGAAGGTGCTCCAGGTCGGCTCGGAGGTCACCTTCGTCGGGTTCGACACGTCCTTGACCGAGACGCCGTCCACCATCAGCCGGTAGTAGTAGAACCACGGGTCGAGCGGACCCACGGTCGCCCGCCACCGGTCGCCCTCGCGCGACAGCCGGACGCGCAGCCAGCTGCCGTTGGGAGCCAAGTTCGCCCACACCTTGACACGTTGGGCGCCCTTGAAGTCGGTCGTGGTCTCGAAGGTGACGAAGCGGTCCTCGCTCACGAACGGCGTCGGCGTGGTGCCGGGGGCCGGCGGGTTGAACTCGCCCTTCAGCCGCCCGTGACCGGCGCTCGGGCCGTGGTCCGACACCTTGCGGAACAGCCGCGGCACGAAGTCGATGAGGTTCTCCTGCCAGGCGTTCCAGTTCGCCCCGGCGTCGGGGTTGACCCCGTCGAACTCGTACGTGATCCGGGCGTGGTCCAGCGCCTTCGTCAGCCGGTTGGTCGCGTTGTACGCGGGATCCGTCACATTCCCGGTGTACAGGCGCAGCAGCTTGATCGCGTGCGCGTCCGGCCGGCCGACGCCGCCCGTCAGCAGACCCGAGAACGAGCCGGCGTAGGCGAACTGAGCCGGGTGGGCCAGTGCGGCACGTAGCGCCTGCGTCCCGCCCTCGGCCACCCCGGCGATCGCCTGGTGCGCCGCACCGCGGTGCACGCGGTAGCGCTCCGTGACGGCCTTCTGGAGCTCCTTGTCGCCGGCCGCCGCGTCACCGTCGCTGATCACGACCACCATCGGCTCCATGGACCGCTGAGCCGACAGGTTGTCGAGGATCTGCTTGGCGCGACCGAGGTCGAGCCAGTCGGTGGCGCTCACACCGGTGGCGGACTGCAGGAACAACACCGGGTAGGCGTTGGGGCCCTTGCCCGAGTACGCCGGCGGCAACCACACCAGCGCCGACCGCTCCTGGCCCTTGGTCCGGTAGGTGAGGGTCTCGACCTTGCCGCCCTGCCCTTGAGGCACGTCTGCGAGCAGGCGCACCGAGTCGCCCGCCACGAAGAAGGTGCTCAGGAGCGGCTTGGACGCGACGCTCGTACCGTTCGTCGGGTCCTTGAGACCCTTGGTGTCATCGCCCGTGACCTGGTAGGTGTACAGCCCCGGCTTGAGCGGGCCGAGGACCCCGGAAAAGGCGGTGCCCCGGCGGGTAAGGCCGAACTCCGCCCAGGTGAAGGAGGGCCCGAAGTTCCCCTCGATGACGACGCCGGACACCTGGCCCACGGCTGCCTCGACGGAGGCCACCGGAACGGTGAACGACGCGTAGCCGTCCTCGGAGACGCTGAGCCATGGTGTGTCCGCCGCCGCCGGCCGTGGCGCGAGCAGCACCGCCGCGATCAGCATGGCTCCGGCGGCGATCGCCACCGCGAATCGGCGTACGCCAATAGGCCGCGAGCTGCCGTGATAGGCTAATGAACGCATGTTTAACTCCCTTGATGGTTGGCCGCGGATGGCACCCGCCTGGCCGACCTGACTCATTGGTGAATGTGCTGCGGATTTCTGTGTGCACGTACCTCCATGGGTAAGGGGATTTGCGTCTGAACGCTCGGTGGCTCGAGCGTTCAGATGTGTCCGGGCATCACACTGTGTGTGACGCCCCGCTTTCAGGGCGTTCTGGGTGCCGCGGTGGAGCCGCGTACCACCAAGCGGATGGGAAGCACTATCTGGTGTGGGCCCTCCCAGTTACCGTTCACCAGCGACCTCAGCATGCGGGCGGCCTCGAACCCGAGCCGGTACATCGACTGGTCCACCGTGGTCAGCCCCGGATCGCTCAGCGCCGACTCCGGTATGTTGTCGAACCCGGCCAGCGACAGGTCGCCGGGAACGCTGAGCCCCAGTTCCTTCGCGACGTCCAGGGCCTTCAGGGCCATCCCGTCGCTCGCCGCGAAGATCGCCGTCGGACGGTCCTCCCTGTCCATCAGCGCCCGTGCGAGCGGGACCGCGGACTCGGGGTTGAAGTCGCCCCTGGCGATCAACGTGGGGTCTACCGGCACCCCGGCTGCGGCCAGTGCTCTGCGGTATCCCTCTTCGCGCAACCATGCGGCCTCCAGATTGGACCTGCCCGCGATGAATGCGATCCGCCGATGCCCCAGGGCGAGCAGATGCTCGACAACCGCGGTGCCCCCCGCGAGGTTGTCCGCCGTCACCGACGGCACCGTCGAGTCCCGCGCCGGATCGATGGCCACGACCGGGGTGTTGCTCCGCATGTCGCCCGAGGGCGTGATCACGATACAGCCGTCGGTGAGCGTGCCCGCCAGGCGGGCGAGATGCCGCCGCTCCCAGCCCTCGGAGTACCTTCCGTAGAGGTCGCTGTTGGCGTAGATGATCAGGTCGAAGCCCGACTGGGTCAGCGCCTCCATCACGCCCTTGAGCACTTCGGCCGTGTAGGACTGGAAGCTGTGGCTCACCAGGCCGAGGACGTTGGTGCGGCTGCGCCGCAGGCTGGTGGCCACCAGGCTCGACTCGTAGCCGAGGTGCTCGATGGCCGAGCGGACCTGTGCGATGGTGCTCGCGCTGACGCCGTAGCGGCCGTTGACCACCCGCGACACGGTCGCCGTCGAGACGCCCGCTAATCGCGCGACATCGCTCATCGTTACCAGCGTGCCGCCCTCAGCCATGCAGCCCTCACTAGTTGCAATCGTTATCGGTTACGTTTGCAGCGTCAACGTAAGCGATAACGATTGCCGATACAAGACCTTTTCGGCCAGCCGAACATCACGAATTGGACCAGCTGGAACGCTGGGCGTATCAGTGCGACGAGGCGGGCCCCGTCGAGTCGCAGACGCTGAGGGTCGTCGCCGGCTGCAGGTGCCGCGAGGCGGGCTGGACGCCGTCCGCCATGCCGAGCACGGTCTTGACGTGTGGGGTTCACAAATAGAGTGCGGTCTCTGACCTGCCAGTTCTCGGGATGGTGTCGGCTGGTCAGCTCGCGATCCGGTACTCGTTGATGAGGCTGCCGAGGATGGTTCTGCGGTGAACTCGTTGATCGGCCAGGTCGATGGGAGTTGGCGGTCCTGTTTCGGCTTGCGCTGGGGACAACTGTCCGATGCCGCGGTGAGGTCGGGCCGAGTTGTAGTGCTGCAGGGAGCGGGTGAGGGTTCTGCTCAGGTGTTGCTCGTTGAGGATGAGCATGTTGCCAGGAGTTCGCAGCGCAGTGTGCCGATGAGTCTTTAGTGTGCGTTCGCTTTCTGGGCCTGCGGTGGGCTCTTGAGGACGCGTAGGCCTGCGTCGGCGAAGACCACGTCGAAGGCATCGGTGAACTGGCCGCCGCGGTCGCGGATCAGGAACGTCAGCTTCGTCATATCGGTGCCGGTGTCGGTGTCGCTGAGGAAGTTACGGACGACCCGGGCGGTCCACGGGCGTCGAGGTGATCACTCCGGATCTGGAGGCGCCCGGCGCCCTCGACGACGTCGAGGCCGCGTTCCTCATGTGGCCCTTCCACTCGGCCGAACCCGCCCGCCCCATCGTCGACGCGCTCAAGCGCCGCGTCCACCACGTCGTCTTCATGACCGGTGGCGGCGCACTACCCGGGGTCGCGCCCGAGGAGCAGCCCAGCCCGGTCGCCCGCTGGCACGCCGCCGTCGAGCGGCTGATCGAGCAGTCCGGCATGGAGTGGACGGTGCTGAGCCCCAGCACCTTCATGGTCAACACCCTGTGGTGGAGCCCGCAGATCAGGGCAGGCGACAGCGTCCGCGGGGCCTTCGGCTCGCTGGCGATGACGCCGGCATGAACGCCTCGGGAACGGTGGTGCTTCGGCGTTTGTCAGACTCCGTCCACGAGCCTGGCGTTTCCGAGTCGGGGGTGGGCGCGGATGCGGCGCCGCTCAGTCCCGGTGGTGAGTGAGGCGATGGCCGGCGAGCGTTCCGGCCCCGAGGGAGGCAGGAGGCGTAACGTGCGAGTTGGCGATTGCTGCGCAGACGGGGAGGTCATACCGGGCGCGGCCGGTCGAGCATGCGAACCATGTGCAGTTTGGCGATGGGCCGGCCGTCGATGATGACAGCCCGGGGCTCGCGTCCCCACACCTCGAACCCGCATGAGCGGTAGAGGCGTTCGGCGGGAAGGTTGCCTTCCGACACGGTGAGTCCGACCTGGGTCAGCCTGTCGACGGACGCGGCGATCTGCAGGATCTGCCGGACCAGGACCTTGCCGATGCCACAGCCGCTAGCGTGCGGGGCGACCGCCATGCCGAACAATGTCGCTTTGTGGCGCTCCTGCCTCCGCAGGGGAACGGAAAGGCCGGCGATACCGATGAGTCGGCCCGCATAGTACGCGCCGACCACCGCGTCGTCCGGCCGCCCCGTGGCAGCCAGCCGTTCGATCGTCGCCGACAGCGGCTTGGCGTTCTCCTCCTCGTAACTAGAGGTGAACGCCGTGGGGGCGGCCCGCAACGCCTCCAGCCGGAACGCCCGGTACTGCGCTGCGTCCTCGACGCGGAGCTTGCGTACGACCACGCTCTCGTACCCGATGCCCGGCATCCTCCCGTGACCCCCGCAGTGATCAGTCGAGGCGAACACGGGTGCACCGGGTGATGTAGGGGAGAGCGATCTCCTCGCGACCTTTGAGATCGGGATGCGAATCCAGAAGCTTGTCCACGTCAGCCAGCAGCACCGCCCTGGCCGCCTCCGGCAGCGTGATCACGTAGCTGCGGGACGCGACCATGTCCAGGAGCTCGGCACGGGTCATCGCCTGACTCCACCGGATCTCCATGCGCTCTGGCTGGCCGAACGGTTCACCGATAGACGGTCGCGTGTCGATCGCGTGGCGGGAGTGCTGGTGAAGAATGCCATCCAAATCCGCCACCCACGGCTCTGCGAGGTCTCGGACGTTCCACACCAGCGAAAGAGTCCCGCCCGGTACGAGGACACGCGCGACCTCCGGCACGGCCAGAGCGGGGTCCACCCAGTGCCAGGCCTGCGCGACGATGACCGTGTCGACGCTGCCGTCCTCCAGCGGGATGCGTTCGGCTCGGCCCTCGCGCACCTCCGCCTTGGGGACGGCCTCGTACAACCGCTTGCGCAGCTGCTCGGACGGCTCGACCGCGATCACCCTCAACCCGGCCTCGACAAGGAGTTTTGTGTACTGTCCTGTGCCCGCACCCAGGTCCAGGACGCGCCGGGCGCGACGCGGCACCAGCCACTCGACGGAGGACAACGGGTATCCGGGCCGCCCCCGATGATAGGCGCCCGCGGCGGCCCCGAACGAGCTTGCCTGCACCTGCTGGGACCAGCGACGAGTGGCGCCCTGTCGCGTCATGCCGCACGCCCGCCCTATTTCCTCCCAACTCGCCCGTCCGCCGCGGCGCAACTCTCCGATGATCTCCGTTCTGCGCCACTCCAGAGCCGAGATTGTCTCCGTCAGTTGCGCAAGGGCAGCCAGCCCGCCATCACCGGCCACTTCGTTCGCGGTACGCCGCGCATCAGCGCCGAATTGTTCTGGCTTCACCGAAGCAACATATGTTGCTCTAGCGATGCGTGTCAACATGTGTTGCGCTCACATCGCGGGACACAGCTGCTGCGGCCGTCGTTCAACCGGGAGCATCCTGCCGAGTTCGCTGCAGGGGGACACGGTGGTGTGCTCCAGCTTCGTAGCGATCTCCTTACCTGACTCGGTCTTGACGCTCCACTAACCCCCTAGCAGCGGTACCGCCGTGGCCATGGGCACCGTCGCCGGTGGGTGTTAGCCGTACCGGATCGGACGCGTAAAGCCGATGCTCCTCAACGACCCATCGGGAGGCGGGCGGCAGCGATCGGACGCCGGCGTAGGGGGCTCCTCCGGACGGGAAGTGGCCCTGGCGCGCTTCTGGTCCGCCGTTCGGGAGCTTGACTCTCGCGTGACCGACCGCTCACGCTCCCCAGCGTGAGGCGTTCGCCGCGTGCTCCAGAGTCGTCGGGGTGCCGAGTTCCCCTCGTTCTCGGGTGAGTTCGCCGGCGAGGGTGTAGCGGGCAGCAGCCTGCGGCGCGCGTGCGGCGTGCCGGACGATGTCGTCGACCAGGACGGTGACCATGTTCAACCGCGGATAGCGCAGGTGGATGGCCTCGCCCTGCGGGTCGGTCAGGAAATCGGTCCCGATTCCGAAATCGGCTCCCACACCCCTGCGGGTGAGGTAGGCCAGTACTCCTCGGCGCTCGGCGATGCCGGGCGACGTGTGCAGCGCTATCGCCTCCCAGACCGGGTCCGTCTCGCGCATGCCATAGCCGTGCCCGGTGAGGAATTCGGCGGCCATGTCGGCGCCTTCGACCTCGAAGCGCTGCTTGCCGGGGGCCGACGGCGAGGTGCCGAGGTCGTGCAGGACGCAGGCGTAGAAGAGGAGATCGGCGTCGAAGTCGGTGCCGGTCTTCAGCCCTTCGTGTTCTGCGAGCAGGGTGGCGAAGAGGTAGCTGCGGATGCTGTGGTTGGCGACGGGTTCGCTCTCGCATGACCGGACAAGCTCGACAGCGTGGCGGGCCACAGGACCATCGGGCAGTGCCGGGATGCGACGGGAAAGATCCATGGCACGACCATAGGGGTGCGGGTGCGCGGGTTCAGTCAGTGGCATGGGTGCCAGGTGTCGATAGGATCGTGCCATGCCTGGTCAGGCACCCGGCGTTCCGCATCATGTGGTCGTGCTGGTCCTCCCCGACGTCCTCGCGCTGGACCTTGGCATTCCCCTGCAGGTCTTCGGCAGCTGGCGGGACGGGCCGTAAGGCTGACGTCTGCGCCGAACGGCCGGGGCTCGTCCCGGTGCACCGCGGTCCAGTGGTATCCGCCGAGTACGGGCTGAACAGTCTGGCGTCCGCCGATACCGACATCGTCCCCGGTCAGGCCAACCCCGGGCGCCCTCCGCGCCGGTCAGCGACGCGCTGGCGGCGTCGGCTGTCCGGCTCCTGGAGGCCAGGCTCAGCCACGCGCGGGAACTGCTGGAGTCCACCGACCTTCCCGGTGGAAGGCGTGGCACGGCGTTGCGGCCTGGGCACATCGGCCAACTTCCGCACGCTCTTCAAAGAGCACGTCGGCATCCCGCCCAGTGTCTACCGCGGCACCTTCCGCCCTGCCACCGGCAGCGGACCTTGCACCTCGACTGCGGATCCGTGACCGGCGCCACTCCCACTGTGCCGAGGCGTGGTGGACGGCTCCGGACTCCGGTTCGCCTCGGCCGTGAATCGTGGACGTGATCGCGGATCTCCTGTTCAGATGGCCCATTCCCCTCTTGCGAGGGTGACGGCGTGGCCGCCGACGTCGATGTGACCGTCACCGACGATGACCCTGAGACGACCGCGGCGGGAGGACGCCTGGAGCGCGTCGAAGCGGCGGCGGCCGAGGCGTTCGGCCCAGAAGGGGCCTAGCACGGCGTGGGCTGAGCCCGTGACCTGGTCTTCGTCCAAGCCGCGGACCGGGGCGAAGACGCGGGAGGTGAAGTCGACGTCGTCGCCGCCTGCGGCTGTCACGAGGATGCGGCTGACCGGAAGTCGACGGATTCGCGCCAGGTCGGGACGAACGGCCTCGACCTGATCGGCGGTGTCGAGCATGACGACGTACTCGTGGTCGTTGCACCCGAACCAGACCGCGTCGTCGAGGTCGAGGGCCTCCAGGACGGGACCAGGCACGGTTTCCTCGCGGAGCGCCACGGGGGTGAATCCCACCCATACGAGGCCGTCCTCACTCCGCGCCCGAAGTGGACCGGCCGTGGTCTCGAAGACGACCGGTTCGGTCGTGCCCACCGAGCCGGTCTCGTACAGAACGTGAGCGGCGGCAAGGGTGGCATGCCCGCACAGCGGCAGTTCGCTGGTCGGCGTGAACCAGCGTAGCCGCCGATCGTGCAGGAAGGCCGTGGTCGGCTGGTTCAGCTCCACGGCGACCTGCCGCATCCACTTCTCATCAACAGCCTCTGGCAGCACGCACACGATCGCCGGATTGCCGCCGAATGGCCGGTCAGTGAAGGCATTCACGTGTATGAGCGGAACTCGCGGTCGCGGCCTTGCTCGACGCGTTGTGTTCATCTCGTCATTCACCGGCCTTCCACAATCACTCGCACGCTGAGAGTGTTGCGCATGCGCAGAGGAGCGATCTCCCGGTAAGCCGCCGAGTCGTTCCAAGCCCGCGCGGCCGCCACGTCGGGAAACTCCACCACCACGACCTGCGCACCGTTCCAGTCCCCCTCCAGGACCGCGACTGGCTCGCCACGCGCGAGGTACCGGCCCCCGTACGGCTCCAGCGTCACGCCGACACGCCGCCGGTACTCAGCGAGCTCCTCCGCGTTCCCGGACGGACGGACGGTCGCGATCAGGTATGCACTCATGATCATCAATCCAATGCCTCGACGGTGGTTTGGGAGCAGGGTTGGATCTAGTTGTAGAGAACCCCAGCGTTCGCGTACGGCTTGATCGGGGTTGAGGGGCGCCCGACCGGACAGGCTGATCGGGCGCCCCGGGGTCATGGAGACGTTTCCGCGGCCTCGCCGTATCAGACCGCAGACAAAAGCAGGTGCAGAGCGAGCAAGATGATCACTGCGCTGGAGGTCAGAGCGGTGGCCAGCCTCCCGCAGCTGCTCGTGATGAGCCGGCCGAGCAGCGCACCACCGGCGGCCAGGAGTAGTTGCCAGCTCGCCGAGGCGGCGAATGCGGCCGCGACGAACACGGCCTGTTCGAGGGCGTGGGCGGTTGTTGTGGTCTGGATGCCGAGCACCAATGCCGCGAAGTAGATCACGGTGAGGGGGTTCAGCATCGTGAGGCCCAGCAGCGCCCAGAAGGCGCCTGCCGGACTGATCGGTCTCTGATCGGTCGTGACCGGGTGATGGCATTGGCGGTGATGCCTGATCGCCGTCGCCGCTCCCCGGAGGGCCAGGGCGATGAGGACCAGCGCCGCGCCGCAGCGGAGCGGGGCCACGACCGGTTGAATGAAGGGGGTGAGCGCGGCACCGCCGAGGGTGGCGATCAAGGCGTAGAGACCGTCTGCGCTCGCCACGCCGAGGGCGGCGAAGGCTCCGGTCTTCAGGGACGTTCGAGCGGTGAGAGCCACCAGATATGTCGCGACCGCACCCACCGGGATGGCGATGCCATAGCCGGCCAGGAGCCCCGCGACCAGGGCGGCGATCATGCCCTGAGGAGCATCGGCCTCCGGAGGCGGCGGGTCTGCTGTCGGCCCGGCGCCATCAGGGCGGCGGCGTGGGTGGGCGACAGGAAGAAGGGGGTTTTGATCACGGCGGAGAGTATGTGGGGAGCTCGCTGTGTCCCGCAACCGGATTTGGGGCCCGTTCGGGGAAGCGGATCGTTCGGGCGTCGACCGGCATCGCCTCGTGGCGGAAGATTCTTCATGCGTCGATAATCCGTCGAGACAGCGCCTCCAGCGCGGCGGGCAGCTCTTGCTCCACGACGATGTCCTCCAGTGCGACAGCGGACAGGAACCCACTGGCCACGATCGTGTCCAGGGCGTTTATCAAGGGGCTCCAGAAGCTGTTGGCGTTCAGGAAGCCCACCGGCTTGCGGTGGAATCCGAGTTGCCGCCAGGTCCAAACCTCGAAGATCTCTTCGAGGGTTCCGAGCCCTCCGGGCAGGGCCAGGAAGGCATCGGACTTCTCCGCCATGATCGACTTGCGCTCGTGCATCGTCTCGCAGACGTGCAGTTCGGTGATGTCGCCATGTGCCCACTCCCGATCGACCATGCTTCGCGGAATCACTCCGATCACCTCGCCGCCCGCCTCGCGGGCTCCGTCGGCGACCGCGCCCATGAGCCCGGCACGCCCACCGCCGTACACGACGCCGATCCCTCTGCCGGCCAGCTCGCGACCGACACCGACGGCCAGATCCGAGAAACCCGGGTCGGCGCCGGACAGCGAACCCGTAAAAATGGCAATGCGTTTCATGTCTCTCCATCAGAAGAACGAACAGCGGTCATGTCAGAAGACCTTCAGAGCGGTCTTGTCATGAACACGCTGTTCGGGTCAGACCGATAGTCCCCGAAGGGGTCGCAATAACCGAACCCGAATCTCTCGTACAACTTCCTCGCGGGAAGAAAGAAGTCGGTCGCGCCGGTCTCCAGGCTCAGCCGGGTGAATCCCATGGACTTGGCCTCGGCGAGAATGTGCTCCATCAGAAGGGACGCGATCCCGCTTCGCTTTCGAGCCGAAGCAGTGCGCATCGACTTCAACTCGGCATGAACGGCATTCAGTCTCTTGATCGCGCCACAGCCGACCACCGACTCGCCATCCCTCATCGACCAGAATGTGACCTCGGGCGTGCGGAGCCCATCAAGGTCGAGAGCGTGGGCGCTCCCGGGCGGCGTGATGGACCGCATCTCCCCGACGTGCTCGTTGAGGAACTCAGCGATCTGAGGGCTGGACAGGTCGTCCACAACGATGTTCATATGCCCATATATGAGAATATATCCCAAATATGGGAACCGGCGCGAGGAAGACGATCACAGCGGGGGCGCTACTCCATGATCGGCACGGTCGCCGGGTAGAGGAACCCGCCGTCACCGACGGGACGGCTCGGGCCTGCGACCCCCTGGCACGCGGTTCATTCTGTTAGGCGCTTGGGCATCGTTGAGCTCGCTGGCGACTTGGATGCCGCAGCTCCGCAGATAGGCGCGATGATGGACTGGGCGTCGGCTTGCGCGAGCCTGATGGTCAGGCGAACACCCCCGCCGACCATGTTGTAAAGGTAGGCGATGGTCATGAAGGCCACCCCGGCGGCCGTGTACGCCGTGAACGAGATCCGACCCGGCAAGCCCCACCACCCCTTCCACCACGCGACGGTCGTGCACACCACGAGCCCGGCGGTCAGCACGAAGGCCGTGGACGAGGCCGGCAGGGCTCCGATCAGCAGCGGGGAGCCCACAAGGATGGCGTCGGTGGGCGCGATGACGATCGTGGCCGCCAGCCCATACACGAAGACGGTGACGAGCCCGCTGGTCAGCCAGGCGAGCCACCAGGCGAGGCGGTGGCGAGCCGGGCGTCCACGCAGACGACGCACAAGGGCCGCGACCGGCATGCCGACCAGGGCGGCCAGGAAGGCGACCAGGCCGGCGTAGAGCAGCCACAGGTGGAGCGTGACCGGGGATCGCTCGAAGGCCCGATGGCCACCGGCGAGCAGGCCACGGTCGTCGAAGGGCCGCACGCGCTCCGGCAGGCCGTGCTGCCCGGCGCTCGCGAGCGGCTCGACGTCGGCGGGATCCGGCCACGAGGTGCCGAGGACGTTGGACTCGAAGCCGGCGGTGTGGGTCAGCAGATGCCGCAGGGTGATCGGCCGCCCGGGGAAGGTGTTGGGAATCTGGAAGGCGGTGAGGTAGGAGTTGACGTCCCGGTCCAAGTCGAGCCGGCCCTCGTGGACGAGCTGGAGGACGGCGGCAGCGGTGAACGTCTTGGCCGGCGACGCGGTGGCGAACCCGGTGATGGTCGCGTCCGCAGGGATCTTCCTGTCCCGGTCGGCATATCCGTACCCCTTGGCCACCACCTGGTGGCCCGCCGAGACGGCGGCGACGGCCGCGCCGGGGACGCCGTGCTCGGCCAGCAGCTTCGGTATCAGCTCGTCCATCAGGCCTGCCAGATCCGTGGCGCTCGCCGGTACGGGGAGGGGCACGAACGCCAGCAGCAGGGACATCACGGCACAGGCCCGCATGTCAACGAGCCGCGGCTCTGCCCAGCCGCTGCCGGCGGTAGAGCAGGGACCAGCCGATGAGGAGCGCGAACGTGGCGAGCTGGAGCACCGTGGACAGGCCCGCCATCACGTCGAGCGGCAGGCTGTAGATGAGCGGGATCCTGATGATCGACTCGGTGAGCAGCCCGGCGCCCCAGACGAGGGTCAGGGTGAGGAACACCTTGCGGAACTGGGGTGCCGACTGCCACAGCCGCTCCCATTCCGCGAGCTTGCCGGGGTCCCCGGCGGTCAGGCGACGCATGACGGCGTACATGAGAGGCTTGCCGGCCAGGCAGGAGCCGAGCAAGAGCAGACCGAGCATGCCCGACAGGAGCGACTCCTTGGCCAGCAGGAAGCGCGGGTCGCCGGTGACGAAGGCCAGCAGCAGGCCGGCCACGAAGCCAGCGCAGACCAGGGCGGCCAGGCCGTTGAACTGGCGCCTCACGACGGCGGCGATCAGCACGCGGACGAAGGCCGCCGCCGCGCCGAGCAGCAGCGAGAGCTCCTCGTCCACGCCGAACCTACGACAGGCGTAGTAGACCGCGACGGGCAGCACGACGTCCGGGACGAGCGTTTTGAGCAGGATGGACTTGTTCATCGGTGGCTCCCCGAGGTGATGAAGGTGGGCGTGAGGGACAGGGACAGGTGCACGTAGCCGCCCGCGACCTTGACCGGCACGACGGTGCCGAGCGCGTCCACGGCGTGCGCGGCGGGCAGGGGCCACGGCCAGTCGAAGGGGACGGGCGGCTCCTCCTCGCCGCCGAAGCCGTCGCGGCGCGACCAGGCGACGAGCAGCGGGTCGGATGAGTCGGTGCGCAGGTCGAAGAGGTAGAGATCGGGGCGTCCGGCCAGGTGGATCCGGTGGACGTCCGTCAGGTTTCCGAGGTGGCGCGAAAGCAGTTCGACGGTGTCGGCCGTCGGGTACCGAGGGCCGATGGCGGCACCCTCGTAGCCCATGAGGGCGAACGTGCCGAACATGAGTGCCCTGACCGTGTGCGTGCTGCCCTCATGGGAAGCCTCGGGCGCGAGCTGGAAGACGGCCGTCCTGCGTACTCCGGCCGCGAGCAGGAGCAGCGTGCGCGTCACGATGTCGCGCCCGGTCATCCTGAACCGTCTGGACTCCAGATCGGCAGGGCAGTCGTCGAGGAACATGCGCAGGCTCTCCGGCAGCTCGCGGCTGCGCTCGTAGAGCGCGGTCACGGCGGGCTCAGTCCGGCTCGCGGCCACGCCGTCCTGCGGGATCGGGGTCTGCCCGAGGAACTGCCTGCGGTGCGCGGCCAGCACCTCGCCGAGGTAGGGCAGGTTGCGGGGGAAGCTGGTGGGCATCGGGCCGTTGAACTCGCTGGCGGCGATCGGCTTGGCGTACCCGTGTGCGCCCATCTGCCGGCGGCAGGCTTCGATCAGGGCCGGGATCTGGTACGAGTCGCCGTACGGGTGGATGTCGAAGACATCGAACCAGTCGCCGGCGCCGGCGAGGACGCGGTCGAAATAGGCGATCCAGTGGCTGTTGCCGCTGATGTCGTCCGCGGTCATCGCGCCTGGTACGGCGGCGCCGAGCACGACGAGGGCGTTGGGGTCGGCCTGTTTGACCGCCCGGTGGAAGGCACGCAGGTGGGCGAGGTAGTCGTCGGGGCCGCCGGACCACAACAGCGGGATGTTCGGCTCGATCTCGCACTGCCAGAAACGGACGAGGCCGCGGGCGCGGCGTACCAGCGCGCCGACGAAGCTTTCGTACGTGGAAGGGTCCTTGGCGGGTGAGGCGGGCAGGAAGCGGGTCGCCTGCCTGGTCGCCCACGGGGAGGCGGCGCACACGGTGATCCAGAGCTCGTCGTCGTTCTGGAGCTGGCCGAGGAGGGTGTCCACCACGGTCCAGTCGAACCTGTCCGGCTCCGGTTCAATCTGGGACCAGAAGAGGTTCACGCGCGCGAACCGGCCGCCCAGGGCTCGAACGTGGTGCATGAACGGCTCGGGGGCGCCGAAGAGCCCGTAGGTGGCCCCGCGGTTGACGCCGGTACGGACGTCGCCGAGGAGGTCTGTCATGTGGTCTCCAGCCATAGCAGAAAGATAGTCCCTTATTAAGGGACGCTTAGGACCTTATAAGTATCTGCCCTAGGATGCAATAAGAGACGAACAGGACCGCAATCATCAGGAGGGGCCGTGGCGCCGACGACCAAGGCGGAAGGAGACAAGCGCTTCCGGCGACGGGGTGTGGAGCTGGAGGAGGCCCTCTTGCGGGCCGCGGTCGACGAACTGACCGACGGCGGCTACGCGCGGCTGACCATCGAACGGGTGGCGCAGCGGGCGGGCACCAACAAGACCGCGATCTACCGCCGCTGGCCCAACCGCGCCGCGCTCGCCTTCGCCGCCTACCGGCACTTCGTGGCGCGGCCGACGGCCCTGCCGGACACAGGCGACCTGCGTACCGACGTGCTGGAGCTGTTGCGAGGGGCGGCGACCCGGATGGGGTCAGCGGTGGGCGGCGAGATCCTGCGCGGCGTGATGTCCGAGATGCACGCTCATCCGGAACTGTTCGAGCACATTCGCGAGGAACTCGCGCACGAGC
Organism: Nonomuraea sp. NPDC003709; assembly: GCF_040610775.1. Lineage (NCBI taxonomy): Bacteria > Bacillati > Actinomycetota > Actinomycetes > Streptosporangiales > Streptosporangiaceae > Nonomuraea > Nonomuraea sp. NPDC003709. The sequence continues at coordinate 14,155 of NZ_JBEXMW010000052.1, read as the reverse complement.
CCGGCGCCATGATGACCATCCTGGGCAGGGCGGTAGCGCGCGGCGAGGCCAGACCCGACGCGCTGAGGCCCCGCGTGGCGACCGTGCCGGTCATCCTCCTGCGCCAGGAATATCTGATGAACCGGGACGCGGGCATCTCCGAGGAGACCCTGGTCGAGCTGGTCGACCAGGTCTTTCTGCCCATGGTGCGGCTCTGACCACCCTCAGGCGAACCGAGACGACCACGGGAGTCCAGGTGGAGGGCTCGTGTCCGTCGTTCGGCGGGTCGTGGGGGCGTGTACCGCTTCCACATCGGCCACAAAACAGCGGCATCCCCCGGGCGGTGACGGGCATCTACCGAAATGCCGGCTCCTGGCCGAATCGCCACCCGGCGCTCCTGGAGCGGGTGGCATCGCCATGTCCTCCTGGCCTCGGCTGCCCACCTGTTCCTCCACCGAACTGGGCGCTGACTCGCGCCGGAAGTCAACGTCCGCAGCTCCTGAACGGCGGGCAAAGCAGCCGTCCCCCGGGGCAACGAATCGGCGATCTTGCGCACAATGAGACGCCGCTGAGGGGGTGTTCCCCCTTGAATATGGACACCTTGGAGACTGGATCTTGGGGTCCAGGGGAAGAGATGTCCCTGATGGTGATGAAGAACTACCCGCCCGAGTTCAAGGCCGACGCGGTGGCGTTGGTGTTGTCGCGGCCGGACCGGACGATCACGTCGATCGCGCGGGATCTGGGGGTCAGCCGCGAGACGCTGCGGGTGTGGGTGCGGGCTGCGCAGGCTCGGGGTAAGACCGGTCCGGTGGTGCCGCTGCCGGTCGGTCGGCTCCGTCTGGGCACGTACCCTCGGACGACGTGCTGGAAGAGGAGAACAAGCAGCTCAAGGCCCGAATCCGGGAGCTCGAGCAAGAGCGGGACATCCTGCGTAAGGCGGCCAAGCTTTTCGCGGGCGAGACAAACTGGTGAACCGCTTCCAGTTTGTTGAGGATCACAAGGCGCTCTACGGGGTGAAGCGGTTGTGCCGGGTGCTGCAGGTGTCACGCTCGGGCTTCTACCGGTGGTTGAAGGGCGCCGCGGCGCGGCCGGCCCGCCGCCAGGCCGATGAGCAGCTGACCGAGCAGGTACGGCGAATCCATGCCGAGCATGACGGCACCTACGGCTCGCCCCGGATGACGGCCGAGCTGCGCGCGGCCGGAATCGTGGTCAATCACAAGCGGGTGGAACGGGTGATGCGCCAGCACGGCATCGCCGGGCTGCGGCTGCGCAGAAAGGTCCGCACCACCGTTCCGGAGCCGGACGCGGCACCGGTGGCCGACCTGTTGTAGCGCGACTTCACCGCCGAGCAGCCGAACACCCTGTGGGCGCCAAGAACTCGGCCGCCCTATGCGACCTGCGCGTATTCGTGGATCAGCCCGCCGAGGCGGTCACGTCGGATGACCCTTATATCGTCCTCGACCGGGTCGGGAAGGGCTCGCAGCGGAGCGGCCTGGCCCAGAGCAGGAACTCGCCCCAGGTCGGTCCCGCGCGCCGCGGCGCTGGGTCGATGCCGGCCTTCTTCAGGATGAGCCACACGTGGAGGCCCCGACCCGGTAGCCCAGAGCGGCGAGTTCCCCGGCGATCCGCCGGTACCCCCACAGCGGATTCTCCCGGGCCAGACGAAGGACCAAGGTCCGGATGGAGGTGCGCGTGGGAGGCCGCCCCTGGCTGCGGCGCTTGAAGGTCCAGCGCCGCCGTACCAGATCGGCCTGCCGGCGCAGCAGCGTGCCCGGCGTCACGAACAACCGCCGGCGACCGGCGGGAGACAGCAGGCGCGCCAGCGCGCTGATCAACGCCCGATCCGCCCACCACGGCCGAGGCCTTGCCACCTGCCGACGCAACACCGCGAGCTGATGCCGCAAGACCAGAATCTCCGCCTCCTTCGACCTCCGCGAGCGAGCCGGCAGCACCAGCCAACCCGCGAACCGAACGAAGATCAGACAAACCAGCCGTAGCGCCATGGACGCGATCATGCCTGCCAACGCTGAAACGCCAAACCCCCAGGTCAGCCTCAACAGCCGAGTTTCGGGCACCCACACCGTCACTATCTCTGCTCCGGAGTCAGGACGCGTCGGGTCCGGTCCCCGAGCCAGGCCGCTTCGAGGATCGCGGTCAGGCTGGCGGTGTCGGTCGGGCCTGGATGGTTCTGGATCAAGCGGGTGACGCCACTGGCCATCTCCGCGAAGCGCGGGAGGTCGGCGCGTGCCACGCCGATGTCCGCCAAGGTAGTAGGGATGCCGATGTCGGCAAGGAGCCCGTCGAGCCAGGTGAGGAAGGTATCTGCGGCCTCGGCATCCGAGGCGTCGGTCACGTCGAGCCCGCACACCCCGGCAAGGATGGTCAACCGGTCGCCGATGGCATCCCTGGCCGCGTCCAGCGCGTAGGGCAGCAGCAGCCCGACGCCCAGGCCGTGCGGTGTGTGGGTGGCTGCGCCGATGGGGTATTGGAGGGCGTGCGGAGCCGCGTTGCCTGCGTGGGAAAATGCCATCCCGGCTAGCACGGACCCATAGGACATGTCCGCGCGCGCGTCCTTGTCGCCTCCGTCCCTGACGACATGGGGCAAGCTGCGGGCGATCCGCTCCGCGGCCAGGAGCGCGTAGTGATCGGTGATCGGGTTGCGGCCGAGGAAGACCTGCTCCACCGGGTCGCGCGGTCCGTGGGCCCGGGGTCGCGCGGTGTAGCTCTCCACCGCGTGACAGAACGCGTCGATGCCGGAGTGGGCAGTGACGGTCGCAGGGCAGGTGTAGGTGAGCTCGGGGTCGACGATGGCGAAGTCCGGCACGATGTGGACGCTGGAGACCCCCACCTTCAGCTCGCGGTCCGGGTCGGTCAACACCGAGACGGGCGTGAGCTCGGAGCCGGTGCCTGACGTCGTCGGGACCGCGACGAGAGGAATCGTCGGCCCCGGCACCTTCGACTCGCCGTAGAAGTCGCGCGGCGTCCCACCGTGGCACCGGATGACGCCGACGATTTTGGCGAGGTCGATCACAGTGCCACCCCCGATGGCGAGGATTACGTCGGCGTCCACCTCTGCGGCGACCGAGACGGCCAGGGCGACATCGGCGAGTGGCACGTCCGGAGTCGCGTCGGCAAACACCCCGACGACTTCGACCTTCTCCCGCACGGCGGCCACGATCTCGGCCACGCCCGGCTGCCCCAGAAGAACCCGGTCGGTCACGATGAGGACTCGCGAGCCACACTCGGCCACCACTCGCGGGATGTTCTGCGCGACCCCTTCGCCCACTATCAGCTGGCGTGGTCCGCGGACGGTCTCAAGCATGTCAGTGCCTCTCTGGAACGTCGGCGGTGATTTGCTGGGCGGACGTCCAGGTCACCCGGGTCGAGGGTCCCGCGGACATCGTCGCCAAGGGCGGTACGAGTCAAGGTCGCGACCAGCACCTCGATCATGGGCCCGAGTGCGTAGCCTTGGGGACCGTCGAAAGGGCTGATCGCCCCATCCACCGCCGCGGCCGGGTCTGTGGCGCGCACAGCGGCGGAGTCGACGGCGTCCCCGGGTGCCAGCGGATTCGTGCCGGCCATGGCCCGGGTCGCGCCCCACGGGTGGAGGCCGGTCAGGTCATGTGTGCGCAGGGCGCGGTGATCCTCGGCGGGCACCCGAGGCAGCAGGCCGGTCACGGTAGGTCGATCGCCGCGTAGGTGACGTCGAGATACTCAAGGATGCCCTCGTGCGACCCCTCCTTGCCGATCCCGGACTGCTTCACGCCTCCGAACGGAGCTGACGGGTCCGAGATCAGACCACGGTTGATGCCGAGCATCCCCGTCTCCAACCCCTCGGTGAACCGGAGCGCCCGCTGGAGGTCACGGGTGAAGACGTATCCGACCAGGCCGTGCTCGGTGTCGTTGGCCTTCGCCATTACCTCGTCGTCGGACGTGAACGAGATGATCGGCGCCACCGGGCCGAAGATTTCCGCCTCCAGCATCCGCGCGTCTTCGGGCACGTCGACGAGGACCGTGGGCGGATAGAAGTGGCCCGGCCCATCCGGACGCTCGCCGCCCACCAAGACACGGGCGCCGCGATTGACCGCGTCGGCGACGAGCTCGTCGATCTTGGTTACCGAGGCCTCGTCGATCAACGCCCCGACGTCCACGCCGTCGTCGAGACCATGGCCCACCGAGAGCGCGCCCATCCGCTTGGCGAAGCGCGCCGTGAACTCCTCGCGCACCGGCTCCTCGACGTAGATTCGGTTGGCCGCGATGCAGGACTCCCCGAGGTTGCGCATCTTGGCCACCATGGCACCGTCGAGCGCGACGTCCAGGTCCGCGTCGGCACACACGATCAAGGCCGCGTTGCCGCCCAGTTCCATGGAGGTGCGCAGCACGTTGTCCGCCGCCTGTCGTAGCAGCACGCGCCCGACCTCGGTCGACCCGGTGAACGAAAGCTTGCGGGTCCGGCGGTCGGCTAGCAGTGCTGAGACCACCTCGCCGGCACGCTCGGTTGTCACGACGTTGACGACCCCCGGGGGAACGCCGACCTCCTCCATGATGCGGGCCAGGAACAGCATGGTGAGTGGCGTCTGGGCTGCCGGCTTGGTGATCGTCGTGCAGCCCGCCGCCAGCGCAGGAGCGATCTTGCGGGCACCCATGGCCAACGGAAAGTTCCAGGGCGTCACGAAGACGCACGGTCCGACCGGCTTCGGCACGGTGAGGATGCGATATCCACCAGCGGGAGCGGTGTTGTAGCGCCCCTCGACGCGCACCGCCTCCTCGGCGAACCAACGGAAGAACTCGGCGCCGTAGGCCACCTCTCCCCTGGCCTCGGCGAGCGGCTTGCCCATCTCGAGCGTTATCAGCCGGGCGACCTCCTCGGATCGCTCGGTCAGTGCCCGGTACGTCGCGGTCAACAACTCTGACCGTTTTCGCGGCGGGGTCGCCGCCCACTCCGCCATTGCCTTGCTCGCCACGTCCAGAGCGGCGAGCCCGTCAACGACGTCGGCGTCCGCCACCTCGGCGATGGTCTCGCCGGTGGCCGGGTCCTCGACGACAAAGGTGGCTCCGCTGGCGGCGTCGCGCCAGGCGTCGCCAATCCGGAGCCGCCGGTGCTCGGGGGCCAGGACGTTCATCGGGTCACTCATTGCGTCGCCTCCTGTGATGTTCTTGGTGATGTCCAGCGTGACCTCAGCGATCGCGCCACGCGCGTTGACGAACGGGTCACACGACCTCGTCGGGGGTCGAGGTTGCCGAGGCTCGATTGCCACGTGCCGGCGCATGTTGACGTCGCCGCCCTGCGCGGTTACCTCCCGGCCTCGGACAGCGCCAGCCCGGTGCCCGCATCGAACAGGTGCGCACGGTCCAGGTCGACCGTGACAAGCAGCCGCTCGCCCGGCGTACCGGTGACGGTGGTTCGTGCCTTGACCTTGAGGATCTCCGTCCCCACTCGGACGTCGACCACCGTTCGGTCACCGAGCGGCTCAAGCCCGTAGAGCTCACCCGACACCGACGCGTCCCCACGCTGCTCGACGGACAGGTCCTCCGCGCGCACGCCCAGCAGCAGCGGACGACCGTCCTCAGCCGTGGTCCAGCGGGGCCGCGGCAGCGTCCAGCCTTCCGCCCCGACCAGACGATCTCCCTCGGCGTGGCAGGCGAGCAGGCTGATCGGCGGGCTCCCGACGAATCCCGCGACCCACTGGTTGGCTGGACGCTCGTACACCTCGGCCGGCGTTCCGACCTGTTGCACCTTCCCCTCCTTGAGGACCGCGACCTGGTCGGCCATGGACAGGGCCTCGACCTGGTCGTTGGTCACGTAGACAAAGGTTGCTCCGAGGCTCCGGTGGATGCGGGTGAGCTCGGTGCGCATCTCGACGCGGAGCTTGAGGTCGAGGTTCGTCAGCGGCTCGTCCATGAGAAACGCGCGCGGGCGACGGACCAGCGCCCGGGCCAGGGCGACACGCTGCATCTCACCGCCCGACAACTGCGCCGGACGACGCTGCAGCAGACGTTCGATGTGCAGCAGGCTCGACATCTGCTCGACGGCGGCGGCGATCTCGCTCGAAGAACAGCGGCGTGCCCGCAGCGGCGAAGCGATGTTCTCGTACGCCGTGTGCCGCGGGTAGAGGGCGTAGTTCTGGAAGACCATGGCCAGGTCGCGTGCGGCCGGGGCGTCACCGGTCGCGTCCCTCCCATCCAGATGCACCGACCCGGCGTCGAGCTTCTCAAGGCCGGCGATCGCTCGCAGGGTCGTCGTCTTGCCTGCCCCGGAGGGTCCGAGCACGACGAAGAACGATCCGTCCGGCACATCCAGCGTCACCCCGTCCAGGGCCTGGACTTTACCGAAGGACTTGCACAGCCCGTGCACTGCCACGGTTCCCATCAGGCCACCAGTTCTTCCGTGCTCACGTCGTAGACCGTCGGGGTCCCGCCGGTGTGCCGCAGCCCGACCGGTGCGTCAGCGGCGAAACGGACAGTCGGTGGCATCCGAACACGTACGTCGCGCTGGCCGCCGTGGTCAACCACGTAGATGATTTCGTCGCCCAGCCACTCCGCCGAGACCACGCGGGCCGGGACCGAACGTTCCGCCCCTGGTTCTGTGACTTCCAGCGCCTCCGGCCGGACGCCTGCGACCAGGCAACGGTCGCGCGGCAGGCCTGGCGGTGGCGTGAGGACCAGTCCGCCCTGACTGCGCAGCTTCCCGTCGGCCACCTCCACCTCAATCAGGTTCATCGGCGGGGAGCCGATGAATGCGGCGCAGAAAAGACTCGCCGGACGGTCGTAGACTTCCAGCGGCGTGCCGATCTGCTCGACGCGGCCCTTGTTGAGGATGGCGATTCTGTGACCGAGCGACATCGCCTCGACTTGGTCGTGGGTGACGTAGACCATCGTCGTCCCCAGCTCCCCCTGTAGGTGCTTGATCTCCGTGCGCATGTCCGCCCTCAGCTCCGCGTCCAGATTGGTGAGAGGTTCGTCCATGAGGAATGCGCGCGGTCGTCGCACCAGGGCGCGAGCAAGCGCGACGCGCTGCTGCTCCCCGCCGGACAGCCGGCGCGGTCGCCGGTCCAGGAGCGGACCGAGCCGCATCAGCCGGGCGGCCTCGTCGACCCGCTCGCGCACCTCCGCCTTGGGCAGTCCCTCGGCCCGCAGTGGGAACGCCAGGTTGTCGCGGGTTCTCAGATGCGGGTAGAGAGCGTAGAACTGGAACACCATGGCGATGTCGCGCTCGGCGGGCGGCAGGTCGTTGACCAGCGTGTTGCCGATGCGGATGTCGCCCGTCGTCTGCCTCTCCAGGCCGGCTATGGCCCGCAGCGTGGTCGTCTTGCCGCAACCCGAAGGGCCGAGCATCACGAACAGCTCGCCGTCGCTGATGGACAGGTCCACGTGATCAACTGCGACCGTCCCGTCCGGGTAGCGCTTGTGCAGGGCGGTCACCTCGATGCCCGCCATCAGCGTCGCACCGCCCCGAGCGTCACACCGGCGACGAGGTGCTTGCGCACCAGGTAGGCGAAGACGAGCACCGGTAGGGCGAACACTACGGAGGCGGCGGCCACGAGACCCCAGTCCACAGTGGTTCCACCGATGAGGCCGGCGATGGCAGGTGGGGCCGTCCGCACGTTGTCGCTGGAGGTAAGGAAGATGGCGAACACGAACTCGTTCCACGAGAAGATGAGTGCGAAGACCGCCGTCGCGGCGATGCCGGGCAGGAGCAGGGGAAGGGTGAATCGCCAGAACGCCTGCAAGCGGGTGTAGCCGTCGAGCATGGCGGCATCCTCGTACTCTGCGGGCACCTCGTCGACGAACCCCTTCATCATCCAGATCGTGAACGGGACGTTGAACGCGGCGTAGATGAGGATCAGGCCGAGCTTGGTGTCGATGAGTCCGACCTGGCGGTACATGAGGAAGATCGGGATCACGACCACCACGGGCGGCATGAAGCGGGTGGACAGGATGAAGAACAGTTGGTCCTTCTTGGCCTTCACGGCGAAGCGTGAGTAGGCCCAGGCCGCCGGGACCCCCAGCACGGTGGCCAGCGCCGTGGAGACCCCGGCGACCACGACGGAGTTGAGGAACGAGACGGACAAGGTCGAACGACCGCCGCCGGAGGCGACGAACACGTCCTTGAAATGGTCCATAGTGACCTTGAAGTCGAAGAACTTGGCCGGGATGGCGTAGACGTCCCGGTTCTCCTTGATGGACGTCTCGATCATCCACAGCACCGGAAAGAGCATCACGACGGCCAGCACGGTCAGCAGCGCGACCTCCAGCACGGAGCGGCCCCGGCCACCGAAGCGGCGCGCGGGGGGCGTGTGATCCCGGGCAGGACCTGTGGACACGGCCTCGTCGACGGAGACGGCCATCAGTCCTCCTTGAGCTTGTTCAAGTAGCGCAGGTAGAGCTGCGTAAGGACCATGACGACGAGGACCATGAGGATCCCGTACGCCGAGGCGGTTCCGGTGTTGAAGCCCAGGAACGCGACCTTGTAGACGTGGAACGACAACGTCTCGGTGGAGACCCCCGGACCTCCGCTGGTGAGGATGTAGACGAGGTCGAACAGCCGGAAGGCCTCGATGGCCCTGAACAACACGGCGATGAGGAGCAGCGGCCACACCAGCGGAAGAGTGATGGTGCGGAACCGGAACCACTCGGACGCCCGATCGATCGAGGCGGCCTCGTACAAGTACTTGGGAACCGCGGTAAGGCCCGCAAGTGCGATGAGCATGATGAACGGCGTCCATTGCCAGGTGTCGACCACGATCAGGGAAATCAGTGCCGTTCGCTGCCGGGTGAGCCACTCCACCTGCCCCAGGCCGAGCGAGCCGAGCATGCTGTTGATCACGCCGAATTGCGCGTCGAGCATAAATCGCCAGAACAGCCCGACCACGACCGGCGACAGCATCATCGGAACCAGGAACAGAGTGGTCAGCAGTCCTCGCCCGTGCGTGCGCCGTGAGATCAGGTAGGCGATGGCGAAACCGAGCACGGTCTGCAGGGCGACCGCGCCGACCACGTAGATCAACGTCGTCAAGGCCCTCAGGTGGACCTGCGCCGAAGTCAGGATGGCGGTGTAGTTCTCGAGCCAGACGAAATGGGCGGGCCCCCCGCGGGTGGCCGAGTAGTCCGTGAAAGACAAGTACAACGCCCACAGCAACGGGAACACCGACATTGCGAGCAACAGCAGCAGCGCGGGGGAGATGAAGGCCACGGCCAGCCCGCGGTCGCTCAAGCGGCGGGACCGACCCGGTGCAGGCGGCGTCGCGGACGCCACCTGCCCGGGGTGGTCGGTCGTCAGAGGGGCGGAGTCACTCACAGTCCGCCGCCGCCCTTGCGGCTGCTGGAGTTGAGCACGCCCTGCTGCTCCTTGGCGATGTCGTCGAGCGCATCCTTCGGCTTCTTCGCGCCGTTGAGAGCCGCGTTCACGTTGGTGTTCTCAATGTCGACGAGGCGCGCGTACTCGGGCACGTTCCACATGTCCCGCATCCGCGGAACCGAGTCGGTGTACACCTGGTTGAACGGCCCGGCATTGAGGAACTCGGGCGACTCCAGGGCGTCCGTACGCGATGGCACGCCGCCAGCCGCGGCCCACTTCTTCTGGATGTCAGCCTGCTCGAACCACTTCATGAAGTTCAGGGCCTCCGCCTGGTTCGCCTCGGGAGAGTAGGCCGACACGTGCATCCCCATGCCGCCGAGAGGCACCAGGTTCGTCTTCTGGCTCGGCAGGGTGGCAAAACCCAGCTTGTCGAGAATCTGCTCCCGCGTGGTGCCGAGCGTCGACTGCTTCGGGTCAAGCAGGCCGCCGCTCGCGGCGATCCAGTTGAACGCGATGCATGCCTTGCCCTGGGCGACCGCCGCGTTCACCTCGTCGATGAACCAGTTGCCGGAGCCCTTGGCGGTCAGCGGCTTCATCTTGTTGACCAGGACGTCCATCGCCTCCTGGCCCGCAGCGTCGTTGAGGACGCCGTCGATCTTGCGCGTCTTGGGGTCCCAGAGGTTGCCGCCGTAGACGCCGTTGACCGTGTTGTAGGTTACGGCCGCGGCGTCGGAGCCGTTGGCCTGGTGGAAAGCCAGCCCGCTGACGCCGGGGTGGTCCGCCTGGCACTTCTCGGCGACTGAGATCATCTGGTCCCAGGTCTGCGGTGGCTTGTCGCCGATCAGGTCCTTGCGGTAGATCATCGTCCAGGTGTCGCCGAGCAGCGGCAGTCCGTACAGGCTGGCGTTTTCGTCGCGCTTCCCGGTCTCCGCCTGGGGGAACTGGCCGTAGGCCGCCAGGAGATACGGGTTGTACGCCTTGACGTCGATGTTCTTCTTGACGAAGTCGGTGATGTCGAGGATGTTGCCGTTCGTCACGGCCTCGCCGATGTGTTGCGAGTCCAGGATCGGGATGTCGAAGTCGGTCTTGTGCGCGGCGAACTGGGTGAACATCGCGTCGTGCCAGTTCGCGTTCGGCACGGTCTTGACCTTGATGGTCACGTTCGACCGCTCCTTGGTGTACTCCGCGTTCGCGAAGGCTTCCAGCGCGTGGGCGGGGGGCCAGTCGAACCAGATGAAGCTGAGGGTCAGCGGATCCTTGGTGAGCTCCGGGATGGTCGCCGGTGCCTTGGGGGCGCTGCCGTCCTGGCCGCCGCAAGCCGCCACGGTCGTGGCCAGTAACATGGCCGCCGTCGCCAGCCGCACCTTTCGACCGGGAACGGACAGTCGTCCTAACCGCTTTGGATACCGCATCTTCTTGCCTGCTTTCTGGGTGGACTTCTGGAGCCTTGCTGCGTGCTTCGCCGAGCAGTTGCTGGGTTGTTCAGGCGTGTTGCCGGCTGTCGCAGGGGCTGACCCGCAGACCGGCGTCACGAGTACGCCGCGACGTAATGGGCTTCAAGCAGTCGAGAAGTCCTTCGGTCCTTGTGCGGACCAGTGGCGAACCGAGTAGGACGTCGAGCATGCTCATGGGAGCTCCAACTGATCGAAGCGGAGCGATGACGGGCGGTTCCCCGATGGGTGAAGGATGGCTGGCATCCGTCACCTTTCCTATACGATCCGAATGGGAGCGTCAACATCCCGCAGTGTTGCGACCGATGTCAACAGGTTCCCGAAGACGCAAGAAAGGACCTCACGTCACGATGGACGACGAAGCGATGATCGCGCGGCGCCCTGGGGCCATGACGGACGAAATGCCGCCGGCAAGATCTCGCGGCCGGCTTGCCGACGAGGTGTACGACACGCTGCTCGGACAGATGATGTCGCTACGCATCGAGCCTGGCTCCCGCGTCACGATCGACGTCCTGGCGCGAGAGCTGGGGGTCTCGCAGACGCCGATCCGAGACGCTCTGAACCGCATGGAGGCCGAGGGCCTGGTCGTGCGTGTGCCCCATGCTGGCTACCGCATTCCCCCCCAAATCACCCGTCACCGATTCGAGGACATGCTTGAGGTCCGCCTGCTCCTCGAGCCGGCAGCGGCGCGCAGATCCGCCGAACGCGCATCCTCGAAGCAGGTGGCCGGTCTGCGACGAATGCTGGAGGAGATGGCGGAGCTGGAGGGGGGCGAGGGGCCCATGGCCTATGGCGCCTTCGGGCTGCGCGACGCCGCTTTTCACGATCTCGTCGCCCTGAGCGCGGAGAACCAGGTCATCCGCGAAGCGCTCGCCCGCCTGCACACGCACGTGCACCTGTTCCGGCTTCTCCACGACACCCAGGTCACTCACTTGGCCATGGCCGAGCACGAAGAAGTTCTGGCCGCGATCGCCGCGCGTGACCCCGACGCCGCCGCCTACGCCATGCGTCGGCACATCCTGCTGTCCGGCGAGCGGTTCCGACGATTGTTCGACGAGGCCAAGGGCGCGGACGGAATGGCGGAAGAGGCTTGACGGGCGAGCTGGGCCGAGGAATGCTAACTCAATCCGATCGGATCGGATTGGATCCACCTCACCCGCCCCAGATGCGAGGAGAAGCAGGTGCCCAGAGCGCTGCTCCTGACCGGCGACGCCGCCGAGGAGCTCGACACCATGTATCCCTACTATCGCGTGCAGGAGGGCGGCTGGGACGTTGACGTCTCGTCACGGACGATGCGTGACGTTCAGCTGGTCATCCACGAGTTCGACCCCAACTCCGACGCCTACGTGGAGAAGAACGGCCGAAAGTTGCCGGTCGACGTGCCCTGGGCCGAGGTCGACGTCGAGCGCTATGACGCCCTCATCATCCCTGGGGGACGTGCCCCCGAGTGGATCCGGGTCGACGCCGACGTCAGGCGCATCACCGAGCACTTCTTCGCGCGCGATCTCCCGATCGCGCTGGTGTGCCACGGCGCGCAGGTGCCAGCTGTGTACGGGCTGCTGAAGGGTCGAAAGACGGCGTGCTTCCCCCCCATCACCGGTGACATGGAGAACGCGGGCGCGACGGTCATCGACGCTCCCGACGTCGTGGACGGCAACCTCGTCTCCTGCCGGGGGTGGCCCGACATGCCGCAATTCGGCAGGGCGATGATGGAGCTCTTTTCGAAGTCCATCAACTCCGCATCGGCGTGAGCACACCTGGCCTGTCCCGGTGACGGCACTTCGGACCGTCACAGTCGACGGCTCCCCCGTTCACGTCCTGGAGAGCGGCACCGGGCCCGCGGTGCTGATGCTGCACGGCTCCGGACCCGGTACGACCGGATCCGGCGCCTGGGCAACGACGGCACAGGCGCTGGGCACGTCCTGGCACCTGGTGGCTCCTGACCAGGCGGGGTTCGGCCGTACACCAATCCCGGCGGGCTCCAGGGGTGGGCTCCGGCTGTGGACGGAGCAGGCCGCGGGCCTGATGGATGCTCTCGGTGTCGAGCACTACGCCGTGGTGGGCCACTCCATGGGCGGTGCCGTGGCGCTGGCGTTGGCGGCCGCGCGTCCCCAGCAGGTCACCCGTGTCGTGGCGGTCTCGACGATGGGCGCCCCCGGGGCGCCGCTGTCCGCCGAGCTCGACGCGGTCTGGGCCGCCCCCGCCGGCCCGCTCGGGGCACGAGACATGTTGAGTCGCCTCGTCCTCGACCAAGCGCTCGTGACCGAGTCGGCCGTCGCTGCCCGTGCGGCTGCGATGCGAGCGGGTGCGGCCGCATTCGCGTCGTTGTTCCCTCCACCCAGGGCACGTTGGGCCGACGACCTCACCCTCTCGGCGCAAACGCTGGCAGGGGTCCGCGCGCCCGTGCTGCTCGTCCACGGCGCCGAGGACCGAGTCACCCCGCTCGGGACGGCAGCCCTGCCCCTGCTCGAACACCTGGCCGATGTCCGTCTGTACGTGCTCGGCCGATGCGGGCACGTGCCGGCGCTCGAACACCCGCACGACTTCAGGCGACTCTTGTCGTGCTTCCTCGGCCGGGAACGAGGTCCCTAATTGCTGCGACAGGTCCGCAGCCCGTGCTCAAGCTACGGACTTTTAATACGTGTCGGCGGTGAGCACGATGCTGGCATGTCCGAGCAGGCCCTGCACCACGCGCAGATCCGCTCCTGCCGCCAGGGCCGGCGTCGCGGCTCCATGTCTCAAATCGTGCAGCCGCACCGGGGGAAGGCCGCTGGCCATGACCAGCTTGTGGAAGCGGTGGGTGAGGTAGCTGGGATCAATTGCCCCGCCGTTCTCGCGGGTGAATATCGGGGTTGACGGCGACCAATCGATGCCCAGTTCATCGCCGCTGGACTTGTTCGTGGCGGTACAGAAGCCGGAGAGTGTCGAGGTCCAGAGCGATCCCACGCTGGCTGGAGGCGCTCTTCGGCGGACACGGCAACAGGCCGTGGTCGGTGTGGACAAGCCGGCAGGCAATGGTGAGTTCGCGCCGGTCGGTGTCAAGGTCGATCCAGCGCAGGCCGGCTACCTCGGCGCGCCGCAGAGCGATCAGCCATCACAGCGCGAACAGCCGGTCATCACGGACGAAGGCGAGGAACTCGGTCAGTTGCTCGATCGTCCACACCGCCACAGCGGGGCGCTCGCCGGTGCGCCTCCACGCGGCCACCCGCCATGGGGTCCACATCATGGGGTGGACGTGGCGTGGCGACGGTAGCCGTAGCCCCCGAGCCGGGTTGTCACGGATCACGTCTTACCGGACGGCTTCGTTCAACGCGGCCCGCAGCGTCGCGCGAATCCTTTCCAGGGTGGCCGCGCTGATCGGCTTGCCATACCGGGTGCGGCGCCTGGCCACAGCGGTGAACATCCTCACGACGTGCCGCCCCGACAG
>NZ_JBEXMW010000051.1:0-41914 GCF_040610775.1 Nonomuraea sp. NPDC003709 | reverse complement strand
GCATCGCCCACTGCGCCGCGGTCAAATCTCCCCGACCCACGCAAAGATCATCTCGGAAGTGGACCCAGATGATCCACTTCTGAAACAGGCCCTAGAGCTGACTCATCCGGCGCTCCCCGCCCGCCCAGCGGGCAACGACCTCCACCATCTCGGGAAACGCATCGATGAACGCGTCCACGCGATGCCCGTCGAAATCCGCACGCCGCCTGACGCCGCTCTGCATGCAGGCGATGAAACCCAGCCCCGCCCCGTTGGCGGCCTGAGCGTCACCGGGGGAGTCGCCCACGTACACGCACTGACCGGGCTCCAGCCCCGTCGCAGCCAGCAACTCGTCGAAAGCGCGGCCGTCCGGCTTGCCGAAACGCACGTTGCCGGCGTGGTAAACGCCGTCCAACCGGCCCGCCAGGACATGATCCGGGGCCAGCAGATGCTCCACCTCCGCCTCTGTACGCGAGGTCAGCAGCAGGACACCGTGCCCCGCTGCGGCGAGCTCATCGAGCGCCCGCAGGTTCTCCGGCGTGATCGCATCCAGCCGGCCGTCCGCCACGTACTCCCCGAGCACCTCCCGATATACCGCCGCGAACGCCGCGAGATCGACGCCCGGCGAACGCTTCGGCATCGCCTCCAGCAGCGGCAACCCCCACGTGGACAGATGCACCGCCCGGGACATCGGCGAACGACCGAGACGCGCCAGGACCTCGTTCTCCAGCTCGAAACACGCCGCCTCGGTCAGGCAGAGCGTGTCATCCACATCGATCACCACGGCGCGAATCACACCGCCACCCTAACGACGCCACCGCCGGCGCAGCAGACAGGCGGCAGGGGGCGAGCGAGCGAGCTATCCAACGTGCACCTGCTGAGCCGCCCGTACAGCTCGCCGGAAGCGCCCGTCCCCCGCCGGCGAAACCCTGGCCGCCCTTACCCCGCTCGGCGGCCGACGTCGTGACCGCCCTGATCCAGGCAGCCCGCGGCGCAGGCGGCGGGCCGGCTTCGGGTCACGAGCAGGCGGTCGGCTCCAGCCGGGCGGCCGTGCGCTCGTGCTTCGGCTGAGCCGCCGTCTCCTGGGAGCCGAGGAGCGCGCGGGTGAGTGCCTGGCCGTCGCCCGCCATCGCCTGCAGCGCCGTGTCGAAATGATCGTCGGTGAGCACCCGCTCGTCGGAGCGCAACGCGACCAGGATGACCCGGCGCAGCAGTTCTTTGATGAACGACGCCGTGACCCCCTCGGTGGCGGCGACCACCTTGGCGGTGTCGGCGACAATGGGCCGGTTGCGGGCGTACAGGCGGATCAGGCGTTCGCGCGCCGCCGCGTCAGGCGGCGGCACCTCCACCGCGAGGTCCACCCGTCCGGGCCGCTGCACCAGGGCCTTCTCCAGGGCCTCCACCCGGTTGGTGGTCAGGACGAACGTCACGTCGACGTCACCGCTGATCCCGTCCATGGCATCCAGCAGGGAGAACAGCAGCGGGCTGGTCTCGTGGTGGCTGCGGTCCTCGGCGATCAGGTCCACGTCCTCGACGACCACGATGGACGGTTGCAGCTTGCGCGCCACCGCCACCGCGTAGTCGATCTTGCGCATGGCGGGTCCGGTCATCAGCACCGCCGTGTGCTCGCGCAGCCGTCCGATGAGGTAGCGCGTGGTGTGGGTCTTGCCGGTGCCCGGCGGCCCGTACAGCAGCAGCCCCCGGCGCAGGTGCTGGCCGGCCTCGGTGAGGCGGTCGGCGTGCTCGGCGATGCCCACGACGTGGTCCTCGATGGCCTCCAGCCGTCCTTCCGGCAGGACCACCTCGTCGGGGTCCAGCTCGGGGCGGGGCAGGAAGGTGAGCAGTTCGTTCTCCCTGTGCTCGCTGAAGCCGAAGCTGAGCACCTGGCCGCGGAACGGGTCGTTGTCCTGTTTGAGCCGGTTCACCTCGTCGCGTACGGCGCTCGCCACGTCCCGCCGGGCCGCCAGCACGGTGAGCAGGCTGTGGCCGTCGTAGTCGTCCTTGTTGCTCAGCCCGATGAGCACCGGGGTGCCGTCGGGCGCCGCCGTGGCGACCAGGCCGAGCTGCACGATCTCGATCGTGGTGTCGGGGCCGATCGGGGCCGTTCCGTAGTCGGGGCGGCCGAGCATGCGGCTGCCCTCACGCATCGCCGCGAGCAGCATGTTGATGATGCTCTCCCAGCGCCGCTCACCGCCCACGATGCCGAACCACTGCGCGCCGGGGGAGTGGGCGTCCAGGTAGAGGTCGGCGGCGGTCTGCAGCGCGGCGTGCTCGTAGAGCCGGTACTTCTCCTCCACGACGACCACGTCGCTGAGCGGGCAGCCGAGGTGCTCGGTCACCTTGGCGACCAGCGGAGAGGTGGCGTTGGCCTCGCCGATCCGCTCGGCCACCACGGTGTAGACCTGCCGCAGGCTCTCGGCGAGCGCTCGCGCGTCGGCGAGTTCGATGTCGGTCACATCCCTATCATCGCGATCGGGGCGGACGAATGCGCCTGATTAATTGCCATCGGGTACGTCCTGGTGCATCCCGAAATCCCGCGCGGGACCGAGAACGCGTACGCCCATCTGGCTTGCGCCCCACCGCTCCGGCCACGTGAACGGACGCACCGGCGCGGTTGCGCACCGGTTTCCGGGCAGAACCCACAGGGGCAATCCCCTCCAGGCCCGCGAGGGGAACGGCAACTCAACGGGGCGGGAAGTAGCTTTGATCGGCTCGGCGGGAGTGACCCGCTAAGGTGAGGCGCCCCCTCATTCCCGCCGTCGCTGGAAGTGCCACGTGATCTCTCGTTACCGTCTGGGCCTTCCGGCTCTGCTCCTCACGGGCCTTTATCTTGGTGCGCTGGCAGTCGCCGCGGCGATCGCGCTGACCTCTGGCGGTGTCGGCATGTTGTGGCGGCTGACCCTCTTCACACCGGTGGACGAATCTACCCCCGCGACGTGGCCGAACGTACTCGTCATGCTGGTGGCCGGTCTGCCATGTGCCTGGGCACTGTGGCAGTGCCTGCGTGGCCCGCTGGCGGGGCCACCTCCGGAGCAGGACCGCGCCGTACGGGGGTGGCGTCGCCTATCTCGTGCTGGAGCTTGTCGGCCTGCGTATGCCCGACTGGCTCGCGCTGATCTGCGCCGGGGCAGGACTGCTCTGGACGATCCTGATCCTGCGGGCGCAGCGGGAGGATGGGCGCTGGACGCGGTCCACCGTCCGGTACGGCACCGTCGGCTTGGTGGTTCCCTTCGTGTCGATACCGGTGGCCGCGCTGCTCGGAGCAGCCCTTGGAACCGTCTATGCCGACGCCACCACGGCACTCAGCGTCCTGTTCACGATCTGGCTCGCCCGTTCGGCCCACGAGCCCGCGGGACCGACCCAGCCCGCCGGGACCGTCGCGGGCGCTGAGCAAACGGTCATCCAGTCGTAGGTGATGCCGGAGAGCTGTTCCATCCGCGCCGATGAGGCCGGACCGTCCGATACGGGCTGCCGGCCGAGGCTTTGCAGCAACTGCTTCTCCATAGGCCGCCGCCCGGAAGTGATCAGGCGCCGATCCGCCACGATAATCGTGACCGTGATCCTCATGGACGCAGTTCTGGAGACCGACGGAACGGCGGACTTCACCGCCTGGCCGGTCGCTGAACCGGCCACGGACAAAATCCTTGTCCTCTCCGGCCGGATGAGCCCGGCCGAGGTCGGCACCGCGATGGCGGTCATCTTCAGCTACGCCGACATCCCGACTGCGCCGATCAGCGATCTCCACCATCTGCTGGACCGGCATCTGGCCGATGCCGAAGCGCTTATCGCTCCAGGCGGGCTACGGATCAGGGACACGGCCACCAATGCCGAGATCCTGCCGGGATGCTGTTGCGGCCTGGAAAACTGGCGGGAGTGGCGCAACGTCCTGCACAAGCAGGGCATCTGGCTCGGGCACGATCCCGACACCGAGCTCGAATACATCGCCGGAGCCGTCCGGCTCAGGCAGGAGTCAGGCTCACGCTCGCTACCTTCACCCACGCATGAGGTGGAGATCCAGCTCGACGACCTGCCTGCCCTCCTGGCCACAGTGCACCTGCGGCTGCAGGGCTTCCTCAGCCTCGTCGGCCGATGGGCGAGCGAGACCACGCCGCGAGCCGCCGACCGCCTCGTCACCATTCTCGACGAGAACTTCGAAATCAACGGCCCTCTCGAACTCGGCTGAGAACACCACGCGTATCAAGTGCTCAGAAGCCGGGAAGGCGTCGGCGCTGATGTCGGTGGCGAAAGCCAGGAACGCGGTGACGGCCCAGGCGGTCCGGCGGGCGGTGCCGGCCGACCATGTATCTCTCACGATAGGTGACCAAGACTGGGCTCGGTGACAAATGGCAATGGCAAGGAGATCTCACTCCTTGCCATTTTCAGGTTATAGCGCACTGGGGGGCTTGCGGCAAGACCCGGGTGGTGCCTCAAGATGGTCCGCCGAAGCCAGAAAACCTGCGGAAACGGGGGACACGAAATGCGTGTGGTGTTGTCGACGTGGGGATCGCGCGGGGACGTAGAACCCTTGGCGGCACTCGCGGTGAGGCTGCGGGAACTCGGCGCGGAGGCACAGGTGTGCGCTCCGCCGGACGAGGAGTTCGCGGCGCTGCTGGCGCGTGTCGGCGTGCCGCTGGTGCCGCTGGGCCCCACGGTGCGCTCGGTGGTCGCCGGCCCGAAGCCGCCTTCGGCGCAAGCCGCGTTCCGGCTCGCTCCCGAGCTGGTCGCCGCGCGGTTCGACACGCTCACAACGGCCGCCGAGGGATGTGACGCGCTGCTGGCGACCGGCCTGATGCCGGCCGGTGCACGCGACGTGGCCGAGAAACTGGGCATCCGGTACGTGTGCGCCTGCTTCCATATCCTGGGACTGCCGTCGCGGCACTTCCCTCCGGGGGCGCGGCCGGGCCAACAGTCCCCGCCGGGCGAGACCGACAACCGGGTGCTGTGGGAGCAGGACGCCCAGCGGGTGAACGCGTTGTACGGCGAGGCGCTCAACAGCCACCGGGCGGCGATCGGCCTGCCGCCGGTGGACAACGTCCGCGACTACGTCCTCACCGACCGGCCGTGGCTGGCGGCAGACGCGACCCTGTGCCCGTCGCAGGGTATGACGGACCTTGACGTCGTACAGACCGGGGCATGGATCCTGCCCGACGAACGCCCGCTCCCGGAAGAGCTGCAGGCGTTCCTGGACGCCGGCGAACCGCCGGTGTACGTGGGCTTCGGCAGCATGGCCGCGTACGCCCCGAAGGACGTCGCCCGGGTGGCCATCGAGGCGACCCGCGCGCACGGCCGCCGCATCCTGCTCGCCCGCGGCTGGGCCGACCTGGCCCTGATCGACGATCGGGACGACTGCTTCGTCGTCGGCGAGGTCAACCAGCAGGCACTGTTTCCCCGGGTGGCCGCCGTCGTTCACCACGGCGGCGCGGGCACCACGACGACGGCCTCCCGGGCCGGCGCGCCCCAGGTCGTGGTTCCCCAGATCGCGGACCAGCCGTACTGGGCCGCCCGGATCGCCGAGCTGGGCGTCGGCGTGGCACACGACGGTCGGACCCCGACCGTCGAGTCCCTGTCAGCCGCGCTCACCACGGCCCTGGCGCCCGAAACCCGAGCACGAGCCAGGGCCGTGGCGGGCACGATCCACACCGACGGAGCGATGGTGGCCGCGAAACTGCTCCTCGACTCAGCCGGCCGGTAAAGGCCGCCCGTGCCCGCGTGAACGCCCGGCCTGCCGGGCGCGCGGGTGTGGGGGAGCCGCTGCCGGTCTCGATGATGGTGGCATCGAGCTCGCCCGACGCCGGCGGCGCCAGGAACCGATGAGCTTCATCCCGCTGCGCGAGCACCTGGCCGCCGGACCGGACATCGGCTTCGCGGTCGCGACCGAGGAGGCGTATCCGGCCACCGCCGACCGGCTCCACGCGATGTGGCCGCTGGTCACCAGGCTGCGCGCGGTGAGTCGCCCTCACCCGGACGCTCGTCGACGGTGATCGGCACCGAGGTGGCCCGCGCCGTCGGAGCCGGAGGCGGGCGTGTCTACGCGCGGCCGGTCACCTCGTCGCCGGCGGTTCGGGGGAGAAGCAGAGTGGGGATCGCCAGGAGGGCCAGGATGATCGAGAGGAGGACGAACGCCACGCGGTACGGCCCCGCCGCGCCCGCCACCCCGGGTATCGTCTCGCCCAGCCGTACGAGCAGCGCGCCGATCGCCACGCCGAGGCCCGCGCCCAGCTCCTGCAGCGTCGACAGCAGCGTGTTGGCGTGGTTCATCCGGTCCTGGCCGACGTCGGCGAAGGCCACGCTGTTGTACGCGGTGAACCCCGTCGACCGTACGATCCCGCTCACCAGCAGCAGCACGAGGATCACGGGCAGCGGTGTCGTGGGCTCGAGGAACGCCATCCCGACCAGGCACGCGGCGCCGATCACGATCGACCAGAGCAGGACGGTGCGGATCCCGAGCCGGCGCATCAGCGACGTGGTGGCGGGCTTGATCCCGACGTTCCCCACGAACAGTGCGATCACCACCAGCCCAGCCTGCGCCGCCGACCAGCCGAACCCCACCTGGAACAGCAGCGGCAGCACGAACGGGATCGCGATGATCACGCCGCGGTAGACCGACCCGCTCGCCGCCGTGACCCGGTACGTCGTCACCCGCAGGATCCGCAGGTCGACGATCGGGCGCGGAGCGCGCAGCAGGTGCCGTACCGCCAGGCCCAGACCTGCGACCGCGAGCACCAGCGCCACCGCCGTCGACGGCCCGAACCCCGAGCCGAGCCCTTCCAGCGCCACGATCAGCCCCGCGACGCCCACCGCCATGAGGGCGAACCCGGCGCGGTCCAGCGGGTCACGGGCGTCGGCGCGCAGGTCGGGCACGATCCGCAGCGCCACGACCAACGCCGCGAGCCCGAGCGGCACGTTGATCACGAAGATCCACCGCCAGGACGCGTAGTCGGCCAGCAACCCGCCGACGACCGGCGCCAGCACCGGCGCGAGCAGGCCCGGCCAGGTCAGGTACGCGATCGCCCGGACCAGATCGGACTTCTCCGTCGTCCGCAGCACCACCAGCCGGCCGACCGGCACCATCAGCGCACCGCCCGCCCCCTGCACCACCCGCGCGGCGACGAGCGCGGGCAGCGTCGGGGCCAGCGCGCAGCCGAGCGAGGCCAGCACGAACAGCACGATCGCCACCCCGAACACCCGGCGCGGGCCGAACCGGTCGGCCAGCCAGCCGCTGACCGGGATCAGCACCCCGATGGTGAGCACGTACGCGGTGATCGCGACGTTCACGTCGATCGGCGCGATCCCGAGCTCCGCGGCGATACGCGGCGCGGCGGGCGTGATCACCGTGCCGTCGAGTATCTCCATGAAGAACGTGCCGGCGACCAGTAAGGCCAGCCCTCTCTGGAATTCCACGTCGGCAAGGGTATAGACGGCGCAAAACCGGATATTCGGCACCCTCCCCACGGCTTCCCCAGGCCACAGACGAACACCGTCCTTCGCCGACGTCGTCACGATGCCCGAGCTGTGGTACCGAAGGTCATGAGGTTGAACCCGGAGGGGATCGGCCAGACCCCAGGGCTGGGAACCTGGCTCACGCGCACGCGGCCGATCCTCCTGCACGTCGTCCCCAAGGAGACGCCCGGCTTCGTGAAGGTGGGATCAGTCGCGCGCCGATGGGAGCACGGCGACGGCTTCGACCTCGACGAGCTGGTCCTTGTAGCCGAGCACGGTCACGCCGAGCAAGGTGCTGGGCACGTCGTGCTCGCCCATGTACTCCCGATACACCTCCCACACCGTGCCCAGGTCACTCTGCTGGGAGGAGGCCACATAGACCGTGGTCTTGACGACATCGGTCAGCGACGCGCCCGCCCCTTCCAGCGCGGTCACAAGGTTGCGCATCACCTGGTGCGCCTGGCCGGCGTAGTCGCCGACCGCGACGGTCGCACCGTCGAGATCGAGGGGACACGCGCCGGCCACCCAGACAGAACGCACCGGCGCGTCGGCTACCGCGGCATAGGCGTACTCCACCTGCTGCGTGAGCTGGTGGTTGCGGATCAATCTGACGCCGCTGCTCATGTTGTGCTCCATTCCGAAGATTTCACGTGGGCCAGCTCGGCGAGCGGCCCAGGATTGCCACGATCTCATCCAGCCGCGACCCGCCCGACCATGGGAGCGCCGGTGCGAAGGCCGCCCCGGGCGCGAGGCGCGCCTGACCAACGGGTACGGCTTGCGCCACGGCGAGGGCGGCGTCCAGCAGGTCCGGCGGGAAGTCGACCGCGACGCCCAGCGCCTTGGCGAGATCCCAGGAATGCACCACGTAGTCGATGAAGTGGAAGCTGATCGCCTGCGCCCCGGGGAAGGCGCTCCCGCTTGCGAACTCGGGCAGCGGGAACATGCGCTCCAGCACGCCGTCGGCGGCGAAGGCCGCCAGGACGTGTTCGGCGGAGGCCCGGTAGCTCGCCACGGGGTCGTCGCCGAGGGAACGCAGCTTCCACCGGGCGAGATCGCCGTCTCCCCTGGACGCCGCGGCGAAGCCGTAGTGCTGGGTGGCCATGTGGGCGAGCAGGCCGTACACGGTCCATCCGAGGCAGGGCGTCGGACGGGACAGATCCTCGGGCCGCACTCGATCCGCCAGTTCGACGCTGGCGCGAACGGCCTGCGCGTCGAGTGCGACCATGAGCTCATTCATATGCACTCGCATATGATCTGGGGATGCATATGATCTGTCAACCGGATATCTTGGACCTGTGACGGCCCGCCGCGATCTCGCCGAGATGCTGCATCCTCTCCTGCAGTCGCTCATCGCGGCGGAGCTGCCGGTGCTGGCGGCGCATGGGGTCTCCATGTGGGGATACACCGTGCTCGGCGCCCTGGACGACGGCTCCGTACGTACGCAGGCCGCTCTGGCCGAAGCGATCGGCGCCGACAAGACCCGCATCATCGGCACCCTCGACAAGCTGCAGGCGGCCGGGCTGATCACCCGCGAGCCGGACCCGCACGACCGCCGCGCGCGGATCCTCACGATCACCGCCGAGGGCCGCGAGGTGCGCGGGTCGGTGCGGGCCGAGATCCAGGCGAACGAGGAGCGCCTGCTCGCCCGCCTGCCCGCGGCCGACCGCCACGGCTTCCTCCGCGCCCTGCAGGCGCTCCACCGGCTGCCCCGCGAACAGATCACCGAGAGGTCGCGGCTCGACCGGCGTCTCACGCAGCGATCGAACGCGACCCACGACCGTTGAGGAGCGGCCGATCAGCTGGGCTGGCCGGTCGGCATGATGGTGACCTGCTGAAGGTTCACCCGCGGCGGGAGGCTCGCGAGAAACCCGACGGTCTCGGCGACGTCCTGCGGCGTGAGCCACTCCATCGTCTCCTTGGCGCCCTCCAGCCACGCCCGGGCCCCCTCGTCGGTGACGTGGCTCTGCAGCTCGGTCGCGACGATGCCCGGCTCGATCGCCGAGACCCGCACCCTCTTCGCGCCCAGCTCGACCCGCAGGTGGCGGGAGAGATGGGTGACGTACGCCTTGGTCCCGGAGTAGACGGCGAAGTTCGGGAAGATGTTCTGGGCCGCGATCGACGAGGTGTTGATCAGGTCGGCCACTCCGCGCTCGGCGGCGGCCTTCACCAGCTGAGGGGTGAACGCGGCGATGGCGTTCATCAGGCCGGTGATGTTGAGGTCGATCTGGCGCTGCCACTGGGCGGTGGCCAGCTCCTCGATCGGCGCGGGGAGCATGACGCCCGCGTTGTTGAACAGCAGGTCGGCGCCGCCCAGCTCGGCCGCCACCCGGTCGGCGGCCGCCTGCGCCGCGGCCGCGTCGGTGACGTCGACGGCCAGGGCCAGCGCCCGGCCGCCGTTCTTCTCGATCCGGGCGACCAGGTCGTCCAGCCGCTCGGCGCGCCGCGCCAGGACGACGACGCGGGCGCCCAGCTCGGCCAGGTGCTCGGCCGCCGCCTCGCCGATGCCGCTGGAGGCGCCGGTGACGACCGCGACGCGGCCGGTGAGGGGACGGGCAGAGATCTGCGTGGTCATGGTGGGTACCTTTCAAGGTGGGTGAAGTCACAGGTGGCCGTGACTGGCATCGCCGCCGGCCCCCTCATCAGGACACCACCCGCCAGGCCCTCGCAGGCCGTCAAAATGGGCCCTCACCAGGCAGGTCTCCGCGAAACTGGTACTGTCAGGGCCACCCCGGCGAGGACCGGTCGTGCCAGGCTTGGCCACACTGGAGACATGGACCGAAGCAGCGAGATCGCCGACTTCCTGCGCTCACGGCGCGCCGGGATCACCCCCGAGGAGGCCGGGCTGCCCTTCGACGGGCGCACCCGCCGGGTGCCCGGGCTGCGCCGCGACGAGGTGGCCCGCCTGGCCGGGGTCAGCACCGAGTACTACACCCGGCTCGAGCAGGGCCGCGGCGGCTCCCCGTCGTCCGAGGTCGTCGAGGCCATCGCCCGGGCCCTGCGGCTCAACCCCTCCGAGCGCGAGCACCTCACCAACCTGCTGGTCCGCCCCGCCGACGCGCGGCGGGCGCCGGTCAGCCCGCAGCGGGTCAGGCCGGGCCTGCACCTGATGCTGCACACCCTCGACCACGTGCCCGCCTTCATCCTCGGCCGCCGCACCGACGTCCTGGCCTCCAACCGCCTCGCCCGCGAGGTGCTGACCGACTTCGACGCCCTGCCCGCGCCCCGGCGCAACCTGGCCCGCTACTACCTGCTGGACCCCGAGGCCCGCGAAAGGGTCGGCGACTGGGAGCGGATCGCCGCCGAGACCGTCGCCGTCCTGCGCCTGGAGGCCGGCCGCTATCCCAACGACCGCCAGCTCGCCGACCTCGTCGGGGAGCTCACCCTGAAGTCGCCGGAGTTCTCCACCTGGTGGAACGACCACCGCGTGCTGCGCCGCACCCACGGCGCCAAGACCTACCACCATCCCCTCGTCGGCGATCTCCACTTCTCCTACGAGTCCTTCCAGGCACCCGGCGACGTCGACCAGACCCTGTGCGTCTACAACGTCGAACCGGGCTCGGCGACCGCCCAGGCCCTCCAGCTCCTCACCAGCTGGACGGCGCCGCAGCAGCAGGCGCACCCCCGGCCCGGAGCCTCCTGACGCTGCCCGGCGCTCGCCCGGCGGTTCGCGCCGAGCCCGGCCGTCGTCCGTGTCAAGAAGGTTCGGCGGGTTGCTTGCGCAGGCGCCAGGCGGCCTGGGCGCCGAGGCTGGTGTCGATGTGCTCGCGCATCACGCCGGCGGCCGACTCCGCGTCGCCCGCGATCACGTACTCCAGCAGGGCCTCGTGCTCGGCGGCCTTGCGGTCGCGGGCGGCCTGGCCGCGCTCGACCTCCAGGGCGAGGCGGCGATAGCGGTCGGCCTTGTCCCACAGGCCGTCGAGGGTCTGGATGAGCAGGTCGTTGTGGGAGGCCGCGTAGAGGGCGGCGTGGAACTTGCGGTGGGCCACGAACTGCTCGTAGCCAGGGTTGCCGGGCAGCGGCTTGAGGCCCTCGTGCGCAGCGCGCATGGCGGCGATGTCGGCCTTGGTGCGCCGTTCGGCCGCCAGCCCGATCGCCAGCGGGTCGAGGGAGCGGCGCAGCTCCAGCAGGTCGCGGGCCTCCTCGGCGGCCAGGGGCGCGACGCGGGCGTCGCGGTGGGCGTCCAGCTCGACTAGCCCCTCACTTTTGAGCCGGCGCAGCGCCTCGCGCAGGGGAGTGGTGCTGATGCCGATGTCGCGGGCCAGCTGCGCCTGTGCGATGACGGAGCCGGGAAGCAGCTTCCCGGACAGGATCAGCTCTTTGACGCGCAGGTAGGCGAAGTCCGCCTTCGTCGTGTAGAGCTCGGCCGCTGATTCGCTCATCGCTGTCCTGTCTCGTCGGTGACCGTTATAACCTACACCGCCATCCAGTCTTGTCGGCAAGAGTCGGGACCGTTCGTCAGAGAACCAGAGCGCCGGATCGTAGCCGCTATAAGGCATCTAAGAGGCTCTTCCCGTTACATTCCGGAAACGAGGGCTTGACGTCATAGGTTATAACGAAGCAGAGTATGCGGCATCGCAGGCGACGGCTGGTCGGTCGCGCCTGGTCTAGGAGGAAGCACATGACCACCTTCCACCCCACGTTCCGCGCCCTGGGCGTCGCCGTACTCGCACTCGGCCTCCTCACGGCCTGCGGCGGTGGAGGCAGTAATGGAGACGGGGCGGCGAAACAGCCGCCGCCGAACACGATCGCGACGGGACAGGCCCCGTCCTACTACCCGAGCGACTATGCCCAGCTCATCGAGGCGTCCAAGAAGGAGGGCGGCACCCTCACCATCTACTCCAACACCGACCAGGAGAACTGGGCGCCGATCTTCCGGGACTTCGAGAAGAAGTACCCCTGGGTGACGAAGATCGCGGCCAACAACCTGGACAGCGACGAGGTGTTCCAGCGGGTGCTCAGCGAGCAGGCCACCGGCAGCTCGCCCGCCGACCTGGTCGTGTCCAACGCCGCCCAGGCCTGGGCCGACTTCGCCGCCCGGCCGGGAACCCTGATGGAGTACGCCTCGCCGGAGAAGGGCAAGCTGCCGGACTTCGGCGAGCTGCTGCCCAACGTGTACGCCATGTCGGCCGACCCCATGTCGATCGCGTACAACACCTCGCTGCTGCCCGGGAAGCCGACCGGGCTGAAGAGCCTGGCGGCGATCCTGGCTAAGGACCCCACCCAGTACAAGAGCAAGATCACCACCCGGGACGTGAGCGGCGCGTTCGGCTTCACCGTCTCGCACGCCTTCGCCGAGGCCCGCCCCGACTCCTGGGCCTCGCTGCAGTCGGTGCTGCCGCTGGCCAGGCCGGAGACGTCGTCCGGCACCCAGCTGGAGAAGATCACGTCCGGCGAGTACGTGGCCGGCTTCTTCGTCAGCGCCGCCCCGGCGTACCCGGTGGTGGAGAAGAGCGGCGGCCTGCTGGCGATCTCCTTCCTCGACGACGGCACGGTCGTGCTGCCGCGCGGCGTGGGCATCGCCGCCAAGGCGCCGCATCCGGCGACCTCGAAGCTGTTCGTGGACTTCGTGCTGTCGCAGGAGGGCCAGCGGGCGGTGGCCGAGGGCGGGCTGACCTCCTACCGCGACGGCGTCGCGACCGGCGACGGCCTGCACACCTATCAGGAGCTGGTCAAGGCCGTGGGCCAGGCCAACATCATCCTCGCCAAGTACGCGAAGGTCCCCGACGCCGAGGTCAAGTCGTTCACCGGCAAGTGGAACGGCCTGCTCGGCCGCTGAGAGGAACACGATGACCACCCTTTCCCCGCCGCGTCCGCCGGCACATCCCCCGCCGCGCTACCGCAGGCCGCTGGGGCTGGCCCGGGAGAGCTGGCTGCAGTACGCCGTGCTGCTCCTGCTGGCGGTCCTGGTGCTGGCGCCGGTCGTCCCGACGCTCTACCAGTCCTTCCTCGACCGCCCCCTGTACGAGGCGGGCGGCGTGCTCGGCGCCGGCAACTACGTGCGGCTGTTCACCGAGGCGGGATTCGGCCGCGTCGTGCTCAACACGGCGCTGTTCGCGGGGCTGACCACCGTGCTCAGCCTGCTCATCGCGGTGCCGATGGCCGTGGTCGTGGTACGCACCAAGCTGCCCGGCGGCCGCGTCTTCGCCGCCGCCATGCAGTGGCCGTTCTTCATCTCCTCGCTCATCCTCGGCTTCGGCTGGATCACCATGTACGGGCCGGCCGGGTTCGTCAGCGTCGAGGTACGCCGCCTGCTCGGCTTCCTGCCGTGGAACCTGTACTCCATCCCCGGCATGGCGCTGACCGAGGCCGTGGCGCTGGCCCCGATCGTCTACACCTTCTGCGCCAACGCGCTGCGCCAGAGCGACGCCTCGCTGGAGGCCGCCGCCCAGGTGTGCGGGGCCGGGCCGCTGCGCATCCTGCGCTCGGTGATCCTGCCGCTGCTGCGCCCGCCCGTCGTCTACAGCTCGATCCTGGTGGTCAGCATGTCGGTGGAGACGCTGAGCGTGCCGCTGCTGTTCGGCCAGCCGGTACGCATCGACGTCTTCTCCACCTTCCTGTACCGCAACGGCCTGCAGTCCATCAATCCGGACTACGGGGTGCTGGGCGCGGCGTCGGCGATCATCCTGCTCGTCACCGTCAGTCTGGTCGCGCTGCAGGCCAAGCTGCTGAAGAACGCCCAGCGGTTCGTCTCCGTCCGCGGCAAGGCGACCCGCCCGCGACCGCTGGACCTGGGTCGGCTGAAGTGGATCAGCATGGCCGCCATCGCCTTCTACGTGGTGATGGGCGCCCTGGTGCCCATCGGCGGGCTGGTCTTCCGCTCCTTCACGCAGGTGTTCACGCCGCTGCAGTCGCCGTTCAAGACCCTCACCGGGGACAACTACGAACGGATCTTCACCTATCCGGTGTACGTGCAGTCCATCGTCAACAGCCTGCTGGTTGCGGCGATCGGCGCGGTCCTGGTCAGCGCGCTGTCGCTGCTGGCGGTTATGGTGGCCAGGCGTTCGACCTTCCGCTTCGCCCGCGCGGTGGAGTATCTGGCGCTCGCCCCGCAGGCGATGCCCGGCATCATCGTCGGCATCGGCCTGTTCTGGGCGCTGGCCTTCGCGCCGTTCGGGCTGGGCACCCTGATCCAGGGCACGCTGTGGGCGCTGATCATCGGTTTCGGGCTGCGCGCGCTGCCCAGCGGGTTCGGCTCCATCTCCCCGTCGATCATGCAGATCGGCCGGGAGCTTGACAACGCCGCCCGGGTCTCCGGCGCCGACTGGGTGCGGACGTTCACCCGCATCCTGGCGGCCCTGCTGCGGCCGGCCTTCGCCGGGGCGCTGATCCTGACGTTCGTGACGCTGCTCAAGGAGTACTCGCCCGCGGTGTTCCTGGGCTCGGCGGACTCCAACATCATCGGCACGACCATGCTCGAGCTGTGGGTGCAGGGCAACACCGGCTCCGTGGCCGCGCTGGCCAGCCTGCAGATCGCCATCACGGCGACCTTCGTCGGGCTCGCCGGACTACTTCTCAAGGGGCGTACAGATGCCTGAGGTCAAGGTCGCCAACCTGTCCAAGCAATTCGGGGACAACGCCGTCCTGCGTGACATCTCCTTCACCATCGCCGACGGCGAGTTCTTCACGCTGCTCGGCCCCAGCGGCTGCGGCAAGTCCACCACCCTGGCGTGCATCGCCGGCCTGGAGCGGCCGAGCACCGGCAGCATCGCGGTCGGCCCGGCCACGTTCGTCGACGCCGGCACGTTCGTGCCGCCCGAGGGGCGCAACCTCGGGATGGTGTTCCAGTCGTACGCGCTGTGGCCGCACATGACGGTCGCGCAGAACCTGGCCATGCCGCTCAAGATCCGCAAGGTCGACCGGCGCACGCAGGACGAGCTCATCACCGAGGCCCTCGGCAAGGTGGGCCTGGCCGAGCTGAAGGACCGCTACCCGCACCAGCTGTCCGGTGGCCAGCAACAGCGCGTCGCCCTCGCCCGCGCCCTGGTCTACTCGCCCAGCGTGCTGCTGCTGGACGAGCCGCTGTCCAACCTGGACGCGCAGCTGCGCGAGCAGGCCCGCGCCTGGCTCAAGCGGCTGCAGGAGGAGCTCGGCATCACCACCGTGTACGTCACCCACGACCAGGAGGAGGCCCTGGCCCTGAGCGACCGTATCGCGGTGATGTCCAAGGGCGACATGGTGCAGATCGGCACCCCGAAAGAGATCTACGAGACCCCCGCGACCGCCGAGGTGGCCGCGTTCGTCGGCCGCTGCAACTTCCTCACCGGCACGATGACCGGCCCGGCGGAGGTGCTGCTGGACTGCACCGGGCAGACCGTCGCCGTCCCGGAGGGCACGCCGGGCCCGCGCGTCACCGTGGCCGTCCGCCCCGAACGGCTGGAGATCCTCCCGCCCGGCCGCACCGCCCCCGCCGACGTGAACGTGCTCACCGCCGAGGTGCTCACCAGCTCCTACATCGGCTCCCGCTACGAGTACGACCTGCGCCTGGGCGACCACGTCATCCAGGCGGAGACCGCCCGCCCGGGGCTGAGCGGCGAGGTCACGCTCGTCGTCGAGCCCGCCGCCTGCCTGCTCTACCCGACCACCGACGCCCTGCCCGAGGACGTCGAAGCACTCGTAAGGACGTAAATTTCGTGACTTCCTACCGTCTTGGCGTACTCGAAGGCGACGGCATCGGCCCCGAGATCGTCCCCGCGTCCGTCCTGGTCGTGGACGCCGCGCTCGCCGCCGCCGGCGCCGCCCCCGTCGAGTGGGCCGAGCTGCCGCTCGGCGCCTGCGCCATCGACAGCCACGGCGACGCCGTACCGGAGACAACGCTCGCCGCCCTCGCCGAGGTGGACGCCTGGCTGCTCGGCCCGCACGACAGCGCCGCCTACCCCGAGCCGCACCGCTCCAAGCTCAACCCCAGCGGCACCATCCGCAAGCACTTCGACCTGTTCGCCAACATCCGCCCGGCCAAGTCCTTCGAGGGCGCCGACGCCGTCGTCCCCGGCACCGACCTGGTCATCGTCCGGGAGAACACCCAGGGCTTCTACGCCGACCGCAGCACCTACAAGGGCAGCGGCGAGTTCATGCCCAGCCCCGACGTGGCCATCGCCATGGGCATCATCACCCGGCCCGCCGTCGAGCGGATCGCCGTCGAGGCGTTCGAGCTCGCCTCCCGCAGGCGCGGCAGGCTCACGATCGTGCACAAGGCCAACGTGCTGAAGCTGACCACCGGCAT
The DNA here is from genome assembly GCF_040610775.1 of Nonomuraea sp. NPDC003709. Taxonomy (NCBI): domain Bacteria; kingdom Bacillati; phylum Actinomycetota; class Actinomycetes; order Streptosporangiales; family Streptosporangiaceae; genus Nonomuraea; species Nonomuraea sp. NPDC003709. The sequence continues at coordinate 25,275 of NZ_JBEXMW010000051.1, read as the reverse complement.
GTTCCGCGACGTCTGCCGCGAGGTCGCCGCGCGCTATCCGGACGTGGCCGTGGACGACTTCCACATCGACGCGATGACCGTGCACCTGGTGCGGCGGGCGAACGACTTCGACGTGATCGTCACCGAGAACATGTTCGGCGACATCCTGTCCGACCTGGCCGGCGAGATCGCCGGATCGCTCGGCATCGCCCCGTCCATCAACGCCTCCCACGAGCGCGCCATGGCCCAGGCCGCGCATGGCTCCGCCCCCGACATCGCCGGCCAGGACGTCGCCAACCCCATCGCGATGATCCTGTCCAGCGCCATGCTGCTCGACTGGCTCGGCGCCCGCCACCAGGACCCCGCCCTGGTCCGGGCCGCCGCCCTGATCGAGGCCGCGGTCGCCGACACCGTCCGGGGCGGCACCCGTACCCGTGACATGGGCGGCACGGCGGGCACCCGAGCGTTCGCCGAGGCCGTCGCCGCCGGTGTGCAGCGATGAACCCGACGATCGCGGTCGTCAACGCCACACCGGCCTCCATCCGGCCCGCCGCCGACGGGCTCGGCGAAGGGTTTCCCGAGGCCAGGGCCTGGCACCTCCTGGACGACCGGCTCGTCACCGAGGCCGACGCGGCCGGCGGCCTGACACCCGCGCTGACGCGTCGCATGCTCGCGCTCATCGACTACGCGGTCCGCGGCGGCGCCGACGCGGTGCTGCTGTCCTGCTCGATGTACGGCCCGGCCGCCGGGCTCGCCCGGCGGCTGCACGAGGTGCCGGTGACGGGCTCGGACGAGGCCGTGTTCGCCGACGTCGCCCGGCGGCGGCCCGGCACCGTGCTCGTGCTCGGCTCGCTCGACTCCGCGGCGGCGGACTCGGCGCGGCGGCTCAAGGAGGTGGCGGACGGCGTCGAGGTGCGCGCGATCGCGGCGCCGGGAGCCGCGCCCGCGGCCGCCGCCCGCGACTGGCCGGACCTGACCGACGCGCTCGCGCGGGCCGCCGCGCCGCACCTTGACGGCGTCGAGCTGGTCCTGCTCGGGCAGTACTCGATCAGCCCGGTGCACGCCGAGCTGGCCGACCGGCTCGGCCTGCCGGTGCTAAGCCCGCCGCTGGCGGCGGCCCGGGCGTTGCGCGAGGCGCTGGCATGAGCCCGCTGCTGGGCTGCGTGGCCGACGACTACACCGGAGGCACCGACGTCGCCGCCGCGTTGCGCCGGTCGGGCCTGCGTACGGTGCTGATCTTCGGCATCCCCGGGCCCGCGACGGTGCTCCCGGACTGCGACGCCGTCGTCGTCGCGCTCAAGACCCGCTCGATCCCGGCCGGGGAGGCGGTCGCCGCGTCGCTCGCTGTTCAGCGGTGGCTTCACGAGCGCGGGGTCCGGCGCCTGTACGTCAAGTACTGCTCCACCTTCGACTCCACCGACCAGGGCAACATCGGCCCGGTCGCCGACGCGCTGACCGAGGCGGGCGGGGCCCGCCTGACCGTGGTGTGCCCGGCCGCTCCCGAGCACGGCCGCACCGTCTACCAGGGGCACCTGTTCGTCGGCGACCGGCTGCTGTCGGAGTCGTCGATGCGCCACCACCCGCTGACGCCGATGACCGACCCCGACCTGGTCCGCGTCCTGGGACGGCAGACTCCGCACCGCGTCGCGCTGGTCGCGCACGAGACCGTCCGGCGCGGAGCGGACGCGGTGCGCGCGGCGCTCGACGCGCTGCAGGCCCAGGACGTCCGGTACGCGGTCACCGACGCCCTCGACGACCGCGACCTCGATGTCATCGCCCGCGCCAGCGCGCACCTGCCCGTCATCACGGGCGCGGCGGGGCTGGCCGGAGCTTTGGAGACCGCCCGGCACGAACCGGCCACGCCTGCCCTTCCCACGGGACCAGGAGTGGTGCTCGCGGGCAGCTGCTCGGCCGCCACGCTGGAGCAGGTGGCCCTGGCCCGCCGGCACATGCCCTCCTACCGGCTGCGCGCCGAGCAGGACGGGCTGGTCGAGGAGGCCATCGGCTGGCTGGAGGCCAACCTCGCGGCGGAGGGCCGCGCCATGGTCTACTCCTCGGCTCCTCCCGAGGAGCGCTCGCCCGGCGCCGCCGGGCTGCTGGAGCGGGCACTGGCGACCGTCGCCGCCCGCGCCGCCCGGCTCGGCGCCGGGCGCATCGTCGTCGCCGGCGGCGAGACCTCCGGCGCCGTGGTCAACGCGCTCGGCGTGACCGGCGCGGTCGTGGGCGCCGAAGCCGACCGGGGAGTCCCCTGGCTGCTCACCACCGGCCACCCGAGCCTGGCCCTGCTGCTCAAGTCCGGCAACTTCGGCCGTCCCGACCTGCTCGTCACAGCCCTGGAAGCACCATGACCGATATTTCCTCACAAATCGCTGAGCTGGGCGCGTCCCTGTTCCGCCGGCGGCTGACGCACGGCCGCACCGGCAACCTCAGCGCCCGCACCGGCGACGCCTTTCTCATCACCCCTACCGGCGGCTCCCTCGGCGACGTCTCGCCCGATCAGCTGTCGCTGGTCAGCCTGGCGGGCGAGCACCTGGACGGGCCGCGCCCGTCGAAGGAGGCCTTCCTGCACGCCGCCTTCTACCGCGCCCGCCCGGACGCCGGCGCGGTCGTCCACCTGCACAGCACCTACTCCGTCGCCGTGTCCTGCCACGACGGCCTCGACCCGGACGACGTGCTGCCGCCGCTGACCGCCTACTACGTGATGCGCGTCGGGCGGCTGCCGCTGCTGCCGTACCACGCGCCCGGCGACCCGGCACTGGGGCCGATCGCCGAACGGGCCGCCCGCAGCGCGCACGCGCTGCTGCTGGCCAACCACGGGCCCATCGCCGCCGGCGCCGACCTCGCCGCCGCCGCGGACGTCGTCGAGGAGCTGGAGGAGACGGCGCGGCTGTGGCTGCTGCTGCGCGACCGCCCCGTCCGGCCGCTCACCCCCGACCAGGTCAGGAGCCTGTCGTGATCCCTGCCTCCGAGCTGATCTCCTTCGGGATCGAGGTCCTGACCTCGCTCGGCGTCCCCGAACCCGACGCGCGGCTGGTGGCCGACAGCCTGGTCACGGCCGACGCGTGGGGCCACCCCTCGCACGGCATGCTGCGCCTGGAGTGGTACGCCGACCGCCTGCGCTCCGGGGCCATGCGCGCGGTGACCGACGTGGCCACCGTGCTCGACGGCGGCGCCGTCGCCGTCCTCGACGGCCGCGACGGCATCGGCCAGGTCGTCACCGCGTACGCGGCCCGCGACGCCGTACGCCGCGCCGGCGAGCACGGCGTGGGCGTGGTCGCGGTGCGCGACAGCAACCATTTCGGCACCGCCGCGTACTTCACCCGCATGATCGCCGCCGAGGGCTGCGTCGCCCTGCTGACCACCAACGGCAGCCCCGCCATGGCCCCGTGGGGCGGCCGGGAGAAGAGCGTGGGCGCCAACCCGTGGTCCATCGCGGTGCCCGGCGGCCGGCGCGGCCCGGTCGTGCTCGACATCGCCAACACCGTCGTCGCCCGGGGCAAGATCTACGCCGCTCTGGAGCGCGGGCACGCCATCCCCGAGGGCTGGGCCCAGACGGCGGACGGCGTCCCCACCACCGACCCGGCCCTGGCCGTCGACGGGCTCATCCTGCCCATGGCCGGGCACAAGGGGTACGGCATCTCGTTCATGATGGACGTGCTGTCGGGCGTGCTGACCGGCAGCTCGTACGCCACCGACGTGGCCGGCCCTTACGTCCCCGACCGCCGCAGCGGCTGCGGCCACCTGCTGCTCGCGCTGCGCCTGGACGCCGTGGCCGACCCCGCCGACTACGCCCGCCGCCTCGACGACCTCATCGACCGCACCAAGGCCGTGCCGCTCGCGCCCGGCTTCGACGAGATCTTCTATCCCGGCGAGATCGAGGCCCGCAACGCCGCCGAATCCGCCCAGGCCGGAGTGCGCCTGCCCGGAAAGACCCTGCAGGGCCTGCGCCGGCTCGCCAAGGCGTGCGCCGTCCCGCCACCCGCCTGGATGAGCGCATGTTCGTCGTGATCGTCCAGCTCCAGGTGCGGCCCGACCGCCTGGAGACCTTCCTCGACGGCATCCGGGCCAACGCCCGCGCCACCCGCGACGAGCCCGGCTGCCTCCGCTTCGACGTGGTGCGCAGCGACGACGACCCGCACCGGTTCGTCCTGTACGAGATCTACCGGGACGAGGCCGCCTTCTTCACCGAACACCGCGCCGCGCCGCACTACGCCGCCTGGCGCCAGGTGGCCGAGGCGTGCGTGACCGAGCACCGCAACACCTTCTGCCATCCCGTCTCGCTCCAAGGGCAGGCCACGTGACCGACTTCCTCACGGTGGGATCTCGCCGTTACCGCATCCACACCGTCGACGCACCCGCGCGCCTGCCGTACAGCCTGCGCATCATGCTGGAGAACCTGCTCCGGCACGCCGCCCCCGCCGAGCAGGTGCGGGCCCTGACCGGGTGGCGGCCGCACGCCGGCCGGACCGCCGCGGTGGACCTGCATCCCGCCCGGGTGTTCCTGCACGACACCAACGGCGTGCCCGTGCTGGCCGACCTGGCCTCCATGCGCGACGCCATGGCGGCGCTCGGCGGCGACCCCGCCTCGGTCAACCCGGCCATCCCCGCGGAGCTGGTCATCGACCACTCCATCATCGCCGACGTCTTCGGCCGCCCCGACGCGCTGGCCCGCAACGCCGACCGGGAGTACGAGCGCAACGGCGAGCGCTACCGCTTCCTGCGCTGGGGCCAGGCGTCGCTGCGGGGCTTCACGGTGGTGCCGCCGGGCAAGGGCATCATGCACCAGATCAACGTCGAATACCTGGCCCAGGTGGTCATGACCCGCGGCGATGAGGCGTACCCGGACCTGTGCCTGGGCACCGACTCGCACACCACCATGGTCAACGGGCTCGGCACGCTCGGCTGGGGCATCGGCGGCATCGAGGCCGAGGCGGCCATGCTGGGCCAGTCGGTGTCCATCCCCGTGCCCGACGTGGTGGGCGTGCGCCTGCACGGCGAGCTGCCGGTCGCCGCCACCGCGACCGACCTCGTGCTGACCCTCACCGAGCTGCTGCGCGAGCACGGGGTGGTCGGCAAGATCGTCGAGTTCCACGGGCCGGGGGTCACGGCGCTGCCGGTGACCGACCGGGTGACGATCTCCAACATGAGCCCGGAGTTCGGCTCCACCGCCGCGCTGTTCCCCGTCGACGCCGAGACGATCCGCTACCTGCGCTTCACCGGCCGCGACGGCGACCACGCCGACCTGGTCGAGGCGTACGCCAGGGCGCAGGGGCTGTGGCACGAGCCGGACGCGCCGCCCGCGTACACCGCCGACCTGGACCTCGACCTGGCCACCGTCGTCCCGTCCGTCGCCGGCCCGCGCCGCCCCCAGGACCGCATTCCCCTGGAGGGGGTGAAGGCCGCCTTCCGCGCGCAGGAGCGGCCCCCCGTCGCGGGGGAGCGGGAGATCACGCACGGGACCGTCGCCATCGCCGCCATCACCTCCTGCACCAACACCTCCAACCCTTCGGTCATGGTCGCCGCCGGGCTGCTCGCCAAGAAGGCCGCCGAGCGCGGGCTGAGCGCCAAGCCATGGGTGAAGACCACCCTGTCGCCCGGCTCGCGCGTCGTCATGGACTACTACGGCGAAGCGGGCCTGACTCCCTACCTGGAACGGCTCGGCTTCACCCTGGCCGGGTTCGGCTGCATGACGTGCATCGGCGCCTCCGGCCCGCTCGTCGAGGAGGTGTCGAAGGCCGTGGCCGAGCACGACCTCGACGTGGCCGCGGTCCTGTCGGGCAACCGCAACTTCGAGGGCCGTATCCAGCCCGAGGTGCGCTCCAACTACCTCGCCTCGCCGCCGCTCGTCGTCGCCTACGCCCTCGCCGGCACGATGGACCTCGACCTCACCACCGAGCCTCTCGGCACCGACCCCGGCGGGCGTCCCGTCTACCTGCGCGACCTGTGGCCCGCCCCGGAGGAGGTGCGCGCGGTCATCGAGCGGGTGATCAGGCCGGAGATGTTCGCCCGCGCCTACGCCGACGTCCTCGACGGCGACGAACGCTGGCAGCGCCTGGACGTCGCCGGCTCCGCCACCTACCCCTGGGACCCCGCCTCCACGTACGTGCGCCGCGCCCCCTACCTCGACGGCATGTCGCCCGAGCCGCCGCCCGTCACCGACATCACCGGCGCCCGCGTCCTGGTCAAGCTGGGCGACTTCATCACGACCGACCACATCTCACCCGCTGGGGCCATCCTCCCGTCCAGCCCCGCCGGCCGCTACCTCACCGGCCTCGGCGTGCCACGCCACCAGCTCAACACCTACGCCTCCCGCCGCGGCAACCACGAGGTCATGATGCGCGGCGCCTTCGCCAACGTCCGCCTGCGCAACCAGCTCGCCCCCGGCACCGAAGGCGGCCTCACCGCCGACTTCCTGGACGGCGGCACGATCACCACCGTGTACGAGGCCGCCCGCGCCTACCAGGAGGCCGCCGTGCCGGTCGTGGTGCTGGCCGGGGAGGGTTACGGTGCGGGCTCCTCCCGCGACTGGGCCGCCAAGGGCCCCGCGCTGCTCGGCGTGCGCGCCGTCATCGCCAAGTCGTTCGAACGCATCCACCGCTCCAACCTGGTCGGCATGGGCGTCCTGCCGCTGCAGTTCCTGCCCGGCCAGGGCCCGGACGAGCTCGGCCTCACCGGCCGGGAGGTCATCGGCGTCACCGGCCTGGCCGCGCTCGACGGACCGCGGCTTCCGCCCACCCTGACCGTCACCGCCGGCGGCGTCACCTTCCAGGCCCGCCTCCGGCTCGACACGCCTCGCGAGGCCGACTACTACCGGCACGGCGGAATCATGCCCTATGTCCTGCGCGGCCTGCTGGCAGCTGCGCGCCGATCCCGTTGAGCACACGATCCAGCCCGTGCCGGAAGCGCTCGGCGGGGGAGAGGTGCGCGGTCCTGGATTCCTGTACGGATCGGCCGAACAGGGGGTAGGCGCCCGACCCGACGATCTGCCGCACGTACGGCCCGATGTAGTCGCGTTTCCAGCGCTCCGGGTCCAGGCCGGTACGGCGGGCCTCCTCCAGCCAGCCGATCTCGCGGCGGATCGCGCTGTGGACGTAGTCGTTCACCATGCTGACGAAGCCGGTCATCTCGTCGATGTCGAGACCGAGCCGGTCGAGCGCGCCCAGGGCGAACTCGTGCACCCGCAGCAACTGCGGGCCCAGGGTCGGGCGTCCGCTGAGCAGCGGGGTCAGCCAGGGATGGCGCAGGCCGGCGGCCCGGGTCTCGTGGGCGACCAGGGACAGGTCGCCTCGCCAGTCGCCGGACGGCTCGGCGGGGAGTTCGAGCTCGCCCATCGCCAGGTCGATCATGAGGTCGAACAGGTCATCGCGTTTCGGTACGTAGCGATAGAGCGACATGGCGCCGGTGCCCAGCTCGCCCCCGATCCGGCGCATGGTCGCGGCCTCCACCCCCTCGGCGTCGGCGATCCGGACGGCCGCCCGGGTGATCTGCTCGCGGCTGTAGCCGGGCCGCCGCCCGGGCCCCGAACGCTCCAGGCGCTCCGGCCGCATCCAGATGCTGATCAGTTCCTCGTCGGACATCCTGGCCTCTCCCTAACTTGCGTACACAGTACTCGAATGACTAGGGTCCCATTTCGAGTACGGAGTACGCGAAATAACGGAAGGCGTGATCAGCAATGACGACCTTGACCGGCAAGACGGCGCTCGTGACCGGTGCCAGCAGGGGGATCGGCCGGGCCGTCGCCACCCGGCTGGCCCGGGAGGGTGCCCGGGTCGCCGTCCACTACGGCAGCAACGAGGCCGCCGCCAAGGAGACGGTCGTGGCCATCGAAGCGGCCGGCGGGCAGGCGTTCGCCGTACGGGCCGAGCTGGGCGTGCCGGGGGACGCCGAAGCGCTGTGGGCCGGCTTCGACGCCCACGCCGACGGCCTGGACATCCTGGTCAACAACGCGGGCATCCTCGGCGACCAGGGTGAGATCGACGGCGTGACCAGGGACGGCTTCGAGCGGCTGTTCGCGGTCAACACGACCGCGCCGTTCTTCATCACCCGGCTCGCCCTGCCGCGACTGCGGGACGGCGGCCGGATCATCACCATCGGCACGATGCTGACGCGAGGCGCGGCCATGCCGCGGGCGATCGGCTACGCCATGTCCAAGGCCGCGCTCGACGTGCTGACCACCGCGCTGGCCAAGCAGCTCGGGCCGCGTGGCATCACGGTCAACACCGTGGCGCCCGGCGTCATCGACACCGACATGCACCAGGGACGCCTGGTCGGCGAGGCCCTGGCCTGGCTGTCGTCGCAGTCGCCGCTGGGCCGGCTGGGAACCCCGCAGGACGTCGCCGACGCGGTGGCCTTCCTGGCCGGCGACGACAGCCGGTACATGACCGGACACCGCCTGGACGTCTCGGGCGGAACGACCATGTGACCCGCGGCGATGAGTTCAGTGCCGTCGGCCGGTCTACCTGTGTGACCGCCACGCCGCACACGCCGTCCGGAGGTTCCGATGGCCGACCAGCTGCCCGTCGAGGTCACCAATCTCGACCGCTACGACCACGACGTGCTGCCGTGGGACCGCGCCCACGCCGTGCTCAGCGGTTCGTCGGGGGCGGACATCACGTGGTTTCTCGGCACCGTACGGCCCGACGGCATCGACCTGAACCTCGAGGGCACCGCGCACCGGGTCACCGACGCCACCATGGTCAAGCGCGTGGCCGCCCTGTACGCCGAGCTCGGCTGGCCCGCGACCGCCGAGGGCGACGCGATCACCGCGCCGTTCAGCGCGCCGAGCGCGGGCCCGGCGCCGTGGCACCTCTATCGCTTCTCGATGCGCGTCGCGTTCGGCGTCGCCACCGCCGAACCGCACGGAGCCACCCGCTGGCGGTTCGCCTGAGCGCCTGCCGCGGCGACCGAGGTCGGGCCGGACGGCGGGCGATGCCGCGGTCCGGCCCGAGAAGAGGTTCAGCGGGCGCCGTTCTCAGGGCCTGCCGAAGCCCAGGACCGCCGCGTAGTAGACGGCCGCGATCTTCCTGCAGGCGCCCCGCACCAGGAAGAAGTAGCCGCCGCACACCTTGTCCTTCAGGGTGATGTAGAACCGGGTGTCCACATCGAGCTTCCGGAAGACGGTGCGGTCGAGGTAGTACTTGTACTTCATCCTCTGGTTGGTCATCAGACCGTACCCGTAGTCGTGGGAGTCACAGGCCGGCCGGAAGTCGAACCCGGCGGGGCGGTCCGCTCCCGGCTTCGTGCAGTGGTCGTGAACGATGCCCCTGACCTTGAAGCCGCTGGCGGTCCGCTTCCAGTCGGGCTTCTTCCAGCTGCCGCCGTGGTAAGCCCAGGCCGAGCAGCCCGACTTCGTGTACCACATCCAGGTCTTGGCCGAGTCGCACTTCTTCGGGTAGGACTGCGGGGGGTCCACGCCGTCCGGCAGGAAGTCGCCGGCCGGCGGCTCGGTGGCGTTCGGGTCGTCGAGCCCGGCCGCGCCCTCGGTCGGCCCGCCGTTGGCCGGCATGTCGGTGCCGGTGGCGACCACCTGGGGAGCCGCGGCGCCCTCAGGGAAGGTGAGCTGCCAGTCGCCGTTGCTGACGGACTCGATCGACGACAGACGCCCCACCGAGTCGTAGGCGTAGGTCCCCTGGACGGCGCCGAGGCTGGGATCGCTCGCGGTGCGCAGCAGGCCGTTCAGGTCGTAGGCGTAGCGCGCCTCGGTCTGCGGCGCGTCGGTTCCGTACGCGACCTTGATCTCCTTGAGCCGGCCCGTGTAGTCGCCGTTGGAGGTGCCGGTGGCCGTGGTGGCCGTGGCGTAGGTGAACGTGGTGACGCTTGCGGGGCTCTCGCCACGGGTCGGTTCCTTGACGCTGCTGACGCGGCCCTGGGCGTCGTAGGTGATGGCGGACTTGCCGAAGGCGACGGTGCCCACGCTGGTCACCCGCCAGGGGTCGGCGCCCGGCGCCCCGGTCGGCCGGGCCCAGGTGTAGGTGAGCTGGAGGTCGGCGTTGCTGATGGGGGTGCCGTCGGCGTTGGTCAAGGGCTCCTTGCCCGGGTCCAGGGGACCCAGATCCGTCACGAACGTCTCGGTCGTCGTGGTGCGCATCGCCCCGATGACCGCGTCCCACTTGGTGGTTTCGGTGATCTTGGATCCGTCGGCGGCCTCGTACGTCTGGATGCCGCCGCCGTCGGGGAAGGAGACGCTGCTCTTCAGGGCGAAGCTGGTCGACGTCCCTTCGTCGAGTTCCGTGACGACGATGGTGCCGTTCTGGTTCTCGAGTTTCCGGTTGATCTCTCCGCCGGCGAACTCGGCCTGCCAGCCCGGCCCGAAGACGCCCAGCTCGGGCCTGGTGGCCGGGGCGGACTGCGGCCGGGCCAGATCACCGGCGGTCAGGGCCACGCCGTGCTTGCGGCTGATCGCGCCCGCGGACACGTCCAGCTCGGTGAGCTTGAAGGTCTTGGTGTCGGAGGAGTACTGGCCGGGACCGACCTCCTGAACGTTCGCCGGTGGCGGGTCGGCGAGCGCGGTGGCGGAGACCTCCGGGGCGAGGAAGGGGAGAAGCATCGCCGAGACGGCGACGGGGAGCGCTAATCGGCGCAAGGGGTGCCTCCAGGTGAAAGGAGAAAGTGATTTGATCACCTGGAGAGTAAGGGCTGACAATCCGCTCGACAAGAGCTGGACAATTTTCTTGAACGGTGCTGAAATCGCCTACGAAGCCATGTCTTGGAGATAATTTATTGATGCATTCATGCAGGTGGGAGGCTAGGTCGTGAATTTGTAGAGCATTTGTAGCGGTGTTGTAGAGTCTTCCCGAATAATGACTCAGCAAAATGACGTGAAGGTATATTCGGTGTTCCAGAAATCGGCGTAGCGGCCGCCGCGGCGCAGCAGTTCGTCGTGGCCGCCTTCTTCCACGATCCGGCCGCCGTCCAGAAAGACGATGCGGTCGGCGCGCCGGACGGTCCGCAGCCGATGCGCCACCATCACGACCGTCCGGCCCGCCATCAGGCGCTCGATGCCTTCGTGGACGGCCGCCTCGTTCACCGGGTCCAGCGCGGAGGTGACCTCGTCCAGCAGCACGATGGGCGCGTTCTTCAGCAGCGCCCGCGCGATCGAGACACGCTGGCGTTCGCCGCCGGACAGCAGCGCGCCGCCCTCGCCGACATTCGTCGCCCAGCCGCCGGGCAGCCGCTCGATCACCTCGTCCAGCCGCGCCGCGGCCGCCGCCGCGCGCACTTCGGCTTCGCCGGCGTCGGGACGGCCGAGACGTACGTTCTCCTCGATCGTGCCGTCGAAGAGATAGACCTCCTGGAAGACGATGGCGATCCGCGCCATCAACGCCTCGGTGCTGACGGCACGTACGTCCACGCCTCCCACGCGCACCGCGCCCGCGTCCACGTCGTAGAACCGTGCCGGCAACTGCAGCAACGTGCTCTTGCCCGCCCCGGACGGTCCGACGACGGCGAGCCGCTGCCCCTCCGGCACGGACAACGACACGTCGTCCAGCACCGTACGGCCCCCGTGCCTGAACACGACGGAGTCGAACTCCAGGGCATGGCCCGCCGGCGGGACCGGTTCGCGGGGTTCCGGCAGCGGCTCGGTGCGCAACAGCGTGTCGAGCCTCGCCAGCTCGGAACGCGCGCCGCGGAGCCGGCCGCCGAGGTCGGCCAGCGACAGCAGCGGATCGGCGCAGCGGGCGGCGAGCACCAGGATGGTCAGCACCTCCGCCGCGCCGATGCCCCCGCCGAGCGCCAGGTAGGCGCCCAGGACCAGCAGCGCCGTGAAGATCGCCTGCACGGTGAGTGCCAGGCCCAAGGTGCCGGGCAGCGCCGACAGCACGGTACGGCGGGAGGCGCGCCGGACTTCCCGCAGCGAGCCGTCGAGCAGCTCGAAGCGTTCGCCGGTCCGGCCGCCGGCCCGCAGCACCGGCTGGGCCTGGAGATACTCGATGACCCGTCCCGTGGCCTCGTGGTCGCGTTCGTGGCGGTCCTCGTCGGCGGCGGCCATCGAGCGTCCCGTCCAGATCTGGACCGCCGCCACGACCGGGACGGCGACCAGTGCGGCCAGGCCCAAGGGCGGGTTGAAGGCGAGCATCACCGCGACGATCGTCAGCGGGGTCACGCAGGCGGAGACGAACGGCGCCAGCAGATGCGCGATCACGCTCATCGCCTGCAGGACGCCGCGGCTGGCCAGCACGGACACCTCACCGACCCGGCCGGCGCCGTACCAGCCCAGCGGCAGGCGGGCCAGATGATCGCCGAGCCGGTGGTACATGCCGCGCAACAGCACCGTCCCGACGCGGAAACCGGACAGATCGCTGCGATAGCGCAGCACGGCGTAGACCGCGACCGCGGCCCCGAACGCGACCAGCCACGGCCCGGCGTCCGCGGGCGCGCTCCCGAACAGCGCCCGCAGCACGGGAACGAGCAGCGCGTAGGACAACCCCTCGGCCACCGCGGTCGTCGTCATCAGGGCCACGGTGCGACGCACCGGCCGGGCGTACTCGTCTCCGAGCACGCGCAGCAGCATTCGGATCATCGGGGCTCATCTCCCTGCGGTACGGTTTCGATCCCGCCGGCGACCGCCGACCGGTGGGATCTCCAGAGCGCGGCGAACTTTCCGTTCCGCGCCAGCAGCTCGGCGGGCGTGCCGCGCTCGACGATCGACCCGTTCTCCAGCATCACGACGGTGTCGGCGCCGGCGATCGTCTCCAGGCGATGGGCGATGACCAGCACCGTGCGATCGCCCGACGGCGTGGCCAGGGTTCGGCGTACGGCCTGCTCGGTGTGCGGGTCGGCGAAGGCGGTCGCCTCGTCGAGCACCAGGACGGGCGTGGCGGCGAGCAGCGCGCGTGCGATCGAGATCCGCTGCGCCTCGCCGCCCGACAGCCCGGTCTCTTCATGGAGCACCGTCTCGTACCCGCGCGGCAGCTCGAGGATGCGCTCGTGGACATTCGCCAGCCGGGCGGCGCGAACCACGTCATCGTGGCCGGCGTGCGGCACCGCCAGCGCGATGTTCTCCGCGACCGACGCGCGCAGCAGGCGGACGTCCTGGAAGACGAAGGAGACCAGCCGATACAGGTCCTGGCTGCCGAGCTCGCGCAGATCGGCACCGCCCAGGACGACCGAGCCGTGGGTCGGGTCGAAGAACCGCGGCAACAGCTGGACCAGCGTGGACTTCCCGCTCCCCGACGGCCCGACGACCGCGGTGACCGTCCCCGGTTCGAGCACCAGGTCGATCCCGCGCAGCACCTCGTGATCGGCTTCGTACCCGAACCGGACGCCACGCAGCTCCACCCGGTGGCCCCGCGGCGCGACCGGACGCGCGGGCTCCGGCAGCGACCGCACCGCGAGCACGTCCCGGATCCGGCCGACCGCCCGCCGGGCGGCCTGCATGTCGTCGAAGCCGTGGCCGAGGGCCGCCACGGGAGCGGTCAGGCCCAGCCCGAGCAGCAGGAAGGGCAGCAGGTCGGGCGGGGTCAGGCCACCGTTCATGATCAGGGCCGCGCCGCCGATCAGCACGACCAGCAGCACGAACGGCGGCGACAGCGCCAGCTGCATCCCCGCGGCGATCGCGGAGACAGCGCGCACCCACCGGAAGAAGGTGGCGGCGAAATCGTCCGCGGCCGTGCGGAACCTGCGGTGGGCGCGCTCGGATCCGCCGAACGCCTTGACCACCGAGATGCCCTGCACGAACTCGACGGCCGAACTCGCGATCCGTCCCATGGCCGCGTCGAACTCCTCCTGCTCGCGCAGCCGGGCCGGGGTCATCATCAGGGGGACCAGCGCCACGGCCAGCACCACCGGTATCAGCGTGATCAGCGTGAGCCGCCAGTCGACGGTGAACAGGTAGATCAGCGACACCAGCGGCACCACGAACGCGGTGACCAGCTCGCCGGGGGTGTGGGCGATGAACGGGTGCACGGCGCTCACGTCCTCCCCGACCACCTTCGCCAGCTCGCCGGTCCGGCGCCGGGAGAACCAGCCGATCGGTACGCGTCCCAGCCGCGCGGCCAGCTGCCGGCGGAACGACAGCTGCACCTGGCCGTCGAGGACGTGCCCGATCCCGGACGAGGCGGCCGTGAACAGCAGCCGTACGAACAGGCCGGCCGCGCCCGCGATGACGACGGTCCAGACGTGACCGTGATCGGCCGGGCCGGGCGACAACAGCGTACGGCCCAGTTCGACGACCGCCAGCAGCGGCGCCAGCCCCGCGACAGCGCCGATGACCTGCAGGATCACAACGGTGGCGAAACTCCATCCGTAGGGGCGCAGCAGCCTTGCCATGCCCGGTCCCGCCGCGGGACCGGGGGGCGAGGACCGGTCAGTGGTGCTCATCGGTGCGTCGATGCGCTGGCTGGGGCTCTCATGACCGGAAATTCTCGTCCGGCTGCGGTTCCATGGCGTCCCGCAGGCGGAGTCATCTGCCACTACCGCACCGGGATCACCGACCGGCCGGACTACGACGCCGGGAGTAGTCGGGTCTTCCCGTTGGCGCCGGTGATGACGAGCCTCAGCACGTCCGTCCCGAGCCCGCCCTCCCACCCGAAGACGGCCGCCGGTTACAGGTCGGCGAGGAAGTCCAGCGCGACGGCCCAGGCGCGCTCGGCAGCTTGCGCGTTGTAGTCGGGCAGGTCGGGGTCGGTGAACAGGTGGCCGACGCCCGGATAGCGGAAGACCTCCACGTCGGTCCGCGCCCGGCGCATCCGGATGTACCAGGCGTTCAACCAGTCGGCGGGTTCGTAGGTGTCGGGATCGGCGACGTGAAGCTGGACCGGCAGGTCGTCGGCCGAGAGGTCGTCGGCCATGTCGGAGGTGCCGTGCATCAGCAGCAGCCCTCGAGACTGCTCGTCACCCAGGGCGAGGTTCTGGGCGATCGCCGCGCCGAGGGAGAAGCCCGCGTACACCAGGCCGTCCGGGGACAGCGGGGCCGCTGCAGTCACGGCCCGCTTCAGCAGCTCATCGCGGCCGATCTCCTCCTTGATCGCGGTCCCCTCCTCGGGTGTGTCGACGACGCGGCCGTCGTACAGATCGGGGACGTGCACCTCGTGGCCGGCCGTCCGCAACCGGTCAGCGGCCTGGTGGACGGCGGGCCGCAGGCCGTACATCGAGTGCAAGAGGAGAATTCGTGCCATGCGCCGCAGCTTAGCCAGCGCCCGGGGTGGTGCTGACGCGGCATTCCCGGAATTGGCGACGGGTTCCACGTGAAGATCAAGCTGATCTCAGGATTCATCCGCTGCCGCGCCGCCTGGGCGCAGCGCCGGGGAGGGCGGGTCGGGGCGCATGGGCGGGCCGGAGGGTTGGGGCGCTTGGCTTGGACCGCCGGACAGTGGCCCGCACGACGACCGGTCCGGGACTGTCTCGCCGTGCGCCGCCTCCCGGGTTGCCGATGGCTGCGAGTGAGGACAGCATGGCCCGGGTGCCGTGGGGAGGGATCGTGGACGACGAGGCGAAGCGGGCAGTGGCACGGGCGTACGGGCTGGGGGAGCCGGTCGGGCCGGCCGTGTACGCGGCGCGCGGCGAGCTGGGCCGGATCTGGCGGCTGGACACGGGGCGCGGTTCGTGGGCCGTGAAGGAGTTGCTCGTGTCCGCCGAGGAGAGCGCCGCGCGGCAGGACGCCGCGTTCCAGCTGGCCGCCGGGAAGGCAGGGGTGCGCCTGCCGCGGCACGTCACGACGGTTGAGGGCGACGTACTGCTCGACGGGAGGTGGCGGGTCTACGAATGGGTGGATCTGGTGCCGGGTGAGGTGGTCACGGCGGCCGAGCTCGGCGTGGTGACGGCCGGGCTGCATGGGGTGGGGCACCCGGCGACGGGGCCGGTGGTCCCGTGGTTCGCGGAGCCGGTCGGCCGGGACGCGTGGGAGGAGCTGGCGGCGGCCGGGGGTGAGTGGGCGCCGACGCTGGAGCGGGCGCTTGCCGATCTCGTCGCGCTGGACTCTCTGGTCGCCTCGCCCGGGTCTTCCATCACCACCTGCCATCGCGACGTCAACGTGGAGAACGTGTGCCGGGCAGCCGGCGGCGGCGTGATCGTGCTGGACTGGGAGAACTGCGGGCCGGCGCGCCCGGCGTTCGAGCTGGCGGGGATCCTCGTCGATCTGCCCCTGGAGGACGCGGTCGCGGCCTACCGGGCCTATCGGGGCGCGGGTGGGCCTGCGGTGGTGGCCGAGCCGGCCGACTTCTCGATGGCGATCGTGGTGCAGGGGCATTTGCTGGAGTTCTACGCCAGGCGTGCCCTGTCACCTGAGGAGTCGGACGAGAATCGCGGCAGGGCCCGGGCCCGGTTGCACGCGATGCTCGACCGGCCGCTGACACCGGCGAGGATCGACCGCATCCTGGCGGCGCTCTGAGCCCCTCCCGGCTCTGACGGCCCGCGCGCGCCGCTCGTCTGGCGCGCTCCCTGCTGTCCTCAGTTTCCCGAGACAGTGACGCTCCTAAAGGCGACGTCGGTACCACCATGGTCGCCGCGGTCACACGCTTGATCGCTACGGCAGCGGCCTACTATCGCGATCTTAAACGCTCTGTTTAAAACAGTAAGTTGACATCGGTTTGAGTGTTGCGGCATCGTGAGCACATGCCCACAGATGCCGATCACCACCTCGACCCCTTCACTCCTCCGCAGCCGGAGCAGGCGCGCGCGCAACGCGTGTACGCGTCCCTGTTCCGGATCGCCGAGCGGCACGCGGTCACCGATGAGCAGCGCGGCCGGCAGGTCCATGCGTCGGCCATCGGCCCGCACGAAGCCGTCCGGCTCGTGACGTTCCTGCTCAGCGGAGCCGCACGGCTCGATGACGGCGAGCCGGAGGTCGACCACGCCGACATCACCGCGGCGTTGAGCCTCCTTCCGCTGGTGCGCGGGGAGCTGGACGCGCTGGAGGTCAGCCTGCTGGAGATGGCGCGGGGGCGCGGCATGACCTGGCAGGAGATCGCGTTCGGGCTCGGGCTCGGCACCGCCCAGGCCGCCAGGCAACGCCACGAACGCCTCGCGGACCGTGTCGAAGACCTGGAGTAGCACGGACCTCCACACCCCTGCTTCGGAGGATGTCCGTCGTTGGTGTGGGTGTTGTGCCGGCGGCGAAGTTCGGGGCGGTCTCTCCGCGTCTGGATGAACGCGCCCCGGGGGCCGGCTTGACCTTGTCGCCAGCGTCAGCCTTTATCGTCGCGACATGAGCAGCTTCGATCGGGTCACCCTCCTCAAGCACGACCAGAGCTTCTTCGATGCCCTGGTGGCGAGCGATCTCGCCGTTCTGGAGGAGCTACTGGCCGACGACTTCGTCCTGGTCGGGGTCGAGGACGGGGCCGTCGCCGACAAAAGGATCCTGCTCGACCTGGTGGCCTCCGGCTCCCTGCGGTTCCCGCGGATCCACTCGTTCCTGGACGAGGCGATCGTCCGGGTCATCGGCACAGTAGGCATCGTCGTCGGGCGTACCGGCATGAACTTCACCAATCCCGACGGCACCACGTTCAGCGCCGGAAGCCGCTACACCCACGTTTACGTCGCCGACGCCCGCGGCGCCTGGCGCTTTGTCTCAGCCCAGGGCACGGCGATCAAGGCTTGATACCCGGCGCGGGCGTCTGGGTCGCGGGTTCGGGCAGGCGACGCCGGCCGGGGTCCGCGCCTACCTGAATGAGGCCGACAAGAAGATCGCCGGCAGATCCGCGGTTGCGACGGTGCTCAGGCGGGTCGCCGCGTCTCGCTGGGTCGCGGTCGCCGCGGGGGTCATCGTCCTTGCGAGCCGGCCAGGTCGGACCGGCGGGCGACGTACAGGATCCGGTCGTGTTCGTCCTCGTCGGCCGGGTCCCGTGCGGACGTCCCCACCAGCCCGTGGGTGGCCACGACGTGCAGTCCGGCCTGCTCGGCCGCCTCGCGTACCGTCCGCTCGGAATGGTGCCGTTGCACGTGGCGCATCGACAGCCGCTCCCAGCCCGCCCCGTTCCGTTCGAACAGGTCGAACTGCGTGATCACGACAGCGTCGGCCTCGATCCGCGGGGACTCCGCGAACCAGGCCACGTACCGGTCGCCCCGGTCGGCGACCGTGGGGACGCTGAACATGCGGCGGTAGTAGCCGATGGTGTTCAGGTCGAAGACCAGCACCCCGTCCTCGGTGAGCTGGTCGCGCGCGGCCGTCAGCGCCTGTCGCAGCTGCTCCGTGCCGGTCAGGTACGTCATCGGCACGTCCACGCAGGCGACCACGTCGAAGCCGGTCAGTCCGGGCGGGGGCTCCTGCAGCCGTCCCACCAGGAACCGGATCTCCTCGGCCCCGGGCCGGCGGCGGGCCGTCGCGACCATCGCGGGGGACAGGTCGTAGCCGGTCACCTCGAACCCGCGCTCGCGGAAGGCCACGCTGCTGCGGCCGGTTCCGCAGCCGGCGTCCAGGAGCCGCCGTCCGCCCGACCCGTACCGATCGGCCGCCTCCACGAAGCGGGCCACCAGGCTGGAGGTGTCCAGCTGCGCGTTCAGCTCGTCGTAGCGGGCCGCGATGCCCTCGTAGGCGGCCAGCGTCTCGTCCACGTGCGACATGCGTGCCTCCCGGATGCGGGTGTCCCGCCGCGGCGCGAGCCGTGCCGGGCCGTTGGGCCCGGCACAGCCGATGGAGATGGACTACCAGATGAACCATGCCTGCCGGTTGACCCGGCGGCCGGTGACCCGGTGCAGCAACTTCCTCACGGAGCTCACCTCCTTCCTGACGACCGAGGGTGGTCAGGTCTGATGCGGGATCCGGCGCAGCTGGAACGGGGGAGGGGTGATGATGCCCGCGACGTGGGGCTGCCCGTGACCGCCGCGTACCTCGAGGCGGGCGCCGTCGGTCACGGCGGCGAGCAGGTCGGAGGCCAGGTTGCGGGCGACGACGGCGCCGGCGCAGGTGAACGAGCCGCCGCCGAAGGGCAGGTAGGGCCCACGGGAACCGGGGCCGTCCCATCTGCCGGGCCGGAAGCGGGTGGCCTGCGGCCAGTGCCGTTCGTCGCGGTGCAGGAGGTAGGCGCAGACCGACACGCTTTCTCCCGGTTCCAGCCGTACGCCGCCGACCTGGTGGGCGCGGAGTACGGGGCGGCCCATCAGCCAGGCCACCGGCCACAGCCGCAGCGACTCCCGTACAGCCGAGTCCGCGGGCACGGTCGCCAGGTCGACGCCGTCGGTCGCGGCCGCCAGCAACGCCCAGGCGACCACGTGGCTCACGGGCGCCACCGAGGTTCGGAACAGCAGCAGGTACACCTGGGCGAGCTGGGCGGCAGGCGTATCGGGCGGGGCGGCCTCGAGTATGGCGTCCAGCAGGTCGCCGGGCAGGTCGCGGCGCGGACCGGCCCGCCGCGCGAGCACCTCGACGGCGAGTGCCCGCACCACGCGCACCCACAGCGCCCGCCGCATCGCGCTCGCCAGCCGGCCGCTGGGGCGGATCAGGACATCGTTCCGCACCACCTGCGCCATCAGCTCCCGCAAGGGCGGCGGGCTGTCCGGCCGCAGCAGCGCCTCGGCCAGGAACCGGTACGCGGCGGCGCGCCCGGCCGAGGGCCACTCGCTGACCTCCCCGAGTTCGGCGACCACGGCGGGCAGCCGCTCGCGATGCGCGGCCAGATGGGCGCGTAACGTCGCGCGGGCCGCCCGTCCGATCGCGACCTGCGTCTCCCGCGGCTCCAGCCGGCCGCCGCGGACGTGGAAGAAGTCGGACACGTCGTCGTAGTGGCCCTCCTCGTCCTGCAGCACCCGCAGGGCCTCCGCCGGGTCGGCCACGCACAGCGAACCGTCGTCGGGCAGCCGGAACACCGGGCCCCGCTCGCGGGCCGCGTGCTCGACGAACCCCAGCGGGTCCCGCCGGTACCACCGCGCCGCCCCGCCCGGCCACGGCCGCGTCGCGCCGGAAGCGGCCCGATCCGGTCCTCCGACCGTTGTCATTCCCACCTGCCCCATTTCGGGTGTACGCGCACGCCCGCCGGTACGTGGTCGACACCAAATCAGGAATAGTGCCGGTTAATAAGTTAACGCCGAGGAGTATCGCCACTGAATTTACAGAATTGGTGGAATCTCGGCAATGAATGCGTTGCGTCGTAATGGCATTGCTGACCGTATGCGCCGTGCATGAACTGGGCTACTTCGATGTCAAAAGGAAGTCGCGCTACATATCCGAGAGCGTGAAATGGCATTTCAAAGGCGCGCCGCCACCCGGAGCCCGCGACGCCGCGCCGGGATCGCGGCGTCGCGGGCTCGGGCTTCCGGGCGCCCCGCTACGAGCCGACCGCGCACGCGCGGGTGATCGTCTGGACGACGCCCGCCCCCGCGTGGTCGCCGGCCGTCGCGCGGGTTGGTCACCAGCGCGGTCCATCCGCCGCCGGCTTTGGCCGATTCGACCAGCGCCGCCTTGATCCGCTCGCCGTTTCGGTCGGGATGTTGCTGGGCGATGATGGCGGCGGCCCCCGCGACGTGCGGCGCCGCCATCGAGGTCCCGTTGTGCGCCATGTGGCCCCCCGCCGAGGTTGGCGGCCACGATGTCGGTTCCGGGTGCGGAGATGTCCGGGTTGACCGCGTGGTCGAACGAGCGCGGGCCCCGGCTGGAGAAGTCGGCCGTCCGGTCGTCGCGGTCCACCGCCCCCACGGTGAGCGCCGCGTCCGCGCTGCCCGGCGAGTTCACGGTGCCGGGCGCTCGGACGTTGCCCGCGGCGATCACGAAGAGCGTGCCCTTGGTGGCCGACAGCGTGTTCACGGCCAGTTCGAGCGGGTCGAGCCGGGAGTGTCCTGGCCGCCGAGGCTCATGTTGACCACCTTTGCCGCCCGCGGTCAGGCCGAGGCCGGCGAAGCCGCGGGCCTGCCTGGCTCCCGCGGGCAGGCCCGACTGACTGATGATCGGGATGTCGGGGCGGTCGGCGTCGCCGTACCGGGAGGAGAGCAGCCCCGGTCAGCAGCGTCACCGTTCCCGCGGCCGGGGGAGGCGCTCCGGGGATCGGGGGAGCGCCTGAGAGTGCCAGCGAGAGCAGAACCTTGATTATACGCACCTGCAGCGTGGGGGCGGGCCGCTCGGGGTGCTACGAGCGGCCCGCCGTCACCGTCCGGTCAGATGATCTTGCGGTAGATCCGGGACGCGATCGCCTGGGCCGCGCTCTCCCTGCCGAACTCCTGGTAGACCCGCGACGTGATCTCCACGGCCTTGGGCGAGTAGGCGGGGTAGAAGGCCTTCCCGCACTCCAGGTCCTTCAGCGCCGCCTTGATCTCCTTGTCCAGGTACGGCTTGGCCTCCGCCGGCTTCAGGTTCGGCCGGAAGATGACGGGCTTGCCCTTCGGGGCCTGGGGCAGTTCGCCCTTCCAGGCCTTCCTGGCGACCTCCGAGGCCTGCCGTACGATCTTCGTGTGGCTCAGGCCGTCCAGCGCGGTCGGCCTGGTCTCGCCGACCCCCAGGCACGTGGCGAACTGCTTGCCCAGCCGCACGAGCTCCTTGTCCTGGTCGAGGACGCTCAGCGACTTCTGCACCGCCGCTTCGAGCTGGTCGTAGTAGTCCTCCTGGGAGGTGACGGTCTTGCCCAGCACGTCCTTGACCACCTGGGAGAAGCAGGCGTCGTCGGCGGCGCGCCACTTCTTCAGGTCGGCGGCCGAGAGGGACATCAGGGTCTTGTTGTTCGGGTTGTCCGGCGAGGTGGGGTTGACCACCTCGTCCTTCGGATAGACGTTCGGGGACCAGACGCCGAAGCCGTACCTGGCCCGGTACGTCCGCAGCGCCTTGAGGTCGCCCGCGAGCCGTTCCCGCTCCCCGGGCTGCCACCGGCGCTCGGGCGCGAGCGCGGCCACGTAGGCGAGGCCCTGCTCGGTCATGCAGGCGACGCGCTTGTCCTCCATCTGCCGCTGCCTGTCGTACGCGGCGTCGTCCCCGGGCGGTGCGGCGAGAGCGCCGAACGAACCGGCGAGCAGGGTGGCCGCGACGGCCTTGGCGATGAACATGGGTAGTTCTCCTTCATCCAAATGTGGGCATGCGAAACAGAACTCCCGGCCGAAAAGGCCGGATCTGGGGGAAAGTCTCAGCAGGGGATCTTCATGCGGGACGCCTTCGGCGACACCTCGGGCAGCCCCGGGACGAGGTCGGCGGCGAGCACGGCGACGCCGTTCACCGAGCCCTTCTTCTCGAAGTACTCGCCCTCGGGCAGCTTCACCTTCTTGGCCTCGGTGATCACCGTGCGCTCGCCCAGGTAGCGATAGGTCTGACGGTCGAAGATCAGCTCGGACCGGCGGCCGTCGCCCTCGTCCATGGCGACGGACAGCCCGGGGCGGCCGGAGACGTCCACGGCGTCGCCGATGAGCACGATGCCGTCCAGCCCGGCGGCCACCTGGTAGAGCGCGGCGCCCAGGCTGGGCCGTACCACGGACTCGCGGATCAGGCCCTGGAGGGCGGTCCAGATGCGCAGCGGCTCCTCGCCCGTGTCGGCCACGATCTTCGCGCGCACCTGGGCGGGGTCCGTCGGCCAGGCGCCCAGCCGGGCGTAGGCCGGTTGGCCGGGGCAGCCCGACGACTCGGAGAGGATGTCCTCGACGCCGCGGTCCCAGAACTTCCGGGGCGCCGGTCCCGTGGCCGACAGGGCCTGCTTGCGGCTCAGCCAGGGCTTGCCCACGTCGGCGGCCTCCCAGCGCTCCTCGTTGACCATCACCTTGGTGTACTGCGTCGTGCCCGCCTTGTCCTTGGTGTACAGGCTTTGCTGGGCGAGCGTCTTGGTGTGGACGTACTGGCCGCGGGACGGCACCGTGTCACCCTGGTCGGCGGCGGCCCGCGCGGCCAGGGTGAGCAGTGCCTTGGCGTCGGCCGGAGGCGCGGCGAGCAGGTTTCCGGGGGTGTGCGGGGCGGAGCCGCCCAGGCCCACCTCGGTGACGAGGATGCCGGCGGTGAGCGTCACCGCCATCGCGCCGACCAGGATCACGCGCCGGGCCGGCAGCACGGTGGCCCACCTGCGGCGGCCGAGCTGGGACGCCTGCGCCTGCCGGGCCTGCCGGAGGAAGCGGTCCCGCCCCGCCGCGGCGGCCCGCGGCGTGGGGTCCGGCTCCGTGAACACGGCCTCGATCAGCTTGAGCTCGTCCATCACCACTCCTTCATCGGGTTGACGTCGCCCAGGGCGGTACGCAGCTTCTTCCTCGCCCTGTTGATCCGGGACCCGACGGTCCCGATCGGTATGTCCAGCGCCGTGGCGATCTCCTCGTAGCCGAGCCCGCCGAACACGAGCAGGAACACCGCGTCGCGATCGCCCTTCGCGAGCCCTTTCAGCCCGCGCACGAGCTCCGGCCTGCTGGCCTCCGCCGCGAGCTGTGAGGTCACCCGGTCCTCGTGCCCGTCGGCGGAATCCTCGGCCGGGACCTTGCTGAGGGCGTTCAGGCGGCGCCCTTCTCTGCGGCGGTGCCGGGCCACGACATTCGTCGCGATGCCGTATAACCACGACCGCACGGTGCCTCGGTCGGAGTCGAAGCCGCCTCTGCCGTTGAACGCGATCAGGAAGGCGTCCGCGACCATGTCCTCGACGTGCTCGCTGCCGAGCCGGGCGGCCAGATATCGGTAGAGCTCGTTGAAGTACCGGTCGTACAGGAGAGCGAAAAGGTCAGGGTTGTCCATCGACCGCTCGACCACGGTGACGTCTTCCATCACGTCACTGGCGTCAGGTGGTGCAACCATGGCGTCCTTTCGGAGGGAACTGTCACCCCGGAGTTCGCCGCTCAGCCGGTTTTCTTCACGGCCGTGTTTCAGCCCAGGTCGAGGCGGGCGAGTTCGGTGCGGGTGGTGACGCCGAGCTTGGGGAAGGCGCGGTAGAGGTGGTGGCTGACGGTCTTGGGGCTGAGGAACAGCTGGGCGGCGATCTCCCGGTTGGTGACACCCGTGGCGGCCAGGCGTACCACCTGGAGTTCCTGGGGTGAGAGCGAGGCGGCCAGGTCGGGGGCGCCCTGGGCGACGGTCTCGCCCGCCGCGCGCAGCTCGGCGCGCGCCCGTTCGGCCCACGGCGCGGCGCCGACGCGTTCGAAGGTCTCCAGCGCCGAGCGCAGGCGGGTCCTGGACTCGTTCTTGCGGCGGGCGCGGCGCAGCCACTCGCCGTGGAGCAGGTCGGTGCGGGCCCGTTCGTAGGGGCGGTTCGCGTCGGCGTGCGATCGTACGGCCTGCTCCCAATGCCGCTCCGCCTCCGCGTCGTCGGTGGCGAGCAGGGCCCGGCAGCGGTGCAGCACGGCCTCCGCCCACGGATGGCGGGCGGCGGCGGCCCAGGACTCGAAGCGGGCCAGCGGTTGCGCGGCGCGGGCGGGCAGGCCCAGCCGTACGGCGGCCTCGATCTGGTCGGGAGCGAAGTAGACGGGCATGATCTGGTGCCGGAGCGGCCCCCGGGCGGCGGCGTCGAAGCGCTCCAGCGCGGCCTCGAAGCGGCCCTGACCGAGGTCCAGCAGGCCGAGCGCCCACTCGGCCCAGCCCACGATCGTCGCCACCGGATGGGCGCTGACGTGCGCGATCGTGCGCTCGGCGAGCTCGCGGCAGTCCTGCTCCCGGCCCTGGACGGCAGCCACCATGGCCATGACGCTCTCGAAGTGCGCGATGCGGTGCGTCTGGCCGATGTCGGTGGCGAGCCGGCGTCCCTCGGTCGCGGTCGTGACGGCGTCGCGGAAGCGCCCGAGGTACATCTGGTGGATCGCCAGCACCGCCTGGGCGAGCGGCAGCAGCCCGATCATGCCGTCGGCCCGGCACTCCTCGATCGCCGCGTGGGCGATGGCGAGCCCGTTGTCGAAGTCGCCCGAGATCCCGGCCAGCGAGCAGATGCTGATCCGCAGGGCCGTCATGCCGGAGGGGATCGCCGCGGCCAGGTCGATGAGCTCGCGGAACGGCGGCAGCGCCCGGTCCAGGTCGCCGGCCAGGAAATCGGCCATCGCGTGGGCCGCCCGGACAAACCCGTCGAGCCCGTCCTCCGGCGTCAGCGGCAGGCCCGCCAGCCCCGCCGAGGACTCGGCGACGGCCGCCGGATCGCTCAGGTACCACGCGTTGCGCACCGCGTCGAGCAGGAGGAGCGCCGCGCCCCTGCGGTCGAGGCCGGCGATGGCGGCGGCGCCGTCGACGAGGATCCGGTGGGCTTCCTGCACCGCGCCCCGGTCGAACGCGATCCGGCCGCGCAGCCCCGCCAGCCGGGCGAGGGTCAGCGGGTCGTCGCCCAGCCGCCGGGCCTGATCGGCCAGGACCTGCGCGTGCTCCAGGTCGCCGGCGTCCGCGGCGGCCTCGGCCGACAGAGCCAGCCGCCGGGCACGTTCGGCCAGGCCGGGGGTGAGCCGGGCCGCCCGCTCCAGGGCCGCGGCGGCCGCGGCGTGGCCCGCGCGTTCGCGGGCGCGGCC
>NZ_JBEXMW010000050.1:0-53358 GCF_040610775.1 Nonomuraea sp. NPDC003709 | reverse complement strand
TACATGCCTTCCGGCTGGTCTCCCCTGGCCACGCCGTTGGTGTTGTTGTTGCGGTAGCCGGTGCCGGGGGCCACGAACACGCCGTACGCCTTGTGGCCGTTGACCGTGGTCGGCGCCGCGGTCGCGTTCGCGAGGTTGTCGTACCCGCCCGGAGCCGGGCCCGGGAACCCGCCGGGAGGCGCCTGGGTGAGGTGGTTGCCGCGGCCGGACTGGTCGTAAATGACGGTGATGAGGCAGGTCGTGCCGGCGCAGAACGAATCCTGCGTGGCGGCGTTGGCGGACCCGCCCGCGCTCAGCACGCCGATGTTCTGGGTGGCGTTGTCCGAGGAGCGCCGTACCTGGTAGAGCGAGCCGTTGTAGGAGGCGTACAGGGCGCGGGTCGTGCTGTGCGCCGCCACGCACGGCGTGCCGCCCGCGGCGTAGATGTCGCACGGCTGGTTCGACGACGGCGGCGGCGTGACGGTGGGGGTGGGAGTGGGAGTGGGGGTGGAGACGCCGCCGGTGCAGGTGACGCCGTTGAGGGCGAAGCTCGTCGGCACCGGGTTGGAGCCGCTGTACGCCCCGTTGAACCCGAAGCCGGTGCTGCCGCCGCTGGGGATGCCGGCGTTGTAGCTGACGTTGGACACCGTGACCTGGGAGCCGGACTGGGTGTAGGTGCCGTTCCACAGCTGGGTGATGGTCTGTCCGGCGGGGAACGCCCAGGTGAGCTTCCAGCCGTTGATCGGGTCACCCAGATTGTTAACGCTAACATTTGCGCCGAAGCCGCCGGGCCACTGGTTGGTCACCGTGTAGGTGACCTGGCAACCGGCTGCGACGGCCGACGCGACGTGCGTTCCGGCCAAACCAACACCGGCCGTCAACAGCGCCGCGACGGCCGCGGCCGACAGTTTCCACCGTCGGCGGAAAGAGCTGACATGTCGCACTGGTGTTTTCCCATTCTCCGAGAGGTGGTCGAGCCGACGGTCCTCGGCGGGGAGCGATTAGTCAACGAGCCCGGCTCCCCTCAATTCCGGATCCCCGCTGACCTGGGGCTCGGTAACTCGGGGAACCGGTCGGAGGAGAAACTTTCATCCGTTTCTTCGGCAACGATCGGTAGATCGCTCGGGGCTGCTGTGACGGATGCGCTCAAACACAAAAATCGTGATTACATATGACGCTTGGGCTTTGACGTGCTATTTGCGATTAACGAGGTAACTGAGAATATCTGTATGGGTATGTCCGGTTCCATCTGAGTGTCCGCTGAAACGGCGGATGCCAGGTTCCGGACCGATCTATCCATGAACGGAAACGAGACACGTGAACACCAACAGTCGGCGGACGCAAGGGCGGCTCGCAGCACTAGCTATCACCGGCGCGGTCGCCGGTGTCATGCTCCTTCCACTGGGCCAGGGGGTGGCCTCCGCGAGCGCGGCCGGCGGCCCGCCGGCACCGCGTAAGGTGACCCGCGTGGTGCAGCAGGCCGCGCCGAGGGTCGTCAGCCACGAGAAGCCCGTCTTCATTCCTCGGCCCATCCGGCAGGGGCGCGAGCGCGTCTTCGTCGACGTGGAGAACCGCAACCGCAACCTCAACAGGCACGAGCGCCGGCGTGAGCACCGCCACCACGAGCACCAGGACAACCACAAGAACGATGGCACCTGGACCGACAACTCCGCCACCGAGACCCCGGAGTGGTCGGAAGACACCTCGGCGGAGTGAGGGGTCCTTCCGCTGACACCGCGGCCGGCGCCAGGTGAGAATCGTTCGCGCCTGCTCGGTGACGGTGGACGATATCGGCGTCGAGGAACAATGGAGCGGTTTATTCCATTGTTCCCGACGCCGAACTCGGCGTTAGGCTTCGGTCGTATGGATGTGATCTCTCCTCCCAAGCTGAACGCAGGCGACGTCGTACGAGTGGTGGCACCGGCCATGTCCCGCGCGATGGTCATGGAGCACGACCACACCGACCTCATCAGGTCCCGGTTCGCCGAGTTCGGCCTGACGCTCTCCTACGGCACCCATGTCGATGAGCGGGACGCGTTCGACTCGTCCAGCGTCGCCTCGCGGATCGCCGATCTGCACGAGGCCTTCGCGGACCCGTCGGTGGCGGCGATCCTGACGGTCATCGGCGGCTTCAACTGCAACGAACTCCTGCCGTACCTGGACTGGGAGCTGATCCGCGCCAACCCGAAGATCTTGTGCGGCTACTCCGACATCACCGCCCTGCAGAACGCCATCCTCGCTCGCACCGGGCTGGTCACCTACTCCGGTCCGCACTGGTCGACGTTCGGGATGCGGGATCACTTCGAGGAGACCCTGCGCTGGTTCACCTCGGTCATGTTCGACACCGCTCCGGTCTCGCTGACCCCGGCGGCGCGGTGGAGCGACGATCTCTGGTTCCTCGACCAGGACAAGCGCGCACCGATCCCCAACGAGGGATGGTGGCCGCTGCGGCCCGGCACCGCCGAGGGACGCATCGTCGGCGGCAATCTGTGCACACTGAACCTGCTGGCGGGCACCCCGTACATGCCATCCCTCGACGGCGCGATCCTGATCGTCGAGGACGACTTCGAGTCGCACCCGGCGAAGTTCGCCCGTGACCTGACCTCACTGCTGCAGCTTCCCGACGCCCCGAAGATCCGAGGACTGGCCGTCGGACGGTTCCAGAACGCCAGCCGCATGTCCCGGCCGCTGCTGGAACAGATCATCGCCACCCCACCGGTGTTGAGCCGCGTCCCCGTCCTGGCCAACATCGACGTCGGCCACACCAACCCCCTGGCCACCTTCCCGATCGGCGGCCAGGCCCGGCTCGCCGTCACCGACACCGAGTCGAGCCTGACGCTGCTCCGCCACTGACCGCCCGGATCAATGTGCGGGGCGGAGGGCGAAGACGGCCAGCGCGGCGGCGATCAGGAAACCGAGGCCGCCGACGGCGACGTCGGCGTGCAGGCCCGCCACGAGACCGCCGCCCGCGACCAGCGTGCCGACCAGCGCCACCCCGATCGCGCTGCCGGTCTGACGGGCGGCGTTGAACACCGCGGAGGCCGCCCCGCCGAGCTCGGGCGGCGCCGCCTCCATGATTGCCGCGGTGGCGGCGGGCATCGTGAAACCGGTCCCGAAGCCGGTGAGCATCAGCGGTACGACCAGCGCCCAGTAGCTCGTGCCGGCGTCGGCCGGCAGCCAGCTCAGCAGGCCGATCCCGCCGATGATCAGCCCGTACGCCATCGGCGGGCGCGGCCCGGTGCGCGCGGCGACCCAGCCGCTCAGCGGCGAGGCGATCGGCGGCATCAGGGCCATCGGCAGCATCGCCAGCCCGGTCGCCATCGCGTCGAGGTGGCGTACCTGCTGGAAGTACAGCGGCACGACGAACAGCAGGCCGTAGAAGCCGAGGTTGAGCAGCACGCCGATGGCGGCCGAGGCGGAGAAGCGGCGGCTCGCGAACAGCTCCAGCGGTAG
The DNA here is from genome assembly GCF_040610775.1 of Nonomuraea sp. NPDC003709. Lineage (NCBI taxonomy): Bacteria > Bacillati > Actinomycetota > Actinomycetes > Streptosporangiales > Streptosporangiaceae > Nonomuraea > Nonomuraea sp. NPDC003709. The sequence continues at coordinate 49,926 of NZ_JBEXMW010000050.1, read as the reverse complement.
CATCGGCGCGCTCGCCCGGCGTTCGAGCAGCAGGAACGCCGGCAGCGCGAGCACGAACAGAGCCAGCCCGCCCAGCACCACCGGCGAGGTCCAGCCGCTCGCCCCGGCCTCGATCAACGCCGCGGTCAGCCCGGCCAGGCACAACGCCCCGGCCACCTGCGCAGGCACGTCCAGCCCCCTGCGCCCCGTACCCCGCCCTGCCCGGCCGGGGACGTGCCGGACGGTGAGCAGGACGCCGAGCAGGCCGAACGGGATGTTCACGAAGAACACCGCCCGCCAGCCGATCGCGGACACCAGCACGCCGCCGAGCACCGGCCCCGTGCAGGCGGCGATCCCCGCGACCATGCCCCACACGCCGAACGCCCGCGCCCGCGCCTCCCGCTCCGGGTACGCGTCACGCAGCAGCGCCAGCGAGGCCGGCACCATGGCCGCGGCACCGGCGCCCTGCACCAGCCGGGCCCCGATCAGCGCACCGGCCGACGTCGCCAGCCCGCACCAGGCCGAGGCCACGGTGAACACCGCCAGCCCGGCCAGGAAAACCGGCTTCCCGCCGAGCCGGTCGTTGAGCCCGCCACAGAACAGCAGCAGCCCGGCGAACGCCAGCGTGTAGCCGTCGACGACCCACTGCAGCTCGGTCAGCCCGGCGGGCAACCTGGCGCCGATCACCGGGATCGCCACGGTGACCACGGTGACGTCCAGGATGACCAGGAAATATCCGAGACAGAGCGCGATCAGCGGTGACCAGCCCGCGGTCCGCGAGAGGGACGCGGTCGGCTCTCTCGTTGTACGCGTCATGCCTTCAGTCTGGAACGGAACTACTACGGCGAACGCCGAACTGTCGTCGTCCTAGACTGGCCCCATGTGGAAGACCGCCACGGAGGCCGACATCGCGCACGTCGCGGCGGCCATCGGCGATCCGACCCGGACCAAGGTGCTGCGCGCCCTCGCCGACGGCGGCGGGCTGCCCGCCAGCGCGCTGGCCGCCGAGGCCGGGGTGAGCATGTCCACGATCAGCGGCCACCTGACCAAGCTGCGCGAGGCCAAGCTGCTCACCGTCGAGCACGACGGCCGGCACCGCTATTACCGCCTGGCCAGCACCGACGTGGCGCGGGCGCTGGAGGAGCTGGCCAGGATCGCCCGGCCGCTGCCGGTCACGTCGCTGCGGGAGGACGTCCGCAACCAGGCGCTGCTGCGCGCCCGGCTCTGCTACGACCACCTCGCCGGGCGGCTCGGGGTGGTGCTGCTGGCCGCGCTGGTGGACGGCGGCGTGCTCGCCACCGCCGCGAACGGCTACCGGATCACCCCGACGGGCCTCGGCAGGCTGGGGGAGTTCGGGATCGACGTCGAGGAGTTCTCCCGGCGGCGACCGGCGATCCGCTACTGCGTCGACTGGGGCGAGGGCCGCCACCATCTTGCGGGCGCGCTCGGCGCGGCCATCGCGACCCGGTTGTTCGCGCTGGACTGGCTGCGCCGCGGCCGGGCCCGCCGGGTCGTCCAGCTCACCGACGCGGGCCGCACCGGCCTGCACGAGACCTTCGGCGTCCCTCTCGACTGGGACACCCCGCAAGCCGCACCCCGCTGATCCGGGCCGGTCGGGGTGCCGAGGATCGGGTTCGTACGACGGCGCCGGTCAGGGTCTAGAGTCGTCCACCGTGACCGAAACCCCCTCCTATCTGACCACGACGGCGGAGGCCTACGACGCCGTCGCCGTCCTGTACGCCGAGCTTTTCCATGATGCGCTCGACCGCCAGCCCCTGGACCGCGCGGCGCTCGCCCCGTTCGCGGAGCTCGTGCGAACCGGCGGTGCCGGGACCTCGGTCGCCGAGGTCGGATGCGGCCCCGGGCACATGACAGCGCACCTCCGGGACTTGGGGCTGGACGCCTTCGGCATCGACCTGTCCCCAGTGATGATCAACCTTGCCCGTGAGGCCCACCCTGACCTGCGTTTCGAGGTCGGTTCGATGGACGCCCTCGACCTGGCTGACGGGGAGCTGGGCGGCATCCTGTCCTGGTATTCCATCATCCACACTCCACCGCAGGAACTGTCGCCGTACTTCGCCGAGTTCCGCAGAGTGCTGGCCCCGGGAGGCTACCTCCTGATCGGCTTCTTCGACTCCGAGGGCGGGCCGGTGATGGAATTCGATCACAAGGTGACGCTTGCCTATCGCTGGCCGATCGACGGCCTCGCCGAACTGGCGCGCGAGGCAGGGTTCGTCGAGGTGGGACGAATGCTGCGCGAGCCCCAAGAAGACGAGCGGCAGTTCCGCCAAGGCCGTCTGCTGATGCGCAGACAGTAGATCCGACAGCCGGCCGGCGGCGGCCACCTCGACTGCCAGAACCGCAGCGCGTGCAGCGCCGCTTCCCGAGAAGCGGCGCTGCCTCGGCTCAGCTGCAGCGCGCGACCCGGCTCACGGAGTACGGCTTGTAGGCGGCGGCGTAGAACTTCTTCTTGCCCTTGGTGTGGGCGTTGACGGTCATGCAGCGGTACTTGGCGGCCTTGTCGCCGACCGAGCCCTTCCTGACGAACATGATCTTGACACTGACCTTGTGGCTGCAGTGGTTGTTGAAGTAGATGGTCGCGGTCGTGTTCCCCTCGCCCCAGGAGTAGTTGGCCCACTTGCCCCTGGGCTTGGAGCAACTGACGCTGTCGCGCTCGATCCCGGCTCGGGCCGACGCCGTACCAGCCTTGGTCGCGGTGGAGGCCGCGCTTGCCGGTGCCGAGGACAGCAGCAGAGCGGCCGTGGCGGCGGAGCCGAGGAGAACGGATACGAGCTTCTTGCGAGTCATGCTTCAACCTCATGAAGGTAAATAGATCTTGACAAAAGCACCATACCGGTCGTCCGAATCATGAGTAAAGCCGCCCCCTCACCATCCGTAGAACAACCGGTTACGCAGCGCCGTCCGAAGTCCCAACTGTCTCTTGATAACATCAAGAGTTGAGGCTATAAAGAGATGGTGCATGAAGAGACGTCGGAGGACACGTTCTTCCGTGAGCTCGGAGGGGCCTGCGCCGAGCTGCGGCAGGCATTCGCCCGGCACGTGGGCATGAGCCCCCACCGCGTACAGCTGCTCGTCCGGCTGTGGCGTGACGGCGAGACCAGCCACAGCGACCTGCGCCGGACCCTGGGCATCGACGGTGCGAGCGTCACCCGGCTGGTCAAGGAGTTCGAGGCCGAAGGGCTGGTCGGTCGCCGCCTGGACCCGGCGGACAACCGCTACACCCTGTCCGCGCTGACCTCCGCCGGCGAGCGCGTCGCGGCCGATCTGGAGCGATCGCACCAGGCGTACCAGGAACGGCTTCTCGACGGCGTCACCCCGCAACAGCAGGAGATCGTGCTGGGCGTTCTACGCCGCATCCGCGCGAACATGATCGAGCAGGAGAGTCGATGACCGAAGACGTACGGGCCGCTGCCCGGCGCATGTATGCGGCGTTCAACGCCCACGACCACGCCGCCACGGCGGAGATCTTCACCGCGGACTTCTACAGCCACCCTCTGGACACGACCGGCCCCGAGAGCGTCACCCGGTCGTGGCAACGGTTCCACGAGACCTTCCCGGATGCCCAGGTCGTCGTCGAGGACATGGTCGTCGAAGGGGACACGGCCGCCGTCCGTACGAGTGTGCACGGCATTCCCGGGCGGCAACCACCGACCATGCTGGAGATCTTCCGCGTGTGCGACGGACGGATCGCCGAGCTGTGGGGGCTGTCGTCGCTGCGACGCGACTCCTGACACAGCGGTTCGGCGCACGGCTGTGGCGCCGAAACCGAGTGACATCTCTTCCCTGGTCCGATCTCCTGAGACCGGCTCAGGCGGGGAGCACCTTGAAGCGACGGTTGACCAGGCTCGGGTTCTTGGCGCGTACGGCGCGCAGCCGCTCCGCGCCGATGACGGCCGACGCGACCCCGGGGGCCTCGCCCGCCGACGCCACCACCGTGCCCATCGGGTCCACGACCGCGCTCTGCCCGGTGCAGACGGGGCCGGTCTGGCCGCTGGCCAGGACGTACGCGGTGTTCTCGATCGCGCGGGCGCGGACCAACGTGATCCAGTGGTCCTCCTTGGCGGGCCCGGCGACCCACGCGGCGGGTACGACGAAGGCCTCGGCTCCGGCGTCGACCAGGAACCGGGCCATCTCCGGGAAACGGAGGTCGTAGCAGGTCAGGACGCCGAAAGTGAGGTCGTCCAGGGTGAAGACGAGCGGTTCCGGCGCGTGCGCCTGCACCCGGTCGGACTCGCGGTAGCCGAAGGCGTCGTAGAGGTGCACCTTGCGGTAGACGCCGAGCGGGTCGCCGCCCGCGTCCACGGCGAGCACGGTGTTGCTGGGCTTGCCGCGGTCCCCGGCGGGCGCCTCGGTCATGCCGGCGACGACGGCGATGCCGTGCTTCTTCGCCAGCGCGCCGATGGCGGTCGCGAAGGGCCCGTCGAGGGGCTCCGAGTCGGGGACGATGTCGGCCGTCACGTCCGGGTTGGAGTACATGGCGTTCTCCGGCAGGACGACGAGCCGCGCCCCTTGGGCCGCCGCCTGCTCGATCAGCCCCGTGGCGGCGCCGAGGTTGGCGGACTTGTCGGTGGTGGCGCTGAACTGTCCGACGGTGACGAGCATGCAGGGTCTCCTAGTGGGTGAGTTCGTGGGTCTGGTCGAGCGCGGCCTTGAAACCGGCCATGATGGCGCCGTGCTCCATGGTCAGGACGAGCTGGTCGGCGCCGTTCTCCAGGGCGAACGCCTTCTCCTCCGGCGACCACGCGGGCAGCACCCAGGGTTTGCCCGCGGCGCGGGCCGCGTCCGCCACGATCTTGAGGTCGGCGAAGTCCCCCTCCGAGCGGGAGTAGGCGCCCCGGCCGCGGCGGATGGACAGGTCGCTGGGGCCGATGAAGACGCCGTCGACCGTGTCGAGCGCGAGGATGTCGTCGATCTGCTCGATGGCGCCCGCGTCCTCGATCATCGGGTAGACGCGGGTCTCGCGATCTTGGCGTACGATCCACTCGTCGTCGAACCCGCCGTACCGCGCCGTCCGTCCGCCCGCGAAGCTTCTGTCGCCCCGAGGGGGGAACTTCCCGAAGGCGCAGACGGCGGCCGCGTGCGCGGCGCCCTCGATGTGGGGCACGACGACGGCGGTGGCGCCGAAGTCGAGGGCCTGCTGGATCGGCCCCCGCTCGGGCCCGAGCACCTTGGCCAGCACCTCCAGGCCGAGACCACGAAGGAACGGGATGAAGCGTTCGAGGTCGGCCAGGTCGAAAGAACCGTGTTCGATATCGAGCACCACCGCGCCGTAGCCCAGGTCGGCCACGATCTCGGCGGCGGCGAAACTCGGACCGGACAGCCAGGCGGCGTATCTCCGCTGCAACGGATACTCCTTCTCACGGTTAATATACGCTGTGTATACACACGAACGTGGGGGTGGCATGAACTGGGAACCGGACATCGCACCGGCGGCTACCGCGGGCGAGCGCGCCTACCGATGGACGCGCGAGGCGATTCTCGGCGGCCGGTTTCCCGAGGGATCCTTCCTGGAGGAGAAGCTGGTCTGCGACGAGGCCGGCGTGTCGCGCACTCCCGTCCGTGAGGCGTTCCACCGCCTGGCGGCCGAGAAGTACATCGACCTCCTGCCCAGGCGCGGCGCGCAGGTGCGCAGCGTGACGGCTGCCGAGTTGTTCGAGACGTACGAGATGCGGCTTGTGCTCGAGATCCACGGCTTCCGGATCCTGTGCGACAAGAAGACCGACATCCCGCAGGAGCTGTCGGCGCACCTGGACCTGATGGAGGATCCGGACATGGTGGCGCGGTGCAGGGCGGGCGACCGCGACGCGATCGCCGAGCACGCCAAGATGGACTTCTTCTTCCACTTCGCGTTCGTCAGGGCGACGGGCAACACCGTACTGACCGACCTGTTCAGCAGCCTCCAGCCACGGCACCAGCGGATCGGGGTCAGCGCCGTGGCCGCGCGCCCCGACCGGCTGGCGGTCATCAACCCCGAGCACCGCACCCTGCTCGCAGCCCTGACTATGCACGACTTCGACACCGCCGAACGCACCCTGCGCAACCACCTGCGGCCCGACGAGCGGGTGGTCTCCCACCTGAGGTGATCACCTGGCGATCGCCCGCCACAGCTCGCGGCGCTCGGCCTGCTCGGCGGGGTCGGGCACCGGCGCCGCCGCGACCAGCCTCCGGGTGTAATCCGTCTGGGGATCGTTCAGCACCTCGCGGGCCGGGCCGTGTTCGACCAGCCGCCCCTGCTGCAGCACGGCGACGTCGTGCGAGAGCAGCTCGACCACGCCCAGGTCGTGGCTGATGAACAGGCAGGAGAAACCGAGCCTGTCCTGCAGCTCCTGGAACAACCGCAGCACCGTGGCCTGCACAGAGACGTCCAGCGCCGAGGTGGGCTCGTCGGCGATGAGCAGCTCGGGCTCCAGCGCCAGCGCGCGGGCGATCCCGACGCGCTGCCGCTGGCCGCCCGACAGCTCGTGCGGGAACCTGCCGGCCCAGTTCCTGGGCAGCTCCACCTGGTCGAGCAGCTCCAGCACCCGCTTGTGGACGGCCGTGCGGCCCGCGTACCGGTTGATGATCATCGGGGCCGCGATGGAGTCGCCGATCGACCGGCGCGGGTCGAGCGAGGACCCCGGGTCCTGGAAGACCATCGAGTACTTCCTGCGGAACCCGCGCAGTTCCCTGGCGCCGAGCCCGGTCACGTCACGTCCGCAGATCTCGATCGTGCCGGACGTGGCGCGGACCAGCCCGACGATGGCCCGGCCGATCGTGGACTTGCCCGAGCCCGACTCGCCCACCAGGCCGAGGACCTTCCCCTTCCCGATCTCGAAGCTGATGTCGTGCACCGCTTTGAACCCTTTGCGGCCCAGCCGCCCCGGGTACTCGACCTGGAGGCCGGCGACCCGCAGCGTGGCGCCCCCCGGCGTGTCGCCGCCGGACGGCGCCGGCTCGGCCTGGCCGCGCCGGGGCACCGCGGACAGCAGCTTGGTGGTGTACTCGTGCCGGGGTTCGGCGAACAACCGGGCGACCGGGGCCTCCTCCACGACCTCGCCCTGCTTCATCACCACCACCCGGTCGGCCAGGTCGGCGACCACGCCCATGTCATGGGTGATGACCACGACCGCCGAGCCGAGGTCCTTCTGCAGGCGGCGCAGCAGCTCCAGGATCTCCGCCTGCACCGTGACGTCGAGGGCCGTGGTCGGCTCATCGGCGATGATGACCTCGGGTGACCAGGCGATCGCCATCGCGATCATCGCGCGCTGCCGCTGGCCGCCGGAGAGCTGGTGCGGGTAGCTGTCGATCCGCGACTCCGGCTCCGGGATACCGACCTTCCTCAGCAGCTCCAACGTACGTGAGCGGGCCTCGGCGGCCGGTACGCGCTCGTGGCACTGGATCGCCTCGATGATCTGCTCGCCGATGGTGTAGACCGGGTTCAGCGCGGTCATCGGCTCCTGGAAGATCATCGCGATCCGCTTGCCCCGGATGTCGCGCAGGGCCTCCTCGCCGAGGTCGAGCAGCTCGGTGTCGCCGTACCGGATGCTGCCGCGACGGCGCGCGTTCTTGGCCAGCAGCCCGAGCACCGACATCGAGCTGACCGACTTGCCCGAGCCGGACTCACCGACGAGCGCCACCACCTCGCCCTTGGCGACCGTGAAGCTGACGTTCTTGACGGCGGGCACCCACGTGCCCGCGATCTGGAAGTCCACCGAGAGCCCCTCGACTGAGAGGATCGGCTCTGCGGAACTCGTGCCGGTTGTCATGCGTCCCTCGAGGTGTTCCGGTCGTATTCCTGTATGTAGGCGGAGCAGAAACCGATCACCCGCTCGATCCAGATCTCGCCCGTCTTCGCGTTGCCGAGACTCACGTCGCCGGTGCAGCCGGTCGCGCTCACCTCGGAGAAGTCCCACAGGACGGTCCCGCGCACGTCGTGCCCCGGGATCGCCGCCTCCGTGTAGCTCGTCGGGGTCCAGCCGCTGCCCGACGCCAGGCCGCCCGAGACGGCCAGCTCGCTCTGGACCTGGTCGGGGAACATCGCGAGCATCGCGGAGTGCTCGGGCTCCGCGCCGTGGCCGTACGCCGTGGCCGGATCGTCGTAGACGTCCCGCATGAGCGCGTAGCCGAGCTGCCACGGGTACAGGTGGCCGACGAGAACGCCCAGGTCATGACGTGCCTGGAGGCCGGCGTCGATGACGGGCCCGACGTTGCCGCCGTTGTTGTTGACGATGATCACGCGACGGAAGCCGGACTGCACGAGCGCCTCGATGATCTCGTACGTGACGGCGCGCAGTGTCGCCGGGCTCAGTGAGAGGTTGCCGTTGAAGCCGCGGAAGACCCCGGAGTGCCCGTAGTGGAGGGCGGGCGCGACATAGCACCCGTTCTCCTTCGCCAGCTTGTCGGCCACCCATTCCGCCACGATGGAGTCCTCGTGGATCGGCAGGTGCGGGCCGTGCTGCTCGACTGCGCCGATCGGCAGCAGGATGATCGGGTCCCGTTCCGCCAGCTCCTTGACCTGGGTCCAGGACAGCTCGCCGAGCCTGTGGGTGGAAGGGAGGGTCATGAATGCGTTCCTTTCAGTTGGTGCCACGGCGCCGCGGGTCGAGCAGGTCGCGGATGCCGTCCCCGAACACGTTGAGCGCGAGGACGACGAGGATGATGAGCACGGACGGATAGAGCAGCAGCGTCGGCTGGACCTCCAGGAAGTCGCGGCCCGAGCCGACCATCGTCCCGAGCGAGGGCAGTGGCGGCTGCGCGCCGAGGCCGAGGAAGCTCAGCCCGGCCTCCATCTGGATGGCGAAGCTCACCGACAGGCTCAGCTGGACGATGATGGGCGCCGCCACGTTCGGCAGGATCGTCCCGACGAGGATTCCCGCGGGCCGCGCGCCCATGATCTTCGAGGCTTCGACGTACTCCAGGTTCCGGATGGCCAGAACCTGGGTGTAGACGATCCTGGTGAACCTCGGGATGTACAGGACGCCGATCACCAGGACGACGTTCACCAGGGCCGGGCCCATGATCGCCACCACCGCGATGGCCAGCACGATCGGGGGGAAGCTCAGCAGGACGTCGATGCCGCGCATGATGATCGTCGAAGCCCAGCGGCCGACGTACCCGGCCACGAGCCCGAGCGCGACCCCGATGACCGCCGCCACCAGCACCGCCGACAGCGCCACCCCGAGCGACACCTGGAGCCCGACCAGCAGGCGCGACAGGACGTCCCGCCCGAAGTCGTCGATGCCGAGCACGGAGGCCGAGGTCAACGGCTTGCCGACGATGTCTCGGTAGTCGTACGGCGCGATCAGCCTGGCGAACAGCGTGACGATCGCGATCAGCAGCAGGAAAGCGCCCGCGACGGACGTCCTGCGGTTGGACAGCATGCGCCGGAGGAAGGTCCTCCTGCCGGCGCTCTCGATCGCAGGCGCGCCTGACAGCACGGTGGCCATGATCAGTTATCCTCCGCCCGGGGGTCGAGTGCCCTGGCGACCAGGTCTCCGACCAGGTTGACCAGGATGACGATGGTGGCCGCGGCGAGGACGACGGCCTGGATGACGGGATAGTCGCGCTGTCCCACGGCGTTCATGAGCAGGGAGCTCATCCCCGGCCACCCGAAGATGGTCTCGACCAGGACCGTGCTCCCGATCAGCGTCGTCAGCTCGACCGTCGTCGCGGAGACGACGGCGAGCAGCGCCGTACGCAGCGCGTGCCGGTTGATGACGTGCTTCTCGACCAGGCCCTTCGCCCGTGCCGTGCGGACGTAGTCGGCGTTGAGCGTCTCCAGCATCGACGCCCTGGTCATCCTCGTCACCACCGCGCACGAGGCCGCCGTCAACGTGGCCACGGGCAGGATGAGGATCTGCAGGTGGGCGAGCGGATCGTCGAACGGCGAGGCGAACCGGCGCGGCGGCAGGATCGGGATGAAGAACGCGAACACCAGCAGCAACAAGGTGCCGATCACGAACACGGGCAGCGAGATCCCGAAGATCGACCCGGCGACCAGCGCGTGGTCGGCCGGTTTGTCGGCGCGCGTGGCGGCGATCCGGCCCAGCGCGATGCCGACCACCAGCGAGATCGCCAGCGCGATGAGGACGAGCTCCAGCGAGTTGCCGATCCGGGACGGCAGGTCCTGCATCACCGGGCGGCCGCTGATCAGCGAGGTGCCGAGGTCGCCCTGGAACAACCGGGTCCAGAACCCGACGAACTGGCTGAAGAACGGCTCTTCGAGGTGCATCGCGGCCCGGGTGGCGGCGACCTGCTCGTCGGTGGCCGCGTCGCCGAGCACCGCCCTGGCCGGATCGCCGGGGATGAGCCGTACGAGGAAGAACACGATGGTTCCGACGAGGAGCAACTGCAGGATCGCCTGGGCGAACCGCTTGGCCAGGAAACGCCTCACGCCGTCTTCTCCATCCAGGTCCGGCGCAGGGCCGTGGCGGTCCAGGCGCCCTTCGGGGGGTGCTCGTAGCCCTTGACGTGGTTGTAGTGGGCCTCGCCCTGCTCGCGGCGGATCGTGTACGTCATCGGGACCAGCTCCAGGGCCCGTTTCTCGACGTCCAGGTAGATCTCGTTGCGCAGGCTCTGGTCGGAGCTCCTGCGTGCCTGGGTCAGCAGCTCGTCGATCTTGTCGTCGGCGAAGTCGAGGTATTTGGCGAAGGCGCCGGTGCTGCCGATGAAGTCGCCGAGCGAGGCGGGATCACCGAACTTCGGCGCCGTCCCCCAGGAATGGACGGGGAAGACCTTGGTCGACACGCTGGAGCGGAAGGTCAGCCACTCCTGCTGGGTGAGGTTCACGTTCAGTCCCGCGGCGCGCAGGCCGGGCAGCATCGCCTGCGCCGGCCTGGCGATGACCGAGTACGAGCTGGTGGTCACGACCGGCAGCGTCAGGCCCTCCTGCCCGGCCTGCTTGAGCAGGAATCTGGCCTGTTCCGGGTCGTAAGGCATGGAGCCGGCGAGCTGGGGCGCGTACGGGGCGAAGGTCTCCGACATCAGGGCGCCGTCCATCGGCTTGCCGTGCCCCAGCAGCGCGGTGTCCAGGACGGACTGCCTGTTGATCGACATCGCGATGGCCTTGCGGACGCGTACGTCGTCGAAGGGACGCCGGCTGGTCACGAAGCCCACGAAGCCGAACCCGAAGGTCTTGTCCGAGACGAACCGCAGCCGCGGGTTCTCGGAGATGACGCCGACGTGGGTGGCGGGGACGTAGTCGATCATGTCCACGGTCGCCGTGCGCAGCGCCGTCACGCGGGCATAGTCGTCGCCCATCGGCTGGAAGACGATCCCGTTGAGGTACGGCAGGCCGTCCTCGAAGTAGTTCTCGAACCGGACGTATGTGGTGCTCACCCCCGGGATGCGCTCCACGAACCGGAACGGTCCGGTGCCCATGACCTGCGTCTTGGTGTTCGCTCCCGACTCGATCCACTTCCTGGAGACGATGTTGGTGGTGGGCGCGGCCAGGGCGAACGGGAAGGCCACGTCGGGCTGCTTGAACCGGAACACCACGGTGGTGGCGTCGGGCGCCTCGACGGAGGCCACCTGGTCGAGCAGCGGGGCCGACGCCGCCGCGGTCGCCTTGTCCATCATGCGGCGGAAGGAGAAGACCACGTCGTCGGCGGTCATCGTGGACCCGTCGTGGAAGCCGACCCCGGGGCGCAGCCTGACCTTGTACGTCAGCTCGTCGGCCCAGCCGAACTCGCTCGCGAGATCACCGACGATCTCTCCGGCCCCGTTGTACTGGACCAGCCCGTTGTAGGCGAGCTGGCGCAGGTAGTCGGAGGCGCTGCCGCTGGTGAGGTGGGGGTCGAGGTTGGCCGGGTCGGTGGAGAGACCGAAATACAGCACCCCGCCGCGGTTCGGTCCACCGCCACCCTCGCCTGAGCGGATTTCCTGCATCGATAGGGGCAAGGTCTCTGGGCTGCCGCAGGCCGTCAGGGCAGATGCCCCCAGCGTGGCTACGCTTCCGGCGAGAAATCCTCGCCTGCTGATCACTGCCATGACATCTCCGCCTCGTCAGGGCCTGGCGCTGAGTCGTTGGGTTGGGGATCCATCAGGTATTGCGTATGTATACATGGCGTTCACACCACGGTCAACGGGTTGCAGCCTGGCGGAATTTGAGATACCGGCCAGGACAAAACGCTCGCCGATGACCCGTCGTAGGCTGAATCCCGCACGTAACGGACAGGAGGCTGAGGTGGCCGAGACGACGGTGGCCGAGGTGATGGCCGAGCTGGCCGAACTCGAGGACCCGAAGGCACGCGCGGTGAACGAGAGACACGGTGACGATCACGGTGTGAACCTCGGCAAGCTGCGCGCGCTCGCGAAGCGGCTGAAGACGCAGCAGGAACTCGCGTGCCGGCTCTGGAAGACGGATGACACCGCGGCGAGGCTGCTGGCGATCCTGATCTGCCGGCCGAAGGCGTTCGAGCGTGACGAGTTGGACGTCATGGTGCGCGAGGCCCGCGCACCCAAGGTGCACGACTGGCTCGTGAACTACGTGGTGAAGAAGAATCCGCACGCCGAAGAGCTGCGCCTGGCCTGGTCCGCCGATCCGGATCCAGCGGCCGCGAGTGCCGGCTGGGCGCTGACCACCGAACGCGTGGCGAAGAAGCCCGAGGTCCTTGACCTCTCAGGGCTGCTCGACGTCATCGAGGTGGAGATGAAGGACGCCCCGGATCGCCTGCAGTGGGCGATGAACCACTGCCTGGCCCAGATCGGGATCGAGCACGCCGAGCACCGCGCCCGTGCGATCGACATCGGTGAGCGCCTGGAGGTGCTCAAGGACTACCCGACCTCCCCGGGCTGCACGTCTCCGTTCGCGCCCACCTGGATCGCCGAGATGGTGCGCCGGCAGGACGATCAGTAGTGGCCTGATGCGTTTCTGCTCTGTACGGCCCGCAGCACGAGCATGAAGCCCAGCAGCGCGCACCAGGCGCCGAGCGTGAACCGGCCAGCGCGGTCAAGGTGGTCACCGCCAGCCGTTCCAGCCCGCTGCCGAACCGTACCCCCTCGCCTCTCACCAGCCGTTCCAGCGAGGGCCCGGTGATGAACTCGCTCACGATGTACGGCCGGCCGTCGGCGACCCCGACCTCCAGCACCCGAGCCGTGCAGAACGGCGCCACCCGCCGCGCCGCCTCCGCCTCCCGCAGGAACCGCCGGTGCGTCTCCGCATCCCCCATGTACGCGTGCAGCACCTTCACCGCCACCTTCGCCCCGGCGGCGTCCTCCCCTGAATACACCGACCCCTGCCCACCCCGGCCGAGTACGCCGCGCAGCCGGAAGGCGCTGATCTGGCCCGGATCCGCAGACGAGAGAGGCAGCACGAAGTGACCTTAGTGCGCCCTCCATCTCCCCACCACCGCCGTGCAGGTACGTCCGACCCCCATGCCCTCTTGCGGCATGACGCGACACTACGTATCGTGCCGATGTATCAAGTCGATATATCGGGCTGACGGTTAGCCGTAGCCCGGCTGACGCGGGAGCTGCGATGAGGCGGATCGACTACGACACGGAGCAGTACCAGGACTACGCACGTGGCCGCGCTCTCTCCGAGCAGCAGCTGCGGACATGGATCAGCGCCTTCGAAGCGGTGCTGCCCGAGCGGCGTCCGCTGACGGGGCTGGACGTCGGATCGGGGACCGGCAGGTACACCCCCGCGCTGGCACGAACATTCGGGCCGGTGACCGGCGTCGAGCCGTCGGTCCGCATGCGCGAAGTGGCGCAGGCGCAGTCCCGGCATCCCGGGGCGCGGTATCTGGCAGGCTCCGCCGAGGACATACCAGCGCCGTCCGGCAGCGCCGACTACGCTCTCATGTTCCTGTCCTGGCACCACGTCCAGGACAAGCCGCAGGCGGTCCGAGAACTGGCCAGGGTGCTCAAGCCCTCTGGGCGGCTACTGCTGCGCGCGAATTTCAGCGACCACCATCCCAGGCCGTGGTGGCTGGAGCACTTCCCCCGCGGCTTCGAGGCGGACGCCTCGCTGTTTCAGCCGCTGCACGAGGTCATCGCGATGTTCACGTCGGCCGGCTGGCGCGTAGCCGGCTTCGGCACGGTCACCGAGCCGTCCGTCGGCACCCGCGCTGACATGCTCGAACGGCTGCGCCTGCGCACCCTCTCGTTCTTCGCCCAGCTCAGTCCCGACGAGCTGGAGTCCGGCTTCCGCCGCCTGGAGCAGGCCGTCGCCGCAGATCCCGACGCACCGGCGCCCGTATTCTCCGAGCCGCTCCTCACGCTCGAACGGTGCTGAAGCGGGCTTCGCCGACCGGGCTCGAACCGGCGTCCACCCGGAATGACGAGCCGGGCGCTGTTGGCCCGGGGGTGACACAACCCCGGCGCCTCTGCGATGCAGATCGAATATAGGGCTCGTGCTCCGGATGTGATCCGGCTGCGGCATGATCGCCTGCCATGAAGAAGATGATCACTGTTGCGTTGGTGTGCGGAGCCTTCCTGGTGGCTGCGGCGCCTGCTCAGGCGGCTCCCCAAGATCCCGTACGTGCGCTGAAGGCCAAGCTGGTCGCCGGGCACGGCGTGCGTTTCACCGAGAAGGCCGACTGGTCCGACGGCACCGACACGGAGCAGGCGTACATCAACAAGGGCGTCTTGCAGTTCGACGCGAAGGGGCTGGCCGCCTACGACATCGCGAGCACCGCTTGGGACGAGGAGAAGGATCGCGTCATCTACCTCGACAAGACCACATACCTCTCCGGGGCCCTCGCGGAGACGCTGCCCAAGGGCAAGGCCTGGTTCAAGTACAAGGGCGGCGGCGGGATGCCGTACCTGTACGGGCAGATCCTCAATCCCACCGAGTCGGCGACGCTGTCCGCGCTGCTCAAGAAGGGCACGACGGCCGGGAACAAGGTCACCGGAAAGATCACCTTCAAGGAGCTGGACAAGGTCTCGCCATGGTTCTCCCGCTCGGAGGTCAGCTCCTGGCCCGGCGGTACGCAGGTCGAATACACGCTGACGCTGACCTCGGCCGGCCTGGTCAGTAAGCTGTGGAGTTCGTTCACGGCCAAGGGCGTCCCGGACGACTACTCCGATTACGAGGGCAGCACCTTCATCGTCGACACCCGCTACACCGGCTGGGGAAGCAAGGTGTCGGTCAAGGCGCCGAATCCCAAGACCGTGACCGACAAGCTGGCCAGCTGAACGACACCGGGCGGGCGGGCGTCAGCACTCCACGAAGATGCTCTTCCAACCGACGCCCGTCCCCTGCTTCGCGTTGCCCATGGCGGGCAGCGTGAAGTGCACCGGCCCTCTGGTGTTGATCTGGTTGTGCATCCGGCCGGCCTGGCCGGAGCCGTACCACTTGTACGACCCGCGGTAGCGGAGGTTGGTCACGCCGCACTTGTCGATGACCTGAGTCTGGCCGGTGAAGCCCGGCCCCTCGTAGGCCACGTACGTCGAGCCGGCGTCCTCGGCCGTCGAGGCGTTGGCGGCACCGCCCATGATTGCGACGAGGGAGGCAGAGACGGCGCAGACAAGGGCGATTCTCTTGATGCTCTTCACGTCGATTCTCCAGGTGCGTCTTGGGTTATAGGCGAAAGCATTTTTCCTGACGAGAGGAACATATGGATCAACCCTTGATCGTCACTTGCGCCTCACTTACACCACACGTGACAACGGCAAGGATCAGGAGTGAACGTCCCCGATCGGCAGGGTCCGGTTCGCTCGCGGCGACCGGTGAAACCCGGTCGAGGGCACCGTGAAACCGGCACCGCCGAAAGTGAAGCCATGAGCATCACAGAACTCGGACGTACCGAGGGCCGCCCCGTCCTCGGCGGGGGCGCCGATCTGGCCGTACGCGCGCAAGGGCTGGTGAAGACGTTCGGCGAGCACCGCGCCGTCGACGGGATCGACCTGGAGGTACGCCCCGGTGAGATCTTCGGAGTCCTCGGCCCGAACGGCGCCGGCAAGACCACCACGATACGGATGCTGGCCACCCTGCTGACGATCGACGCGGGCCGCGCCGAGATCTTCGGGGTCGACGTGGCCGGCAACCCGCACATGATCCGCCAGTTGGTCGGCGTCACCGGACAATACGCGTCGGTCGACGAGAACCTGACGGCCCGCGAGAACCTCTGGCTCTTCGGCCGCCTGCAGGGCATCGCCGCGCCGCGCGCCCGGCGCATCGCCACCGAACTGCTGGGCCAGTTCGGCCTGGAAGAGGCCGCCGACAAGGCGATCTCGCACTTCTCCGGAGGCATGCGCCGGCGCCTCGACCTGGCGGCCAGCCTGATCACCAGGCCACCGCTGATCTTCCTCGACGAGCCGACCACCGGTCTCGATCCGCGCACCCGCGGCCAGATGTGGGACACCATCCGCGGTCTGGTCGCCGACGGCTGCACGGTGCTGCTGACCACGCAATATCTGGACGAGGCCGATCAGCTCGCCGATCGTGTCGCCGTCATCGACCACGGCCGCAAAGTCGCCGAGGGCACGCCCGACGAGCTGAAGACCGAGGTCGGCAACTCCACACTCCAGCTGCTGCTCGCCGACCCGGGCGAGGTACCCACCGCTGTGGAGGTCGTACGGCGCGTCCTCGGCGACGACCCGGTACTCAGCCCGGAGCAGGGCCGCCTCAACGTCGCCCTCGACCAGGCCGACCTGGCCGCGGACGTACTGATCGCGCTGCGCACCGCCGGGGTGTCGATCTCCTCGGTGAGCGTGGCCAAGCCCAGCCTGGACGAGGTGTTCCTCGCCCTCACCGGTCACGAGACGAATGGGTCCGATGGGGCCGGCACGAAGGAGAACCGATGAGCACCGTGATCGCACCCGCCCGCGAGGCCGTACGGGCCGCCGACCGTGTGGAGGCCGCCCGGCGGCGCGTCTCCATGGGGGAGACGATCGGTCAGACCCTGACGATGGCCTGGCGGGCGCTCAAGAAGATGCGCCGCAACCCGGAGCAGTTCTTCGACGTGACGCTGCAGCCCATCCTGTTCACCGCGATGTTCGCCTTCATCTTCGGCGGCGCCATCGCCGGCAATGTGGAGAGCTACCTCCCCCTGATGATCCCCGGCATCCTCGCCCAGACCGTGCTGACGACGTGCATGGCCACGGGCACGCAACTGCGCGAGGACATGGAGAAGGGCGTCTTCGACCGGTTCAAGTCGTTGCCGATCGCCCGGATCGCGCCGCTCGCCGGCCCTATGGTGGCCGACCTGGTGCGCTACACGATCGCGGCCACGCTGACCTTCGGCATGGGCCTGGTGATGGGCTACCGCCCGGGTGGTGGAGCGGGCGGCGTGCTCGCCGCGATCCTGCTGGCGATCTTCACGGGCTGGTCGCTGGCGTGGGTTTTCACCTGGGTCGGCACCATAGCCCGCAGCGCCCAGGCGGTGCAGGGCATCTCCATGATGATCCTGTTCCCGCTGACGTTCCTGTCGAACGCGTTCGTCCCCGTCGAGACCCTGCCCGGCTGGCTGGCCGCGTTCGTCCGCTTCAACCCGGTCTCACACCTGGTCACGGCCACCCGCGACCTCGCCAACAGCGGCCTCGTCAGCGGAGAGGTGGCCTGGACGCTGCTGGCGTGCCTGATCGTCATCGCGATCTTCGCGCCGCTGTCGGTACGCAGCTACAAGCGGCACATGTGACGTGTGCCCGTCACGGCCGGAGACCCGCTCGACGAGACTGCGCGCCTCGTCGAGCAGGTCGGAGCCGCGCCGATCGCCGTACTCGGCCCGCAGGGCGGCGATCATCCCGGGCGCGGCCCGCTCCGCGTACGGTTCGATCCGCTCGAAAGCCATGCTGGGCATGCTGGTGTTGTACGCGAACCGTTCGGCCAGCACCAGCAACCCGATCGCGTCGCGCGGGGCCATGGCTCCGCGCAGCACCCCCCACGCGCCGAGCGCGAAGAGCATCGAGCCGCACAGCGGAAAGTCGAGGATCGGGCTGTCCGTGGCCAGCAGGTCGTAGCCCCGGACGGTGGAGAACAGTTCCTCGCCGTACCGGGAGTCTTCCGGCGGCGCGTGGTACGCGTACGCCGTCAGAGTGACCGACTCCGCCATGATCGTCCACGGCGTGACCTCCGCGCGCAGCACCCCGGGCAGCCGCAGGTTGTGCGCCCGCTGGACGGCCAGGCGGTATTCCGCGAGCGCGGCGGCCGTCCTGCCGCGGGCGAGGGCGAGCTCGGCCGCGCACAACGAGGCCATCGCCACCCCGCCGAGCACGGTCTCGCTGTCGTTGATCCGGATGATCCCGGCGAGTTCGGCCTCCGCGGCGTCGAGGTCGCCGTCGGCGAGAGCGGAGATCAGCAGCAGCGCGCGGAGCTGAACCTCGTCGTCGGCGGCGCCGATCCGGCTCAGCACCGGGATGGCGGTACGCGCGTGTCCGACCGCCCGCCGTCGGTCGCCGTGCTGCATGACCAAGTGGGCCAGCATGGCGTGCATGATCGCGGCGAACCACGGCCCCTCGTCCTCGCGGACCATCGTCAGGGTGCGCTCGGCGGCCTCGATCGCCCCGGTGACGTCTCCCGTGTTCTCCAGGACCTGGGCGGTCATCTGCGTCGCCGCCCAGACCACGTTGCGGTCGGTGCTCCGGGACAGCTCCTCCAGCCGACGGCGCACGTCGGCGCCGTCGTCCGCGTCGCACGCGAGCAGCACCGTGGCCATCGCCGCCATCCGGTGATCCGTCGCGTCACCGGTGGGCAGCCTACGGAGGAGGTCGCGCATCGGACCGCTGCCGCGGTCGGTGAAGTTCAGGCTGTTCATGAGCGTGATCAGCATGGCGCCCCTGGCCACCTCGACGAGCTGCGGCGGCGGCAGCCAGCCGCTGACCACCTGGGCGATCGCGTCGCGGTGAACGAGAATCCGGGAGTGGTCGCCGCGGATCGACCACAGCGCGCCGACGCCGGCCAGCAGCTGGACCATCGTGACGGGATCGGGCTCGCCGAGAGCCTGCCGGAGCAGATCGGCGAGGTTGCTCTCTTCCGCGTGCAACGCGTCGGCCGCCGCGAACTGCCCCGGGCCGAACAGCTTGGAGCCGTGTTCGAGGGTGTACGCCGTCGCCCAGGCCCGCTGCGCCGCCCGAGCGGACGCCTCTTCGCCGGCCTCCTTCAGCCGCATCCGCCCGAACTCCCTGACGGTCTCCAGCATCCGGTAGCGCAGGCCGTACGACGTCTCGCGGACGCTCAGCATCGACTGCTCGGTCAGCGCGTTCACCACGTACAGGGCGTCCGAGCCCAGTACGTCCTCGGCCGCGGTCAGCGTGAAACCGTCGCCGAACAGCGACATCCACCGCAACGCCAGCCGTTCCGGCTCGTCCAGCAGATTCCACGACCACTCGATGACCGCGAGCAGCGTCTGGTGCCGATCGGGGGCCGTCCGGTTCCCGCCGCGCAGCAGGGCGAACCGGTCCGCCAGGCGCCGGGCGATCTCCTCCACCGACATCGCCCGTACCTTGGCCGCCGCCAGCTCGATCGCGAGCGGCAGCCCGTCAAGGCGGGCGACGATCTCCTCGACCACTCCCTCGTCGATCCGCACACCCGGGCGAGCGGCCGTGGCGCGCTGGCGGAACAACTCCACCGCGTCGCCCGTGGGCAGCTCGCCGAGCGGGTAGACACGTTCGGCGGGGATCGACAAGGGGGCGCGCGAGGTCGTGAGCACCCGCAGGTCGCGGGTCGTCACGGTCAGGAACGCCACCAGGTCGGCGACGGCCTCGATCACGTGCTCGCAGTTGTCCAGGATCAGCAGCGCCGGAGCCTGATCGAGATGCTGGGCGATCCGGGCGCGAACGTCCGAGCGCTGCTCGGCGGTCAGCACACGACGCCCGCTGACCGAATCCCGAACCCCGAGTGCCGAGCCCACCTCCCCCACCACGCCTTCGGGCGAGGACACGCCGACGAGCTCGACGAAGTGAGCGACGGGCTGCGCGACGTCTCTGCCGACGACATGCGCCAGCCGCGTCTTGCCCAGCCCGCCAGGGCCGATGACGGAGACCACCCGGTTGCTCCGCAACAGGGCGTGCACCGCGCGGATGTCGTCATCGCGGCCGAGCAACGAGGAGCCGTCGAACAGGATGCCCGCACGCACCGGCCGGTCCGCGACGAGGAGTTCGGCGTACACGCGGGCGAGCTCAGGCCCCGGTTCGGTGCCGAGCCGCGCCACCAGGCCCGCGCGATACCGTTCGTAGCGCTCCAGAGCGGCGGCGGCACCTCGTACGGCGGCCTCGCTCCGCAGCAGGCAGGCCAGCAGCTCCTCGTCGTGCGGCCCGTCGGCCGCGGCCTCCTCCAGCAGCGGCAGCGCGGCCTCGTGCGCGCCGCTCCGGCCCCGCGCGATCGCCGCCACCCGCCGGGCCTCGGCCACCCACTTCGCCGCCATGCCCCTCAGCTCGGCGAGCGCGCCCGTGGCACCGTCCGAGCCGCCGGCCACGAGACCCATGGCCTCTTCGGCGCGGCGACGCGCGAGCGCCACGTCGTCCTCACCCAGTGCGGCCCGCGCCTCCGTCACCAGCGCGCCGACCAGCAGCGCGTCCACCTGATCGGCGGCCAGCCCGAGCCGGTAACCACGCGGGATCCGGACCACGACATCAGCACCGGTCGCCGCCCTGGTCCGCGAGACGACCACCTGCAGCGCCTTCGTCGGATTGGCCGGCGCCTCATCGGGCCACAGCTCCTCGACCAGGTGCTCGTCACTGACCCCTGCACGCCCGTGCAGGGCGAGCACGGACAGCAGGGTCTGCGCACGATCGCCGACCACGCGCACACCGTGCCAGCGGACGCCGTCGAGCAGGACCAGAGCGGGGGACACACCCTCAGCTTACGGACGAGTCAGACGAGAGCGGCGTGACCGCTCAGTCTGAAGCGGTCGAGTCGCGGAAGAGGAAGCTGTTCGAACGATCCGTGTGCAGGTAGTGGTGGAACCGCGTGGCCTTCGCCTGGGCCGTCCTGTCGGCGGTGACGATCGTGAGGAGGACGTACCTCTTGGTCACGGCCACCCGCTGCTTGGCGTAGACGTACCTGTCGAGCATCTTGTCCCGGTGCCACTTCACCGCCCGGGAGGAGCCCGCCAGGTGGACGGCCGTGGCCTTGGCCGCCTTCACGGTGGGGAAGGACATGATGACCTGGACCGCCGTGAGATGCCCACGGTAGGCCTTGTAGGCCAGTTGAACGACGCGCTCGCACTTGTTCCTGGCCAGCACGCCGTTCCTGTCCACCGGCGCGCAGGAGTCGTACGTCCAGCCGCCCACCTTCTCGGCCTTGAACGTGACGCCGCCCAGACGGAAGTTCCAGTCGCCGTACGCGTCGGCGTCGATCGGAGAGTCCGGGCGGCGCTCGTTCTCGCTGGGGCCCGGCTCCTTGGGCGCGGGTGTGGGCTCCGTGGTCGGCGAGGCCGCGGCGGTGCTCGGGTCGGGGGCGCTGAGGTACCTGTACACGCTGAACGTGAAGCCGCCCGGCAGAAGCACTGCCAGGATCACGACCAGAGCAGAAACAACACCGGGGTATTCCCGCGGACCGGGTTGCCGAGGGTGTCCCATGCGTCAATTGTGCTGTACTTCATTACCTTCTGCCCCAAAACACCGTCAGCAGAACATCGGCTTGCCGGCATCCTTCGGGACCTCCGGCATGGAGTCGACGACCTTCACCGTCATCACCGCCGTACTGGCGCCCGGAGTCTCCCTGACCTGTCCGCCCTCCTGCCGTCCGATCCAGGTCCGGTAGCCGAGGAACCGGTAGGTGTCCGGCTCGAAGATGAGCTCCCCACGTTCCCAGCCGCCGGGGCTCTCGAACTTGAGCGAGGCGCCCACCCCGTGTCGTCCGGCGGGGTCGGTGAGGTCCGGGACGACGGTCACGGTCGGCAGCTTCGACAGCGCGCCGAAGACCGTGGCCCTGGTCTGGGAGGAGGTGAGCGGGTCCTGTGCCAGCCCGAGCAACGAGCTCGCGACGACCTTCTCGACCCGCATGTTGATCTCGTCCTCGCCCAGGTCCTTCTCCCCTCGTCTGCGCTGGTCCGACTGGACGAACGTCTCCGCGCCCTGGCGGATCTTCGCCAGAACCTGATCAGGATCGGCGGGAAGATCGGCGGCCTGGAACGGCAGGCTCAGGGAGCGCCTGGGGCACTGCCCCGCGCGCTCATACTCCACCGTTCCGGGGGATTGCACGTGCTCAGGGCGCCCGCTGGTGGCGTGTGTCTGCCCGTACGTCGAGCGCGTCAGGGCCTTGCCGGGATCCCCGGCGGGCATCCATACCTCTCGGCGCACGTCCTGGGTGTACTCTCCCTCGGAACCGCTGGCGAACGTGACGTTCTTCTGGTCGACGTAGACGAACTGCCCCGGCCCGGGCCGTACGTCCTCCCGCGCCGCGACCGAGGCCGCATGACGGAGCAACTCGGCGGCGCTGGCCGGAGGGGTCCCGAATGGAGCGGAGTCGTGACCGCCACGCACCACGACCAGTCCCGCGGTCACCGCCGCCGCGAGCCCCACGGCCACGCCGGCCCTCATCGCCCACCAGCCGGCCGGGAAACCGCGAAGAGACCGCCGACGTGGCCGCGCCGGCTGACGGTGGCCGCTCCCGGTCCGCTCGGCCTCGATCTCTTCGGCCACCAGCACCCATGCGCGCGCGGTCACCTCGGGCGCGGGTCCGGGCAGGCTGTCGTGGTGGGCCTTGATCGCTTCGAGTTCGTTCATCACAGTGCCTCCCCGGCGGGACCGATGATCTTGCGGAGCTTCTTGCGGGCGCGGTTGAGACGTGATCCCACCGTTCCCTGAGGTATGCCGAGAGCCTCGGCCACCTCCTCGTAGCTGAGTTGCGCGCAGGCGACCAGCAGCAGGACGTCCCTGTCCCCGGACGAGAGCCGGGCGAGACCGGCGGCCAGCCGCGGTTGCATGACCGCAGCGGAGACCCGCTGCACCACGCGCTCGTCGTGACTGGCGATCTCCGTGGCATCGGCGCTCCTGGCCAGCGCCCGATACCTGCGCGCCTCACCGCGACGGTGCTCGGCGACCAGGTTGGAGGCGATGCCGTACAGCCAGGGCCGGGCGCTGGGGCAGGTGAGGTCAAAACGGTCCCGGCTACGGAAGGCGCGCAGAAAGGTTTCCGCCGCGAGGTCATCCGCGGCCGCCTCACCCAGGCGCAGGTGAACATAGCGGTGGATGGATGCGAAATAGCGATCGAAGACGGCGCCGAAGCGATCAGGGTGACGCCACGACGCCTCTATCACCTGCGCGTCGGTGCCCTCGCTGGGAGGCGCCGAATCTTGGGGGGGAGCTGTCATGCATGCCGGCCTTTCAGGCGATTACCTCGGAACACCCCTAGTTCGGCGAACCCCCCATTCCTCTTCACGGTCCCTCACGCCGGCTACGAAGTGCACCGCCAGCCAACGATCTCCCGGCATACCGGCAACACTGTCCCGGCTCAAACCCCCGGGGAGAAGGCCCGCATCAGCACGGCACCGGTCGCGAACGCCAGCGCCACGCACAACGGGGTGTAGAGCAGCAGGTTGAGCCAGTAGAACGGGGTGCTGGTGTCCGTGCCCAGCCCGAAGGCCCAGGCGAGGCCGAGCTCCGCACGCGCGAGCAGCCCGCCGCCCAGAGCGAGAGCGACCGCCCTGGCGAGCCGACCGCCCCGCCCGCGGGAGACGGCGAGCACCGCGAGGGCGGCGACGGTGAGCACGACGATCAGGGGAACGAGGATGCGCGCCGTGAAGGGCGTGTCGAAGTTGAGCAACGCCAGGGAGAGCGTTCGCGGGTCCGCCGCCGGCCGTACCAGCCAGGAAAGGTGAAGGAACGCGTCGAGCAGCAGGACGGCGGCGACGAAGGCCGCTGGGAGTGAGATTCTCATGCCCGGCAGGAGGCGCGGAAATCGCCGGTGGTTCCATGGAACCTTCTCCACGGTCGACGCCTCTGGATGGATATGACTTGGCCTGTTGCTGATCTGGACCCGGTACGGAGGCTGCGGGTGCTCGCCTCCGCCATCCCCGGGGCGTACATGGCGGAACGCCTCATCCCCGCCCCGTTCGAGGACGTCTGGTCCGTGGTGAGTGCCCTGGAAGAGGAGTTCGGCACCTTCGAGCCGGACATGCGCCGCGTGACCATCGTGTCCGGGCACGGGAGCGAGCGCCTGGTGGCCAAGGCGCGAAGCAGGTACGGCATGCGTGCGAGGTTCGACGTCGAGCTGCGGCCCGGCTGGTGCTGGATGCAGAGCAGGTTCCTGATCATCGGCGTCGCGGCGGCAGCCGTACCGGGAGGAACCCTGGTCGCCCAGACGGGAGGAATCCGCGTTCCCGGCCGGGCGGCGCTGGTGCCCCTGGGCGTGCGGGTCGCGGGAGAGAAGGCGCTGGCCAGGCTCGAGGCGAGGGTCGTGCGTCGATGAGCGCCGACCTGGTGCGCGCCGCGCAGGGCGGCGACACGATGGCCATGAACGACCTGCTGAGCGAGCTGACGCCCTACCTCGGCCGGATCTGCGGGCCCATCGCGCTCGACAACGGGCCCGACGCCGTCCAGGAGTCGCTGATCGCGATCTTCCGGAACCTGGGGAGCCTGCGCGATCCGCAGGCGCTCCACGGCTGGGCCCGGGCGATAGCCGTACGGGAAGCAGTCAGGATCGCGAAACGGCGGCACCACGCGGTGGAGCTCGCCGAACTCCCGTCGAGGCAGGACGTCGAGAGCGCGGTGGACATCCGCGACGTGCTCGAGCGCCTGTCACCCGAACACCGGGCGGTGCTGGTCCTGCGTGACCTGGAGGGGTTGCCGGAGGATGAGGCCGCACGGCTCCTGCACGTACCGGAGGGGACGGTCAAATCGCGCCTGCACCGCGCCCGCCGGAGCTTCCGCAAAGCCTGGCAGTCGTGAGGAACCTCGTGAGGCTCGTTCGCCTCCTTCTGATGGAATCCCACAGAACGGAGAGCACCCATGAGACCTCGCACGCTCGCGGTCCTGAGCCTGATCCTCACCCTGGCCGTCGGCGCCGTTCTTTATGGCGCGTACGGCTATCGCCCAGCGGTGGCCGACTACCGGCCGCCGGCGAACGCGCGGTTCCTCGACACCCCACTCGCTCGCTTCCACTACGTCAAGGAGGGCTCCGGCACCCCCGTCGTGCTGCTGTCGCCCGGGGCTTCATGGACGTACGGCTGGCGCCGTCAGGTGCCGGAGCTCGCCCGCGACCACACGGTCTACGTCGTGGACCTCCCCGGCCAGGGATTCACCCGGCTGAAGGACCGCGACTTCACCTGGGACCTGAGGGGGATGACCACGGCGATCGGCGTGTTCCTGAACGCGGCGGGCATCGAGCGTCCCGCGCTCGGAGGGCTCTCGTGGAGCGGAGGCTGGGCGCTGGCCTACGCCCAGCGCCACCCCGAACGCGTCAGCAGCCTGCTCCTGCTGTCCCCCTCCGGCGCCGCCACCCGCGATACCTGGGTATATGAACTCATGAAGTACCCGGTCATCGGGGAGTTGTGGAACAACTGGTACTACGCCGACAGGTCCAGCTCCCGCGCCGCGCTCGACCGCATCCACGTCAACCGAAGCAGGATCCTCGAGCAGGACGTCGACGCGTTCTGGGCACCCGGCACCTTCCCCGACAACCTGGAGAGCCAGGTCCTGCTCGAACGCGGCCTGGACTGGCGTGAAACCCTGGCCGCCATGCCGTCCACCACCACTCCCACCTTGGTGATCTGGGGCCGCCAGGACACCGTCAACCCGGTGCGGCAGGCCCAGGAGTACGCTCGCCGGATGCCCGCCGTGCAGGTGCGCGAACTCGACGGCTGCGGCCACGCGCTGACGACCGATTGTCCCGAGGAGGTCGGGTGGCTGATGGCGGACTACCTGGCTTCAGGGCCCGCATCCCCATGATCCCTGGCACACCGGGAAACACGCTCCCGGTTCAGTCCGGCGGACCTCAAGGCCATGACAGCGATCGAGCAGCATTGATCTCCGGCCCGCAACGCGCGCGCAGTTCAGCGCACTGATCGCCTTCACTATGACCCCGCTGCACCCCGTCGCTTCCCGCCCGGCCGGGCACGCGACGGGCATGGCGATACCCTCGCTGGGACGGTCTTCGGCATTGCACCGCGCCTCCCCGCATGGGTACAGCTTGGCAAGCCAACCAGTAGGCGATCGGGCACGACGCCGGGGATGCTGGACAGCACCGGAGGCCGTCACCCTGCACGCCGGGGAGCGAGCTGACGCAGGAACCTGCGGATTAAAGGCCCGGCCGATCATGGTCCCAGGCAGTTGAATGCAGGTGGAAGGGTGTGCGCGATCCGTCCTGAACGTCCTCGGACGGCTCTGTATTTCAACCCGAATTGCAACTCTGAGGCAAGTCATCTGCGGCGTCCGAGGAAGCCAGGACGATGGCGACGATCAGCCGTATCGCGGTGAGGAGCGCGGCTGGAAGAACGAAGAAGAGCCAGAACCCCCATGCATCCCGCCCCGATGTCCAGGCGATCACGAGCACGAGGATCATGGCAGCGAGAGTGAAGAACAAATTGAGGATCGTGCGGCGCGGGCTACAGGACATCACAAAGAGCGATACCGCCACGATAACGACGGGTATTGCGTACACAAGGATCATGGCGAGTAACACGCTGGACTCCCCGGCTTCCACGAGCGTTCGCAGTGGTTCCCTGCTCGGATCGTCTCACAGAGCTTGAGGTCGGATTCACTTGGACTCCCGAGGCCCGGAACCGGAACTTACGGATTGAAAGTGGAAGATGTTTTCGGTCTTCTCGGACTGCTCACCCGGCCCTTCGTGCGTCTTGTCCTCCTGGCCGGGCGAGGATGATCCGTGCATAATCCGTATCTTGATGGCGGCCCAGTAACCAGGCTGGGAGACTCGACGGTGTGAGCAAGAAGGAGCAGCCGCTCGTACGAGAGTTGTTTCCCGGCCTCGTGACGGAGCTGATCGCGTGCCTGAGAGAAGATGGGGAGGAGTACCTCGCCATCTCTGCCTGGGACATCCGGTGGTACGAGGACTGCGGATGTGGTGATGACTTCTGCCAGAGCTTCTATACGGCTGAACGTCCACCTGGGGCATATGGTCCTGGGCACAGGAATGTGATGCTGGCTCCGGCAGAAGGTTATCTCATCCTTGATGTTGTCGAGGAGAGAATCGTGTTCGTAGAAGTGCTGTACTATCCCAGGCTGCAACGCCCGCCGCATTGAAGACTGTCAGCTTGGGAATTGCAGCCATCACGGCCCGCTGGGTGCTGAGCTGGGCAACGAACCGGTCCTGAGTGACTGTGATTGACCGCCCTTAATGGCACGGCTTCGTATCAGCTCGTCCAGAGAACGATCTTTCCCACAAGGATCCCGCCGAACCAGAAGGTAAACATCATGGCTACTATCGTGCGAGCCTGCTTGCGCTCCTGATCGTTCCGACCTGGCCGCCGTACTCTTGCGATCAGCGTGATGGCCACGGCTACAAGAGCAAGGGTCATCGAGATCTCGACAGAGGTCATGAGGTGAAGCTACTACGGCCATAATCCCCTCTGTATCCCACTTTTCCCGTCTGCCTCGTCCACCCGTGGGGCGAACAGGCCAAAGGCCGAGGGTCACGGTGGAGCGCCCTACTGGGTTCCGGTTCACTGGCCAGCACGAACCCGACCGCCAACCCGACGGGAACCGTCAGGAATTGGCTGATGCCCAGGGCTGTGAGTACGGCGAACCGCGCGTGCTCGAAACCGCCGCCACGTGACAGCGACCAGAACGGCACCGCCCAGAGCCGAGCCTCCGCCGGAGGCATCGAAGAACTCTCGCCAATGCCCAGCTCAGCAGAGATACGGTCCAGAGCGGTTGGTAGACGTTGAATGACAGTTCGGGCACACTTGTCGTCCCCCTATTGGAGGATCAGATGTCGGCGGTTGGACCAGCTGAGGCCCTGATTCTTTTGGTGATCTGGGTCGTTCCCGCAGTGGTGCTCTTCTTCCTCATTTACTGGGCGGTCCGGCTGGCGATCAGGCATGAAGGGCGACGGGTGCCGAGCCTGCACGAGCGTGTGACAGCGGAACGCGAGGCTCAGCGTCGTGAATGGGCGGAGCGCGAGGCTCGGCGGAATACGGAAGCGCCTGATGAGCTGTAGTCGGGCGTCTCGTCGGCAAGGTGGGGCGGCGATATGACAGCGGACCGAGCTGCTGGCGGCCGGGACCGCCCCCATGTCCGTCGGTGTGAGCGAAACCGAGCATGGCGATGGCATGGTGCTTACCTTCCAGTGCTGTACCTATGAGCCTGACGATCAAGACATTGCCCTGGGCTTCGACACCCACTGTGTTGTTACCGCCAACCAGGGCACCGCCTATGGAGCCGTCCAGGAGCTCACTCTGCGGGACAACGTGCTGCATGTTGTCCTCGACCTCGACGCTTTGGAGACGCTTGGTCTTGCCGAGGCCGAGATTGAGGCGGTTCTCGATGTAGACGAGCAGTCCCTCGAACGGTTTCGGCAAGGACTGCGCCACATCCTTGCCTACGGTCGTGCTGAAGCCCGCCCTCGGGTTCTGGAGCTGTAGAAGGTCATTGCCGGAACGAAGCGCTGAGGACATGAGCCCGGTCAAAGCTGAGACATTTGTCAACTCCCGCTCCCGGGGCCGCAGGGCAAGATCGAAAAGGCTACTTCTCGATCACGGGGAGTGGCCTTCGACCTGTAGTAGAGCCTAGGAGATTCGAACTCCTGACTTCCTGCTTGCAAATCGGTTTGGTCTTGAAGGATGTAGCCCTCGATGTGCTTCAACGGGCGCCCGCAAGTGAGCGTGATTGACCGCCCCTTATAGCACGTTAATGGCACGGCGATCACGCCAAAAATACGTCTCCTCCAACGGCCCTGGGTCCGACACCGCCCAGTGGGCGGAGGCTGAAGAGCGAAGCCATGGACCATCGATCGCCCAGGCCACGTACAGGCGACCGTGAGGGGCGTATCAATGCGGTGCATACCACTCACCAAACCGTATAAGCAGCTCAGGAAGGACCGTCCCACGTTGTCCATGTGAGCCCCGCCAGCTCCAGCCACGCGCCGCCACCCGGTTAAGACGGCCGCCCCAGGTTTCTTGGAGACGCGTCGCGGTGCCGGCAACTAATATGCGCGGCATGTCGTCTCCGTCCCGCCATGAGGTACCGGCTATTCGTCCTGCTGCCTGGCGTGTGCAGCCAACTTGGACCAGTCTGCTGCCGAAGGGCGTGAAGTCATGCCCGCCGCTGGGCACCACCGACGGCCACACCAATTGGGTGGCGGCGGTGACGACCGCGGTCTTCGACGGCCGTGCCGTAGCGGTCACCGGGGGCGGCGACGACACGGTACGGGGTTGGGATCTGTCAACCGGCGAGCGGGTCGGCGCCCCGTGGACTGGTCACACGAACGCGGTGCGGGCGCTGGCGATGTCCGTTCTGGACGGTCGCCCCGTTGTGGTCAGCGGTGGTGACGACGGCACCGTACGGGTGTGGGAACTCGCGTCCGGTAGGCCGGTGGGCGAGCCGTTCCACCTTCAGGCTGACAGCGTGCAGGCCCTCGCGATCGCGGAACGCCATGGCCGCCAGGTGGTGGTCACCGGTTGCTACGACACGACGGTACGGGTGTGGGACCTGGAAACGCGGCAGGAGGTGATGGCACCGATCCGCGGCCACACCGGTCCGGTGTACGCCGTGGCGACCGCGATGCTGGACGGCCGCTGGGTGGCCGTCACGGGCGGCGACCGAACGGTCCGGGTATGGGACCTGGATATCGGCGATCCGGTGGGCAGCCCGTTCACCGGCCACAGTGGATACGTGAGCGCGGTTGCGGTCGCGGAGCTGACCGCCGGCCATCTGGTGGTCGTCTCTGGTGGCTACCAGACGACCACACGCGTGTCGGACCTGGCCACCGGACTGCCGGTCGGTGACCTCCCCCGATCTGCGGACTTGGAGGCTGTGACGACCACGGTCGTACACGGCCGGCTGGTGGCGATCACCTGCACCTCCAATGAGCCGACCATCCAGGTGTGGGACCTGCAAACAGCCGAGCTGGTCGGGGAGCTGTTCCCTCAGCATCGCCGCACGGTGCATGCGGTGGCGACGGCAGTGGTGGACGGCCGGCAGGTGGTGGTGTCGAGTTGCGACGGTGGGTCGGTCCGGGTGTCCGATCTGGTCGTCGGTCAACCGGCCGACAAGCCAGTTCGCCACGACGCCGCGATCACGGCGGTGGCCACCACGTCAGTGGCCGGCCGACCGGTGGCGGTTACCGGCAGCGATGACGAAACCGTACGAGTATGGGATCTGGACACCGGCGATCAGGTGTGCCGGCCACTCACGGACCACACCGGCGCCGTCACTGCCGTGGCCGCGACCCAAGTGGACGGTCGCGCGGTGGCGATCACCGGAGGCAAGGACAGCAAAGTCCACCTCTGGGACCTCGCACTGGGGAAAGCGGCGAGAGCACCGTTGACCACCCACCGCCGCCCGATAACCGCGGTCGCGGCCGACAACACGGGCGA
Organism: Nonomuraea sp. NPDC003709; assembly: GCF_040610775.1. Classification (NCBI taxonomy): domain Bacteria; kingdom Bacillati; phylum Actinomycetota; class Actinomycetes; order Streptosporangiales; family Streptosporangiaceae; genus Nonomuraea; species Nonomuraea sp. NPDC003709. The sequence goes on along the minus strand of NZ_JBEXMW010000050.1, from coordinate 19,570 downwards.
CCCACCCCGGGCCATCACCGCCAGCGACGACAAGACCATCCGGGTATGGGATCTCCGCACCGGCGAAGAGACCGGAAACCCCCGCAAGAGCGACCATCGATGGGTACAAGACCTCACCACCACCACGCTCGACGACCAGCCCGTCGCCGTCCTCGGACGGTGGGGCGGCGGCTTCCGGGTCCGTGACCTCACCGCAAACCGCGACACCGGACTCCAGACCACCGGTAGCAACGGTAAACCGGTACGCCTCGTGGCCGCCACCGTCGTGGACGGACGACCCATCGCCATCACCACGAACGACGACTGGCGCGACCCACCGATGAAGGTATGGGACGTCGCCACCGCTCAGCAGATCGGTCAGCTTTCCCTGGGAACCGTGGTCGCACTCGCCGCCACCACGATCGACGGCCACCCCATCGCAGTCGCCGCCAGCCACAGAACGGTAGCGGCATGGAGCCTCACCACCTTTGACAAGATCAGCCCTGACATCGAATTCCTCGACTCGGTCAACGCCGTCGCTGCCACCTCACAAGGCCACATCATCGTCTGCTTCGACCGTGACATCGCCGTACTCACCGCAACCCGATCGAGCTGACCGTGGCATGGTTCGACAGGACCCCCTGCGCCAGGCCCTCAACCTCCTCGCCGAGCATGGCCCTCAAGCCCTGATCACGCAGGTCCGTCAAGCCGAACACTCCGACCCCGAAGGCAAGCGCTGACCGCAAGGCAAGGTGTATGCCGACGTCACAGCGGTTATACAGCGAGGTCTCGTCCGCAGAGACGCGCCGAGCGCTCAAGAAGCTCGGTGATCAGTTGGAGTCGTAGCAGCGTCCAGCACCGGCGAAGGCCAACGAGGCCATTCCCTCGATCATGGGGAATGGCCTTCCGAGTGGGGCAGACGCCGACGTCTCGTCCTGCCATATCTACGCGGACCCCGTTGACGCCCTGTGGTGGCTTGCGGTTCGTAGCCAGACCATCGAGTCAAGACGATGGAAAGGCCGACGAGGATTGTGACCACACCAGAAGCGAAGGCCAGAAACGCTATGACGGACTCGCCGTCTGGATCGCCGAGTCCGGACGGTCGTCCGTCGATCCAGCTCATCACGGGCCAGGCCTGGGTGGCGACGATCGCTCCGAACGCAGTCGTGATCGCACCCAGGACATGGCTAGGAGGACGCGTCCACGAGCCCATGACGGCCAGCACGAACCCGACCGCCAACCCGACGGGAACCGTCAGGAATTGGCCCATGCCCAGGGCCGTGAGTACGGCGAACCGCGCGTGCTCGAAACCGTCGCCCCGTGGCACGGACCAAAACGGCACCGCTACGACACCGCTGAGAAGGCCGATCGCCAGTAACCGGAGCATCGCCACGTACACATGATTGTGGACTGGTTGGTTGCTGTGCTATCTCACCAGAGCGTATAGCTGTACAAGATCGAAAACGCCGCTTCCTGACCATAGGAAGTGGCTGCCCAGGATCTTCTACTCAGCCTGGGGATCCTGCCCCCAGGCGGCGACCGTCGGAACTTTTACCCGAGCTGTCTCGTTACCCAGCATGATGAAGTGAAGATCCAGAAGGGGTCGGATGGTGGAGAGGGTGCAGATCTGGTGGGACGCGCAAGGCGTAGCGCGGGGCATCAAGGTCACCAGTACGCTCGGGAGCTACCCCTACTCGATCCACTACGATCAGCGCGGCGCCCAGGTGCATATCAACGGCAAGAAGCTGGTTGCGACTGCCGGATATGTCGCTGAGCTGGGGTGCTATCGGTTCACAGCCGTGGGATTTCTGCCCGACCGCAAGCTGAGCGAAGCGCGGTGGCCAGCCCTGGCCGATGCGGCGGCCGGAGCCGCCCACGCGTACACGAAGTGGATCAACGAGCAGACGCCATTGGTATCTACCCCAATCGTTGTGATGTGACGCCATCCTCCCCTCTGCCGCCGCGGGCTGCCCACCTCCGGGACTGTCAGGCGGGTTCTGTCAAGCACGGCTTCGCGTGTTACCTCATCCGGTGACCGTCCGTGGTGAGCGGTTGTTCTACGTGCACAGCCATCCTTGACAGGCCTGCCCTGGGCCCATCATGCCCTCTTGCCTCATGAGAGCTTGGCTTCATTTGATGATCGGGTCAGGCGGGGTTGCGCAGGCGGAGCCTGCGCCTGGATTGGGCGTCTTCGGGCCAGCCAGTCCGGTCGGGGGAAATCCGGTCGACAGGCAAGCCACAGTGCACTGTGATAGTCCAGCCCCCGCCGCACGAAGCGGGCCGATCGCAGGAGGTGCTCTTGGCAACCGTGAGAACCGCGGACATCCGCCCCACGATCAATGCCTCACTGGTCAGGAGGCTGGTCGAAACGCAGTTCCCACAGTGGGCCGCGTTGCCTCTGGAACTGCTCGATCCGGCCGGCTCGGACCATGTGATCTACCGGCTGGGCGAGCAACTGTCCGTCCGGCTGCCCCGCCACGACGGCGCCATCGGACAGGCCGAGAAGGAACTTGAGTGGCTGCCCCGGCTCGCCCCACGACTGCCCCTGGCCATCCCGGTACCGGTGGGAGTGGGTGAGCCCGACTTCGGCTATCCGTGGCGGTGGGCGGTGTCCCGCTGGCTGGAGGGCGAGGTGGCGACCGTCGAGGCGCTGGCCGACTCGTCCGCGGCCGCCGTCCAACTGGCGGAGTTCCTGGTCGCCCTGCAGCAGTTCAGGTCCGAGGACGTTCAGGCCATGGAGGCCCGCGAGGACCTCGCTGACCAGCCGTTGGGGGGCCGGGATCGCGCGACGCGGGTCGCCATCGCAAAGGCCGACGGCGTGTTCGACACTACCGCCATGACCGAACTGTGGAACGCGGCCCTGAGCGCCCCCGGATGGGATCGCCCTCCGGTCTGGTTCCACGGCGACTTCCACACCGGCAACCTGCTGACCGTCGGCGGCCGTCTCAGCGCGGTCATCGACTTCGGCGGGCTCGGCATCGGCGATCCGGCCTGTGACCTGACCATCGCCTACACGCTGATGTCGGCCGACAGCCGGGCCGCCTTCCGCGCCGCGCTCGATGTAGACGACGCCACCTGGACCCGGGGTCGCGGCTGGGCCCTTGCCACCGGTCTGAACGCCTACACCGCCTATGCCGCCGTCAACCCGAGGGTCGCCGCGCAGACCACCCGTCAGATCACCGAGGCCCTCATCGGCTAGATCAGACTTCGGCGGAAAGCGGAGCCGTAGCTGTACTCTGCAGTTGTAAAAGATCGAAAAGGCTACTTCCCGATCACGAGTAGTGGCCTTTGACCTCCTGTGGAGCCTAGGAGATTCGAGCTCCTGACTTCCTGCTCGCAAATAGCTACGACGATCTTGAGTGATCTGCGTAGACCCTGCTCAGGGGGCTGATCGTGTCCCCCGTTACTCCCCGCTGTTCCCTCTGGTTTCCCGTCCGATCGGGCACGCCGTAGGCCCTCATTGTGGTCGTTTCAGGCGCTCAACTACTCTCATTCCACCTTGAAGCAGGGAGGCGGCAAGTGACCGTAAGGCGTGCGCGATTCGTTCTGATGTGGATCGGCTGCCTGGTTCTCGTTCCAAGCATCCTTCTCGAACGATATGCACAGGATGCCAGAGAGAGGGCAAGATCTAGCGAACTCTGGACGCTGATGCGAGAGCACCAGTATTTCGGAAGCACACCGCACGCTGATGCGTCCTATGAGTCCCTGATCATTAGTGGATGGATGGGCATCGGCCTTGGCGCTCTCTGGATTCTGGCCGCTATAACGTGTTTCGTCCTCGCTCGGCCCCCGTTGGACCTCACGCCATCTACAAGGAAACCGAGAAAGTCCGGTACAGGCATACCTATCATTCGGCCCCTTCCCTGATCGTCCCACCCGTCAGGGGAGCGGGCCAGAGGGCGGGGGTGGAGGTGGAGCTCCCCGCTGGAAGAACGACCTTCGCCCCTGCCCCCTGGTCTGCTCGGGCTTGTCCTGGGGGCGATGGCGACGGGAAGATCAGGCTGGCCGGCGGACCATCAGCATCCCCTCAGTCGTCGTCCCCTCGCTGGTCGAGCACTTCGTATTGTTCGTCGACGAGGCAGAAGACAGTTTCGTGTTCCTCGGCAAGCGGGGCGCGTTCCTGCGGGGTGGCAACTTCCGGCGTGAGGCCCGATGGGCGGACGCGCTTAAGGAAATGGGTCTCCTGGGCTTGCACTCTCATGATCTCCGGCACACGGGGAACACGCTGGCTGCGCAATCCGGGGGGATTCCTCGCTGATCTCAAAGCGCGTATGGGGCACGACAGCGACCGTGCGGCGCTGATCTACCAGCACGCCACCCGAGACGCGCACCAGAGGATCGCCGATGCGCTCAGTGCGCGGGTGAAGGCCGATCGGAAGAAGGCGGAGAAGAAGCGCAAGAGGGAAGATGACGACGGCAGCGCGGGCGCGCTGGTCCCCGCGAGCTAATGGCACGTTAATGGCACGAACACCCCGTCACATGATCTGTGGCGGGGTGTTTTTGCTGGTGGAGCCGAGCGGCTGGTGACGCGTGCCCGTGTGCGTCGGCGTTGCTGTACCAGGCTGCTGTACAGCAACTGTGGGGCCGGTCCAAAAATGTCCAGGGCCGGATGTTAGCAGCGGAGTCAGCATGACCAGCATCACAAGCCGGTAGCCAGTGGTCACCATGCCGAAGGAAGACTCGGAAAGCATTGCAGGTGGCTGCGACTCAATACAGGGCGGCCCAAGGACCTCGCTCAGCACAGTTCGTTGCCTGTCGGTCACCCGACGTTCGGCGTTGGCATCCCGGATGTCGTCATCCTCGGTGGGAGCAAAGCCCAGACCAGACCAAGACTAGAGACGGCGAAGACGCAAAAGCTAGGTTGAAGGCGTGGAGCTTTTAGAGGAACGTGAGTGGGATGCCAGCGTGCACGGCGCCCAAAGCCCAGCGCGGCGCGGCGAATGCACATGGGGAGCACCTTGCCCAAACCGAGCTACCCGAAGTGTCCTGGTGCGTGATGCCGGCGGAGAGAGTTGGTGGGCTGTGTGCGACCGGCACTTTGCTGACTCACCGGTCTTTCGGTAGGCGGAACACATCGGCCTGTAGGCCGGGGAGCGGAAGGCGGGGCGGCATGAGCGACGTCGACATAGAGCGGATTGCCGCGTTGCTGAGGGAGCGGAACGGTATTGACGAGAAGATCGCAGCGATTATTCAGCGGCCCATGGCCGCGGGCCATCTGGGCGAATGGATCGTGGCGCAAGTCTTTGGAATCGAGTTGGAAACATCCGCCGTGGCCGCCGCAGTCGACGGTCGGTTCACGTCTGGCCCATTGCGTGGTCAGACCGTCAACGTGAAGTGGTATCTCAAGCGCGAGGGCCTACTGGATATTACGGTGCGGACGAAGCCGGACTACTACCTCGTGCTGACGGGGCCCGCGCCACCAGCGGCTTCGTCGCGAGGCAGCACTCGTCCTTGGTGTATCGAGTCGGTGTACTTGTTTGACGCTAGTCAGTTGCTGGCGGAGCTCCGTACGCGCGGAGTAAGGATCGGGACTGCCTCTAGTGTCCGAGCCGCGCAATGGACAGCAGCTGAGATTTACCCGGGCGCAAATAACCCACTGCTTACGGTAAACCCGGAGCAAGCGGAGTTGCTGCGACTTTTCGCACTTCGATGAGACTGCTGCATACGGAGTCAGTACTCCGATGCTGAGTACTTGCGGTTCGCAGAACCCGTCGACCGGTAGCCCCCACGTCGTCGTCAAGGAACCGCACATGCCAGGGAGCAGGCGTTGCTGCTTGCGCACGGCAGTCAGCCTCTCGTAGCTCGCTGTCTGTGATAGGCCTGCTCATGTCTCCACTCAAGCATCCGGGCCACTGACCGGCGAACGCCAGAGCGACCCCTCGTAGATTTGGGTGATCTCCGATGCCCTCCGTGGCCACCTGCGGAAACCTGTCGATCAGGAGCCTGACCAGGAGTGACTGTTGCGGCTGGATCTCGTCGTTTCGCGCTGTTCTCGGCCATCCCACGGAACAGGGCAGGAGGTTGCTTATGGCGATCCCGAAGAAGGGTTCGCGGCTCATCACCGTCGACGGCACTGTATTCCGCTGGCACGTCCGTCGTAAGCCCACGTATTGCCAGGGGAACAGCTGGGGCCCGATGACGTTCGCCGTAGAACTGGCCGACGCATCGGGTCGTGTCCTTCTGGTGGCGCTCCCCTGCTCGCGACCGGACGCGTGGTGGGGAGAACGGACGATGGCCATACGGCCAGCGCTCGTGACGGCGACCATACGCATGGCGCTCGGTAGCGGTTGGAATCCGCAGCAAGCAGGCAACGCCTTCGAGCTTGCACTCACCGATGATGATCTGGCCGAGTTGATGAACGGCCAACCGCCTGCCTACGACGCCCCTTTCATGCGGAGATAGCTTCCTCGGTGTCCAGCACGAGCCCGCTTATCAGGCGGACCAACCGCCCTGATCGTTCTGTTCAACACGGTGGATATGGGTCGATGCGATGAGATTGCGTGAGGCGGCGTAGCTTCTCAGCCGGCAACGGACGGATATCGGGCTGCCGCTAGATCGTCGGCGAGGTCTTCTATAGAAAGGTCAGCGTTCAGCGTGGTGACCACCGTCTGCGTCAGCGGACGGAGGGCATAGACGTGTCGCACCGCATCGAGGTCCACGGGTACCTCGTAGTAGTCCTCCGCGAACCGCCGGAACGCCTCCGGAGACGGATCAACGAGCCGCGCGAACAGATATGCCGTCCCATCGGGATCGCTCACGTCGTTCGGGTAGTCGATCTCACCCACCCGCCAGCAGTCATCACCGGCCTCACGCCACAGGCAGGCGGTCACGACCGGCATACCGTCCTCGTCGCAGAATGCGGGCTCCTGCACACAGTGGCGGAAGATTTCGGGGACGGGGTCGAGCACCCCCGTCCACGGTCCGTCGTTGCCGTAGGGGCTCATCACCGCCTCGTGAGCGAATCCGCGGATGTACGCACCCGCGGCAGAGAAGACGATGGAGTATTCGTCTCCCGAGCCGTTGCGCATCGAGGCCATCTCCTCCCCAGGGCCCCAGCCTGTGTCAAAGGAGTGGTAGCGGCTGGACCATTCCAGGCTCAGAACGGCCTCCAGCACCGCCATGGAGCGACACAGATCACGGAGCTGCGGAATATCGGGCAGCAGACGGGCCACATCGTGAGCAGTCATGAACCTTATCCAATCGGATGCCAGCGACATCTCCTTGCATGCCTCCACGCCGCCAGCACCGATGGGCCACACCGTCCGTCCGGTGGCGCACAGCCGATGACCGGCTGGAGGCACCTGTGTTCCACTGGTTAGATGGCAAGCGCGATAACGAGCATCATCGCGGTCGTAGGAACGTTGCTCGGGGCCACCGTCACGTACGTGTTCCAGGCTCGTGCGGCGAAGCAGGCCCGCCAGGCCGCGCGAGAAGAGAGACTCTGGCAGGAGCGATTAGTTTCCTACAGCGCCTTTGCCGGCGCGTTGACCGACTTCCGGCAGAGCCAGAACGACCGGTGGCATATCGAGCAGGAAAACCCGCAAAGCCAGGCGTTCATCGTGGCACGGGATTCGTCGTACCAGAAGCGAGCCGATGCCACCTCGGCCCTCTTCAGGCTGCGCCTTGTGGCAGCGAACGGGACGCTCAGCGAGCTTGCCTCGGCCGCGCTGAAACTTACCGAGGAAATCCCGCAGGCTGCCGATGAGTCGGACCGGAGGGTCGTTGATGACCCTAGTCAAGATCGCTGGTCTCAGATGGGTGGTCGAGGAGTCATTCCAAGCCGCCAAGGGCCAGGTCGGGCTGGACCACTGCCAGGTGCGCGGCTGGACGGCCTGGCACCGGCACATCACCTTGGCCATGCTCGCACGTTAATGGCACGAACGCCCCGCACCAAGATCGGTTGCGGGGCATAATATCCATTTTAATGGCGGATATTCGGACATCAAGGACACTCCCTCTTTTCGCTCCTTGCTGATTATTTGCCCGCTTATAAACGTGCGTGCGTCTTTCATGATTGACGCTGGGGTATCTCCCTTGTCGCACTATCGCAGCGGTGTGGGCGTATACGAAAAAAAGAACAACTCCGGCATCCGCGCTACCGCGACACCATTCACGAGCTCGATCTGACACAGGTCAACGAGCCTCAGGAAATCACCTGACGTTCTCGCTGGAAATGCTCACCACGGAAAGGAATGCCCTATGCCATTCATCATGCGCAACACACTCCCCAACCTGGCCGCACGTACACTCGCCGCCGCCGTCCTCACCGCAGCAGTCATGACGCCCGCGGTCGCGGCATCCACGGTCCCCAACCCGGCCGAGGCATACATCTCGAGCGTCAGTGCGAACGGAAACGGGTGCCCGCCCGGGACATGGGAGGCGGCGATCAGCCCCGACGGGAAGTCGTTCACCGTTACATTCAGCTCATACGAGACGCTCATCGAATCTGGTGGTGATGCTTCGAATAAGGAATGCACGCTCTCGCTGAATGTGCATACGCCGCCGGGGACCTCGCTTTCCACCGCCAAGTTCTCCTACCAGGGCTACGCGCTCATGGACCAAGCAGGGATGAGCGCGACGCAGAGCGCAAGTTACAACTTCCGCGGTGCTCCCGTCCCGGCTCAGTCGGTTCGCTCGCAGATCTCGGGACCACACGACGACACGTACCTCTTCTCCGACCGGATCTTGCTTCACGACGACGTGGCGTCGGCGCAGGGCGAAACCCGCGCGCTAACTGGGGAAACGGGCCTAGTCCTCACCAACAACCCCGCAGAGACCGGCAGCGGCTTCTTCAACACCAACAGTGTCGACGGGACGCTCCAAAACGGACCAGGCTGCACCATCGACCGGCGCACCGCCACCTCGGGGCAGACCATCGTCGGCACCTCGGGCGCCGATGTCATCTGCGGGTCACCGTTCGCCGACCGTATCGCCGCGCTGGGCGGCGACGACGTCATCCTCTCCTTCGCGGGCAACGACCGGGTCGCCGCCGGTGGCGGCAACGACACCGTCTTCGGCGGCAACGGCGACGACGACATCAGCGGCGACGAGGGCAACGACACCCTCGACGGCGAAGCCGGCAACGACCGGATCCTGGGCGGGCCGGGCACCGACACCGCTAACGGCGGGCCGGGCACCGATTCCTGCATAGCCGAGACCACCACCTCCTGCTGAGTCAGGTCGACGCTCCGGTGATGTGGCTTCGGGACGAAGCAGTCGAGGTCGGAGCCGGGCCACCTGCTTTACCCACCTTGGCCGCGCCGGGTCCCGAAGCGAGGGGACCCAGGTCGGACACTTGCGGGCAGGAAGGAACCTGCGCGACCCGCCGGGCCAGCGTACGGGCCCCCTCGCTCCCGGCCCGACCAAGGACACCGGGCGAAAGCCGGGGCCGCCCTCCACCATCGCCCGGGAGCCGATCCGGCGCAGGAGTGCCAGCCGTGTGCGACCAGCGTGCGATCCGCCGCGGTCAGCTTCGGTGAGCGGTGGCGACCCAGAGTCCAACTTCTGAGCGGGGGCAAGGCCCCGATCAGGGCACAAAATCGGGTTCCCAAGTTGAGATACCCATCACCCAGGTAGGGGGTTGTTCGCTTGCTGCACTTCGCGTGTCATGGCTAGGCCATCGAGCACGCGACCATGGGGACCGTGAGCGGCTCGCGGAGGACGATCGCTTCAGGACGGCGGTCACCACAGGCGACAGATGCGTGACCACGGACGCGGTAGCCATACAGTTTGTCACTCTCCCTCGCCTCACAGTGATCGGCGAGGGAGAGTCTTCTCAGGTGGAGCCTAGGAGATTCGAACTCCTGACTACCTGCTTGTAAAGACGCATGCCGATCTTGCTCCATCAGCGAAGACGCAGATCAACATGCGTGTGGCATGCCCCGTGACTCCCCACTGTTCCCCCTGCTTCCCCGCCCTGTCGGGCACGCAACGGGCACGCCAGCCACAGTGTCCGATGGGCCGGGGCTGAGGAACGAAGCCCTGGACCTTCGATTGCCCCCAGCCATTTACGGTGGCCAGCCACATTGAGGCGATCGTGGAGGATGGAACTCGATTGCTTGATTCCAATGCCTTGCTGAGAAGCATTTCAGACAAAGGCAGCTGCTTCTAGACGTCAAGAACGCGATTGCGTCCGTAGGCCGAGCGCTTCCTTAAAGCCTGGATGGATGCGATAGGTGTCAGCAGACTCCGTAAAGCGCGCACGAGGATCCAGATAACGCCATACGTACTCCGACCCGCCGCCTCTGCCTCCAGGCTTGAGGTAGCCGACAACAGAATATTCAAAGAGTTGCGCCAGTGCCGAAACTGGCTCGACATCTTTCAACGCAGAGCTGTTGTTCCAGGCGACCTTGAAGTCGTTGAGAGAGAACTTTTCGGTGCCCACGACTTTGATAACTTCTAGGTATTCTTTGTATGTGGGTATATGTTTTGAGATCTCGTCATCAAGCTCATTGAGTAGATAGCTTGAGTACTCCTCACGTGCCGTATGGACAGCCACGTTCTCAAATTTAGTAGCACTAGTCCCTGTGTCGTGGTGGGCTACGAGTATCTCGTTGCAGAATTTGATCATGTCGCGAGGGCGCAGAAAAGTCCTGTCGCACAGATGCTTATATTTGGTCTGCCGGCTGGGCATTTCGCGAACCTCGTCAAATACATCTTCCCAGGCAACGCTACCTTGTTCTACTCCTAGCGTCTTAGCGAACCTACTCTCCATCAACTGCTTTAGGGTGAGGCCTTTCCCGTCCTCAATCCAGCGAACATGGACAGAATAGTTCTCCGTAATTTTATTCTTGTCTTCGAATCGAAGATTCTGGTAGATGTCGTCCCTGAGAAAGACGACAATATTGAGACGCTTGCCGGCATCTCTGGCCGCGACATTGAGATCGCGCGCCGCTATTATCAGTCCAATGAGTCGATCGGCGTAGCTCTGATCACTGGGTGAGAATCCTAGATCGAGCTCATCGAAGCACACATAGTAATGATTCTGCGGGTTCAGCGCGGCGAGAATATTTGCCTGTATTGCTCGATTGACTTCCTGGATGTGAACGGGAAGTTCACGGACCCGTACGCGATCCCCTTGAACATGCAGAAATGGAAGCCGGAGAGTGCCCTTGAATCGGAGCTCTTTCTCTGGACTAAAGAGTTGCCGAAGGTCGGGATCGCGAGAACCGTATGAGTCTACTACGAAGTCCTCTATAGAGCCGATTGCATCCAGCGCGTCGTCGCTCCATGGCTGGCTGCTGTCGTTATTAAGAAGAACCTTGGCCAGGCTGATAAGAATCAAATATTTCCAGCTATGAATATAGCGACGCTCTTCGGGAACGCCTACCTGGGCTTGAAGGTCATGATGCTGCCAAGGGTAGTCATCAAAGGAATGGCCATAAGCAAAGTAGTCATGGCGGCTCTCGGTAATCATCTTTTTGAAGATTGCCGTCTTCCCAGACCCTTTGCGCCCAAGGATGAGGAATTTTTCCCTACCGAGTGCAGAGAGATATGCGGGGTGGTCCTGGAAACAGTCACGCCACAGGCCGTCTGCATCTGCGTCGACCGCGCCAAAGTTCTTGACGTCAACGAGGTCCATGGAGCGCTCCAAATAGTGGCCGACGGGAAAGGTGTGACTATATGTCAATGCATGGTAGCGCGTCATCTCGTTCGATTGGATATCGGACAGTCGTTATACCTGATTATGTTTAGCCATATAGCTCCGCGCCGGGACGATCTCAGTAGCATCATCGGCGAATAGTCAGCTCATAGCGGCCCGAGCACGGCCGTGCGCGAGAACGGCCCCCAGGCCGCACGCGCAGCGTGCGGCCGAGCGCAGGGCCACGTCGGCGGCGCTCCGCGCCGCCGCTTGATCTCCTATAAGAACAATTCGGCAATGCTCGGCATGGCCTGGTGGTAGAACGCTCCGTGTGGCAGAGCGACGGGATCGGCTGAGGGCGCTGGGCGAGCTGTTGCGGCGGCTACGCAGGGATGCGGGTCTGACCGGTAAGGATCTCGCGCAACGGGCACAGGTGGCGCAGCCTACGATCTCTCGGATCGAGACAGGCACGACCCCAAGCTGATGGAGCTGTCCTTCGGGCGGGCTCTCTTCGGGGCACGCTACGCCGCTGATCCGGCCGACTGCGCCGACCTGCTGGACGACGCCGTCAAGGTCATGCAAGCCCGCGCCGCCCGCTTCGCCGGCCAGCAGCGATCCCACATGCCGACCGTCGACGATCCCTTCGTCCTGGTGCTCGTCGACGAGGTGGCCTTCCTCACCGCATACCAATCCGACAAAGATCTGCGGCGGCGCATCTCCGCTGCTCTGGCAACGCTCACCACTCAGGGGCGTGCCGTCGGAGTCGGCGTCATGGCGGCGCTGCAGGACCCGCGCAAGGAGGTCATGAACATCCGGAACCTGTTCCCCGACAAGATTGCGCTTCGGCTCGACGAATCGGAACAGGTGGACATGGTCCTCGGCGAGGGGGCCCGGGACTGTGGGGCGCTGGCCGACCAGATCTCTCCTCGGCCGGAGCTGGGCGCTGGAGTCGGCTACGTCCGACTGGAGACATCGCCAGATCCGACCCGGGTGCGCGCGGCCTATGTCTCCGACGAAGACATCCGCGAGATGGTCGCCGAGTTCGCCGGTGAGGTCGCATGACGCTTGCCCACTTCCTCGACGGCCTGCGCTGCAGCGACTGCGGTGCCATCCATGTCCTGCGACTCGACCCGCTTCGCGCCCTGGTCGAGTGCACCGAGTGCGGAATCTCCACGCTCGTCGTCCCCGAGATCGGAATGGAGGTCCGTTGAACAGTCCACATCAGCCAACGGAGGTCCGGGGAGAAGCGGAAGTCTCGATGTCCCGCCGCTCCACCCCAAGGGCGCTGCGGATGGCTCAACCGCTCGCCCGTGAAGTCGCCGAAGAGGTCGCCAAGCAGTACGGCGTCTGCATCCGGCCTGTCCCTCTCCGGCGACTTGACCTCGTCACCGGCAAGGAAGAGATCGTCGATGTCCCGTGCGGGGCGACGTTGGAGAGCAAGTGTCCTTCTTGCGCCAAGCGCAACCGACAGCTCCGGATGGCGCAGTGCCGGGAAGGTTGGCATCTCGGTGAAGAGCCCCTCATAAGTCCTGGCGCGGCTACCGAAGAACAGCGCTGGCTCATCGAGTTCCGCGCGGACATGCAGGCCCGGCGCGATGCGGCGGCAAGTGCCGGCGAGGACACTTCCGACTGGGACGCCCTTCTCGTCGGCCTTGATGAAGAGATCAACGCCATGGGCCTGCGAGGCCACGTGCTCGGCCGAACACTGTCCAAGCGGGTGCGTTCGACCAGACGGCGGCAGGACGCTCCTGATCTGCCCAAGCGCAAGATGGCCAACACGACCCTCGGACGGACCTTCGAGTCTTCCGGTGGGAAGGTCTACCGGCCTTCTCTGTTCATCACGCTCACGCTTCCGTCGTACGGCAAGGTGCGAGATGGCGTGCCGGTCGCCCCGGAGAGCTACGACTACGCGCGGGCGGCTCGCGACGCGCTGCACTTCTCCAAACTGGTCGATCGGTTCGTGCAGAACCTTCGCCGTGTGGCCGGGTACGAGGTGCAGTACTTCGCCACAGTGGAGCCACAGAAACGGCTCGCCCCACATCTGCACATGGCGATCAGGGGCACCCTGCCGCGTGCAGAGATCAAGCAGATCGCGGCGGCGACCTATCACCAAGTGTGGTGGCCGCCCTGCGATCGAGTCCGCTTCGATGGCGAGCACCTGCCCGCCTGGCAAGACGGCGTCGGCTACCTCGACCCGATCACGGGTGAAGCTCTGCCGACATGGGACCAAGCCCTCGACGAACTGGACCAGGACGAGACGGCCGAACCGCTGCACATGCTCCGCTTCGGCGATCAGGTGGACGTGAAGGGCGTGCTCGCGGGCACTCCGAACGCGGACCAGTGCATCCGCTACCTGTCCAAGTACCTGACCAAGCCCCTCGGTGACGCCCTCGATGGGCAAGTGCAACAGGAGCATGCGGCTCGCTTCATCGAGGCCCTGCGTTACGAGCCCTGCTCGCCGGCCTGCTCCAACTGGCTGCGGTACGGCGTGCAGCCCAAGGGCGCCAAGGCCGGCATGGCTCCCGGCCGGTGCCGCTCCAAGGCCCACAAGCCCGAACACCTGGGCTACGCGGGCCGTCGTGTCCTCGTGTCTCGGAAGTGATCCAACAAGACCCTCGCCGAACACAATCAGGACCGCCGCACCTGGGTCCTGGAAGCGCTTGGGCAGGCCGGTGAGCCGACCGACCCGCACCGGTACGTCTGGAAGGCCGCCCCGGCTGGTGACGCCAACGTCGCTCCGCTCGCCCTACGTCTCCTCAGATCGGTGGCAGAGCGGCAACACTGGCGTGCCCATATGGCCATGCTCCAGGCGCAAGCAGACGGCAAAGATCCTTCGGCAATCGAGGGGAGGGCAGCATGACACAGACGAACAGCTCCCTGCTGCCCGACTACGCACAGGGCCGACTGCTCACGGTCGAGGAAGCCGCCAAACGGCTGAACACGTCCGTCCGCTTCTCTCGGCGGCTGATCGAGGAGCGTCGCATCGCCTTCATCCACGTGGGACGCAACGTCCGCATCCCCGAGGCCGCGCTTGAGGCGTTCATCGCCGCCGGTCTCGTCGAACCGATCACCGCGACACGAGGTAGGAGGGTCGCCTGATGGCCAAGACCGACGCAACGCCAGAGGGCGAGCCTCGACGGGCACGAAAGCGGAAGCCTCCGAAGAGGCGGTTCGGCCGGGTGCGCAAGCTGCCGTCCGGCCGATTCCAGGCCCGCTATCCCGGCCCGGATGGTATGGACCGTCCGGCTCCAGAGACCTTTGCGACCAAGACCGACGCGGAGGTCTGGCTAACGAAGATCGAGGCGCAGATTCTCGATGACGAATGGATCGACCCGGACGCCGGGAAGATCGCTTTCGGCAAGTACGCGCAAGACTGGATCGACGAGCGGCCCAAGCTGCGCCCGCGCACGGTGGAGCTGTACGGGTACTTGCTGCGCCAGCACATCGCGCCGACCTTCGGGGAGAAGCGGCTCAACGCGATCAAGGAACCGCACGTCCGACGCTGGCGGAAGGCACTGCTTGAGCAGGGGGTCAGCGAGGTAACCATGGCCAAGGCGTACCGGCTACTGAAAGCCGTTCTGTCCACAGCTGTGGATGACCTGCTCATCAAACGCAACCCCTGCCGGATCAAGGGGGCCGGCCAGGAGCGGTCTCCCGAACGGCCTGTCCTGACCGTGGAAGAGGTCTACCGCATCGTCGATGTCATCGAACACCGCTACCGGGCACTCATCCTGCTGGCCACCTTCGCCAGCCTGCGCTGGGGCGAGCTGACCGGACTTCAGCGGCGGGACCTCGACCTCGACGCCAGAACGGTCCGTATCGAACGCCAGCTGATCCAGATCACTGGGAAGGGCCTCGTCTTCACCGAGCCGAAGTCACACGCGGGCAGGCGAACTGTCGTCATCCCGGACCTGATCATTGATGAGCTGCGCGCCCACGTGAAGGACTTCACCCAGGACGGACCGGAAGGCTTGATCTTCGCCGGACCCGACAACGGGGCGCTCCGCAACACCAACTTCAACCGCCGCGTCTGGGCCAAGGCGCTCGAAGACGCGGGCGTGTCGAAGATCCACTTCCACGACCTGCGGCACACCGGCAACACCCTGGCTGCCAGCACGGGCGCGTCCACCCGAGAGCTGATGACCCGCATGGGGCACTCCAGCACCCGGGCGGCGCTCGTCTACCAGCACTCCACCGACGAGCGCCAGCGCGAAGTGGCGCGCAAGCTTGATGCGCTCGCCCGCGGCGCACTGGCCAAGAAGCCATCGGGCACGTAACGGGCACGGCCCCAAAACCAGGCCCCACAAAGATCGAAAGCCCAGGCCGTTGACCTGGGCTTTCATATGAGTGGAGCCTAGGAGATTCGAACTCCTGACTTCCTGCTTGCAAAGCAGGCGCTCTGCCAACTGAGCTAAGGCCCCTTCGACGAAGATAGCTTACCGGGCGGACGAAGCTACCTGCGTCGTACCAAGGTCATCGCTCAGTACCAAACTAGGGAAGTCGGTGATCGAGTCAAGGATGTGGGTCGCGCCGCCCTTCAGAAGGCGCTCCCGGCTGTGGACTCCGGTCATCACCCCCGCCACGATCGACGCCCCCGCGCGCCTGCCGCAGAGCATGTCGCTTTCGGAGTCGCCGATGACGGCCACCTGGCGGACGTCCTCCGCCCCGAGGCGCAGCACCGCGTGCAGGACCATGTCCGGCCAGGGGCGGCCGCGGCCGCCGGCGTCTTCGGGGGAGATGGCCAGGTCGATCTTGTCGTGCCAGCCGAGGACGCTCAGGATTCGGCTCAGGGTGGTGCGGCTGAAGCCGGTGATCAGGGCGAGCTTGATGCCGGTGCCGCGGAGTTTGTCGAGGACCTCCAGAACTCCGGGCACGGGGACGAGACCCGCCCGCTCCAGAGTGCCCTCGTAGGAGCGCTCGAACGTCAGGTTCGCCGCTTGTGCCTGGGCCTCGTTCCCGGGGAAGATCCCACGGAAGACATCGATCTTGGGGCAGCCCCGGGACCGGTGCACGTGAACCATGGCACGCGCGTATGCTCCGGTCCCGGGCACTATGCCCTGGGTCGCGATCGCCTCGGCAAAGGCGCGCTCGACCATGGCGATGTCACCGACTGTGGTGCCTGCCAGGTCCAGGCACACCAGCTTGATGGGGACGACGTCACTCATCGCCTCGCCGGTCGGTTAGTTCTCGCTGCCGGTCGCCTCGGTCCAGAGATCGAGCTCTGCGCGGTCGGCCTGCACCTTACGCCAGATCAGCAACCCCCCAAGGGCGATCAGCGCCAGAACGAGCAGCTTCTTCACGGTGTGACCCCACTTCTTCGACGGCCTCACCTGCCGGGGTGAGACCCAACGGTTGACATGCAGCCTAGCAAGGGATGGCTGCGCTCCCTGTGTTGCGCACAGACCAGATGCGCGGAATGCGCGGAGAACGAGTGGTCAGCCCCAGGTGAGGCGCGTTAACCCCATCCCCCACGACATCTCGGATTCCTCTCCGTGTCCATCCCCCTCCACTCAGGGGGCCACCCGTCAGGCAACAGCTCGATCATGCCAAATATCGCGCCCGGGCGCGCATGACTTCGAACTGGACATACCCCAGGGGGGTGTGTTACGTTCCTCGCCGTTCCCAGATATACCCCCTGGGGGTAGTAAGGAAGGAAGGGGTCACGTCATGGCTGACGAAAGACGCTGGTGGGCGCTCATCGTGCTCGCGGCGGCACAGTTCATGGTGATCATGGATACCTCCATCATCGGCGTCGCGCTCCCCGACATGCAGCGCGACTTAGGCTTCTCCGACGGCGGGTTGCAGTGGGTGTTCAACGCCTACGTGGTCGCCTTCGGCGGATTGTTGCTGCTCGGCGGACGGCTGGCCGACCTGTTCGGGGCGCGCAGGGTGTTCGTCACGGGATGGGCGGTCCTGATCGCCGGATCCGTGGTCGCCGCCGCTGCCACCACCGCCTGGGTCGAGGTGGCCGGGCGTGCCGTGCAGGGCATCGGCGGGGCGCTGATCGCGCCCGCCGCCATGGCGCTGCTCATGATGCTCTTCGGCCACAACGCCCGCGAGCTGGGCAAGGCCATGGCACTGTACGGCGCCGCCGCCCCGGCGGGTGGCACCGCGGGCGTGTTCCTCGGTGGCGTGATCACCGAGTATCTGAGCTGGCCCTGGGTCTTCATCATCTACGTCCCGATCGGCCTGGCCACGCTGGCGGCCACCAGGCTGCTGCCCGCCGTGCGCGGCAAGCGCGGATCCGTCGACCTCGTGGGCGCCGCGTCCGTCACCGCGGGCATCGCGCTCGTCGTGTACGCCATCGTCGCCGCGAACTGGCCGGCCGGACTCGGTGGCGCGGCGCTGCTCGCCCTGTTCCTGTTCGTGCAGCGTACGGTCAGAGAGCCGCTCATGCCCCTGGCCATCTGGCGCACGCCCGGCCTGGCCACCTCCAACCTGGCCATGGCCCTGCTCGGCGCGGCCTGGATTCCCATGTGGTACTTCCTCAACCTCTACCTGCAGCAGGTCCTCGGGTACGGCGCGTTCGCCAGTGGCGCGGCGCTGCTGCCGATGACCGTGGCGATCATGATCTTCATGATCGGCATCACCGCAAGGCTGCTGGGTAGGTTCGGGGCCAAGCCGCTCATCGTGGTCGGGCTGGCGGTGCTGGCGGCCGGGGTGGCCGGGCTCGGTTTCACCGGCGGGTTCGCCACGAACGTGCTCCCCGCGAGCCTGATCGCGGCGGTCGGGATGTCCCTGGCGTACATCCCGGCGATGATGTCGGCCATGTCGGGCGCCCGCCCGGAGGAGGCGGGCCTCGCCTCCGGCATCGTCAACACGACCTACCAGGTCGGCTCCGCGCTGGGCCTGGCCGTCATGACCGCGCTGGCCACCTCCCAGGAGCAGCTCGGCTTCCAGGCCGCCTTCACGGGCGCCGCGGTGGTGGCCGTCCTGGGCGCGGCGCTCACGGCCGCTCTCATGCGCAGGCCGGCCGTACGCGAGAGCGATCCTGTCGGCTGAATCCCCAAAAACCCTTCTGGATACCCTAGGGGGGTAGGGTGTTAAACTACAAAGAGGGAGACGTCATGAGCACCACCACCTACATCGTCAAGGGCATGACCTGCGGCCACTGCGTGAGCTCGGTGAAGGAAGAGGTCAGCGGGGTCGCGGGGATCACCTCCGTGGAGGTGGACCTGGCCGGCGGCCTGCTGACGGTCAACAGCGAAGGCCCCGGCCGCGCGGAGATCGCCGCCGCGGTCGAGGAGGCCGGATACGAGCTGGCGGGCCAGGCATGAACGCCGCCGCCAAGCTCGGCGCCTACGTCCTGGGGCTGACCGTCGTCTTCGGCGGCGCCCTGGGCGTGGGCCAGGTGGTCGGCCCGACGGCGGCCCCGGCGCAGGTCGAGGACCACGCCGCAATGGCTCCGCAAGAGGACCACGCCGCAATGGCCCCGCAAGAGGACCACGCCGGGATGGCCCCGCAAGGCGAGCACGAACAGACGAAGAGCGATACCCCTAGGGGGCTTCAAGTGTCCGAGAACGGTTACACCCTGAACCCGTTGACCACCGTCAAGGCCGGCGAGCCGACCGACTTCCGCTTCACGGTGACCGGCCCTGATGGCAGGCCGGTGACCGATTACCAGGTCGAGCATGACAAGAAGCTGCATTTCATCGTGGTGTCGCGGGATCTGGCGAGCTTCCAGCACCTGCACCCCGTCCAGGACGGGGACGGGGCGTGGTCGGTGCGGCTGACGCTGGCGGATCCGGGCGTGTACCGGGCGTTCGCGGACTTCGCTCCGGTGGGCGGCGGTAATCTGACGCTGGGTGCGGATCTGCTGGTCGCGGGGGATTACAAGCCGCAGCCTCTTGCCCCGGTGGCTCGTACGGCTGAGGTGGACGGCTACACGGTCTCCCTGGCGGGTGATCTCGTGCCCGGCCAGGCGAGCAAGCTGACGCTGAGCGTGAGCAAGGACGGTAAGCCGGTGACCGACCTGCAGCCGTATCTGGGGGCGTACGGACATCTGGTGGC